>CALJDU010000001.1 GCA_938024995.1 uncultured bacterium
CGAAGCCGTGTTTGGGCCGCTTCCGGATCTTTCTGCGTTTGATTCACTGACGGCCGAGCAAGCGGGTTGCACGACGCCGCTCGCGGACCCGCTCTCAGACCCGCTCTACGCTTGCGAAAAGCCCTACAACGATGACGTCACACGCGTGGTGGTGAACTTCGGAAAAGCGATTCACGCCTATGAGCGACTCTTGTTTTGTGGGGAAACGCGCTTTGATGCCTGGCTCGGCGGCGATGACGGCGCGCTCACGCCAGCCGAGATCCGCGGCGCGGCGCTCTTCGTGGGCAAAGCTGGCTGCGTTTCATGCCACAGCGGCCCGATGCTGACCGACGAGCGCTTTCACAACGTGGGCGTCGCGGGCGCCACGGTCGCGTTTACGCTGGAGGTGGGCGAAGACGACGGCGCCGCCGAGGGAATCTTGAGAGCGCTCGATGATGAGCTCAACGTTCGCGGTTCCTTCAGCGACGGCGACGACGGCCGGCTCGACGAGTATGACGAGGCCGATCGCGCGCGAGTGCTCGGCGCGTTTCGGACGCCGAGCCTGCGCTGCGTCGATCAGCGGCCGAGCTACATGCACAACGGCAAGTACCTCGGGCTCACCTCGGTGGTCGCGTTCTTCAGCGATGGGGGGTCGACCGCAGGTTTTGCGGGCGAGTCCGAGCTCTCCCCGTTGGACCTTACCGGAGACGAGCAGTCCGACCTGGTCGCCTTCCTCAGGAGCTTGAGCGGGCCGGGGCCGAGCGACGCGTTACGAACCGCGCCCGCGTTACCGTCGCGCGATTCGCTCTGATACCTTCGCGAGAGGTTCAAGACCAGTCGATGATGAAGCTGCTCGGTGTACTTTTTTTCGGACTTCTGTCGTTGGCATCTGCGGTCGTGACGGCGTTTTGTTTCTGGGTGGGTGCCCAGAACAACTGGACGAGCGACGGCCCGGCAATGCTCATGGTGTATCTGGGAATCGCGCTCTTCGGTGGTGGCACGTTCGCGTTTGGCTGGGTTGGCTTTTCGATCGTTACGGGCGAGGGAGCCAGGTCGTGAACAGAAAAACGCGGCTCGTGGAAGCTGTTGGCCGAGGAGGGTGGTCCGCGAAGGCACCCGACACCTACTTCCTGCGCGACGCCTCACCGCCGGCCATCGCGGACGCGATGATGGCGTGGTGGGAGCGGCTCCTTGAGCATGCGGAGTCGGTCACGGATGCCGACACACTCGTGGCGGACGCGTGGGTCGAGACGGGGCGAGTCATCGGACACGTCCAGCGCCGGAGCGAGGCCGTCGGAATGGATCGCGGAGCACGTGTCTGTCTCACCGTTCTTCCCATCTCCGCCGCGCTCGCGGAGTCGGGGTTCGATGACGAGACGCTGCGCGAATGGGTCAATGTCTTGTTCGCCGCGTTCGAGACGACACGCCGAACAGATGACGTTCAGGCGCGTTTGCGTGCGCTCTTCGGCGGGGCGGCGTTGCTCTGGTGGTGCGAGGGAGGCCGTCTGATGGCCGAGGTCACACCGTAGGTCGCTGCGCGTCGATGGCGGCCTTCCAGGACATTCGACCGAAGAGCACGAATCGCTGTTCGCCGCGGGTCGTCGACACGGAGAGCGAGTTGGGCGCGATCGGGATGAGGTTCAAGAACTTCGTCCAGGACGGGGTCGTCCCCGAGATCTCTTGAAGCGGAATGATCGTGGCGCCGGTCTGAAGGTTGAACGCGTGCGACTCAAAGACCAAGCGATGCGTGGTGAGGTAGAGCTTGCCGCCCACGGTCTCCGCGCCGCGCTGCAGGTTCGCCGGTCCGCTCTTGATGGGCGTCTCACCGGGGAGCTGTTCTGTCTTCATGTTCGTCGCCTCCGGCTCACTCGCCGGCCGGTCCTGGCCGGACCCAGCGCATCGGTCCTTGGGGCGCGATGGGCCCGTCTCCGATTCCGACGGGGGGTCTCCTCTGCGGCACCGCGACGAGCGAGTGCCCGTTCGGGAGAACCGCGTTCGGCGTCTGCGGGAGCCATCCCAAGACGTGCGCGCCGTTCGGACCGCTTTGCTCGATCACGACGGTCGGCCCGAACGGCGTCAGGTCGCGTCGCGCGCGAAGCACGACGATCGAGCCCCAGGTGTGACGCACATAGCTGCGCGAGTTCAGGACCACTTCGTGGGAACCATCTGCGGAGTCGATGATGTTTGGAGGCGACTCGCCTTCCGCGTGAAGCGTACGCCGCGGCGGCCGCGAGTCCGACGCCTCGTCGACGATGGACGGAGGGTCTCCGAAATCGAGAACGGTTCCCATGGGCTGCACGAGCGCCGCGCGGCCGGGTCGATAGAGCATGATCACGCCTCGCTCGTCCGCCCCGCAGAATACCTTCACGCCGCGGGCCTCCACGTCGACCTCCAACACGCGCGGGTTCGTGCACGCGGTGGGCACGAGCCGGGTCTCCCCGCCTTCGCTGTGGATCCAGACGAGCCCTTCGTCCTCGCGTTTGACGAGGAGCCCGGTGCGCGTGCGCGCGATAGTCGTTTCGGTGAAGCGCGCGCCGTCGCAAAGGCGGACCTGCTCGATCACGTGTCCGTCTCCTCCATGGCCGGTCGCCTGTGAGGCGATCGCAGGGCCGCGGCAAGGTCCATCGGCGGCGGAGGTTTGGCGGCGAGGGAGGCTCAGGACTCCGTCGCCGTTCGTGTCGGCGCGAACGACGGACGCGGTCAACCAGTGCCCGCCTTTCGAGAGCTCGGCGCGCCAGACGCGCCCTTCGAACTCCACGACCCGTTCCGCGCCATCGCTTATGTTGCGCAAGACCACCTGCTCGCGCTCGCCCTCGGCGCGGACATACACGAGACGCTCACCGTCCGCGGTCATCGACGCCATGCGTGCAGACTGGGCGTCTGAACCGCTGAAGAGGATCGCGTCGCGCTCGGCGTGCGTGTCCAATACGTGCACGTCGTTTCCGACCCGGTACACGACTCGGTGGCCGCGCTCATCTGCGGTCATGAGCTCGTCGATCGCGAGGCCCGTCATGTTGCTCGCGCTCATCAGGTAGAGCTGCGGGGTGTCGGTGGAGTCGAGCGGTTCCCCGTGGCGGCCGAAGCGAACCTCGATGATGCGGTCTCCCGACGTGTCTTCCCGCGCCTGACATGCCGCGACGTAGCTCCCGTCTGGCGCGGCGGCGCGAAGCCACATTGGGTGCGCGGTTCCGATGTCTCCTTCAAGCGGACGCGGGACGACGGCGGGGGCGCGACTCGGCGCGGTGCAGCTCGCGATGCGTGGCCCGCGACGGGGCGGAGGCGGCGTCGAGAGGAGCCCAAGGTTGAGCTCCGGGTCTGTGTTCGCTTCGCCGGGCGCCGTCTCGCGTGGTTCGTCCCGGACCCCCTCGTCGATCGCTCCCGTCGCTGGCTCTTGAACCGACGTGGTGCCGCCGCAGGCGATGAGGAAGAGCGCGAGCCCCAGTGCGAGGCGCGGGTGAGCGGCTCGTGTTCGTGGTTCCGTCATCGTTTTGTCTTTCATCCGCTAGTCGCCTCAACGCGACGTCCGCCCGTCTTCGGCGCGCTCGCGGATCGTGAATAGCGACCTGGCCCACCAACGTCGAGACCGTGGTCACACGCTTGACCTGGTACAACTAATAAACTAGTTTATTCGCACGATGGATTCCCAGCGCACCGCGGCCACGTTCTCAGCCCTCGCTCACCGTTCGAGGGTGGACGTCTTTAAGTGTTTGTTGGCACATCATCCAACGGGTCTCAAAGCGCGTCGCCTATCACGCGAGACCGGACTCGCTCCTTCGACGCTGTCTCACCACCTGCGAGAGATGGAGAAGGGCGGCGTGATCAAGAGAGAGGCGCGCGGACAAAGTACAATTACTTCGCTCAACCTGGAGGCGCTGACTCAGATCGCATCCGGATTGATGAAGCTGTGTTGCTCTGCAGAGTCTGATGGTCGAAGTGAGGTTGAGCAGTGATTGCGAAAGGACTGTCTTCAGCGCTTTTGGTTTTGTCGACCGCCACGATGGGCGCGATCTATGTTGCGACGCTTGGAGATAGCTCGCAGGAGCTCTATTTGACTATCGCGACGGTAGCGTTGATCGGACTGTCGCTAACACTGGAGCGAGTCTTCCCCCTGCATCATGAATGGAACCGCGGGAGAGGTGACGTTCTGGGCGATGTCGGGAGCTTGGTTTTTGTGTTTGGTATTGTCGATGGCGCGCTGAAGTGGCTGTCTCCGTTTGTCATCCTGGCTCTCTTGCCTGAAGCGACCGTCGTTTCTGGGCTCCCCCTTTGGCTCGAGATTTTCGCAGCTGCGCTCTTGATCGAACTGGGAGCTTGGCTCAGCCACTGGGCGCACCACAGCTTCAAACCGCTTTGGTCACTGCACGCGATGCATCACAGCGCAGATAGGCTGTACACGGTTAACAATTTTCGTTTTCATCCCATCAACCACATCATCAACTATTTGTTTATGTTCGCGCCGGTTTTCGCGCTGGGTATTTCGGGGAAAGCGATTCTCGGTTACACGGGGTTGACCATGCCGGTGTTGCTGTTTCAGCATTCAAACGTTCGTTTTGACTTCGGACTTATCAAGTATCTGTTCAATACCAACGAGTTGCACAGGTGGCACCACTCTGCAGTGGTTGAAGAGGGCATGCACAACTTTGGCAGGGCTCTCGTGATATGGGATCACCTGTTCGATACGTTTTATTACCCGGCGTCTGGCGCAGAGCCTCGTGCGATCGGCCTGGCGTCGAGTGAGTCTACTTACCCGCGAGCAAATCGAGCGATGAGACAGTTGCTATGGCCGTGGTCGAGCGAATGCTGCCCATGACTTCGATCGATACCATTTCAGCACTTCAAGAGAGGCTATCCCCATGAACGGAGACGAATGGGTCGCGCTCTTGGGTCTGTCATCGAGCGACCCCGCGCTCGCCGACGTCCTGAGCGCGTTGGGTCAAGCGGGAGCGCTCTCGCTCGACGACGATGGCGACGGCGAAGCCGACCTCGTGGATTCGCACGGGGTTCAGCTCGACTTCGGCGGCGGACAGTGTGTCGCGATCCAGTTCATCCGCGATGGCTTTACCGCCGCGCTCCCGCACGGTCTCTCTTGGGACGTCGCGGAGGTCCGTTTGCCGGAGCACGAGAACAGCGTGGAGAACGGTTCCGGCGTGGTGACGTACGCGGTCGGCGACGCCTTGCTGGATGTTTGTCTGGAAGAGAGCGCGGTGTACGCCGTGGTCGCGCGAGGGAAGTAGCGCGCTCGAGCACGCGACGAACCGATGCGGCTCCGCTGTGGCATGCTGAAGCGTGTCGCGCCTGCTCTCCATCGCGCTCGTGTGTCTGGTCGCTTGCGGAGGCGATGACGAGCCGGACGATGTCGGGGTCGACTCCTCGCGCAGCGACAGCAGCGCGGACACCCGCGCAGACGCAGAGGAGGACACGAGCACCGACACG
This sequence comes from uncultured bacterium, assembly GCA_938024995.1. Lineage (GTDB taxonomy): Bacteria > Myxococcota_A > Polyangia > Polyangiales > Houyiibacteriaceae > CALJDU01. Next base: position 5,413 of record CALJDU010000001.1, read on the forward strand.
TCGGTCGATTCGGGGAGCCCGCTTTGTTCCGCCGACTGGCCTCCGCCGCCCGAGCTTGCGGATTGCCCCAGCGGGAGCCCGGGCGCGACGCCGCCCGACCGCGTCATGGAGGTGTTGGGGAGCGGAGTTCGGGTCGTGCGCAACCTTCACTATGGAACCCGCGGCGAACGCGCGCTGGTGGGGGATCTCTTTTTGCCCGAGGGCGCGACGGCCGCGCGTGGCGTCGTGGTGACGGTGCACGGCGGCGGCTGGAACGATTGCAGCAACCGCCGCGCGAACATGGCGGGGTACGCGGAAGCAGTCGCGCTGCTCTTTGGTGTGCCCACGTTCAACGTGGAGTACCGACTCGTTCGCGAAGGCGGCGCGTTCCCGAATAGCGTGGGTGACGTGTCGTGCGCGCTCGGTTGGTTGAAGTCGAACGCAGACGAGTTTGGGATCGTGGCGGACGACGTCGTGATGATCGGGACGTCCGCGGGCGGTCATCTCGCGTTGATGGCCGCGGCGGCGACCACGCCTGAGGCGGACCCTGCGCTTCGCGGGGAGTGCGGCGATCTCCCGAACGTGCTCGGCGTGATCTCGTACTCGGGGCCGTCCGACATGCCAGACATGGCGGCGCGTTCGATCGCGAGCGGAGCGGCGCGAGACTATGCGGGGGCGTGTGAGCAGCCGGTTGAGGCGTGCTCGCTGGGTGCGGACTGCGACCGATGTGTTCACGCCTCGCCGCTTTCGTACGCCTGCGCGATCGAGAGCGAGCTGCTCTTGATCTACGCCGCGGATCCGTTTGATCCGTTGGTGCCCGAGAGTCAGGCAACGCGCCTCGCGGACGCGAGCAGCAGGGTCGCGTTACGCGTCGTGGATGCGGCCACGCTTCGTGCAGGCGGTTGTCTGCCGTGGGACGGCTCGCTCCCCGTTCCCGGAGGCGTCGCGCACGGAATCGCGGATTGTTTGCGCGAGCCTACCGTCAGCGACGTCAGCGAACTGTTGCTCCGGCTTCTTCGCGAGTAGCGCCTATCTGCTTGGCCGAGTCGCGGGGACGGCGTTTGAGCTCTTGGCGCGTTTCGATCGCGTTCAAGTTTCGATAACGTCCGCGCATGACCCTCACGACGAGCGAACCGGGCGCGTTCTACCTGACCCCCATCGCCCCGTGCGGCGCCCCTCGAGGTTCGCGCGCAGACGCGATCACGGAGGTGGGCCGGATGTTTCGCGGGACGATTGACGCGCTCGCGTTTCTCTCCAGCGGGGAGCTTCTCGCGCTCGTGAGCGGAGCGCTGGAGCGCATCGATCCGAGCTCGCTCGAGACGCTGGATTCCTGGACGCTGGGCACCGGGGTTCGCGGGGTTCAAGTGCTCGCCGACGATCGCGTCTTAGTGATGCGCGCGAACGAGATCGCGCTCGGTCGCTTCGGCGAGGAGCCGAAGGTCCTGTATCAATCGGACCGACGCATCGGTTCATCGCGGGGCGGCTACTTCTCAGCCGCCGCGACCCCGAGCGGATCCCACATCGTGGTTCCGACGGACAACGGGGTGCACGTCCTGGATGCCTCCGGCGCGATTCAGCAGACGCTGGTCTGCGAGCGGACCACCTTCTTTGGTCCGGAACGCCAGGAGAACGCGATGGTCGCGATCTCGCCGTCGGGTACGCTCGTCGCGCGTTGGGAGTCGCGCGACGGTCCTATTTGGCGTGATGGTGCGATCGTGTCGCGGCAGGTCCAGGTGACCGACAAGGACGGGCGGCGAACCGAGCAACGCCCGGTCGGGGTACGGGACGTGACCTTCCTCTCCGACGATCGATTCGTGAAGGAAGGATCCGTCTATGACGGGGAGGGCAAGCACCTCGCGGGCTTCATGCGTGGCCTCGGTGGGCTCACCGTTGCGTCGGGGCGCATCGTCGGCGCGGACAACTTCGGCGGGCATTACGACTTCGACCCGGAGTCCTTCAAGCGAACCGCCCATCCTCACGGCGAGTCGTTCTATGGCTCGATGCCGACGTCCGTCGCGCCCGCGGTGAACGCGTCCCATACCGCGACCTACGCTCCCGCGAGCGGGGAGCTGATCGTGACTTCAGCAGGCGGCAAGGCGACGCGCGACGGGCACCGGAGCAGTCTCGACGGCCTCCGCGTGAGCGACGACGGTACGCGGCTCTCGGTCAAGTCCCCGTTCCAAAACGGAGCCGGTCTGCTGCTGGACCGAACGACCCAGACGGTCCGAACGATCACGCCAGACGAAGGGATGCAGGGCTTCACGGTGAGCGACGACGGCGAGCACGTCTTGCTGACTGTGGGAACGAACCTCAAGCCGCGCACCATGCACATCGGTACGTTCGCCTCCGGGACGCCGGAGCCGGTTCACAAGTGCATGCCTTGGTCACGCGGCACGCTTGGTTTCGCGGGGCGCTTCTACGCGCACGCGGCGTACAACCTGAACGACAACGGTTGGGTCGGCGTCTACGAGATTGGAAAGAAGCGCGCGGCGGCGAAGGTGAAGGGTTACCCGTGGCGTTTCGACCTGAGTCGAGATGGCGGCACCCTCGCGATCGTTGGTTCCCCGCGCAAAGACGGGAAGGCGACGCTCTACGATCTGACGAAGAAGGCCGCGGTGCAGGAGACGATCAAGGGCGCGGTCGCGATCGCGCTCGGGTCGAGCGGCGCCACGGTCGCGTACGAAACCCGAACCAAGGAGAGCGCGACCCTCCACCTCCGCGGCGAGAGCACGTGCACCATCGATCTCGCCATCGATCACGAGCGATGCTTCGCGTTTTGCGAAGACGACTCGCTCTTGTTCGTGAGTCACGCGAGCGGTCTCGATGCCTACGAGACGACGAGCGGGGAACACGTCGCGACGCTCGTGACGCGCGTAGCGACCAAGTCGCTCTGCGCGCGGGGTGGACTGCTCTTCGCGTTGGGGGCCGACTCCGTGATTCGCGTCTTCGGGGTCGCGGGAGAAGCGCCGGAGGAACGCGCCGCGAAGCCCAAGGCGGTGGTCGAGATCGCGCCAGCCACGGAAGAGGTCTTGCCGACCACCCGCGCGTGGACGTTCGCAGGGGGAGGCGCGCTCCCGACGTTTGAGCTCGGCGGACGCACGCTCACGGTGAAGCGTGTCGACGGCAAGGTCGCGCTCTTCGAGGGCGACCAGCGCGTGAAGAGCTTGCGCAAACGCAAGAGCGATGACGCGACTCAGTTCGCGGCGGCCAAGGCGACATGGAAGAAGCTCAAGGACGGAGCCAAGAGCGGAAGCCAGGGCGTCGCGCGCGCGCTCAAGCAGGCGCTTCGCACTGGACGTACGGCCACCGCCGACGAGCTCTTGCAGATGATCGCGAGCGCGGAGTTCGCGGGGACGATATGGGAGAGCGTGGACCGCGAGACGCGCGGTTCCATTCGTGATGGTGCGCTGCGTGATGTTGAGGGGAACGCGATTCAACCCGCGACTCGTCATCGCTTGCTCCACCCGGTTCGCCTCTCTGAGGAGGACCTCGTCGCCTGGCGCGCGATCCATCCGGACCATCCGCAGCTCGCCCGACCGCGGCACCGTCCCAAGAACGGCGCGAGCAAGGAGGTCGAGCCGGTCGACGTGGGCGGCTGGGCCAAGACCCAAAACGACACCGTCGTCGGGATCCTCAAGCGCGCCGGCTACGCGCGACACGAAGACAACGGACACGCGAGCTACGCCTTCACCTTGCTCGCTCCCGAGCTTGGCGCCATCGCGTTGGTCGGGATCGACACGGAGCACGGCATCGCCCGGCTCTCGTTCCACCCATGGGACGGGACCCGCGACGGCGGTGAACCGATGCCCTTTCGCGAGGTCGACCCGCAGCTCTACAGCGAAGCGGTGCAGGCGGTCATCGCGGCGTACCCACACGATCGCGACCGGTAGACGCTCACCCGAGCGCACGGTCGCATGGGGTACGCTTTCCTGTGCCTCTTCTCCGCGTGACATCGCAGTCGGATTCGCTCTCGGTCCGTTTGCGCTTCGACTGGCTCCTCGCGGTGGGGATCGCGCTCAGCACCGCTGGCGTGGGGTGCGCGGCGATGAGCCAGGAGACCCACGCGGGCTGGATCATCGCGTCGCTCGTGTTGCTCACCGTGGGCTCGTTTCTGCTCTTCATTTGCAGCATCACGTGGATCTCGCGCCGCTCTTTCGCGGGCCCGATGTCCGCGCTGAAGCGTGAGCTGATCGTAAAGAAGGGAGGGAAGGGCTACCGGAGCGCCGAGCGCGTGGTCGTCGTGGATGGTGAGGTCTGTCCACTCGCGGACGTCGTCGCGGTTGAGGTCGGGAAGAAAAACACGCAGCGCTCGGTCTACCTCGTCTACGTCGTGATGCGCGATCACGTCGTGCAGCTTTGGCAGTACCCCGAGCAGAGAGCGGCCTTCGAGTTGGCGAAGACCGTAGCCGCTGGCATGGGTCTCCCCGCGCCCGTCATGATCGAGGAACGGCCGCACGGTGCGGGTGGGTTGCGCGGAGCGATCACGCTCGGCCTCGGAGTGGCCCTGATCTCCGCGACGCTTTTCATCCTTCCCATCGCGCTGCTGAGTCGGGAGCGACCCGGAACGTTTTGGGAAGGCGTACCGCTTGGGTTTAGCGGGGTGGCGCTGCTCCCGTTGTTGACGGCGCTGGTCGCGTGGGCGGTTCGGGGGGTGACCCGCCGCGAGGTCGCGTCGTTCGTGAAAGAGAGATTTGGTATCGCGCGATAGCGAAGCACGGTCAGCGACGTGACCCCGCGGCTCGCGGTTCCGCTCGGAACATCTTCGCGTGATGCGAAGGGGTCGTCCCGAAGCGGGACTTGAAGCCAGCGCGAAAAGCGGCCTGCGAGCGGAAGCCCACCGCGGGCGCGACCTCCTTCACGCTCTGCCCGCTCTCGAGGAGATCCTTGGCGCGGTCGAGGCGGAGCATCTCCAGAAACTTGGAAGGCGAGATGCCGACGCTCTTGGTGAAGCGCCGGTAGAACGTCCGCTCCGACATCGCGAGCCGAGCGGCCATGTCGCGTACCTTCGTCGTTTGGTCGAGGCGAGTGCCCAGCCAGTCGAGGAGCGGCGCGAAGGCGCCATCGCGGACCGACTGCGCGTGCAGGAGCGCGCTGAACTGAGACTGATGCCCCGGGCGCCGCGAGTACAGGACGAGCCGTTTCGCCACGCGACCCATGTGGTGGGAGCCGTAGTCGAGCTCCAGCATCGAGAGCGCCATGTCCACGCCAGACATCGCCCCGGCCGAGGTCCACAGGTTGCCGTCCTGAACGTAGATCGCTTCGGGGTCGACGAGGGCACCGGGGACGAATTTCTCGAGCTGTGACACCGCCTCCCAGTGCGTCGCGCAGCGTTTGGTATTGAGCAGTCCGGCGGCGGCTAAAACGAACGTCCCCGTGCACACCGAACCGTAACGATCGACCGAGGTCGACGCCGTCCGCATGAACGCTTTGACGTCGTGGTCGGCCATCGCGGACCGCAGCTCTTCTGTGTGGCCGCCGGTGACGAGGACGGTGTCGCGCGGTCCCAGGATTAGCTCGTCGAAACGCGCAGAGGAGACAGCGAGCCCCGCGCGACAGGGCACCATTCCGCCAGTCGCCGACGCGACGATTAGCTCGTACGCGGGCCGCTCAAGGAGCGTGTTGGCGGTCGAGAATACGCTGATGGGGCCGGCGACACCGATCCACTCAAAACCAGGGTAAACGACTGAAATGATACGCCGAATCACTGTGGCGGATTATAGTCGTTCATTGTCATTTCCGCCAACCGGTCTGGCGTCTACGCTCGATCACGATGTTCGACCTCGTCTATCCGTTGTTCGCCATGGCGCTGCTCACCTTCGCCGTCATGCTCACGCTCTTCCTCACCCGCGTTCGCTCGGTGGTTCAAGGCGAGGTGCGCGCGGCCTACTTCAAGACGTACCAAGGAGGCGAAGAATCGCGGCGCGCGGTGCAGCTCTCGCGGCACTTCACGAACCTGTTCGAGACGCCCGTTCTCTTCTACGTCGTTTGCCTCGCGGCGATGTTCAGTGAGCAGCAGTCGGCGCTGCTCGCGGGTCTCGCGTGGACCTACGTCGCGCTTCGCGTCGCGCACGCGCTGATCCACATCGGACGCAATAAGCTGCGCCCGCGGATGGTCGCCTACATGACGAGCTGGGTGGTGTTGCTCTCGATGTGGGGCGTGGTGCTCGCGGGTCGCGTCTGACCTCGAAGAGAGTGTCTCTGGGCGAGAAGCGAGTGTCCCTCGAGCGCGATTCGAAATAGGTGCGCGCGCTTCGCCGCCCGGGGTCGGCCGTCTCCGCCCATCCGCTCACGCTCGCCATCGCTCGCTATTCCTCGCTATTCCTCGGTTCGAGGATGGCGGGTCTGAATCCACCTCAGCACGAATCACTCCCACCTCTTTCGAATCACGCTTTAGTGTTCCGATGTGCGGCCCGAGCTACGGAAGTTCTCCATCAGCATCCCCACGCGGAGATTTGATCATCGGCTCGCCGTCTGCGTCGCTACGTGGGGAGCTCTTCCCGGACGCGCACCCGTCGCGCGCGTTCTTCGAAGCACGAGCGGAAGGGGTCAGAGATCGAGCGCCTCCTTGGCGACCGCGCTGAACGCGTGACCATTCGCGATGCGCGTCAGCACGAGAACAGCTCCTTCGTTGACGCGCCATCCATGCTCACGCGCTTCGGTGAGCGCGTGAACGGTTTCGACGTCCCCGATGGTGTCTTCTTTGAAGTAGAGCGCTCGGGTCGCGGCGAACGCGGTGTTCGGGTCTCGTAAGGCGCGCCGGAGCGTGGTCTCAACCTCGTCGCTGAAGAGCGCGCGATCGATGTGACCGATCGCTTCGACGAGGAGGGGGTTTGGGGTCGCCCGTTGAAGCGTGAGCAAGGTCGAGAGCGTCTCGGCAGAAACGCGCACGCGCCGGAAGATGCTGATCGCGCAGCCCGCGATCGTGCCTTCCTCGCTCAGCAGCGCCTGGGCGAGGGTGGGGAGCGCTTCTTCGACCGGCGTGAGCTCCGCGTCATCGTCACCGTTGTCGCAGGCTTTGACGGCGCGGCAGAGCGCATCCATCGCCGGCTCGCGCGCGCGCCCTTGGGCGTTGAGCGCGTCGCGAACCCGTTCCTTGAGCGTCATGGCTAGAAGGTGACGCGCGCGTTCGCGAAGACACCGCCGCGTGTGGGCGAAAGCGTGAGCTGCGCTTTGGAACCCGCGAGGTCCAGACCGATGAAGATGGCCCCCGCCGCCATGAGGAGGCCGCCGGCGGCGTAGGCAACGATGGAAAACGTCCGGCGGGTCTCCGCGTCTTCCAGAAGGTCCGCGTCAGGTCCCGGCGGGATGCGCATGTCGGGGTAGGTCATCTGCAGATACTCGTCGTCGCGGTTCACGCCGAGGTGGAGGACGACTCCCGCGGTGAGCGCTCCGGCACCGACGACGACAGCCGCGATCCCGAGGTAAAGGAGCGGGCGTGGTTCGGAAGGCGCCTCCGGGGCGGGTGCACCTTCCGGCGCGTCGACATCAATGCGCCCCGTCGGCGTCCCGTCTTCTGGCCGCTCCCACGCTTCGGACGATGAGCCTTCTTCCGCGGGACCGATCGTCGGGCTCGCCTCGAGCTCCGCGCGAAGAGCCGCCGCGCGATCCGTGGCGTGTGCGCGAAACCGTCCGCTCTCGTCTTCCAGCGCGCAGCGGTCGTAGGCCTGAATCGCTTGCGCGCGATGATCGCCCCAGCGGTCAAAGGTCAACGCGAGGTTACACAAGGTCGAGGTCCGCGGGCTCTGCGCATAGCTGCTCTGAAAGAGCTGAGCCGCTTGCGGGTAGTCCTCGGCTTCAAGTGCGCGAAGGCCTGCTTCGAAGTAGGCCCGCGCGTCGAGCACGGCCTCGTCCTGCGCGTGCGTCGTCGCGGTCGAGCAGAGGGAGGCCGCCAACAGAAGAAGGGCCGTGAGTACGCCGCGGAGGTTCACTGGCGCAGAGCCTATCGGAAATCGAAAGACGAGATCAAAAGGGGACGGGTTCGCCGTCCCATGCGGTCGACATCATGGTGGGTCGGGTCAGGTCCATGACGGAGTCGGCGGGGCGGGCGGGCTCACGAGGCTCATCGGTGCTCGATTCCGACATGGTCGGGGCAGCCATGGTCGGCGGATCGGGGGAATCGGTCGGTCCCTCCGCCGGTATCGCGACCGGCTCGTCGAACACATCTTGGTCATCCGGATCGATGGCCATGGAGGCTCGGCGCATATTCGGTCGACGGGTGCGCGGGCGCTCCGACGGCGGGACGTAGTCGTCTCCTGTGACCTCATCCAGGTTGATCTCGGTGTTGGGGTCCGGCGGTTCCGGCGCGTCCACTTCGGGCGGATCTCGCGGGTCCTTCGGCTCAAGCGCGGGACTGGCGATCGGAACGGGAGCGACCACCGGTGAGGTCGGGGCTTCGTCTCGCGCGAAGTACACCGCCCCCGCAGCGATCAGAGAGAGCGCGCCAAGTGCGAACACGGCGAAGGCCAGGGTGAGCGGGATCCCGCGCGGAGGATCGCTCGGAGTCGAGGTCGGGATCCGCGGCGTGTCGATCGCGCGCTGCACCGCGACGCGCGATGGGGAGTAGCCGCGATCGTCTGCGGCAACAGCGACCGCTTGCATCGGATCATGGGCGGCGGGCGCGGGGGGGCGCTTCGAGATCGGCGTCGAAGGTGCGGTCGTCGCCGGCGTGACGGAAGCGCGCGTGGGCGGCGCGCTCGCCGGAGACTCGTGGGTGTTCGGGATCGCGGGCGTGGCCTGCGTGGGCGGGATCATGGAAGGTGACTCGAGCGTCGCCGCGGAGCGAATGTTGAGCGCGCGGATCTTTCGCGCGATCAGCCGGGCGTCTGACAAGCGGCGCATCGGGTCTTTGTCGAGCAGCTCGTCGAGCAACGCGGTGAGCGGCTCCGGCACTTCATGAATCCGCGGGACCGGCGCGGTCAGGATCGCGTGCATCAGCGCGGCGGTGGATGGCGCGGTGAAAGGCAGCTTCCCGGTCAGGAGCTCGTAGAAGACGACGCCGCATGCCCAGATGTCCTGGCGCGCATCCGGACGTGCACCCTTGAACTGTTCCGGGGCGATGTAGGGGAGCGAGCCGAGCACTTGGTGGCTCTGCGTGATGCGCGTGAGAAACGCATCATCAATGCTCGCGGCGAGCCCAAAGTCGAGCAGCTTGACCTTGACCACGCCCCGTCGCGGCATGCCGATGTTCCCGGGCTTGAGATCGCGGTGCACGATCCCTTCGTCGTGCGCGTCGGCGATCGCTTCGTAGAGGTCCGCCGCGACGTCAACCGCTTCCTCAAGCTCCAGTTTCTCTTCACGGTCGAGGCGCTGCTGGAGCGACTCCCCATCGACCAGTTCCATGACGTAGAACGGACCGATGTGCGGCTCGACCCCAAAGTCGGTGACCTGTGCGACCCGCGGCGTCGAGAGCCGAGCCAATGCGCGCGCCTCTCGCTCAAAGCGCTGCACCAGCTCCGCGTTATCTGCCGGCACGCGGAGGACCTTGAGCGCAAAGGAACGGCCGAGCGCGAGATGCTCTGCTTCGTAGACAAACCCCATGCCGCCACCACCGACGTGCCGGACCAGCTTGTAGCGTCCGGCCACGGTGGTCCCGAGCGGAATGGGAGGGGGCATGGACTCGGCATGGGCCACGGCCCGGCGAGCATAGCGCTCTTCTCCAAGGGATCGAGCCGAAGCCGAGGCTCCGCCATTTAGCGGGTTCCGCAAAGTGGGTCCCGGTGCTAGCGTCCCGCGCCGATGGTCACGCTTCGAACTTTTGCGTTCCTCGATAGCCTCCAGCCGCAGCTCGCCTCTTATATTGGCAAGACCGCGCGAGGCTTTCTTCCCGTTCCAGGACAGGCTTCGCTTTGGGTGGAGATCGCCCCGGGAATCGCCATCAACCGGCTGACGGATGTCGCGCTCAAGGCGACCGATGTTGCTCCCGCTGTCCAGGTGGTTGAGCGGGCGTTTGGCCTGCTTGAGATCCACCACGACGACAAAGGCCAAGTCATGGACGCCGGCAAAGCGATCCTTGAGGGCTTGGGCGTCGGCGAGACCGAGCGCATGAAGCCCAACGTCGTGACCCACCAGATCATTCGGTCGGTCGAGCCGTACCAGGCACAGATCATCAACCGAAACAGCGCCGGCATGATGATCCTTCCTGGCCAGTCGCTCTTCTTGATGGAGACTGATCCGGCCGGGTACATCGCGTTCGCCGCGAACGAGGCCGAGAAGGCCGCGCGCGTCTTCCTGAACAACATCCGCCCATACGGCGCCTTTGGTCGCCTCTACATGAGCGGTCCGGAAGACGAGATCGACGCCGCCGCAGATGCCGCGCGCGCCGCGATCGATTCCATCACGGGCCGCCAGGTGGACGTCAACCTCAACCGCTAATCCTTTGCTGGCGCAGGCCAGCTTTACGTTGCGCGGACGGTTCGCGCACCCAACCCTTTTCGCGCGATCACGCGCAGGCGCACAACGCGCAGGAAACAAGAGAGACACATGGCAGACGCACTCGGATTGATCGAAACACGCGGCTTCGTGGCGATGGTCGAAGCTTCGGACGCAATGGTGAAGGCGGCTCGCGTTGAGCTTGTCGGCTACGAAAAGACCGGTGGTGGTTTCGTCACCGCGATCGTGCGCGGCGATGTCGCGGCGGTGAAGGCGGCGACGGAAGCCGGCCAGCGCGCCGCAGAGCGCGTGGGCGAGCTCGTGAGCGTGCACGTGATCCCGCGTCCGCACGCGAACATCGATCTCGCGCTTCCGCTCGGACGCGCCGACCAGGTCAAGTAACGCGTGTACCTCGCGCGCGTGATCGGCACCGTGGTGGCGTCGCAAAAAGAGCCGACCATCCAAGGCCTCAAGCTGCTTCTCGTGAAGCAGTGCGGCCTGGACGGTCAGGCGGACGAGAGCGGCGCAACGCTGGTCGCGGCCGACGCGATCGGTGCGGGCGTGGGCGAGGTGGTGCTCTACGCCTCGGGCTCCAGTGCGCGGCAGACGAAGGTCACCGACAAGCGCCCAGTCGACGCCGTCGTGATGGCGATCGTCGACCAGGTCGCGGTCCGCGGAGACGCTACGTACACCAAGTTCGAGTCGGAGTAGGTAGACCATGGCGCGCAGTGGACAGTTCGATGACGCGACCCTTGAGGCGATCGTAGAAGCAGTGGTGGGGAGGGTGCGGCAAGACCTCGCCCCCAACCGCTCGCTGGTTGTGCCTCCGCGCGTCGTGGCGCCTCGTGGTTCCGCGAGTTCTCACGGCTCGGGTTCTCGGAGCTATCGCGCTCCGGCCGTCCACGGTCAACGTGGGGCGGGCGTGCACGATGATCTCGACGTGGCCGTTCAGACCGCGCGCGAGAACTTCGAGATGTTTGACGCGATGCCGCTGCAGACCCGCTACGACGTGGTCGCGAACATGCGGAAGGTCGCGCTCGCGCACCTCGATGAGATGTGCCACCGCGCGGTCGACGAGACGAACCTGGGTCGGGTCGAAGACAAGCTGATCAAGAACCGCGTCGCGATCACAAAGACGCCGGGGCCAGAGTTTCTCAAGGCGGAAGCGTACAGCGGTGACGATGGGTTGATGTTGCTCGAGCGCGCGCCGTTCGGCGTCATCACCTCGATCACCCCGTGCACCAACCCAACCGAGACCATCATCAACAATGGCATCGGGATGATCTCCGCGGGCAACGCGGTGGTCTTCAACGTTCACCCGGCCGCGAAGAAGACGAGCGCCTGGTACATCTCGCTCCTCAACGACGCCATCCGGGCGGCGGGCGGTCCTCCTTCGCTGCTCAACTGCATCGCGGAGCCGACGGTCGCCAGCGCGCAAGCGGCGATGCGTCACAAGGGCGTTCGCTTGGTCGTCGTCACCGGCGGCGGCGCGGTCGTTCGAGAAGCGTTCAAGAGCGGCAAGCGCGCGGTGTGCGCGGGACCCGGAAACCCGCCAGTCGTGGTCGACGAGACCGCGCGGATCGATGTCGCGGCGCGCGGGATCATCGCGGGCAGCGGCTTTGACAACAACGTCATCTGCACCTGCGAGAAGGTCGGCGTCGCGGTCGCAGACATCTACGACCGTCTGCTCGATGAGATGGAGCGTGGTCGCGCCTACCGCTGCTCGGCGAGTGATGTGCGCGCGCTCGAGAAGACCCTCATGGTCGACGAGAGCCACATCAACCGCGAGTTCGTCGGCAAGAACGCTAGCGTCTTGCTCGGCAGCATCGGAAAGCGCGTGGACGACGACTGTCGCATCCTCTTCGCGGACCTCCCGGAGGAGCACCCCTTCGTGCAAACCGAGATGCTCATGCCGATGCTCGGGATGGTTCGCGCGCCCGACACCGAAGAAGCGATTCAGATCGCCAAGCGGGTCGAGCATGGCTACGGCCACACCGCGGTCATGTACTCGACGAACATCGAGAACCTCAGCCGTATGGCCCGCGTCGCCAACTGCAGCATCTTCGTGAAGAACGCGCCCAACTTCGCCGGTATCGGCGCGGGCGGCGAGGGCTACACCAGCTGGACCATCGCGTCGCCGACGGGTGAGGGTCTGACGACATGCCGCACGTTCTCACGTGAGCGCCGCTGCACCCTCAAAGACCACTTCCGCATCTGCTGAGCTTGTCTGCCGAAGAGCCAGCGCTCGCGGTCGTCGAGCTCTCGAGCATCGCTCGGGGGCTCTCGGTCGTGGACGCGTTGGTGAAGCGAGCGCGGGTGCGCCTCTTGATGGCGGACCCCGTCACGCCTGGCAAGCTCGTGATCATCTTCGTGGGCGCCGTCGCCGAAGTGGAGGAGTCGCTCGACGCCGCGCGTGAAGCCGCGGCCGGCGCGGAGCTTGATGTCTTGCTCCTGCCTGGCGTCCACGACGATCTCGTCGAGGCGCTCGCGGACCTCACCCGTCCACCGGTCGAAGGCGCGATTGGGGTGCTCGAGATGACCACCGTCGCGTCGACGTTGCGCGCAACAGATGCGTTGCTGAAGGCGGCCGAGGTGAAGCTGGTCGCGCTGCACTTGGCGCGCGGCATCGGCGGCAAGGGCTACGTCGCGTTTACCGGGGAGCATCACTTCGTCGAGGCGGCGCTCGAGGCCGGGGATGAAGCGGTCGCTCCAGAACATCGCGCCGGCTACGAGCTGATCGCGCGTCCGCATCCCGAGCTCGATTGGATGCTCGGGCGGCTCTAGCAGGCCGCTGAAAAACTCGCAGGCGCGCTTCGCGCTCGGCCTCGCACCTCGTCCGTCGTCCGCCGACGCTCAAAAATACTCGGCATTGTTGTCGGTCAGTGGACACGAACGCGATACGGGCAGCATCACCAATCGCATCCAGCGACTTTTTCAGCGACCTGCTAGCTCTCTGGTTCGCGGCTAGAGCGTCGCGGAGAAGGTCGGCAAGCCAAGGCCGGCGGCGGACCGGATCCAAGGCCCTGGCCCGGCGTGACCGTCGTAGATGAAGAGGTCGCCGTCCACAACGGGAGCGTCGAGACGAACGCGGAGTCCGTCGTCGCTCGCTTCGACCTCGACGACGCGGCTCAAGGTCCCCGCGAGCCGGAACGACGCCGCGATGCCATCGTCGACCGTGAGGGTTTGTGGTCGGGAGAGCGTGACGTGGACCTCGCGTTCGGAGACCCGCTGCACGCGCGCGATATCGGGCGGCTCGACCTCGTCTCCGGCTCCGCTCGCGTAGAGGTCACGACCGAGTAGATCCGCGTAGCGTTCGCCGAGGGTCGCGTAGCCGTTGTCGTACGCGAAGTGACAGCCATCGTGCGCGTCGATCCCGGTGGTCGTCATGAGCGCGGTTCGGGGGAGACGGCGCGCGAGCTGTCGCTGCGCTTCCCGCACGGGGATGGAGCTCGGTCCGCCGCAGCCTTTACGGGTCTGCGTGAGGTAGAAGCGCTCGACCCCCGGGAAGTCTGCGCGCCAGTCTTCGTGCAGCGACGTGACGCCGCGCGCGTGGGCTTCGCCGTCCTCGCGATCTGACTCGCCTTGGTAGAAGAGAACGGCGCGGACGTCTTCGGCGAGACCTGCGCGTTGCATCCGCGTGAGCAGGCGTCCGTAGTTGGTCTCCAGGTTGTCGGGCAGCGCGTCGTCCCGCTGGAAGTACGCGATCTCTTGTGCGCCGCGACCACCATTGACGATCGCGAGCGGGATCCCGTGGCGATCGATTAAGAGGCGCCCCATCCGCATCGCCCACTGACCGATGTGCCCACGTCCGCGCCCGTTGTTGCCGACCGCGCGGTGCCATTCGCGATCCGCCGCGCTGTCGTCCGGGTCTTCTTCGAGCGTCCCGTACGAGCGGAGGAACGTGCCCGCGTTGATGTTGGCGTCGCCGTCGAACGAGCGCGCGACCGCGTTGGATTGTCCGTTAATCACGATGACGTCGCCGGAGACGAGATCACCGATGTCCTCCAGCACGATATCGCGGTCGGGTCGAACGCCCGTGATGCGGATCGCGTAGGTCTCTCGCTCCGCCGGGACGCGCAGGGAGACGTCGAAGGCGAGCCCGCCGGGGTCGCACAGGCTGCCGGTGTCGCGGGAGATGATCTCGCCGTCGGACTCACGGACCAGATCCACGTGCCGCTCGATGAAGCCGCTCGGGATGTGTCCCGCGATGCGAACGCTCCCGCGTTGCGTCGCGCGGTTCCGCGGGAAGAGCGCACCGGGGGAGGGCGCGGTGATGAAGCGGACGCCTCCGCTCTCTCGCGCCGGCGCGACTCGGATCGATAGCTCGGCGCGCGCGGTGAGACCGCTGTCGTCCTCCACCGTGAGGCGAACGCGATGGCAGCCAGGACCAAAGCGCCTACGCTGACGCGTCTCCAGGCTGCGGGAGCCATCGGGGAAGGTCCAGAGCGTCCGCGTGATCGCGCCGTCGGGGTCGTAGCTCTCCGCCGCGTCGAGGTGAACCACCAAGGTGTCCGCGCCGCGCGTCTCGTCGGCGTTGATGATCGCGATCGGAGCGAGCCCCGCTTCCGTGTTCGTGTCTCGCGTATCGGCTCGTGTGTCGATGCTCGTGTCGACGCGCGTGTCGGGCGCGTCCCCGGCGTCTCGCGTCACGGTTCGCGCACATCCGCAAAGGACGCTCCCGACGAAGAGCAACGAGATGCAGGTCGTGACGGCCGAACTCACTTTTGGAACCTAGCAGCGCAGGCGCCGCGCGGCGCTCGCTTTGCGATTGGTGTGACGCACCCAACGTGTTAAGTGCTTGCGCATGCCGATGGAGTTGCGCTTCGTCACGCTCTTGGCCTTCGTTGTCGCGTGGTGGCTCGCGGGGCGCCTGCTGGCGCGCGCAAAGCGGTCTGGGCGGCTGGTGCACCTCGAGCTCTCGCTCGTTCACTATGCCCTGGTCCCGCCGGCCTACATCGTGACGTGGGTCCTGTCGCCCGACCCGTTCAACCCGAGGATGGATGGCTCGACGTTTCAGTTGACGGTCTTGATCGCCAACGTGGCGTTCCTGATCGCGGAGTCAATCGCGGCCGCGATGGAAGAACGGAAGGCGCACGGATCGATCGCGTTTCACCACTTCTATCTGTCTCTTGTCTGCGTGCCGTTCATCCTCCTGAGCCCGATCTACCAATCCTGTATCTGGGTCGGCGCGCACCAGATCAATTCAGCGGTGCACGAGGCGAATCGTATGTTGCGGAGCCGCGGCGTGAGTCCGCGAGCGTGGGTGGCCTGCACGCTGACCGAGCTTGTCGTCTTCGTCTTGGTGCGTTGGGTTTCGTTCACCCCGCTCTCCGCCTACGTCGTCTACAATGCGTTCGCGGCGGAGCCGATGCTGCCTTTCGTCGGGGTCACCTGTGCTCTCGTCGCGTTGGCCTTGCTTGGGCTCCACGCGGTGTGGACGCCGGCGACCGTGCGTCGGTACCGCACGGCGGTGGCGACCTGGCGACGAGCCCGGGCCCCGGTCGCCACCAGTATGACATCGGATGCGCGCTGAGCTCCGGGCTCTCAAGGGTGCAGAATCCGCAGGTCGACTGCGCAAGTGGCAGCGGCAGACGTGTTCTCGCCTTTGCGCGATGGTCTAAAGACGCGGCACGCGGATTGCTCCGTTTACGCGCATGCACCTGATGCCTTCGACTCATGCAGGGCGGTGTTCTCATCGTCTGCTCCTCCCCACCTTGATCCTCTCGTTGGTCGTGTTCGGCTGTGGCGATGACGACGACAGCGCGATGGATACGGGAGCCACGGCGGACACCGGATCAGACGCCGTCGGCGAAGACACAGCAGACGTGTCCGATACGGGGGCGGATACCGGCGGTTCGGGTGAATGCGACCCCGGTGCGCCAGGGACGCGGCCCGCGCTCTTTCTCGACGGGAGCCTCGCGAGCGGCGTGACAGAGGAACCGTGCATGCTGACGAACGGCGAGGAGGTCATGTGCTATCGAATCGAGATCGTCGGTGAGCCGACCAATCACGAGACGGGTCCCTACTGTCCACGGACCATCGACGACGGGCCCGAAGACGTTGGTCTCTGGCCCGAGTCCGGCACCCTCTACGACGTCGACGGCGCGTTCGTGACCAACCTCGCGACCTTCTACGACGACCCGACCTGGCAGCTCTACAACCCAGATACGGGTGAAGTGAACGTCACGGACACGGCGGAGTCTTGCCTCGCGGCGGCGATGCCCGACGCGCCCGAGGAGTACGCGAACTTCTGCGTGGAGTGCACGCTGGAGGACGTCGGCGGACCATCGGTGATCGAGTACCTCATCCCGATCGTTCCGGTCCCGCGGGACGGCGCTCCGGGCGAGATCGGGAATACGCCTCCCGGGGTCAGCCTGAACGGTGTCCGAATCGAGTTTCCGGCAGACACCGACATCATCTTGGGCGCGTACAACATCGCGCCGCTGGATGACTGCGGCGGTCACGTGAACAACGGGATCGGCTACCACTATCACGAGTCCACCGGCTGCGCGGACGCGCTTGAGCAGTGCGATGGGCACGCGCCACTGATCGGGTTCGCGCAGGATGGGTATCCCATCTACGCGATGACGGGGGAGGACCGGGTCGAGCCGAGTGACCTCGACGCGTGCCGCGGACACACCGACGACGTGCGCGGCTACCACTATCACGCAGCGAGTCCGGGCGAGAACATGTTCATCGGGTGCTTCTCCGGCGAGATCGTCGACGCGGGTGGTGGACGACCGCCGCGGCGATGAGAACCCTCTTCACGTTCATGACCCTCTGGCTCGTGTTCGGAGACGCGACGACCGCCTCGGCGCACAGCGGCTTCCCGAACATGGCCGCCCGGGAGGTCTGCGCGGACTCGGCGCTGGGTGACGCGTGCGAGTGGCGTGACGCTCATCGCGCGCGCTACATCGGAACGTGTCGCCGCGTTTCGGAAACGTTGCTCTGCGTCCGCCACCGGCCGATCGATCGCTCCGACGTCCTACGCGATCACGATCACGACACCGCGCATGACGCAGAACATGGTCACGGCCACGAACATGGCGACGTGCACGCGGCTCCCGGCGAGACCACGGAAGCGGGCGCGGCGTGGCCTCTGGGGATCGCTTTCGTTGGCCTGGGTGGATTCGCATGGACGCGGCGACGTTGTGGTGAAGACCGACCGTAGCGGGCGCGTGGTCTCCTCGAAGACGCGACAAAACGCACACCGTTGACGATTTCTACAAAGCGTTTCGAACCGCTGTTGTCGCAACAATGGTGTTCGCATACCGTGCCAACGCGCCTTCGTGGGCGGCCCCACAGCGGTGGGGTCAACGAGCTGATTTCGCTCGGACGGGCGCACGGTTTGTGAACGTGCCGAGCACCAAAGAGAGGGTCAGCGACGAGGCAGAAGACGCGCTCTTGGCGGCTGCTCAGGCGGGCGACTCGCGAGCGTTCAGTAAGCTGGTTCGCCTGCACGATCGCCGCGTCATGGCGTGCGCGATGCAAATGCTCGGCGACCGGGCGAGGGCGGAAGACGCGGCGCAAGAGACGTTCCTCCGGGCGTGGCGCGCCATCGCGCGATTCGATGGTCGCTCGAAGCTCTCGACCTGGCTGTACCGGATCTGCGTCAACGTTTGTCTCAACCACATTCG
This sequence comes from uncultured bacterium, assembly GCA_938024995.1. Taxonomy (GTDB): domain Bacteria; phylum Myxococcota_A; class Polyangia; order Polyangiales; family Houyiibacteriaceae; genus CALJDU01. The sequence continues at coordinate 23,397 of CALJDU010000001.1, forward strand.
GAAGCGCAAGCGGACACAAGCCTCGGACATCGACGACCCGCGCACGCCCGCCATTGAAGCGGATCCGTCACAGGGCAACACCAGTCCAGTGCATGCGCTTCACACTCAGGAGCTGCAGAAGCGTCTCCAGGGTGCGCTGGATGGCTTGTCGCCAAGCCTGCGGAGCGCCGTGGTGTTGGTGCTTCTTCAAGGCCTCCCGCACAAGGAAGCGGGGGAGGTGCTTGGGTGTCCCGAAGGCACCGTGGCATGGCGTATTCATGAGGCGCGCCGGAAGCTCCGCGTCGAGCTCGCGGACCTCGTTCCAGAGACGCGACCGAAGCGCGGAAAGGGGACGAAGTGACCCCGGAACTTGAGAAGCGCGTCCAAGAGGCGCTCGATGCAGGACGTGACCTCACCGAAGACGAAGCGCTCTCGGCGGAGTTGTCCGCCTCCGCAGAGCGCGAAGCGAACGAGCTCGCGACCGTCGACGGATGGCTGCGTGATTTGGCGTCGTTCGCCCCGAACGATGATGAACTGGCGTCGCTGCGGAACCGTCTCTCCACGTTCGACTCGGTCCTTCCTGACGTCCCCGACGTCACCGCCCCGCCCATCTTCGAGGAGGATATCGGCGAGGGGATGCGCGCGGCGATGTCCGCACCTGTTCTCGCTGCCCCGATGTCTGCGCGGTCTGCTGTGCGGTCTGCTCCGGCGGCGCAGTCCGCTCCGGCAGCGGTCGCGGTCGCGGCACAGCGAGAGCCCGTGTCGGCCGGGCGGAGCTGGATTCCGATCGCGCTGGCCGCGGCATGCGTCGGCTTGTTCGTCGGCGCGGGGACCATGTTTATGGCGAAGAGCTCGGCGCCGATGGCAGCGATGGAGCAAGACGTGAGCGTCGCGGTTGAAAGTTCATCGGGGACGTCGGCGCTTTCGCCCACGACGACCGAACCCTCTGTTGTCGCCGCGCCCTCTGCCGCACCCTCTGCCGCCGAACCCTCTGCCGCCGCGCCCTCTGCCGTCGAACCCGCTGCCGCCGCGCCCGCGCCTCCGGTCGAGGTCCCCTCCAGCGAGTCAGACACGGCTGACGCGCTGCGGGAGGAAGCCACGGCCGAGGCGATTGAACCGTCCACGCCCGCGCGCGAACCGAGGAGGCAAGTTGCGCTGCGATGGGACGAAGAGTCCTCGGGCGCGTCTATGTCCGCCATGTCCGCGTCCATGGCGTCCCCATCGATGTCGTCTTCATCCACGTCGGTCGGGCTCGAACCACGTCGCCGCGCTCGACGACGCGCAGCACCACCTCGAGCCGAAGAGACGCCACGAGCGCGACCCAGTGACGCGGATGTTCGCGACGTCATTCGTCGAGTCGCTCCGGGGATTCGGGGCTGCACCTCGGCGGCCGTCCAAGTGCGCGTTCACGTTCTGGGTGCGTCAGGTCGTATCGATGAGACGGAGATTCGGACCACGCTCAACGCGACCCAAGCGGCTTGCGTTCGCCGGGTGATCCGAGAGCGGGCGCGCTTCCCCGAGTTTTCGTCGGACTCCTGGACCGAGTTGCGCTTCCCGGGTCGCTGAAGAACCGCTCGTTTCCCCGCAAGAACGCCGCTAACGCCAAGAGTGTGGGAACGATGACGGCGCCTTGACCTGATTTCAGGGAAAACCTAGGCTGCCGGCCCCCGAGCACCGGGTGATTTCATGACTGATATTGAGTCCAACAACGAGGCCCCGAGCCTTGAGACGCCCGCTAGCAACGCAAACGCGACCGCTGGTGAAAACGCTGACCCTGTAGAAGCGAGCGCGGCCTCCGCGCCTTCTCCCGAGGCCCCCGCGCCAACGGAGTCGGTTTCGAGTGACCAGGCCACCGCGCCGAGCGCGGACGCGTCTTCGGAGACGCCGGCAGACGCCGCGACGTCCGCCGCGTCTCCCGGAGAAGGCGCGAAGAAGAAGCGCAAGCGCCGCCGGAAGAAAAAGAAGCCGAAGGTGGACGGAGAGAAGCCCGTGAAGACCGCGGCTCAGGTCCCGTTCCTCTCGTACTTCGAGGGCGGCGAGCGGAAGCACGCCTTCTCATCGGGGGAAGTGATCGCGGGACGCGTCGCGAAGGTTGAAGAAGGTGTCATCACCGTCGACCTCTTCGGCAAGGCGACCGCGTACGCCGACATCCTGGAGCCACGCGACATCCCGGTGATGCCGCCGAAGCCGGCGCCGAAGAAGAAGGCGCAGAACGCGACGGCCGAGACTACGGATGCGACCACGGAAGCGACGACGGAAGCGACGACCGCTGAAGCGACGACTGCTGAAGCGGCGACCGCTGAAGCGGCGACGGAGACCACTGCGGACGTGACGTCGGAAGCGACCGCGGACTCCAGCGCGACGTTGACGGACCAGCAGGAGGCGCTTCGCGCAGAGCTCGTTCGCGAAGAGGTCGCCGCCGTGACCGCGGACTCGAGCGCATCGCTGGACGAAAACCAAGAAGAGCTTCGCGCGAGGCTCATTCGCGAAGAGATCGAAGAGGCGGCGGCCGCGCTCGCTGAGCTTCAGTCCGAGCTGCGTGATGAGAGCGTTCCCCCTGGACACGCTCTCCCGCAGTCCTTTGTGGGCGAGCCTCCTCCCGTTCCCGAGGTCGGCGCGATCTTCCGTGGTCGCGTGGGTTCGGTGACCGAGAGCGGGCACATCGCGATCATCAACCGGATCGTCGACAAGAAGTCGGCACGCGAGCGTATCCGGGCCGCTTCCGATCGAAAGCAGCGAGTCCTCGGCGTCGTCTACGGGTTCAACCGAGGTGGCTTCGATGTTCTCGTCGACGGCGTTCGGACGTTCTGCCCCGCTGGCGGGATGGACCTCTCACCGATTTCGGATCCGATTCCGTACCTCGGCAAGAAGCTCGAGTTCTCCGTTCCGCCGAAGCGCGGTGGTGGCAAGAGCATCATCGTTAGCCGTCGCGGGATCCTCGAGCGTCAACAGCGCAAGGCAGCGCGCGATCGCCTCGGCGGGTTGAAGGTGGGCGAGAAGCTCAGCGGAACCGTTGTCGACATTCGCGACTATGGCGTGCTCGTCGACATCGGCGGCGGCGTCTCGGGCCTCGTTCACTTGAGCGAAATCGCGTGGGGCCGCGGAGGCCGTCCAAGCGAGCTCGTCAGCAAGGGACAAGAGGTCGACGTCGAGGTGCTCAAGGTGCAGCCCGCGGGTCGCAAGGACCGCTTTGGCAAGCTTTCGCTCTCGATTCGAAAGTGCCTTCCGGATCCCTGGGGCGAAGCGGACCTCCGTGTCGGCGCGTTCTACAAAGGCAAGGTCACCCGCACCGCAGAGTTCGGCGCGTTCGTCGAGATCCTGCCGGGCATCGAGGCGCTCCTTCACATCTCTGAGCTGGGCGGTCGCGACCTCAAGCACGCGAAGCACGCCATCTCCGAAGGCACGGAGATCGATGTCGTGATCGAGCGGCTCGATCGCGGGCAGCGACGGATTTCGCTGTCGAAGCTCTCGGCTGCCGATCAAAAAGCGATCGCGTCGGGCGAGTATGACCCCGCGACCGCCCCGCGTTCCCTCAAGCAGGGCGCGCACATCACGGTCCAGGTGCAGCGTGCAGATCACCACGGGATTCAGGTCCAGGTGATCGGTGTCGTCGGCAAGCGAGGCCGCGGCTTCATCAGCAACCGAGATCTCGGCTCGCTTGAGGGGGACAAGAAGAACTCCCTCGCGCCAGGCTCTGAGGTCAAGGTGCGCGTGATGGGGACCGACCGCTCGGGTCGACTCAAGCTCTCCGTCAAGGGCCTCGAGAACGATGAAGAGCGGAAGGCCGTCAAGGACTACCGCAAAGCCGTGGCCAACCAGGGCTTCGGCACCTTCGCGGACCTTCTCAAGGCGAAGCTCGAGAAGAAGTAAGCGCGACGTCCGTGACGCTTGCAGAGCGTCGCGGACGTTGTTAGATCCTCCGTCCCGCGCTTGACCGTGTGGATTGACAACCGGGCGATTAACTCAGGGGTAGAGTGCCTTCTTCACACGGAGGACGTCACTGGTTCAAATCCAGTATCGCCCACCCAAAAGAGCCAAGCGGACTTCGCTTGGCTCTTTCTTTTTCGAGGCAGGGCTCCTCCAATTCGAGGCAGTGGGCTCCTCCAATTCGAGGCTCGGGGCTCGCGCGTGAGCCTCCTCGTTGACGTTTGCGGGTGTGGTGCTGAACACTCTCTGCATGGCACGTGAGGTCTTCATCGTGGGCGCGGCCCGCACTCCCATCGGCGCCTTCCAGGGTGCTCTCCAGCGCGTCCCCGCGACCGAGCTCGGAGCGATCGCGCTCGCTGGGGCGCTGAAACGAGCTGGCGTCGCGGGCGACTTGGTCGACGAGACGTACATGGGCAACGTCTTGACCGCGGGTCTCGGTCAAGCACCCGCGCGACAAGCAGCGAAGGCCGCGGGCATCCCAAACAAGACGCCCGCGACGACCGTGGGCAAGGTCTGCGGGTCCGGTTTGATGTCCGTCATCCTCGGGACGAAGAGCGTGCTCCTAAGCGACGCTGAGATCGTCGCGACCGGCGGTATGGAGTCCATGAGTGGCGCGCCGTACCTCTTGCCGAAGGCCCGCGGCGGGTTCCGGATGGGCGACGGCAAGGTCGTCGACTCGATGATCTTCGACGGACTTTGGGATCCCTACGGCAACCAGCACATGGGCAACTTCGGGGACGCGAGCGCCAAGGAGCTCGACATCACGCGCGAGGCCCAAGACGACTTCTCGAAGGTCAGCTACGAGCGCGCCATCGAAGCGCAGAAGTCGGGGCGGCTCGCGGAAGAAATCGTCAGCGTCACGATCAAGGGGCGCAAGGGCGATACCGTGGTCGAGCTGGATGAAGAGCCCGGGCGCGCGAAGTTCGAGAAGATGCCGAAGCTCCGGCCCGCGTTCGGAAAGGACGGCACCGTGACGGCCGCGAACGCCAGCAAGATCAACGATGGCGGCGCGGCCCTCATCCTCGCGAGCGGCGAAGCGGTCAAGGCGCATGGTCTCACGCCGATCGCGCGCGTCGTGGGTTACGCGGGTCACGCTCAGGAACCGAGCACGTTCACGACGGCTCCCGTGGGCGCGATCGAGAAGGTCTTGGCGCGGACGAAGCTGAGCGTCGACGACATCGACCTCTTCGAGATCAACGAAGCGTTCGCGATGGTCGCGATGGCCTGCGCGCAGAAGACCCACGTCCCGCACGAGAAGCTCAATGTCCGCGGTGGAGCGGTCGCGCTGGGCCACCCGATCGGGGCCTCCGGCGCGCGTATCCTCGTGACCCTCCTTCACGCGATGTCTGCGCGTCACCAAAAGCGCGGACTCGCGACCCTCTGCATCGGCGGCGGGGAAGCGGTCGCGGTCGTGGTCGAGCGAGTCTGAACCGTGAATGGCTGAGGGCGGCCGAAAGACACGAACCGTGGAACCGGGCGCGTATGGCAAAGGTGTCGTGTCGCTCTCCCGGGCGGAGCCCTCGTCTTCGCCCGAGCGGTTCCTCGCGACGCTACGGGAGCACGGAATCCCGTGCGCGGATGGGTTCATCGTGCACCTCGCGGGTGACGACTCCGGCGCGCGCCTGGCCGAGGTCCTGACGCGGGCGCTCGCCGACCGCGAGGAGGCGCGCGTCACGCCGCTGATGCGCACGTCCGAAGCGCGTGAGCGGTTCGAGCGCGTGCACCCGGTCTCAGTCTTGCGTCGCGGCGATGACGCTGAAGAGTTCGCGCGCGGATACCTCGCCGCGCTCTCTTCGCCTTCCGTGGTTGGCGCATCTGGCGTGACCCGCGCAGCGCATCGGGTCCGCGTCGTGATGGTGGACGTAGGGCGCAGCGGCCGGGTGTCGAGCGTTGATCCTGTCGCGGGCGATCCGGAGATCGTGGTCGCCTGTGTCGACGGCGCGGAGGCGGCGCCTTGGTACATCGAGCGCCGCTCGGCGCGCATCACGACCCCTGGCGAGGGGCTCGATGTTCCAACGGCGGAGCGCCTCGCGGATCTCGCGGACCGAGCGCAGCTGCGGCTCGGCCTCCCGATCGAGCTGCGGTGGGCAGAGCGCGATCAGAAGCCAGTGGTCGTCGACGTGCGCGCGATTACGCCGAAGGCGACCTTCGTGGAGGAATCGTATCGGCGCGTCGCGTTGGTCGAGGCGGACGAAGGGACGACCGCGCCGCTCGCGATCGACGCGCTCGACCGCGCGCTCCGGGTAGGCCAGGAGCCGAGCGTCGAGGCGGCGGTGCGACGAGTGTTCGCGCGGCCGTATCGAAGAATGGATCGCGACCACACGCTTGGGCGTGGACGTCGCGGACCTCTCGCGGTCGTGACGGTCGAAGCGGCGAGGGTGAGCGCGGAAGCGGCGCCTCTCTTCGCAGAGGTGGCCAAGTTTGAGCGAGCGCTCTCGTCTCGCCTGACGCGGCTCGATGGCGCGATGCTGCGCGACCTGACAGACTCGGCGCTGCTCTCGGCGCTGCGTGAGCGGCAACGTCTGGTCGCGGAGGCGCTCTTGCTCCTGGACCGTTCCCGCACGACGACCCGCGCGACGCTGCAGGTCCTGGAGCGAATCGTCGGGCCGCTGCCGGCGCGCGCATACCCAGCGCTCGCCGCGCCGCGAACCGCGCGAGAGCGTCGCCGGATCGACGAGCGGCTGGGCCGGCTCGCGAAGCGAATCGTAGCGGATGTGGGGTCTCTCGACGCGTTCGCGAACACCTCGCTCTCGGCGGCCACGCGGCGTCGCTTCGACGCCCAAAAAGCATCGCTTGGCGCGGTGCGTCCTCTCGGCATCGATGTCTTGCCGGACGCCATCGGGGCGTCCGATGCCACGATGCTCACCGCGATGCGAGTCGCGCGTACGGCCGGTGATCACGAGGCACGTGAGCGCGCTCGACGCGACGCGGTTCGCCGCCTTCGCGCGACCGCTCGGACGCATGGCCGGGTGCGCGAAGGCCTCGCGTCATCGCTCTCGGTGCTCCTGCTTCAGATCGCCCGGAGCAAAGGGAGGCTCTCGGAGGCGCTGGCGTCTTCGCTTCTTCGTCTGCGGCGAGCGGCCGTTGAGCTCGGGCAGCGCTTGGTGGAACGCGCGGTTCTGGACGAGTCGACCGATGCGATGTTCCTCAACCTCGCGGAGCTCTCTGAGGCGCTCCGAAACGAGCCGGGGGCGTATGCGGCGCGAGTGCGGCTCAGACGCGAGGACGACGCCCGCTGGCGGACCTACGACGCGCCGCGCCGTATCGGACGAGGCTAGAACGCGAGGCCGGTTCGCGGTTCACGGCAATGGGGCATCGGGCGGTCGGGCAGGAGTTGACGGCGGCTGCTCGTGCCGATACGGGTGCCGCGAGCGCGTCGAGCGCCGCAAAGGAGACGAGAGCAATGCAGGTGGATGTCGTCGGGGTCATCGGAGCAGGACAGATGGGGCGCGGGATCGCGCAGGTCGCAGCGCAAGCAGGCTGTGAGGTGCTGCTCCTCGATCGCGATCTGGACGTCGCGAAGGGCGGCAAGGCGCGCATCGACAAGGGGCTCGCCCGAAGCGTTCAAAAGGGTCGCATGACCGAAGAGGAGCGCGCCGCGATCGTGGCGCGGGTCCGCCCAGTCACCGACTACGCGGAGCTCGCGACGGCCGATTTCGTTGTCGAGGCCGCGACGGAGAACATTGACCTCAAGTCAAAGATCTTCGCCGCCGCCGACGAGGCGATGAAGCCCGCTGGGATCCTGGCGAGCAACACCTCGAGCATCTCGCTCACGAAGCTCGCGGCCGCCACGAAGCGACCGGAGCAGGTCGTCGGCATGCACTTCATGAACCCGGTCCCGCGGATGAAGCTGGTCGAGATCGTGCGCGCGCTCCAGACGAGCGACGAGACGTTCACCGCGACCCGAACGCTCGGCGACCGGATGGGCAAGACCTTGGTCACGACCAAGGACATGCCCGGCTTCATCGTGAACCGCCTGCTCATCCCGTTTCTCAACGAGGGATGCTTCGCGCTTCAGGAAGGGCTCGGGACCGTCGAGGACATCGACGTCGCGATCAAGCTCGGCCTCAACCACCCGATGGGCCCGTTTGAGCTCTCGGATTTGATCGGGCTCGACACCGTTCTCTACATCGGCGAGGTGCTTCACCGCGAGTTCGGCGATGACAAGTACCGCCCCCCCGCGATCCTGCGGAACTACGTCGCGGCGGGCTGGCTCGGCCGTAAATCGGGACGCGGGTTCTACATGTACGAGGGCGGCAAGTGAGCGTCGTTCTCTGCGAGGTCGCGGGACACGTCGCGACGATCACGATCAATCGTCCGGACAAGCTCAACGCCATCAACGCAGATGTACTGCGGGAGCTCGACGTCGCGATCACGAAGGCGAGCGACGCCTCATGTCGCGCGGTCGTCTTGACCGGCGCAGGCAAAGCCTTCGTCGCGGGCGCGGACATCGCGGCCATGAAGAACCTGAGCGAAGCCGAGGCGCGCGCGTTTTCGGAGCTCGGTCACGCGGTCTTCGATCGACTTGAGGCGCTCGCCGCACCGGTCATCGGCGCGGTCAACGGGTTCGCGCTCGGCGGCGGCCTCGAGCTCGCCTTGGCGTGTGACTTCATCTACTGCTCGGGGAAGGCCAAGCTCGGTCAGCCCGAGGTGAAGCTCGGCGTGATCCCTGGCTTCGGCGGGACGCAGCGGTTGATCCGGCGCGTCGGCATCGCGATGGCGCGAGAGCTGATGTTCACCGGCAAGATGATCCGCGCGGACGAGGCGCTCCGAATCGGGCTCGCGAACTCCGTCTTCGCTCCGGAGGCGCTGATCGAAGAGGCGCAGAAAACCGCCGCGACGATCTCAGAGATGGGGCCGTTGGCGATCGCAGAAGCCAAGCGCGTCATGCGAGATGGCGCGGACCGTTTGCTGAGCGAGGCCAACCGTCTTGAGTCGGAGGCCTTCGGTCGTTGCTTCGCGACGGCGGATCAGACCGAGGGCATGACCGCGTTTTTGGAGAAGCGCGCGGCGAACTTCATCGGCTCCTGAGCGCCGTCGAATCGGTTGAGACGCTGCTAGTCGAGCGCCGCGACGTGTGACACGAGGAAGAGCCGGGCGTCTCCGAAGCTGCTGAACGCGGCGTGCGGCGGCATCCCGGTCCGCGTGGAACGGGTGAACTGCAGCTGCGAAATGGCCGACCGAAAGAGGACGGCGAGCGCCGCGAACTCGCCGAAGAGCAGGTTCCGCGCGACGTTGATCGCCGCGAGCGCGTCGGGGTCCGCGTGCGGCGCGTAGCGCGTGTCGTAGAGCAGGCCTGACCTCGACCACGCTGGTTTCTTCTGCGTGGTCAGTGTGTTGTACGCGGCGATCAGTTCCTCAGGCGACGCCCGCAGCGCGCTGCGGATGAGGGTGTAGCCGAAGTCGTCATCGCGAAGGAGCGTGAGAAACGAATCGGCGTACTGCGTCTCTGTCACTGCGTCTGTGTCATCGAGCGGTCTGCGCGGCGGGCTCACCCTGGGTGAGCTCGAACCCGTGACCGGCTGGCAACGTGAACGTCTCCTCGGTGAGCTCGGCGTTCGGCCACCGCACCGTCACCACCGCCTCGCAAGCTTCTCCGAGCCCGAAGTGGAGCGTGGTGTCGTCTTGGGAGCCGTAGTGACCGTGCCCTCCATCGACCTCGCGTGTCTGCGTGATTCCGCCGGCCGTCACGGTGACGCGCGCGCCGATCGCCGCGCGGTTGGTGCCGTCTCCGCCCGTGAGCGAGACCCGGATGAAGTTGCCGGCGGGCGACGTGTTCTCGAAGGCGCGGATCTGCGTTGTCTCGTAGCAGGGGTTGTCGCCGCCGCCGCTGCATCGCGAGCGCGAGTGGCCGACGATGATGTCGAGGTCGCCGTCGCCATCGAAGTCCGCGGTGACCACGCCGTGGCTCCGGTTGTGCTCAAAGGCATCCGCGGTCGAGACCTCGCTGAACGAGAGCGGGCTGTCTTGGTGGTAGAGCATGCCGCGGTTGCCGGCGTAGTCCGAGCCGCCGACGTAGACGTCGAGCCAACCATCACCATCAAAGTCGAAGAGCGTGTTGGTCATGTGCCCCTCGTCCCACGACGCGCCGCTGTGCTCGATGCCGAGCCCGGTCGCGTCGTCAGACGGGCGGTCGAAGCTCACCTCTTGCGTGCCGTTGTTGACGAGCAACTCGCTTCCGTCGGATCCGCTGCCGGCCCACCAGTGACGAATCTCGCCGAGGAAGAGGTCGAGGTCACCGTCGTTGTCGACATCGCCGCAGGTGACCGCGGCGCTATTGCCGCCGAGGCGGAAGTCCTGCCGGTCTTGATTGTGGTTCCAGTTCGCGGCGCAGCTCACGCTCGGGCGGGGCAACCCCTCGCAGCCTTCGGCGGTCGGGTTGCTCGCGCAGAAGCAGAGCGCGAACTGGTTGTCTTCCCAGCCCTTGTCGTCATCGAACGCGAAGCCGGACTCCACCGAGCGATTGATGAAGCTGACGGTGTCCCCGCCGCGGGTCGCTTGCCACAAGTGGTTGGGGGAGCGGCCGTAAGACGGCGCGAGGAGCTCGGCGTCGCCGTCTCCGTTCAGGTCGCACGCGGCGGAGCCCCAGGCGCGGGTGTGCGAGAGCGCGCCGTTCAGGTCGGCGATGCGTCCCCAGTCGGTCGTCGCGAGCCCGACGGAGTCCGTGACCTCCACGAACGCGCCGGTTCCGTCTCCGCGGTAGAGGCGGTCCTGCATGAACACGATGGCGCCGCTCGACTGCGAGAAGTTGTGGTGCGGGACCCAAAGGTCGAGAAGGCCATCACGATCGAAATCGATGAAGCTCGCACCTGCGGGAGAGGTGATCCGGCCGGGCGACTGGACCTCGCTCTCGGGCCCGAGCGTGAACCCACCTGCGCCGTCGTTGAGCATGATCTCGGAGCGCTCGCCCATCGAGATCTCCTCGTCGGAGGTGTTCATGCCGAGGAAGGCATCGAGGTCACCGTCGTTGTCGACATCGCCGAACGCGACGATCTCGACCGGACGTCCCATCGCGGTGTTCTCGGGTGCGGTACGAAGCGTCAGGAGGCCCGAGCTCTGCGTGATGTCCTCGAAGCCGCTCCCCGTGTTCTTGAGAAGCCAGGTGCGGCGCACGCCCTCCGCGCCGAAGTCGTCCCAGCGAGGCGCGCCGCGACGTACAATGAGATCAGGACGGCGGTCACCGTCCACGTCAGCGACGTTGAGCCGGACGCCAGAGACGCCCTCGAGGCCCCAGTCGGCGGTCGCTTCACGGAAGACAGAGGTGCCAGGCGACCAGGCGCTGAAGCTGTTGCAGACCGCTTCGGGGAGGACCGGGACGCAGGTGTCGGCTTCGCACGCGGTCCCGACGTCGCAGCTCGCCTCTCCGCCGCACTCGCAGACGCCCATGTTGCAGCTCTCGCCCTCGGCGCAGGAGACGTCCGCGCAAGGGTCGGGCGGTTCATTGTCACATGCCGTGAGGACAAGGGCGGAGCTGAAGAGGAGAGCGAGCGCGCGGAATTTCATAGATGGCACCAAGCGTGGAGAAGGCTTTGGCCTAGCACGTCTCCAGCGCAGCCAAAAAGACAATGCTCACTCGGCGCCCGGCTACTCGTCGGGGTCTTCGAGCGCGCACTGCTCAACGAATGTTGGCGGCAGGAGGTCGAAGCCAAGGTTGAGGCGCTCCTCCATGAGATCACTCTCAAAGGCCTGCTCTGCTTGCGCGGCGAGCATCGCGTTGAACGCGGTCCGCGCGGAGGAACAATCACCGCGTGCCGCCGCGAGCTCAGCGGAGAACTGAAAGAAGGGGAGGTCCTCGACTCCGAGCTCGCGCGCGAGTTCGACGTGTTGCTCCGCGACCTCAAAGACGTCCCTCCGGCGCGCGTCCCAGCCAAGCGCGAGCATGGCGTTCGGGTCGAGCGGCGCGACGCGGTGGCGCCAGCGCGCGTGAAGGGAGGAGACATCGGCGGTTTCGATCGAGCTGATCTCCGTGCCTAGCCAGAGCGCGAGCGCGAGCGACCACGGCGCGAGGGTGAGCGCGGTGATGATCAGCCTCAGCGGCGCCGTCTCGATCTCCGCGCGGTCGAGGTAGAGCGCCGCGATCGCCCCGATCGCTCCGGTCGCGACCGGCCAAGGGACAATGGGGGCGAGAAACGCGAGGGAGACCGCGCCGGCGGTTCCCGCGACGAGCAAGAACAACAAGCCGGCCCGAGCGGCCTTTCGCGCGCTCCGCGGGACCAACGCGAAGAGCGTGAGGGTCGCGGTCGCGATGGCGAAGAGCAGCGAGGGCGCGCTCGCTCGCTCGAGCACAAAGCGGGGCCCGAGCGCGGTGAAGCCTCCCGCGAACGCCAGCTCCACCAGGAGGGCCTGCGCGAGGAACGGCGCGTGACGGTCATCGTCTGAGCGCTCGACGAGGCGCGTAAGCTGTCGAATCGCGAGCGGGACAAGGAACGCGAGCGCGAGGGTGAGCGCGGGACGGAGGAGGGCTTCCGCCAGCGGGATCACGTGACGCTCCGCCGCTTCACCGGGCGCCCATATTGGAAAGCGACGAAGGAGCGCTGAGCGGAGCGAACATGGGTGGGAGGCTCCAAATCATTTACTTATTTGGAGGGAGGGGCGGACAGCCCCTCCAAGAATATCAAGCTCGACCAGGAGCGGCGCGTGATCGGAGGCGCCGCGGCCTTCTCGTTCCTTGCGGTCCACCTGCGCGCCGACGCAGCGCGCGGCGAGTATCTCGGTGGTGTAGACGTGATCGATCCGCAGCCCGTGGTTCCGCTCGAAGCCAAGCGCGCGGTAGTCCCACCACGAGTAGAGCTGGCCGTGAGGGAAGAACGGGCGGACCACGTCAACCAACCCGAACTCTCTGATGTGCGTGAGCGCAGCGCGGACCTCGTCGTTCGCGAGGACGGTTCGTCGGAAACTGTCGAGCGCCATGTCGTCGTCGAAAGGGGCGACGTTGTAGTCGCCGAGGAGCGCGACCGGATCGCTCGGCTTGAAGCGCTCGTCGAGGACCTCCCGCAATCGCGCCATCCACTTCAGCTTGAAGCGGTACTTGGGAGAGGTCGCGTCGCCTCCGTTCGGGAAGTACGCGCTCATGACGTGGACTCCATCGATGGTCGCGCCGCAGAGCCGAGAGTGGGCGTCGAGCTCTTCGTCGCCGACGCCGTAGAAGACATCGCTCGGCTCGCTCTTCGAGAGGATGGCGACGCCGTTGTACGTCTTCTGCCCATGGATGACGGCGTGGTAGCCGAGCGCCTGGATCTTCTCGAGCGGGAACTTCTCCTCGACGACCTTGAGCTCCTGGAGGCAGAGGACGTCGGGGGCGCTGCGCTTCAGAAAGGCGAGGGCGCGCTCTTCTCGCGCGCGGATGGAGTTCACGTTCCAGCTGCAAAGGAGCATCGAAGCTCATCTACCACACCTCGAAGAGCGAGACTCGAAGAGGCGTAGTGCTCAACGTCATACGCGGTCTATCCTCGGCGCATGACACGAGAAGCTGTACACACAGATGAGGCCCCGGCCGCGATCGGACCGTACTCTCAAGCGGTGCGACTGGGGTCGCTCCTCTTTTGTTCTGGTCAGATCGCGCTCCACCCAAAGACCGGCGCGCTGGTTGGGGAGGGGGACGTCGAGGCGCAGACCGAGCGCGTCATGGAGAACCTGGTCGCGGTGCTCCGGGCCGGCGGCGCGAGCCTCGAGACGACCGCCAAGATCACGATTTTTCTGAAGAGCATGGACGACTTCGGGAAGGTGAACGCGATCTACGCGCGCTGGTTCGACGGCGTGGTGCCGCCTGCGCGGGCGTGCGTCGAAGTGGCTCGCTTGCCGAAGGACGTGCTGGTCGAGATCGACGCCGTCGCCGGGGTCACCACGGGCTCGTGACGTCGGCGGTGAAAGCGGGGAGTGTCGGGGCGGTCGTTCGTGAGCTGCTCTCGTCGCGTTACCGGGTCGATGTCGAGATTACCGACGACCAAGATCTCTACGAGCTCCTCGAGCTGGACGTCGCCGACCGCCTCGAGACCTTCCGTGGTTTGCTCGAGGAGCGCTTCCCGAGGGTACCGATCCCTGAGGTCTTGACCATCCAAGCGATTCAGCGCGCCGCCTCCTCTGGCGACGACGTTGTCCATCGGCTCTCGGCGAAAGCGACGGCGGCGCTTCCGCGAGCGGTGGCGCAAGCGATCGTTCGGACCCGCGCGGAGCTGTCTGCGCACTTCCAGGAAGACGACTACGACGCCTTCGACGACCCTGAGAGCTTCGCGTTCGACCCGGCGACCTTCGCCCACGCGATTCGAGACGCGATCGCGTCGGTCGCTGAGCTCGCCGATCCCGCGGCGCTCACTCGCTCCGCGCGAAACGAACGCGTCCAGTTCGCGCTCGCGAAGAATCGGCAGCTCCCATTGAACGCGCTTGTCGCGGAGGTCGTGGCGCTCTTTCGGCTCTCGGTTTCCGACGGGAAGGTGATGATTCCGGGGCCGCGCTTCGATTCGTTTCACGATGACCTCGCGACCACCATCGAACGCTTCGTCGCGGATGGGGACGCGGACGCAGAGACGCTGGGGACGGTCTGCGCGACGGCGATCAAGGCGTTGGTCGCTACGCTTTCGCGTGATTCCTCACCGGAGCTCCAAGCGCTGCATGACCAGACGCGGTCTGCTCTCGCCGAAGAACTCGTCCCCAAGCTGCGAAGGACGGAGCGGCGGGCGGCTGAGATCGTCAAGCTGGTCGATACGCACTGCAGCTTCGTTCGCGCAGCGGAGGTCGTTGTTCCAGGGGAGGTGGTGAAGTATTCGCCGAAGAAGCGCTTCGTCGCGGGTCAGAAGATCACGCACCCGAAGTTCGGCGCGGGTGACGTCGTGTCCGTGACCTCAACCTCGATGAAGGTCCGCTTTGGCGAAGTCGAGAAGATGTTGGTGCACGGCCGCTAGCTGCTCTACGGCGACAATCCGTTTGAAGACGCGGCGCTTTTAGACGGATTGTCGTTTTTGGACCTGTGGCAAAGCAGGCCCGCTGAACGACATCAGGGTTCGCCGCTGAACGTCAGGGGTTCATCGCGCTGGGGGTCATCGCGCTGGGGTTCATCGCGCTGGGGGCACCCAGGACCTCTTCACCGGCCTGCGGCTGGTGCAGCATCTCCGCGCGTACCGCGGCCGCTCTGTTCCGCTCGGTGTTCCCGCGGAGCTGCTCTCGGATTCGGTTCGTGAGCTTCGGGAGGACGCGCGGCTGGACCGGCCGAGGCGCGGCAGCGGAAGGCGCGGCGGGATCGATGAACTGCACGCGGCCGAAACGGTTCGGCATGTGGAAGTCGCCGACGCGCGGCGGGGACCAGCCAGCAGCGCGCTGACCCTGATCGCGCGAATCCATGACGTAGAAGTTCACGCGCCACGTGTCGCCGTGGTTCGGCTTGGTCGCCGGCGGGTCGCCGTGGTTGAAGGCGGTCCACGGGATCAGGATCTCCACCGTGTAGCCGTTGTCTTCTTCATCGTCGTTGACGGTGCCGCGGCGCGTGACTTGCGAGCGAAGGCCACTGTTCCAGTCCGCGTGACCGATGGGCTGCGGGACGCGTCGGCGGTCGTAGCGCGTGTCGAAGACGACGTTGTTGGGCGAGACCTGCATCTCGAAGTAGTTCACGCCGCGCCCACCGGGGTCGACCATGATCTCAACGCAGTCGGCCTCCCAGAGGTGGTCATCGAGGTTGCGGAACTCGCTCTTCAAGAAGTCGTCCGCCACCTCGAAGCCGACGTAGAAGCCCTCGTCGTTCCAGAGCGTGCGCGCGGTCGCGCGGAACTCCGCCGGAGCGCCGGTCATGGTGTTGACGAACGCTTGAGTCGCCGGAGCGCTCCGCCAGGCGCTCTCGTTAAGCTGACCATCGAGCGTGATGGAGGTGCTCGTCTTGAGCGCGCGGATCGCCGGGACGCTCGGGGCTTCTTGACGCGCGGCCGCAGCGGCTGGGCTGCCCGCGGCGTTGGTCGGGATGGTCAGGACGATGGCGCGGTTCTCGCCATCGTTGGGCCCGCGGGTGACCTGGAGACGGTGCGGACCGTTCCAGATGCCGAGCCGGAAGACCGCGCGGCTGGAGTCCCAGTCCTCGGGAAGGGTGGTCTCTTGAACATCGCGGATGTACTCGCCCGAGCGCCAACGGCCGGGAGGGTACAGCTGACGGACAACGCCGATCTGGTCTTCGTTCATCCGGTCGCGGCCGTCCGCGTCGCCGATGTGCGTGAAGAGCTGCCAGCCCTCCTCAAGCGTCCGCTCCGCCTTCCAGTACCAGGTCACCGTAATGGTGGCGCCGGGGCTCCAGCTGTCCGCGGTGACGTCGTACCCGACGAGCTTGATCTTGTCCTCGAACGAGATGTCGAGCGCGTGCGCCGGGCTCGGGGCTTCGCGCGACACGAACGTCGAGAGCTGCTCCCGTTGTGAAGCGGTCAGCTCGCGGGTCTTCTCCACGCAGCCCGTGACGCCGATGATGAGGAGGAGCGCGAACGCCGCGCCGAGGGTCTTCTTCGTTGCCTTCATGACTCTTCTCTTGGCCTTGGGACCTCGCGGTCGCGACCTCGTTGGACTACTTGCGTGACTTACGCCGCGCCTTTTTCTTCTTCTGGCGAGCCGACTTCTTCTTGTTCTTGTCGACCTTTTTTCGGGGCTTGTCGGCGCGTGGCGCTTGTCGACCCATGCCCATCCCCATCCCCGGAAGCGAGAGGCCGCCGGGACCGCCTTCTGCCACCGCGGCTTCGAGGAGCTGGTCCGCGAGGCTCGCCATCATGGGGTTCTCTTCGATGCCGCCGCCGCCCGTCTTGACGACATCGCGGAGGCGCTTCGCTGCGGCCATCTGCTTCATCCCCGGGATGCGCGAGAGCATGCCGGCTTGGTTGCCAATGCTGCCCATCATGTTCTTCATCATCATGAAGCGCTGCAGGAGCTCGGCGACATCTTTCGGCTCACGGCCGCAGCCCTTGGCGACGCGGTTGAGCCGGCTGGGCTCCTTCTTGAAGACGTCGACGTCGCGTCGCTCGTGCTTCGTCATTGAGCTGACGATGGCCTTCGTTCGGACGAGTTCACGGTCGTCGACCTGGAACCCATCCGGCATTGAGTCGGCGAAGAAGGGGAGCTTCTCGAAGATGTCCTGAAGCGGGCCCATCCCCTGGATCATCTCGATCTGCTGGAGGAAGTCGTCGAGGGTGAACTGCCCTTGCAGCATCCGCTGCGCGTCTTCTTCCGCGCGCTTCTCATCGATGACGCCTTCGAAGTCCTTCATCAGGCCGACGACGTCGCCCATTCCGAGGATCCGGCTCGCCATGCCATCGGGACGGAAGACCTCGATCTTGTCGAGCCCTTCGCCCATGCCGACGAACTTCACTGGCGCGCCCGTGACGTCCTTGACCGAGAGCGCGGCGCCGCCGCGCGCGTCACCGTCGAGCTTCGTGAGCACCACGCCCGAGAGGTTCAGGCGGTCGTTGAAGGCCGCGGCGGTCTTGACCGAGTCCTGACCGATCATCGCGTCGACGACGAGGAAGATGTTCTCCGGGTCGACGGACGCCTTGATGTCGTCGAGCTCCTTCATGAGAGGAGCGTCGACCGCGAGCCGACCGGCGGTGTCGAAGATGATCGTGTCGCGCTTCAGCTTCTTGGCGTGCGCGACCGCCTTCGTACAGATGTCCAAGGGACGCCCGCCAGGAATCGCGAAGACCGGAATGTCGAGCTGCTCGCCGAGGATCTGGAGCTGCTCAATCGCGCCCGGTCGCGCGACATCCGCGGCGACCAAGAGCGGCTTGCGGTCGTACTCCTTCTCAAGGAGGCGGGCCATCTTCCCCGAGCTGGTGGTCTTACCCGCGCCTTGAAGACCGACCATCATGATTCCGGTGATCTTCGGCGCGTCGGCGAACACAATCGCGTCGCCCTCGAACGACATCATCGCCTGGAGCTCGTCCTGGCAGATCTTGATGAACTGCTCGGCGGGCCCGACCTTGATGGTCCGTTCCTTGGTTTTCGCGGTGGTCTGGACGACCTTTCCAACCGCGCGCTCCTTCACGCGAGAAAGGAACGACTTCACGACCCCGAACTCGACATCGGCTTCGAGGAGCGAGAGCCGCACATCGCGAAGCGCTTGATCGATGTTCCCCTCGGTCAGCTCAGTGACACCGCCGAGGCGATTGCGCGCGGCCCGAAAGCCTTTGGTGAGAGTCTCAAACATCCTAAAAAACCAGTGAAAAAACCCGTCGCGGGGAGGCGAGAACTATCACGCCGACACTGGCCCATGCAACCTTGAGCGAGGCGCACTTGCGCGCCTGAACACGGGAAAAAGCGGACCCGCGAGCGCGTTAGAGGGCGAAGACGGCGAGCGTGGCGTCCGAAAGCACAAACCGAGTCAGATCTTCCAGCTGCTGTGACGCCAAGATGGCGCGCTCAAGGCCGCTGGCGTCCGTGACCTCGATGCCCGCGAGGGCCGGATCGCACGCTCGTAGCGCGTCCACGGCGGCAGGGTACGACCCCGTGACCATGAAGGCGTCGGTGTTGGCGACCGCGCGTGCGGCGCGTTGAATCATCCGCGAATCGAGCGTGCCGGCGATCTTCAGGTGCTCCGCGAGCTCGGGTCGGTCCCGCTCGGGGATCAATCGGCGGAGGTCACGTGCGCGCGCGGTGTTGCGTCCGGGGTCGACCGCGAACGCGCTGACGATGTCGGTCCACAGCTCCGCGAAGTCGTCTTCGGAAAACCCAAACGTGAGGATCGCGGAAGGGGTCGTCGTCGAGAGGGCGCGGGCGACATGAAAGAGCCGGACGTCGGTGGGGGTCTTGACCACGTCCTCCGCGACGAGCGCGATGGGCGGCTGGCTGATGATCAGACCGTCGCGGTCCGCCGTGGTGAGCGCGATCCGTCTCAGCTCGAGCCGGTTGAGCGCCTCCTTGTAGGGAGCGCTCAACGGGTGGTCCGCGAGGGCGGAGATCCGCTTGGCCATCGCATCGGTGACCGCGCCGCTGTCCGCCGCGAACATCGAACGCGCCGAGTTGAAGACGGACTGTAGCGTCGCGAAGGCGCTGCGGAGGTCGGGGTCGAGCGGGAACCGGATCGGGGCGAGGTCGTCGCGCCGCGCCGGCCGAGAGGCGCCTCCAAAGGACGCGACGAGCTGACGCGTGACGGCCGCGATGGCCTTCGCGCCACACTCACGAGAGACGTCGCGAAGGGCGAGGAGCGCATCGACGCGGCTCGGTTGGTCACGCACCGCCGAGAGCAACACGTTGGTGGCGTCGCGATGCGCGCCTTGCTCTCGTAGCGCCTGAGCGAGGACCACCGGATCGTCATCTACGGTCGACGTCGCGGCGCGCCAGCGTCCGGAGGAAGCCCACCCGTCGCGCTTGTTCGACTTCGACTCGGTCGCGACCGCGGCGTTTCGCTGCTCGTCCCCGGACAAGGTCTTGGCGTCCATCGTTCCCTTCGCGCTCTCGTTAGGCGCGGTCGGCGCTGCCGCAGTGGTCGGCTCTGGATCCGGTGTGACGGGCTCTTGCGTGCCGGGCTCTTGCGAAACTGGGTCGGGCGTGACTTCCGCGACGGGTGCCGCTGCGACCGGCGCATCAACGATGGGCGCATCAACGACGGGCGCATCAACGACGGGCGCATCAACGGCGGGCGCCGCGTCTTGAGACGGCGCGACAGGAGAGGGCGGCAGCCCGCGAAGTGACACCGGGATCGACACCATGACCGCGCCGGGGCGAATCGGGGCGGGTTCGCTCGTCCCCGCAACCGCGACCGGGACGGAGACGATGACCCCGGGCCTCGCGGAGTCGCGTGACACGTCGGAGGGAGGCGAGGACGCGACCGGTCGATCTTCGACGACCACGACGTGAGCGCCGGTCGTCGGTTTTGCCGCGAGCAGGTTGTCCACCGCGGAGTCCATCGCGTCGACATCGACCGGCGGCGCATCGGCGTCTCGGCGGGAACGGGCTGCTTGAGTCTGTTGGGCGGACTCCGCGGTCGCTCCTGACTGTTTCGTCGAGGCGGCTGCTTGTGGCGTGGCTGGCTCCGCCTCGCTCGGTGCGGCGGCTTGGGTTGCTTGGGTTGCTTGGGTCGCTTGGGTCGCTTCGGTCGCGGTCGGCTCGGAAGCGCTCTGTGGCTTCGCGTTTGCGTCCGTTGAGTCGACGCGTTCGATGATCGCGTATTCGGAGGTGGTCGCGACTTTGGGGTGCGGCGCGCGCTCAAGCAGTCGGCGCGCGCGTTCACTTTCTGGCGAAAGCGTGAGCGCTTTCTCGATCAGTTCGCGGCCGCGGGACGCGTTTCCGATGTGAATCTCGTGCGCCCCGGTTTCACAGAGCGCTTCGGCGCAGACGTCGTGCGCGACGTTGTGCTCAGTCGCTACGCCGTACGCCGCGTTCACCGCCTTGACGGCTTGTTGCGCGTCGCCATCGTCTAAGAAGAGGCCAGCGATCGCCGCGCGGCAGAGCACTTCGTCTTCAGGGTTGAAGCTGTCCCGTGCGCGCTCCCGAAGCGTCGACAAGAGCTCCGCGCGTCGCTCCTGCGCGACCTCATGCGGAATGTAGGCGTGGACCGAGCGCATGCTCGGCACCAGCGCGAGGGCCTGCGTTCGCTCCCAGGTTCGCCAGAGGATCGTCGCCGCTCGCGGCGGGTCGTTCTCGCGTTCGATCGCGACCGCGGCCGCGCGTTGCCCGTAGGTGACGATGTCACGCGGGAGGACCGCGCTCTCCGAGAGCCGCTCGCATGCGCGGGTCAGGGCGTCGAAGCGGTTGAGGTTCCGCGCGAGCCGATCGACGGCGTCGAACACCACGCCAGGCTCAACGTCCATCTCGAACGCCCGCTCGTAGCTCTTGAGGGCGGCGCCTTGCCGCCCCGCGGTCTCGAGGAAGCGCCCCTTTCGGTAGAGCATCGCGCGCTCTCCGTGCGTACCAAACGTGTTCTCCGCGAGCTCATCGTAGACGTTGGCCGCGACGTCGACCGCGTCGTGGTCAAGCGAGAGCCGCTCGAAAATCATCAACAGGGGGCCGCGACCCGCGACCCGAAGACCGTCCGTCGCGGCGCGGAGGGCGAGTGCACCATTGGCGCAACGCCTCGCCGTGTTCACCGCCGCGATGAAGAGCCGCTCGGCTCCTGCTGGGTCGCCGGTCTCGCTCGCGCGCCGACCTTGAGCGCAGAGCAAATCGACAGCGCGCTCGCCGCGCTCCAGCGATTCCAAGATCGCGCCGGCGTCGAGGCTCGCTTCGACCGCGTCCTTGAGTTCGCCCGCGTCGCGGCGCTCTTCGATCATCTGGCCGAGATGCTCCAGCGCGCGTGTCTCGTCATCGAAGTAACTGATGCTCGCGGATGCCAGTTCGCCGTAACGGGTTCGGCGCCGCACCTCGTCCTGCTCGCCCTCCAGTTGAAGGGTGATCACCGCGAGCGCGCGCTCCTTTTGTCCCGACCGCGCGAAGGCGTCGCGGAGCTGAGAGAGGACGGCGTCCTGGTACGGGTCCGCTTCAAGGAGCCGAAGCAGCGCCCGTGACTCTGACGCGACATCGCGACGCGCCCGGTGATGCGCGACGAGCTCCTTGAGGGCCGCGGTGCGATCGTCTCCGGCCATGGTCGCGATCCGGCGCTCGAGCAAAGCGACGATCTGGCCGTTGACGGTGTCGTCGTCGCGAACATCTTCGGCGAGCGCTTTCCCGACGGAGAGAAGTGAGGGGATCCCGAGCCGGTCATATGCGCGGAGGAGCAGGGACACCGCCTCTTGCGTCTTCGACAGCGAGACCAGGTGCCGCGCCGCGCCCTCGATCAAGTCCGGGGTCTCGTGGTCGGTCGCGAAGGGACGAAGCGCGTGTTCGGACGCCGCGACGATGGCAGCGGTATCGCTCCCCGCGACCGCGCGCGCGAGTCGACGACGAATCACCTTGGGATCGTTGGGCGCGACCTGGAACCACGCGTCCAGCATCTCTTGGTGGTGCCGCGAGGACTCATCCGTGAGCAACACACCGCGCTCCAAGAGCGAGGTGGTGTCGCCGAGCGCGTTGTGCGCGGCGCGGAAGACGATGGGCCGGATCTTCTCGTCTACGTGCTGGACGGTCTCCGTGATGATCCGCGCGGCCGGCGCGGCGCGGGGGTCGAGCTCGAGCGCGACGCGGGCGTGCTCGGCAGCATCGGCGGGCTGTCCGCGACCCAGGTCGAGCCGCGCGAGCCGCTCCAAGGTTCGCGCGCGGTGCCGCGGTCGCTGCTCGATCCCGAGGCGCGCCTTGAGGGCGGTTCGCTCAAGCCTGGCGTCACCGAGTTGCCGCGCGCACCGATCGAGACGAGCGGCGGCTTCGCGACTGTTCGGCGAGAGCTCGAGGAGCGCCCGTGCCGCCTCCGCGCAGGCCGCGATGTTTCCGCGGAGCGACTCCAAGGACGAGACCCACTCAAGCGCGTGGATCGCGTCACCCCGTCGCTCGCTCGACTCGGCGCGTCGGGTCAGCTCGATCAGGCCCTCGTCGTCCGCGGCCAGCCGGAGCAGACGCTCGAGCGCGGAGACCGCGGCGCCGTCCGTTGGGTCATCCGAGAGCACGCCCCGGTAGAGCGCGATGGCCCGTTCGCGATGGTCGGGGTGGTCACGCAAGAGCGCCGCGAGCCTGCGCGAAGCCGCGGGGCGCTCGTCGTCGCTCGCGCCCGCGAGGTCTCGTTCTGCGATCTCGATGAGACCGTCTTTGACGCGCACCTTGGTCTCGAGTCGGGCACATTCCCGCGCGGCGTTCGGGTGGTCGGGGAGCAGCGCGAGGACCTTGTTCCACGCCCAGAGCGCGCGGTTCGCGGAGCCCAATTTTCGTTCCGCGACGTTCGCCAGCTCCGCGGCGAGGGACGCGGTCGCGCTGTCGTTGTCGGGTGAGGCGTGACGCACCGCGCGCTCCAGTGCATCTGCGAAGAAGGCGGTGTCGCGGCTGCGCTCGGCGTGATCGCGCAGCGCGTCGAGCGAGTCGGACGCTTCGGGGTTCGCCATCAACGCGCGGGTGTGGAGCTCCAGAGACCAGCTCTGCGCCCCCGGGAGCTGGTCGAAGGCGTTCGCCGCGCGCGTTAGCCACTGCGCGCGGACCTGGCGATCGGTGGTGTGCGCCGCGATGGCCTCAAGCGTCGCGCCGAGGTCTGCTTGGGCGCCGGCCGCGGTGAGGTCGGCGACGAGCGGCGCGTGGAGAACCTCAAGCTCGGGGTCCGCGTAGAACGCGGTGAGAAGGTTGGCGGCCGCGAGGTCGGGGCGGTCCGCTTTTTCGGCGAGCTCGGCCGCGTCCAAGGTGAGCCGGCGACGAAGGTCGGGGTCGTCGGTCGTCCGCGCGCCTTCGGCCAAGATCGCGATCGCGGCTTCGGTCTGTCCGAGCTCCTGGGTGGCTCGCGCGAGCGCCGAGACGTCGTCGGCCGAACCGCTCAGTTCACATGCCCACTCGAGCAGCGCACACGAGCGCTCTGGCCAGGTCGAGCGAACACATCCAGCGGCGCGGCGCGCGGCCTTCGCGGCTTCGTCGAGAAGCCCGGCTTCCGCGGAGCAGCGCGCGAGGTGCTCCCAGATGTCGGTCCGCGTGGGGTCCGCTTCGGCGGCACGCTTGAGCGACTCGAGCGCGCCGGCCGCGTCGTCTCGTCGGCGCGCGAGATGGGCCCGCTGGAGGTAGGCGTCGGCCTTGGTCTGATCGCTCGGGGACGCGACGATCGCGGCGTCGGCGTAAGCAAGCGCGACGTCCAGCTCACCCATCGCGGCGCAGAGCGTCGCGGACTGACGAAGCGAGATCCAATCACGCGGATCCGCCGCGGCCGCCTCGCGATAGGCGCGGGCGGACTCAATCAAGGCGCCATGTCGGCGCTGCCAGATCCGCGCGCACTCACGCCACGCCGCCGCTCGATCGGTGTGACTCGCACCGCGGCGCTCAAGCTCCGCGATGCGTCCCTCGATCTCGAGGAGCGGGTCTTCAAGGGGTGGTCCGAGCTCCGGAAGCGCGTCCAAGGTGATCGTCCGCGCGGGCGGAATGGGGTCGGCCTCTTCACCGGGATGGAAGCGCCGCGCGGGCGGACGGGAGGGCGGCAAGCTGAGCGGCGCCTTGAGGTAGGACTCGTGGTCGATCAAATCGCAGAGGCCCGCCAGCACGAGCGCCGCGACGCGTGACGCTGCGAGCGGAGAGCGCGCGAGGAGCCGCGCGACGGAGTGCTCGCGCGGCGGGAACCCGGCCCACGCTCTCGCGGCCGCGGAGTGCGGCGTGACCCGCCAGAGAAAGTGATCGGTCGCGCGGGAGCTGACCTTCTCCGCGTCACGCTCGGTGGCGCGTCTGGCGAGCGCGTCGAGCAAGAGCGGGAGCAGCTCAAGGCCAACAGGCCCAGGGTCCTCGGGCGGCTTGACCTCCCTGGTGATCACGACGTCCTTGGCGATCAGGAGCGCACGCGCGAAGCGATCCGTGAAGAGCCCGCGGAAGGCCGCCTGAATCGCGTCTTCGCTCACCCCTTGTTCGCGCAGGAACGCCTCGACGTTTCCGTCCTCACGCTCTACTCGCCGGGCTCGGTCCGCGTCCGCGCGAGAGAGACGGCCGGCGCGCAAGAGGTGTTCGCCGATTCCATCGTCGCCGGGAACCCCGCCGAACCGTGTCAGTCGACCTCGCACGAGGTGCATCACACGACCGCCCACGTCCACCTCCCCCGTGAGGCTCCGATCGACGAGGGAGAGCAACTGTGAAACGAGCGGGGTGGGCTTCAGCGCCGCGCCGTTGGACATCTCGTGCACGCTATCACGACCGAGACCAGATTGCGGGCTCGATCAATGAAGGGTGACGGCGTAGGGGAGCGCGACCAGAACATGCTCCTCCGCGAAGAGGTCAGGCGACAAGAGCGGGACGTCTCCCAACGGGGAGAGGCTCATGACGAAGCGTCGTACAGAGGCCTGCGCGAGCGCTTCGGGATCCTCGTCAACATTGCTCGAGATCATTTCCAAGAGACCTTGCTCACCCGGCCAGATCTCAACGGGCGATTCAGCGAGGTTGGCTCGCTCTCGCGCTATCGCGATCGCGTGATCGAGCCCGCCGAAGTCATCCACCAACTG
Source organism: uncultured bacterium (assembly GCA_938024995.1). Taxonomy (GTDB): domain Bacteria; phylum Myxococcota_A; class Polyangia; order Polyangiales; family Houyiibacteriaceae; genus CALJDU01. Next base: position 48,293 of record CALJDU010000001.1, read on the forward strand.
AAGCGTCTTGCCCCGCGCGCCGGTCATCACGCGACCCTCCGCGGCGAGCAGGACGGTCTCCTGCGGGATCCCGCGGCCGGCTGAAACGCGCCGGATGAAGCGGTAGTAGACCGCGCGAAGCTGTTCCTGCATCGCGTCACGCTCGCTGTCGCTGAAGTCGCGCATCGGCGTGCTCCAGGCGGCGTTGCGGCCGCGCGAGAGGAGATGAACGTTGACGCCTGCGCGGCTCGCGAGGTCTTGAAGACTGAACTTCCCGCCAACGACCCCGATGGACCCGACCAAGCTCGTCTCGTGCGCGACAATGGTGTTCGCGGCGGACGCAACATAGTAGCCACCACTCGCCGCCATATCGCCGATGGATGCGATGACGGGCTTGCGCTTCGCGAGGCGCGTGACCGCGTGCCACATCCGATCGCTCGCCAACGCGGAGCCTCCCGGCGAGTCGATCCGCAAGACGACGGCTTTGATCTCGTCGTCGTCTGCCATCCGGCGAATCGCGCGAACGAAAGGGCCTGACGTCGAGCTCGGGTTGCCGGACTGCCCGTCACGGATTTGGCCGGAGAGATGCGCGATCGCGATTCGATCTCCTTCGACGACATCGCGCTCTACATCACCCGCGAGCGCGGACAAGAGATCGGTGATGCCGATCTCATCTGGCTCGTCGGTTAAGCGGATCGAGCGTACCGCGTCGACGCCGGATTGAACCCGAGCGTGCTCGCGCGCTTCGTCATCGAAACCGACGTCGTCGACCAAGCCAGCCTCGCGTGCTCGTTCCGCGGTGTATGGGCCCGCGTCGATGACCTCGATGGCGCGCTCACGGGTCATCTCGCGACCCTCGACCAACGACGAAACGATCGACTCGTAGAGCCCATCGACGACCTCGCCCATGGCTTCGCGGGTCTCCTCTGGCATGGCGTCGAGCGTGAAGGTGTCGCCGGCGCCCTTGTAGCGACCCATGTGCAGCATCTCGGCGCGGACCCCTGCGTTGGCGAGAAGCGTGCGTGCATAGAAGAGGTGAGCCGCGACCCCGACGAGATCAAGCGACCCGGCTGGCGTCATGCTGATGCGGTCACAGATGCGCGCCATCACGAGGTACGAGACATTGTCCGCGACCTCGAACTGACAGTGGATGCTCTTGCCCGCGGTGCGGATGCGGTCGGCGGTTTCGATGATGTCGTGGGCGCGGCCGTAAGCGCCTCCCATCGGGCCGACGCGCAGGAACACGCCGCGCGCGGAGTCGGCTTCTTCGATCGCGTGAAGGTGACGAACCAGATCATAGATCGTCGCGCTCTGACCGCTCGGGAACGCGCTCGGCGAAGGGCTCTCGGCAGGTGGCGTGAAGAGGCGAATCTCGCGCACCTCGGGCTCCCCCGTCGCGCCCGAGATGTCGACCGGTTCAGGCTCGCTGTCGCATCCAAACGCGAGCGCACAGAGCGCAAGCGCGATGAGGAGACGGCCGACAAGAGACCCTGGAACAAATAGGCCCGAGTTCGCGGACCCTTGCATCAGGGGTTGCCCACATGCGGGGTGGTTCCGGCGCCTCCGGACGGCGAATCCGACGGGGTGACCGGAATGAGCGATGGACCCCCGGTGGGAGCGGGCGGAGGATCCGGAGTCGGCTCGGGTGCAGGACTCGGAGCAGGAGCGGGAGCAGGAGCGGGTGCCGGTGCGGGAGCAGGACTCGGTGCGGGCGCCGGTGCGGGAGTGGGAGCGGGACTCGGCGTCGGGCTTGATGAGCCACCGCCCAAGCGTTGAATGGCGGTACGCGCGGCGGCCGCGTTTCGACCACCGCCCGAGTCGAGGTAGTGCTGATACTCCGCGGCCGCGCCTTCACGCCGACCTTGGCGCTCGTAGATCCGCGCCATCTCATAGATGGCTTCGCGGTTGCCGCGGGAGGCGGCGCGGAAGTGACTGAGCGCGTTGCTCATTCGGTTGCGGCGCAGGTACGCCTGGCCCAGTCCGAAGTGCGCTTCGTGTCCGCTGCGGACCTCATTGGCGGCTTCGAAGTACTGGACCGCGCGTGATGTGTTTCCAGACGAGAGCGCGGAGCGTCCTTGAGAGACGTACCAATCGTAGCTGCGTCCGGCGGGGGGACGACCATCATCGTCGCCGCCCATCTCGGAGCTGCCGTCGTCACCCATGTTCAGTTCGTCGAACGCAACATCGTCGTCGTCGCGTCGTCGGCGCATCGTCGTCATCGAGGTGCGCATCTCGGTCACCGCGGGAGGGTCGACCGGAGCGGGCTCTGTGGGCTCGGTCGGCGTATCGGTCGCCGTCTCGGTCGCCGGCGTATCGGTCGTCGCCGCATCCGTCTCTGTCGGTTCCGTCGGAATCTCTGCGGGGCCAGAGCCGATGGCTTGGCTCAAACGGGTCGCCGCGGGGTGGTCGGCCTTCTGCGCCAACACGCGGTCGAGCTGAGCGCGGGCGCCGGCGGGATCACTGTCGGCGTAGAGCGCACGCGCGAGCAGGAGCTTGGCGCGAATCGAGTCACCATCGAGGTCGACCGCGGACTGCGCAGCCGGACGCGCAGCAGCGATGTTCTGCGCCTCTTCGGCTGCGACGCGAGCGTCCGCCAAATGAAGGTCGGCGCTCGCGGGCCCCATTTGACGTGCGCGATCCAAGTGCAGGTGCGCGTTCGCGAGGTTGCCCGAGAGCCGGAACGCTTCGCCGAGCGCGATCTCGCCGTCGGCGCTGGGTTCGGCGCGAATGGCGTCTTCCGCGAACTGCCGCGCCGACCGCGCGTGCTCCTCCGCTTCTTCCCGAACGACCGCCGCGCGTCCTGCCGCGGTGGGGTCCTCTGCGTTTCCGGAGAGGTCGGTCGCGCGATCCTGGAGGGCTTGCGAGAGCCGGCCGTGTGAGCGCGCGAGGCCGAGAAGGACACGGGGGTCGCGCTCCGCGAGCGCCGTGGCGCGCGTGTACTCTTCAATGGCGGACTTGTAGCCGTCCTCGTGATCTTCAGCGAGGAGCGCCGCGCCGCGATCGACAAAGGCGGCAATCGGGTCTGGCTTTTCGCCGGCGATGAGCTCCGAGACCTTGTCCCACTTCCAAGCGACCACGCCTCCTGCGACGGCGAGGAGCGCGAGGACGAGCAGCCATATGCCGGCGCTGCTCTTCTTCTTTGGGAGCGAAACGGGGTCGACCGCTTCATGAAACGCGGCCGCGCCCGGATCCGGATCAAGCCGCGGCGCGTCGATGCGCGGCGCGCTCGTTTCCTTTCGCGTGGGTCGACGGCGACCGCGCGCAGGCGCTGCTGGAGCCTTGGAGGGAGGCGGTTGCGTGACCGGCGGAGCCGGACGTGAGGGAGGAGGCGGCGTCGGCGCAACAGAGGGTGCTGGCGGCGCAGGCCGGGAAGGGGGAGGCGCTGGACGCGAGGGAGGTGGAGGTGCCGGCCGAGACGGTGGAGGTACTGGACGAGACGCCGCAGGACGTGACGGAGACGGCGGGATCGACGACGCCGGCATCGGCGGCGCGCTCAGTCCCGACTTGGTGGACGGCCGCGGTGGCTTGCGTCCCCCGACGCCATAAAGCGTTTGCTTGCGCGCCTTCGGGGAAGTCGCGGCCGCGGCGGCGAAGAACGTGGAGAGCTCCGCGATCTGACCCAGCGGCTTCCAGTTTTCGCCGGAGCGGGAGATCTCATCCGTCTGCGAGAGCTCGCCGCGGGAGATCCGCTGCTGAAGGTCACGAAGCGATCCCAGGGTGAGGACGGAACCGTCGGACTGACGAACGTGCCACTTCCTCCCCGCGTCTGGATCGGCACCAGGCCGAAACACCTTGAAGAGGTGGCTGCAGTTCGTGCATTTCACGGTTGTCCCGCGGTCCGAGACCAAGGTCTCGTCGAACTCATACTCAGTCGAACAGCGCGGGCAGGTAACGTCCATGGGGTTTTTTTACGCTCGGGAGGCCGGTGTGGGCGGCGGGTGGAGGCCAGAGGCCCCTCCCGGCATCGCGGCGGATTATCCGAGACGTCTCGCCAAGTTGGAAGCGGAAAACCGCCTATTTGTGCATTGGCCCAGATCCCCGAGTCTTGTGGGGTGGTAGGGTGCGCCCATGAGCCGAGATGTTGATCGCGTCGTGGACGCGGTAGCCCGAAAAGTGAAGCTTCGCCTCGTTTCCGAGCTCCGGAACACGCCCTGCCGAGCAGGGAAAGAAGAGTGCACCGGAGAAGGCTTGTGCGCGGTCAGGCGGCCCGACGATGCCAAAGCGATTCAACGCGCGGGCGGCGGCCGGATTGGAGCGTCGCCTGGGATCGGCGCCGTGCGACAAGACCTCGCCCAATACATCGACCACACGTTGCTGAAGCCGGAGGCGGCGCACGATGACCTCGTGAAGATCTGCGACGAAGCGCGCCAGTTTGGTTTCGCCTCCGTCTGCGTGAACTCCGCGAACGTTCGCTTCTGCAAGGACCGCCTCAAGGGGACCGGCGTGATGACCGTCGCGGTCGTGGGCTTTCCGCTCGGCGCGATGACCTCGCACGCGAAAGCGTTCGAAACCAAGCAAGCGATCCGAGACGGCGCCGATGAGATCGATATGGTGATCAACCTGGGCGCGCTCAAGAGCCGCGACCTCGTGACGGTGTTCGACGACATCGCGGCGGTGGTCAACGCGGCGCGACGTGTTCCCGTCAAAGTGATCATCGAAGCCGGCGCGCTCTCGGACGAAGAGAAGATCATCGCGTGCTCCCTTTCGAAGGCGGCGCACGCCGCGTTCGTGAAGACCTCGACCGGCTTCGGGCCCGGCGGCGCGACCCTCGACGACGTGCGTCTCATGCGTTCGGTTGTGGGCGCCGACACGGGCGTCAAAGCGAGCGGCGGGGTCCGAAACGCGGAAGCGGCGGACGCGATGGTGGCGGCTGGTGCGACACGGATCGGCGCGAGCGCGAGCGTCGCGATCGTGAAGGGCGAGACGAGCAAGAGCAGCTACTGATTTTTGAGAGTTGTTGCGCTTCGTCTCTTTACTTCCCGCGTAGCTTTTCTTTTGCTTGCTCCCAGAGGTTGTCGCGTTGCGCATTGTCTAGCGCGCGGAGTCCGGCTTCGCCGGCGAGTTCTTCGGCGATCCGGAACCTCTGGCCGAAGCGCTCGAGGGTGGTCCTGAGCGCGGATTCGGGATCGACGCGGCGTTTGCGCGCCACGCTCGCGAGCGCGAAGAGCACGTCTCCCAGCTCGGCTTCGATCCGTTCGTCGTCGTCTCCGTCGAGCGCTTCGTCGAGCTCGACGAGCTCTTCGTTGACCTTCGCGCGCGCTCCGGCGACGTCGCCCCAGTCGTAGCCGACCGCGCCGGCTTTCTCTCCCACGCGGAGCGCCCGGAGGAGCGCGGGGAGCGCGCGCGGGACTCCGTCGAGCGCGCTCTTCTTCTCGGTCTCGCCGCGTTCCGCTTTCTCTTTCGCTTTGATCGCTTCCCAGCGTCCGATGGCCGCGTCTTCGTCGTCCGCGCGCTCTTCGCCGAAGACCCACGGGTGCCGCCGCACCATTTTCTCGTGGATGCCCGAAGCGACATCGTCGAAGGAGAACCAACCGTTCCGCTCCGCCATCGCGGAGAGAAAGACGACCTGGAAGAGGAGGTCGCCGAGCTCTTCGCGGAGCGCCTTGGGGTCACCCGAGTCGATCGCCTCGACGACCTCGTGCGCCTCTTCGAGAACGTAAGGACGAAGCGTGCGCGGGGTCTGCGCGCGATCCCACGGACAGCCGTCGTCCGCGAGGAGCCGGTCCATGAGCGTGAGCAGCTGACGGGTCGATTCAGTCATCGGGTCGATGTCGCATGCTCGACGCGAGGTGTCGAACCACGCATGATTCCGCCGGATGCCGCGCCGCGCGCTCAATCGAACTCCCGCCGATCGTCTGCTCGCGTGTCTCTGTCTCTCGCTGGGTCTCGGACTGGGGTGCGCGGGGACGTCGGTGAGCGTGGAGGTCGAGCGACCGGCGTTGATCCCTGCCGACACGTTCCCCTTTGTGTTCATCGCGACCGATCATGATCGCGACGCGGTGTTGGTCGCGCAGGACGTGGTGCTCGGGCTGACCACGAGCAGCGACTCCCAAGCGCGCCGCGTCACCATCGACGAGCTCGACTCGATCCGCTTCCCCGAGGCGAGCGTGATCGTGGAGCTCTCCCTCGCCCTGCGCGAGCTCTCGCGTCCGCGCTCGATGACGACGCGCCCCTGCGTCCCCGGCGAGTGTGATGATCCCAATGTGGATCGCTTCGTCGCCGCGGCGCTCCGAGGCGTTGGGAGCGTGAAGGTGTTTTTGGTGCAGCGCGATGGCACTCGGGAGCTCGCGCAGGAAGCGCAAGTGAACGCTTACGATGAGGGCCGTGACTATGAGTCGATGCGCGCACGCGTCGTGGGCGAGCTCTCTGACCGTGTCTATGACCTCTTCGTAACCCGCCGCGAAGAGCACCGCGTGCGGCTCTATCCGGTGTCCACGCTGCCCGAGGTGGGGCAGGCCATCGCGCTCGCCGCCCAAGGCGAGTGGATCTCCGCGCGCCGGTTGCTCGAACCGCTTCGTCGCGAGGCGCGCTCACTAGGACCGCCTTCCCGCGCTCGTTATCTCTACGCGCTGGGCGTGATCCGTCGCTTCGCGAACCGCGAGGCCGAGGTGAGCGAGGCGCGTCTGGCCGCGGCAGAGCGCGCGCTTCGCGCGGCGATTCAGCTCGACCCGCGTCAGCGCTACGCCGACGCCCTGGAGGAGCTGCTGCTGCATCGCGAACACCTGCGAAACCTCGCGGCCCAGGAAGACGCGCGCGCGCACAACTTTGGGATCGCGGCACCACGCGAAGAGATCCCGGTCCCCGACGGGTACGCGCCGGTTCAGCCTTCGGAGCTGGCGCCCGCGGAACCCGAGGGCGAGACCGCGCCCGCGAGCCAGCCCAAGTAGCTCGCGCTGCCTTCCGTGATCGGGAGCGCGATCAGTTCCGGGACCTCGTAGGGGTGAATCTCGCCCAAGAGCGCGTCGATGGCGTCGAGCTGAGCGACATGCGTCTTGACCATCAAGACGACCTCCGCATCGTCGTGGGCCTCGCCGTTCCAGACGTAGATCGCGCGCGCGCCGGAGAGGATCGTCACGCACGCGGCGAGCCCGCGCTCGACGATGGCGCGCGCGATGAGAGCGCCTTGAGCTTCGCTCGGCGCGGTGGTGAAGACGACGCGCGCGCGCGGGTCGGCCGTGACGCCTGCGCTCACATCATCGCCGCATCTTGACGCCCGCGGATCGCTTGCCGAACGAGCTCACGTAGCTGCGGTCGCGCGTCGCGAGCGAGCTGAGAGCGCGGCCACCGGCGGATCAACACGCGCAGGGCGTCACGCGCGGTGTCGAGGTCGTTGAGCTCCTCGGCGCAGAGGGCGAGCAGGTAGGTCGCGTCGGGTTGAACCTCGCGCACCATGTCCTGCTCCATGACCTGTCGCGCGTAAACGATCGCTTCGCTCTGACGACCGAGTCGGCGAAGCGCACGGGCGAGCTGGTACTTCACGTTGGGGATGTGCGCGCCATCGTCCTTGAGGCGGATCGCTTCTTGGAACTTCTCCGCCGACTCCGCATAGCGACCGGTCCGCATGAGCTCGAGTCCGCTTTGGTAAGAGGTGACCGAGAGGTCGAGGCGGAAGGTGTCATGAGTGTCGCGAAAGAACGCGGCTTCGGCCGGCGAGAGCTTTTCCTGCGTGACGGCTTGATAGCCCGAGACCACATCGCCGCGTTTCTGCTGCCGGATCAAATCGTAGAAGCGGGCGGCCTCGGCTTCTGCGCGGGCGCGCTCCTCTGCGCGGTCGGTCTCGTCCGCGAGCTCGCTCCGTAGCTCTTGCACGCGCGCCTCGAGAACATCGTTCTCCGAATCGAACTCGCTCATACGCGCGTCCGACGCCAGCTTGAGACCGACGAAGCTCAGGACCGCGACGACGACCAGGAAGACCCAACCGTTCCAGTTGAAGCGTCGCTCGTAGCCCGCTTGCCGCTTCGCGACCGACTTGATGTCGGCGCCCAGGGAGTTGATCAAGTTGTTCGTTTTGATCAAGAGCCCGCGGGACTCAATGATCTCCTTTTTGATCTCTCGGATCTCATCTTCGGTGTCGCGCATCTGTGCTGCTGCTTCCTTCCGCTCGCCCGGAAACTCGATCTCACCGCTGCTATCCGCTCTCGGGGCGCGAGGCAAGCCCATCTCGCGCAGGCGCGCTCCTTGACGGAACAGCTGAACAGGCATAAAAGCCCTTCGATTCCGCGATGCTGCAGGTTCCTCACCCCCCCGCCGAGGCGCGTTTGAACGCGCGCTCCACTTTCCCTCCCGCGAGGCTCCTTTCAGGGGCGCTCTTGGCCGTCGTCATGTCGGTCGCGCTGTTCACGATCGCGTGCGGCGGAGGCAATCACGAGTACGTGATCGTCGGGACCGACCGCGCGGCGGGAGTGGATGGGTTGGTCGAGGTGGAGACCATCGAAGGCGGCAATCGCCTCGTGACCCTGACGATCGATCACATGCCGCCTCCCGCGCGTTTCAACAACGCGACGACGTACGTTGTGTGGTTCACGCCACCCGGCCGCCAACCGGTCAAGGCGGGGCAGCTGCAGTACGACGAGAGCAGCCGGCAGGGGCGAATGATGGCGACCACGCCGCTTCGCCGGTTTCATGTCCGCGTCAGTGCGGAGCAAAACGCAGACATCGACGCACCCAGCGACGTGGTGGTGTGTCAACGGCGCGTGGAGAACTGAGCGCGGCGACGCGTGAGGGATCCACGGGCGAAGACCCCCCACAAGACCAAGTAAGGACAAGAAGCTCATGGCTGACACCGGCGACATCAAAAAAGGTTTCAAGATGCTTATCGACGGCGTTCCGTTCGCGGTCGTCGATCATCAGTTCGTCAAGCCCGGCAAGGGCCAGGCGTTCATCCGAACCAAGCTCAAGAGCATGATCGCGGGGAACGTGATCGACCGTACGTTCAAGAGCGGTGAGAAGCTCGAGAAGGCCAACACCGAAGAGCGCACGATGCAGTACCTCTACGACGACGGCGACAACCTCTTGTTCATGGACACCGGCAACTACGAGCAGGTCGGCGTGAGCAAAGAGGTCCTCGAAGACGTCGGCCTCTTTCTCCTCGAAGGCGTGAAGGTCGACATCATGTTCTTCAACGACCGCCCCATCGGCGTCACCCCGCCGACGTTCGTCGAGCTCACGGTCACCGAGACTGAGCCCGGCTTTAAGGGCGACACGTCGAGCAACACCACGAAGCCGGCGACCACCGAGACCGGCCTGGTCGTGAACGTTCCGCTCTTCGTCAACGCCGGCGACAAGCTCAAGATCGACACTCGTACGTCGTCGTACGTGGAGCGAGTCAAGAACTGACCCCGCTCTCGGATCTTCGAACCGGTCCTCAAGGGCTCGTCCACGTTGCGGGGCGGGTCCTTCATGTTGAGGAGCGCGAGCTCGTGCTGCGCGATGGAACCGCGTCGACGAGGGTCGCGACGCGCACGCTCGCGTCGTGCCGCATCGGCGACCTCATTGAGGCGCGTGGCCGATGGAACGGCGAGACCATCGTCGACGCGGAGATCACCTTGGGCCACCGCCCGAGCGCGACGTTTCCGGCGCCCGACGGCGAGTGGGTCCGGTTTCAAGATCACGGCGTGGCGCACACGCTTGAGCGCCGCGCGTGCGCGATGCGGACGGTGCGCGCGTTTTTTGATCAGCGCGCGTTCCTTGAGGTCGACACGCCGCTGGTGGTCCCGAGCCCGGGTCTGGATCTGCACCTCGACGCGTTCAAGCTCGAGGGCGAGCGGCGCTATCTGATCACGAGCCCCGAGTACCAAATGAAGCGCCTCCTCGCTGGTGGGCTCCCGCGTATCTACCAGCTCGCGCGGTGCTTTCGACGCGGAGAAGAGGGCGCCCGCCACGAGCCCGAGTTCGTGATGCTCGAGTGGTACCGCGCGTTCGCGGACGCGGAAGCGGCGCGAGAAGACACCGAGCAGCTCGTCTCGTTTTTGGCGCGCGAGCTCCTCAGCGGTCAGACCCAAGTTCACGTCGGCGGGGGCGCGGTCGAGCTCGCGGGGCGCTGGGAGCGGCTAACGGTACGCGAGGCGTTTACGCGTTTCGCGGGGCGGTCGATGGATGAGCTGGTCGACGATGAGGAGCGCTTCTTCCGCGTTCTCGTGGAAGAGATCGAGCCTCACCTCGGTCGCGAGCGCGCGCTCTTTTTGACGCGTTGGCCGGCCTCGATGGCTTCGCTCGCGCGGCTCTGTCCCGATGATCAAAGCGTCGCGGATCGCTTCGAGGCGTATGTGGGCGGGGTCGAGATCTGCAATGGGTTTGGCGAACTGATCGATCCGGTCGAGCAGCGCGCACGGCTGGTGCGTGATCAACGGGCGCGGCGGGAGCAAGGGCTCGCGGACTACCCGATCGACGAACGCTTTTTGGGGGCACTTGAGGAGGGGCTTCCCCCGTGCACTGGAAACGCGCTGGGCTTTGATCGGGTCCTCGCGCTCTTGACCGAAGCGCGTTCTATTGCGGACGTGATCGCGATCCCGCGCGCACGGCTCTGAGCGTGCTATCAAGGTCGCGTGTTGACCCGGGGTGAACTCAAGACACGCGCGGTACTGGTCTTCGCGTTCGCAGTGATGTCTGCGTGTGGCGGAACGGAACCGCCGCTTGTCTACGAAGGCGCGCCGACCACTGATCTTGACCCACCGCACTACGTTCCGCCGCCGACCGCGGCGGGGGAAACGGGAGAGCCTGTGGCGCTCGCGGCGGTCAACAACGCGGACCAAGCGCGCGTGATGGTGCGGCGCGTTATCCGGGCGATCATCGAAGAAGACGAGCCGACCCTCAGCGCGTTGCTCGCGCCCACGGTCGGTCGCGCGGTTCCTCGCCTCACCCCGATTCAGTTTCCGCGGCAGACGTTCCTTGATCTGGCGCTCCGAAACCCCCGACGCGCGACGCTGCGAACGCAGACGGTGACCGTGGAGCAGCTCATCGACGTGGAGCGAATCAACGTCACGCCCCTGGGCGAGGTGAACATCCCGTCGGGCCTGCCCGCGGGCTACGCGCCGAGCGACCTCTACGTCACCGTCAACATTCGACCGCGTGGTCGGATGATCTTCTCCGTGCTCATCCCGGGGTGGCGCGCGTTTGGCGCGATGGTCATTCGAAGCTCGGGTCAGCCTCGCGTCCTCGCGCTCTAGTGCTCGCGCTCGAGTGCTCACGCGGGGATCTCGAGTCGCCGGAAGATCGTGTTGCGATCGTGTTGCGCGCAGAGCCGCTCGTGAATCGTCGCTACTCGTGAATCATCACGCTGAGGTCGCGTGAGATCGCGAGGATCGCGCTCTCCGGGATCGGCGAGAACTCGCCCGCGATCGATGGACCCGCGGCCACCATGACGAAACGGAGCGTTCCCGACCCGGTCGCGGGGATCAAACCCTCGGGTGGATCATGAAGACCGCGCCGCTCGACGAAGCCCATGTCAGCGCCGCGGCGGAAGGCGAACATCGCGCGACCATTCGTCAGCACGAAGCTCAGCGTGGCGGGCGGTGCCTCGACCTCGTCGGTCAAGCGGTCGATCAGCGCGACCGAGGAACGAATCGCGCGGACCACGACGTCGTCGGCGATGTCGAGATCATCAAGCCGGCCAGCGTCGTGGATGAACGAGAGCACGAGGTGGAAGAAGAGCTCGCTGTCCGTCTTTCCGCGCACGTTGCGCTGGAGGAAATCCGGGAGGGACTCGCGCATGGCCGGCGCGACCGCCTCGAAGCGCGAGATGGTGCCGTGATGCGCGAAGAGCCAGCTCCGGAAACGGAAAGGGTGCGCATTGTCGACGCGGAAATCGCCCACGGTCGGCTGCAGCATGTGGAGGAGCACACAGTCGGACGAGACGCCGCGCGCGATCTCTCGCCAGTCCAGCAGACCCTCGGCCCGCGGACGCTTCTTATGAAGGACCTCGCCACCTTGGTAGAACCCGATCCCGAAACCCTCCGGACCGGAAGGCGGACGAGTGGAGTCGATCCCCGCCCGCTCCTGATGGAGCGACGCCAGGAGGCGGTCCGCGCGGTTCGCCATGTATCCGATGAGACGTGCCATAGGTGGGTATCTAGAAGACGAGCGTGTCGCCGCGTCTATTCCATTCAGGTTTGTTCGGAGGGTGGTTTGGGTGCGCCAAAATCGTCCACCAACGCGCGGGTTCGTGAGGTCGCGGCGCGTTGCTGAATAGAGACGAAGCCGCGGAGCGAAACCGCGAGCATGAAGAGAAGGCCCGAGCAAACGGCCACGATGGTCCAGTCGATCTGATACACCGGTGTTCCTTCGTACTTCGCCTCGAAAAATGGCGAGGTTGTTGGCGAAACCGGGGGCGTCGCCGTGCTCCTGATCAAGCTAACACGCGTTGTTTGGCTCTGCACGGCGCGGAGCGAATCGTCACACTCCAAACGACGCCTCAGGCGCGCGGGCGGAAGGAATATCGTTTCCGCACAGGCGCTCAGGCGCGTGTTCGGGAGCGCAGCGGAGAACTCGCGGCGCTGGCGCCGCGGGTGCGGGAACCAAGAATATTCGCTCTGCTTCTTGGCGCTCCTTCGTGTTTGGATAGCGCTCCACATTGACCTGCTTCGTTCAACAGTTGGCTCGCTTGGGGATCGCATGCGTACTCGTGTGCGGATGTGCGTCATCGACGTTCGCGCAAGACGCGCCGCGCGCGCTGGGCGTCGCCGTGAACGCGCGGATCGATCTCGACGCGCATGTTGTGACCGGCGCGATGCACACCTTCGTCGACGTCCCCGCGGGCGCGACCGAGATCCCGTTCTGGCTCTACGCCGATCGCACCGCCGACGCGCCAGACGCGATGGACGAACAAAGCGCGCGCTGGATCTTCCCGCGCGACCTCGATCTGGGCGGGACGCAGATCGATGAGGTTCGCGTGGACGGCGTGGCGACGTCCTCGCGTCGGGAAGCGGTTCGCGGCGAGCGCGCGTTTGGGGGCTCGGACCTCTTTGTCGAGATTCCGTCCGGACCGGCGCGCCGCGTGGAGGTGCGCCTGCGCTTCTCGATCGATCTCGCGGAGCGTTTCGGTCGCGTGGGGTGGGTCGGCGACCGCGTCACGCTGGCCGGTCCTTGGTATCCCGTGGTCGTCGAGGACGACGCCTACGCGTTCGGGGCGCCGCACCGGGTCGAGGTCGAGCTGGTCGGGGATGGAGAGTGCTTCGCGTTCGGGGAGCGCGCGCGCCGCTGCGAACGCGGCGCGGTGACCAGCCACGGGGCGTTTGTCCCGGTCGTCGTCGCGCCGTCTTTTGAGCAGCACGTCTTCGTGCATCGGGGCGCCCGCGATACCCGGGTGCGCGTTCTTTCTCCGCACGCGCTCTATCGCGCACCGCGTCCCAGCGCGCGCGGCGTTCACCGGCTGCGCGACATCGCGCGGGTCGATGTCCTGGCGGAGCTTCGCGGCGCGATCGGTGAAGCGCTGACGACCTTTGAGAGCGCGGTCGGTCCGCCGCGAGATCTGGACCTCGTCTTCGTTCCGTCGCGAACCGAGATGGCGGCGAACGCGCCCGGCGCGGTCTTGGTGTCCGATCGCGCTTACGAAGTGTTCCCGCTGGAAGACATTCGTTCGTTTCATGACCGCGCCATCAAGCGCGCCGTGTTTCGTCATCAGCTCGCGCCGGTCATGCACGAGGTGGAGTCCGCTGGTGATCGCGCGTTCGCGACCGACCTTCGCGCGGTGCTCCTCATCGACCTCGACGTGGTGCGTCGTCAACGTCGCGCGCGAACCGCGGAGGAGCTGGTCGGTTGGGCGGGGTTTCATCCCATCGTGGACCAGCTGCTCTACGCGCCACAGGTCGCGTTCGTCGACGTCTATTTCGGTTCCGTGAGCGAGCCGGATCCGTTTCGAGATGATCCGGACCGCGCGCGTCGGGCCCAGTCCCGCGGCCGCCGTATCTTTGAGAGCGCGCGTGATGTGCTCGACGAGGACGCGTTCTCCCGCTTCGCGCGGCGCTTGCTCGATGGGGAGACGTCGGCGCGGGACGCGCTCCGTGCAGAGGGCGTGACCGAACGACTCGCGCTCTGGCGCGACGCTCCCAACCGTCCGGTTAACTATCGCTTGCTCGGGGTGCAGAGCCGGGAGCGCGCGTCGGGTTGGCGGCACGAGGTTCGGATACGACGCGAAGGCGCGGAGCGTCCCGAGCCGGTCGAGGTCCGCGTCACCGATCGCGAAGGGAACTCGGTCACGGAGACGTGGGCGGGCGAGGACACGGAAGGCGTCGTGATCGTCGAGACCCCAGGCCGCTACCGCTCGACGCAGATCGATCCGCGCAGCCGCGTGCCGCAGAGCCCGCAGGTCGCGGAGGGACATCCGCGGCGCGATGACACGGACCGGCTCCCGTTTCGCCCGCCGCTTCTGCAGGGCGTGAACCTCGCGCTCGGCGCGACCGAGGGGCAGCTCAACGGGCTGATCGATTTCGCGGTGCGGCGGAAGTTTGACCTCGAGAACACCTTCGCGCTCCGCCTCGCGACCAACGCGCGACGAACGGGTGGGCGGCTCAGCTACGCGCGCGGGCTCGGTCGCAAGCGAGACAACAACCGGCGCATCGCGTCGGTGAGCGCGAACGTTGGCTTTGATCGAATTCGCGAAGGCTTCACCGACGGCGGGGAGGGTGGCTACCGCCTCACGCTCGGCGCGAGCGCCGGCTGGAACACGCGTCGCTACTTCTTGGACCCGCGCCGGGGGAGCTCGTTCGGGGTCACCGCGCGTGGAGGGGTCGCGTTTCGAGACGACGGCCGGCGCACGTTCACGCTCGCGACCAGCGCGCGCGGGAACCTCACGATGCCGATCGGGATCCGCCACGCGCTGGTCTTGGTCGCGGCCGCGGATTGGGTGTTTGGAGATCCCCTCGCCGCGGAGCTCGCGGGGCTGGGTGGTCGGTACTTTCTCCGCGCCTACGAGACGAACGAAATCGTGGGACGCGGTCGCGCGTTCGTGGTCGCCGAGCATCGCTTCACCGCGTTCACCGATCTCAACGTCAACGCCCTTCACGTCGCTTGGGTGCGTGAGCTGCAGCTCGCCGTGTTCGCCGGTGCCGGTGTCGTGGCGGACTCGCTCGACGGTCGCGATGTCGTCCTCGGCGCGGAGGTGGGCGCCGGCGTTCGCGTGCACTTCGAGTACGGCGGCGTGCAACCGGCGGTGCTCTCGATCGACCTCGCGGTCCCGCTCCTGCGCGATGACGACGATCGGCAAACGCGCCCGCCGCTCACGTTCGTGTTGGCGTTCGATCAGTACTTCTAGCAGACGACCAAAACGTCGCGCGTTTCGCGACTAGCGACGACAAGTGGACCCATCTGGAGGGGCGCGGCATCCTTCGAACGTGACGGACGCGCTCCTCCTGGATGGGTACCTGAACCACTTGAAGGTGGAGCGCGGGCTCGCGGTCAATACGCTTTCTGCGTACGCGCGTGACCTGAACCGCTTCCTCACGTTCATCGAGCCCCGGCGCGTGGTCGAGGTGACTCCGGGTGAGGTCTCGGGGTTCTTGGTCAGCCTGAGCAAAGCCAAGCTCAGCGCGCGCTCGCAAGCGCGCACGCTGAGCGCGGTCCGCGGCTTCTACAAGTTCCTCTTGCGTGAGCGCCACTTGAAGGCGGACCCGAGCGAGCTGGTCGACCCGCCGAGAATCTCGAAGCGGCTACCGACCGTGCTCTCGTTTGAAGAGGTCCTCCGGCTCCTCGAAGCGCCGCGCGCGAACAAGACTCCGCGCGGGGTTCGTGACCACGCGATGCTCCACACGATGTACGCCGCGGGTCTCCGCGTGAGCGAGCTGTGCAAACTGGACCTCAGTGAGCTCGCGCTTGAGCGCGGGTTCGTCGCGGTGCACGGCAAAGGAAACAAAAGGCGCTTGGTCCCGATCGGCGCGTCAGCGACCGAGAGCCTGCGGACCTATCTCGCGGACGTGCGACCGGGATGGGAGAAGCCAGGGTCGCGCGCGGTGTTCTTGACGCACCACGGCCGCGCGATGACGCGGCAGGGTTTTTGGAAGCTGATCAAGCGCTACGCGCGGGTGGCGGGGATCACCAAGAACGTGAAGCCACACGAGCTCCGGCACTCGTTCGCGACCCACCTTTTGCGGGGCGGCGCGGATCTGCGCGCGGTCCAGGCGATGCTTGGGCACGCCGATATCGCGACCACGCAAATCTACACGCATGTCGCTCGAGACCACCTCGCAGAGATGCACCGCGAGAAGCATCCGCGCGGCTAGACCGCCCACGACTTGGACTGATCGCCGTCGTGGCCTGAGGACGCCGATCTCGGAACCTTGTTCTTGGAGGGGCTGTCCGCCCCTCCCTCCAAATAAGTAAATGATTTGGAGCCTCCCACATGTTCGCTCCGCTCTGCGCTACTTCGTCGCTTTCCAATATTCTTGGAGGGGCTGTCCGCCCCTCCCTCCAAATAAGTAAATGATTTGGAGCCT
>CALJDU010000002.1 GCA_938024995.1 uncultured bacterium
CGCGAATGAAGCCGACGACGTTCACACGGGAAACGCGATCGCGTGGTCGTTGGCGGGGCTGTTGCGCCGCCTAAGGCTGACGAAAAGAAGCACAGGTCGACGCCCCAGCAGCGGATCCCGACGAAAGCAGGATCCGACCCAAACGCGAACCCGAACCCGAACGCGAACCCGAACCCGAACGCGAACCCGAACCCGAACACGAACGCGAACGCGAACGCGAACTCGAACCCGAACCCGAACCCGAACCCGAACGCGAACGCGAGCTCGAACCCGAACTCGAGCTCGAACCCGAACGCGAGCTCGAACCCGAACGCGAGCTCGAACTCGAACTCCTCAGCCCCGACCCTGGCGTCGATCTAATCACCAAGGCGCGTTCGTGCGTCGGTGATTCAGAAAACCCTTAAGCGGCTCAACAAGCGCGCCAGCGATGAAGCGCATCGCGTCGTTCATCTGGAAAGCGCGTCGCCTACCTCGGCAAGCTCGCCAGATAGAAGAAGTCAGCCGGAGGCGACGAAGTCTCCGGCTGGCATATCAACTCGTGAGTTTCACGAGGCTGGCTGCGAACGAAAGGTACGTACCTCGGACAGTTCGAGGCGGTATCTCCAGGTCGAGCTCAGGAAAAGTCGTACTCGGCTACCGGTAGTTGCAGCAGCGGAAGCCCGTGTTCGGGAACGCGAAGTCGTCCGCGGAGACCGTGAAGTCGAACTGACACGTTCGGCCCGCTTCGATGTTGTTGTAGGACCCGCCGCGGATCTCGTGCACGCCGGGGAGGGCCGCGGTGTTCGTCCACTCCTTGAGGTTGCCCGACAAGTCGTAGATGCGGCCGCCGCTCCAGTTGGTCCCGCACGCCGAGAGCGCGCCCGTGCGCAGCGCGCAGTCTTGGTTCCCAGCGACGCCCGGGTCGCAGTCTCGCTCCGAGCCGTTGCAGCGACTCGGCGACGAAGAAGTGCAGCTCGCGGAGTATGACCAGGTGCAGTCGGTCGCCGCAGGTCCTTCACACGCCGCTTGCCAATCCGCAGCGTCGCACAAGCGCCAACCGGTCGAGCCCGCGCACACGCCGCCATCGTTGAGCGCGCAACAGGCGTCGCGCGCCTCGTTCCACGTCACCGTGCTCCACGGGATCACGCCCGCGCGCGAGCACGCGGAGGTGCTGATGCTGCCGGCGGCCGAACCGGTCGCGTCAGGTCGTGAGGCTTCGTATTGGAACATGTCGATCGAGCGTCCGCCGCTGGTGATCCGCACCGTCGGCATCGAGGAGGGGGAGATCCCTTCGTCGGTGACGCCGTCGCAGTCGTTGTCCTCGCCGTCGCACGTCTCGGCCATACCCGCGCCGGCCATCGCGGCGCTGCACTCGACGGCCAGCCCGTCCGCGGAGCAGCGAATGGTGCCCGTTCGCTGACACACGCCGAGGCCGTTGGTGCAGGCGTCACCCTTGGTCGGGAACGTCTCGTCGATGCCTCCGTCGCAGTCGTTGTCGACGTTGTCGCAGCTCGCTTCCGACTCCTGGTAACGCGGGTCGGTGTAGTCGCAGATCCACCCGCGCGCTGGGTCGCAGCTCGGTCGCGTTCCTGAGCACACGCCGTTGCGGTTGCAGAAGTTGGGCGGCCGGACCAGCGACTCATCGACGCGCATGTCGCAGTCGTCATCCTCACCGTTGCAGACCTCTGCGCCGCGAACGTCGCACTCGTACTCGCACCCCGGAGCGGCGGGGCTGAGGTCGACGAAGCCGGGCTCACAGCCGATGACGGTGCAGCTCCCCCCGACGCATCGCGTGATCGCGTTCGGCGCGGAGCATGTCATCCCGCATGAGCCGCAGTTGTTCGGGTCGTTGTTGAAGTCGGTCTCTTCGTCGGTCCGACCGTCGCAATCATCATCTCGGGTGTTGCAGCTCTCGGGTGTGGGGCCGCCTTCGCCCATGCACGCGAGCGCGCCACCGACGCACATCTCGCGACCCGCGGTGCACTCGCCCGCGGTCTCGCCGCAGCGACCGCCGCCGTCGGGGTTGCCCTCGTCGATCATGCCGTCACAGTCGTCGTCACGCGCGTTGCAGGTCTCCGGACCGAGGTCGGCGGTCTCGAGACACGCGTACTCGCAACCGTTCCCCTCAATGCCGTCGAGGTTGTAGAAGCCGTCAAGGCACGCGGCGATGCCGCAGGTCCCCGCGGTGCACATGGCGGTCGCTCGCGCGAAGCGGCACGCGCGTCCGCAGTCACCACAGTTGAGCGGGTCGCTGTCGGTGTCGACGTCTTCATCCACTGCGCCGTCACAGTCGTTGTCGCGGAGATCGCAGAGGGTGTCGTCCTCGGCGCTCGGGAGGCAGCGGTACTCGCAACCGTTGTCGGGGTCGCCGTCGAGGTCATAGAAGCCCACGTCGCACGCGCCAAGTCCGCAGACCCCCGCGATGCACGTCGGGAACGCTCCCGGTGGGTTGCACTCGAAACCGCAACGGCCGCAGTTGCTGGGATCGCTGTCGGTGTCGATGCCCTCGTCGACGAGTCCGTCGCAGTCGTTGTCCTCGCCGTCGCAGTCTTCCGGTGCGCCCGGGGTGCAACCCGCGTCGACGTCCGGCGCGGTGTCCGGCAGCTCGGTGTCGGGCCGCTCGGTGTCACGCTGAGTGTCGGGCCTGCCCGTGTCGGGCAAGGGGTTGGTATCGACGCCTGCGTCCACGCAGTCGACGCAGTAGGGGTCAACTTCGCAGCCGCTCAGCGTCCCGGCCGCGGCGATCGCCGCGATGAGGAAAGGGAGCATCAGCCCTCCGCGCACCGCCCCGTCGCGTCGGCGACGACGCCGGACGAAGAGCCCGAGCAAACCGAAGAGAACGAAGAGCCCGCTTCGTCCATCGTCACGGCGGTCGACCACTGCGCAGTTCGCGCAGCCACCGGCACCGGTCGCCAAGATCCGCTCGCGGTCATCGGTGCTCCCGCTGCCGGTGTCACCCGCGTCCAGGCCCGCGTCCACGCCCGCGTCGGGCGGCATCACGCTCATCGCGGCGCACTCGCCATCGACGCACATCTCGTCGTCGGGGCAGTGAAGCACCGCGCACGGGTCGAGCTCGCAGCTACCGGTGACCGGGTTGCATACGGAGCCTTCCGGACAGCGGAGCGCGGGGTCGCAGAGGTCCGCGGTGCACAGCCCATCCTCGGGGTTACAGACGTTGCCCGGGCTGCACTCGGTCTCCACGCAGAGGTCCATCTCGCAACCCCCAGCGCGGCAGATCTCGTCATCTGCGCACATCACGTCAGCACAGCTCGCCTCGCACTCGCCCAGGCGACACGCTTGGTCGTCCGGACACGTCACCGACGCGCACGGGTCTTCCTGGCACTCGCCGCCGACGACGTCGCAGATAAAGCCTTCTTCGCAGCCGAGACCGCGACAGGTGTCCTCAACGCAGCGGCCCCGCGGATCGAAGGGATCGCACGCGGTGCCCTCATCGCAGACAACGCCCTCACACGAGAAGGTGCACTCGTTGTCCTTACAGACGCAGGTCGGTACTCCGTCCTCGCCCGGGGCGCACAGGACCTCACCGTCGCGCTCGACCGTCTGGCCGGCGCACTCGTCGTCGTCACAAGCGTCCGCGACACAGAAGCACTCGCCGTCGACCGTCGTGGGAGCACGTCCCGTCGGGCAGCCGAAGCCGAACTCGGTCACGGCGCACTCGAGCGCGCACTGACACATGACGCACTCCGAATCGCCAGGGCAGATCGAGGTGGAGCCGCTGTCTTCGTCAACGGTGCCATCGCAGTCATCGTCCTCGCAGTTGCATCGCTCGATGCCCGGCGGGACGGCGCCCACACAGGTCGGCTCGCCGTCTACGCAGCGGAGCGCGCCCGGCTCACAGATGCCCTCGTCGACGCCGCACGGCTCACCGATCCCGAGCATCTCGTCGACCGACCCGTCGCAGTCGTTGTCGAGCCCATCACAGACCTCGTCGCTGCCGCCGATCGCGTCGATGCACTCGATGTCACCGTCCACGCAACGCGTGAAGCCAGGGGAGCACTCGCCGACGTCCGTACCACACGGGGTCCCCACGAAGATACCGTCATCGATGAGCCCGTCGCAGTCGTTGTCGAGGCCATCGCAGACCTCTTCGCCCGGACCCACGCCGCCTTCGCAGACGATCGCGCCCGCGGCGCACGCCGTGACGCCCGACGCGCACACGCCTTCGTCCAAACCGCAAGGGGCGCCGACCCCGGCCACGTCCTCGTCGACCGTGCCGTCGCAGTCATTGTCCAAGCTGTCGCAGATCTCGGCGCGCGGACCGACGTCGCCCATGCAGGCCCGGAAGCTACCGCTGACGCAGCGCTGCAGACCCGGCGAGCACTCGCCGACATCCGTCCCGCACGCGCGGGTCAGGTTGTCGGCGATGCCGTCACAGTCGTTGTCGAGCCCGTCGCAGATCTCGTCCGTCGGCCCGGTGTCGGAGCACATGCCCCAGCGGCCGCGAGTGCAGGTCTGACGGCCGGCGGAGCACTCGCCGATGTCGACACCACAGGCGCGCGAGAGGTCCTCGTCGATCGCACCATCGCAATCGTTGTCACGGTTGTCGCAAATCTCGGGTTCGGGTCGGCACGCGTCACACACACCGCCTTCGTCGATCGCGCCGTCGCAATCGTTGTCGAGGCCGTCGCAGATCTCCATCGGAACCGGCCCGCAGGTGCCGCAGGCGTTGAGCAAGCCCTCGTCGACGCGACCATCGCAGTTGTCGTCGATGTCGTTGCAAACCGTCTCGCCGGGATCGACGCAGAGCACCTCGCCGCCGACGCCGCGCGGGCGGTCGCAGTACTTGACGAAGCCTTCATCAATGCGGGAGTCGCAGTCGTCGTCGATGTCGTTGCACACCTCGACGAGGAGCGAGTCGGCGACGATGTCGGACAGGCCTGCGGAGAGCTCCACGGCCTCATCCGCGAAGAACGCGGTGTCCCCGCCAGGCGCGCCAACGTCGGTGCCGCCCGCGGTCGCGATGGCGTTGAGCTGGGCGCGCCCACCCGCGACCGCCAAGCCCACGACGTAGACCGGGATGTTGTTCAAGCGGAAGAGCTCATCGGCCACCGCGACGGGGTCGCCGCCGCAGGTCTCGGTGCCATCCGTGATGAGCATGACCGTGTACGGGCGACAGTCGCCGACCGGATCGGCGGCGCGGATCGGGATGATGTGATCCGCTGCTGCGCGTAGGACCCCGCCCAGCGGAGTCGGCCCCTGAGGACGGAGCTCACAGTTGCCGCCGCCCGCGTGGTTGCAGAAGTTACCGACCGTGGTGCTCGTGTTGAAGCTGGACTCGGAGTTGTCGATCCACTTGAGGATGCCTGGGCGGTTGTCGACGCCCGCGGGCCAGCCCGCGAAACCGGAGAAGCCGACGAGGACGTCGCCCTGCGGGAGCGTGTAAACTCCGTCCGGTCGGAAGCCTGGGCAGCCGCCCAAGTAGTTGGTGCAGAACTGCGGAGAACCCGTCGCCCAAAAACGCGCGGGGGGGCGCCCGCCCACTCCAGGGCGACACGCTGCCGGGATGAGATCGGTCGGGAGCTCGGGAGCAGGATCGCCATCCCACTCCCCGCCACAGTTCGCGAGCGAGATCGCGGCGCCGTTGTTCTGGGTGGGATCCCCGATCCCGCCAACGAACGGACCCGCCGCGATGTTGCACTCTTGCGTTTGGATCTGGTGCGTCAGCGCCGACCCTCCCCGCGGGTAGTTGCACGCGACATTGCTCCGCGCGAACCGCGGGAACGAGGTCATCGCGAACTCGATGTCACCAAAAGCGAGCACCATGTTCGTCAGCGCCTGCTTCGCCTGGAACATGCGGCTGTCGTCCGCGGCCCCGTTGCAGTCCGTGTCGATACCTTGCGTCGGACCGGGCACCCCATCGCCGTAAGTGGGGATGCCGTTGAGGGACACCGCCATCGATCCTGACGTGTCGAACGCGATCATGAACCGCGGCTTGATTTGGGTTTGTGCGGACGCGGACGTCGCGAAACCGAACAAAAGAAGAGCGACGAATGCCGAGCACGCCACAGCGCGGAATCGCCCGATGGCGAAAGCAGGAAAAGACATGAAATCCTCCGAGGGGAACCCTCACTCGGAGTATGACACGCGAACGGCAACGATCGCGGAAATCCGAGCGCTCGGAGGTAGCGCGGAACCGTCCTATGCTCTCTGCGTGCGCCTCCCCCTCGTTCCATGCCTTATTTTACTGCTCGCTCTTCCGCTCGCCGGCTGCGGAGACGATCCCGACTACACGCCCGTCGAGCCGGAGGTCACCTTCGCCGAGCTCCTTGGCGAGATGACCGCGCGCGAGGCATGGCTCGAGCCGCCTGCGCACGCCTTCCGTTCGCGACAGCAGTCGAGTCAAGAACCGGGAGGCGACGATCCCAACGCCGACGCCTGGTGGAACAACCGCGACAAGGGTTACTTCCGTCGCATCATTGAGCGAAACGGCCGGCGCGAAGCGGTGATGATGGAAGAGCGCGGCTCGGGCGCGATCGTGCGCATCTGGTCCGCGACGCCGCTCGGTACGCTTCGCGTCTACATTGATGGCGCGACGGAGCCGGTGATCGAAGAGGACATGGAAGCGCTCCTCTCAGGAGCGGTCGAGCCGTTCGGCGCGCCGTTCGCCTACGTCACCGCGCGCGGTCACAACCTCTACTTCCCCATCCCGTTCCAGCATGAGGTGATCGTCACAACGGATGTCGGTTGGGAGCGTGACCCATCGCTCGGTGGCGACGGACTGCTCTACTACCACGTCGGCTACCGCCTTTACGACGCACCCGTTGAGAGCTTCACCGGGGAGACGTTGACGACGTACCGTGACGCCATCGCGGCGACCGCGGCGGCGCTTGAAGACCCCACCGCGGTCGACGGTGATGTGAGCGAAGGCGGCGCCGAGCTGACGTTGGACGAGGTGGCGGGAGGCGTGATCAACGAGCTACGCCTCACGACGACCGCTGACAACGACGCCCTCCGCGGCGCCCTGATCGTGATGGAGTGCGATGGTGAAGAGACCATTCGCGCGCCAGTCTCCGACTTCTTTGGGAGCGGGGCAGGCCGTAACCCGCACCGCTCCATCGTGACCGAGGTCAGCGGCGACGATCTCATCATGCGCTTCCCGATGCCGTTCGCAGAGTCCGCGACGGTTCGCGTGGAGGGTCTCGATGACGCGAGACTGACGACCCGCAGCGAGGCGTATCCCTTCGGGCCGAACACGCGCTACTTCCGCTCTGGGTTCCGTGGTTACAACAAGCTAAGCGCGGAGCCCAAGGACCTGGAGTGGCTCGAGGTGACAGGGGAGGGAGTCTACGTTGGGAACACGGCGACCTACGCGAACCCCGACGACGTGTGGTGGGGCGAAGGCGACGAGCGCATCTACGTCGATGACGACGCCATTGGGAACCCGAGCTTCGGTGGCACCGGGACCGAGGACTACTACGGCTACGCGTGGATCATGGCGGAGCTGTTCAGCGTCCCGTATCACGGGCAAGTCGCGACCAGTAACCCGGAGGGCAAGGGCGTGATCGCGCTGCACCGGTTTCACATCATCGACGCCATCCCCTTTACGGAGCGCTTTCGGTTCGTCATGGAGCTGTGGCACTGGCACCCGTGGGTCGAGGTCGACGTCGAGTCGGTACATTACTTCTACGGGCGCGACACGGTGGATGACCTCGAGAACCTCTCGGTCGGCGAGATCACCATGCCGGACCTCAGCACGTTGAACAGCGCGCGATAAGAACGACGCGGCTAAGAACGGCGCCGCCGGACAAAGAGCAACGCGATGAGCGCGGGGAGGAAGCCGGCCGGGTCACCACCGACCGCGCAACGCGCAATCTCAGTCGCGCCTTGGTCTTGGCCGTCGAGCGTCCAGTTCGCCGAGCCAGGTTGGTCGCACGCGGTCTCGCCGTCATAGGTAACGACCGCTTCGTGCCCACCAGCGCGAACGATCGTCTGACCCGAGAGCGGCTCATGGGCACAGGTGTCGCGATGCGTCACCTCGTCCACCGTACGGAACTCCGCGCGACCGTTGCGTCCCCCAATCGTTCCGCTTCCGTTCCAGACGTCCCGGCCGTTGGCGTCCTCGCGCGTCGTGAGCGAGTAACGAATGACGGTGACGCCGCCGACCGAACAGCTCCCGTCGCGCTCGCGCTCCATTCCGATCACCTCGCGGAACATGCTGAGCGTCATGCTGCCCTCGGTGGTCTCGACCGAGCCGGTAATCGCGCTGCGGCTGGGGCGCGTGGTGCCGGCGCAGTCCACCTGCTTCTCCTGACCCCACTCTTCAAACTCCACGCGGTGGATCTCTTGGCGACCGTCGACCATCGTGTAGTGCGCGCGCGCGACGCCGTGGCGCTGGAAAGGGTTGTCGGTCGCGACCGTGCAGCCGTCCGCGGTCAACGTCATCACCGCGCCGTCATCGGTGAGCGAGGGACAGCCATTCGCGGCTTGCTCCTTCGCGTTGCTCACCTCCGCGATGTGAAGCGTGCCGAACGCCATCATGCCCGCGGCCGTGGCGCGGAACGCCTTCGGCGAATTCTCGACGGACATGTCCGCTTCTGGAATCGCGGCGAGCCTCACGTCGAGCGGATCACCAAGCTCCGAGAGATCGGCGACCGGGATGACCGGTCCTTCCTCCACATCGCTCACATCGGCGGGGGTCACGGGTTCGGGCGATGACCCGCCGCAGCCGAACATCGCGCTCGCCAAGATCAGAACCAAATTCTTTTTCATTCGGTCTTCTACCGGAGAACGGAGGCTGCCCGCGAGAACCGTTCGGGTGAGGCGTGATCAGGGCGTTCGCGCGAGGAGCTGGCCCATTCGCGCGCGAATCCGAAGCGTGCTTGGAGCGCGACGCGCCGCGAGCTGACGAAGCGCGCGAAATCGGCGACGGAGACAACGCGCGTTCCACTCGCTCCCTTCAGTGACCCGGACCCGGACCCGTCCGGTCGCGGCGTTGAACGAAATCTCGGCGTCGTCATCGGTGAGCGGCGCGACCCGTCTCTCGATCTGGGTCGCCTCTCCCGACGCGTCTGAGGTGTTGATCGCGGGAGACGTCGGTGCCGCGCGACAGACCTCGGCGCGGCGAGCGATCCGATTCATCGCGGAGGCGAGCTCGTCAAAAGTGAGCTCGCGCTGGGCGCTCACCGGTGCGGTGAGGGTCACGAGAAGGGCGAGAACCGCGACGAACGACACGCGCTGACGGGGGGAGAGCATCCCAACAACATACGGGAATGCGGCGCCGGGTCTTCCCCAGTGTTGCCTTTCGCCTGAATGCGACGCGTTTTCCGGGACACGATTCACCTGTTAACCGTTGCGACGAGCGCCAACGTTTGAATTCCGCCGCCCTGCCGGCTATGCCGCACTCCGCGCAGCCTCGGTGAGCGGGAAACGCCCGTTCAGCGTAGGACGTCATCAGGAAGAAGCTTTTGATCAGCAAGCGCCAGCTCAGTCATCTCCGCCAGCTCGAAGCGGAGTCCATTCACATCATCCGCGAGGCCGCGGCCGAGTTCGATAAGCCCGTGATGCTCTACAGCATCGGCAAGGACTCGTCCGTCATGCTTCGCTTGGCCCGGAAGGCGTTCGCGCCCGGTCCGCTCCCCTTCCCGTTGATGCACGTCAACACCACGTGGAAGTTCAAGGAGATGATCACGTTCCGCGATGAGATCGCGCGCAAGCACGGCCTCACGCTGATCGAGCACATCAACCAAGAAGGCGTTGAAGCGAACATCAACCCGTTCGATCACGGCAGCGCGAAGTACACCGGGATCATGAAGACGGTTGGCCTCAAGCAGGCCCTCGACGAGCACCAGTTCGACTGCGCGTTCGGCGGAGCGCGACGTGACGAAGAGAAGAGCCGCGCCAAGGAGCGCGTCTACTCGTTCCGCGATCGCTTCCACCAGTGGGACCCAAAGAACCAGCGCCCCGAGCTCTGGAACCTCTACAACGGCACCATCACCAAGGGCGAGAGCGTCCGCGTCTTCCCGATCAGCAACTGGACCGAGCTCGACGTCTGGCTCTATGTCCTCATCGAGAAGATCCCGGTCGTCCCGCTCTACTTCGCCAAGGAGCGCCCGATCGTGTGGCGCGAAGGCTCGATGATCATGGTCGACGACGAGCGCATGCGCCTCGAGCCGGGCGAAGAGCCCGAGATGCGCAAGGTCCGGTTCCGTACGCTCGGCTGCTACCCGCTCAGCGGCGCGGTCGACAGCGAAGCGGACACGGTTGAAAAGATCATTCAGGAGATGCTGCTTACTCGCTTCTCCGAGAGACAAGGTCGCCTCATCGACTTCGACGAGGACGGAAGCATGGAGCGCAAGAAGCGCGAGGGATACTTCTGAGGTGTCCGGAACACATCTCAACACCTCACGTCGCCGCTACGCGGCATGAGCAACCCATCCGCCACTACCCAACAACGCTCGAAAATGCTTCCCATTGACTTCGGTCGTCGAGCGTACCGCCTGAATCCCTCCTGCCACGAATCAACCAACGCGAGGTGTTGAGATGTGTTCTGCCCCCACCGTTCCCGAGCGCGATCTCATCGCGCAAGACATTCACGCTTACCTCGACCGATACCGGAACAAAGAGCTGCTCCGCTTTGTCGCGGTCGGCTCGGTTGACGATGGCAAGTCCACGCTGATCGGCCGCCTGCTTCACGACACCGGCATGGTCTACCAAGACCAGCTTGAGTCGGTGAAGCGCGCGAGCAACATCGAGGGCGAAGAGATCGACTTCTCGCTCTTCACCGATGGGCTTCGCGCCGAGCGCGAACAGGGCATCACGATCGACGTGGCCTACCGCTACTTCGCGACCGAGAAGCGCAAGTTCATCATCGCCGACACGCCCGGTCACATTCAGTACACGCGCAACATGGTCACGGGCGCGAGCACCGCGAACGTCGCGCTGATCTTGATCGACGCGCGCCTCGGGGTGCTTCAGCAGTCGCGCCGTCACGCCTTCATCGCGTCCCTCTTGGGCATCCCGCACCTCGCGGTCTGCGTGAACAAGATGGATCTGGTGGGCTACGACCAGCAGGTCTTCGAGCGCATCTGCCGCGACTTCCGCGAGTTCAGCGACACGCTCACGATTCCTGACGTCAGCTTCTTCCCGGTCAGCGCGCTCAAGGGCGTGAACATCGTGGAGCCGAGCGAGAAGACCGAGTGGTACGACGGCCCGAACGTCCTGGAGTACCTCGAGACCGTCGAGATCTCTGAAGACTGGAACACCGAGAGCTTCCGCTTCCCGATCCAGTACGTCATCCGCCCCAACCTGAACTACCGCGGCTTCGCGGCGCAGATCGTCAGCGGGAGCATCGAAAAGGGTGACGAGGTTCTCTCGCTCCCGAGCGGCAAGACCAGCACCGTCGAGAGCATCGACACCTTCGACGGATCGATCGGTTCCGCGTACACGCCGCAGTCGGTCGTGATCCGCTTGGCCGACGAGATCGATAGCAGCCGCGGTGACATGCTCGTCAAAAAGAGCGACCTCCCGCACGTGGGTCGCGACTTCGACGCGCACATGGTGTGGATGAGCGAGACACCGCTCGATCTGCAGAAGAGCTACCTCATCAAGCACACCACGCAGGCGGTGCGCGCCCAGGTGACCAAGATCCACTGGGCCAAGAACATGGACACGCTCGAGGAGGAACCGGCGACGACGCTCGAGCTCAACGACGTGGCCAAGGTGAACATGGATTGCCACCGCGCGATCTTCTTCGACGACTACGGACAGAACCGCGCGACCGGTGCGTTCATCCTGATCGACTCGCTCACAAACGCGACCGTCGCGTCCGGCATGATCGTTGGACCCGAGACCCATCAGGATCTCGACGACGCGCTCAAGGAGCTCCGCGCAGGAAGCGGTCTTCAGCCGAAGACGCAGGTCTCGCCGAAGGAGCGCCTCGAGAAGATGGGTCAGCGCGGCGCCACGATCTGGCTGACCGGCCTCCCCGGCTCGGGGCGCTGGTCGCTCGCCTATGCCCTGGAGCGTCGCCTCTTCGATCTCGGTCGCACCGCAACCGTCGTTGATCCGACGAACGAAGATCTCCGCTCGATAATCAGCGCCGCGAAGGCGTGCACAGATGCTGGCCTCGTCACGATCTGCGCCTTCCCGAGCTACCACAAGGAAGACCGCGACAACCTGCGCGAGCGTCTGGGTGACGACCGCGTAATTCAGGTCTACGTGAACACCGACGAGAAGCTCTGTCGTGAGCGACGTCCGGACGCCGACTTCAGCGGCTTCGAGGCTCCGCAGAACCCCGACCTCGTCGTTGCGCTCGATCAGGTGCGGCTCGACAAAGCGATCGAGTTCATCGTGGAAGCGCTCGAGAAGCGCGGTCAGCTCAAGGTCTGAGTCTCCCAACGTAAGCGGGGTCGCTTTCACGCCTTCCGCTGACCAGTTTCTGAGCAATTCGAGTCGACCCTGCGCGCTGGTTTTCGCAGGGTTTTCGTAGTGCTATCGCAGAGACTCGAACACTCATGGCACACTGAGTGCGGTGCGGAGTCCACATCACCAGAGAAAACCACGGCTACTTCCCTCTCCCAACTGTGGGGGACTGAGCGGCGCGGACCTTGCACAATCTGGGGGGGTGACCCGTGCGCTCGTCTCGCTTCTTCTGGGTGTCGCTTGCATCGGCGCGGGGTGCGTGACCACGGCCGACGATGTGGGTGAGTCCGTTTCGCTCCTCACCTCGGCGCAACGACGTGTTCGCGCTGGCGAGATACGGGACGCGGCGGCCGCGGCGGGGATGCAAAACGGTTGGATGCTCGCCGGCATCGCGGATGCTGAAACGCGGATGTCGCATTGCTGGTCCGAGCTTACGTGGGCGTGCCGCGGCTTGAACTCCGCAGACTGTGGCGGAGGCCCCGTCGTCGCGGGCGCTGGAGATGGCCCGTGCTCCCTGCGTCAAGGCGGGCTCGGGATGTTCCAGTTCGACGCGGGCACCTTCGAAGACACCATCCGCCGCGAGGGCGATCGGATCTTGTCGATCGCGGGGAACACCCAAGCCGCCGTCGATTTCGTGGTCGCGATGGTGATTCGCTCCGCGTACATCCCCGGCGTCGACAACCGGGACCAGGCGCTCGCGTGGATGAACGGGGTCACGACAACCAACGCGCGTTACCCGACATGGATCAAGACGGTCACGCACTACTACAACGGCTGTGCGCCGAGCTACTCCTGCTACTCCTCGCGCTACGCGCACTACGACAGCAACGCACGAGGCGTGCACGACGAGATGGGCGCTGCGTTTTGGCGATCACGTGTCGGGCTCGCCGCGACGTTTGTCGAGCAGAGCTTCCCGTATGCGAGCGAGCGCTTTGAGCTCGCGGCCAACAGCGAGGTCTCGGGCTACTTCGAGATGCGCAACACCGGCGCGACCACTTGGACCCCGCGCTCTACCTTCCTCGCGACCTCGAACCCGCGGGATGCGACGAGCGCGCTCCGCGCGACGAGCTGGGTCTCCGGGAGCCGACCCACCGCCGTGAGCACGAACGTCCCGCCCGGCGGGACCGGCCGTTTTGAGTTTCGGGTTCGCGCTCCGAGCGCCGCCGGCACCTACGCGCAGTTCTTCAACTTCGTGCACGACGGCGAGTGGTTCAGTGACGACGGCGGTCCGGTCGACGACCAGATCGAGATCCGGGTCACGGTGACCGGGAGCGGCGCGAGCTGCCCGTCTGGGCTGAGCGACACCTGGACCTGCGAGGACTCCAGCACCCGCGTTCGCTGCGTCGGCGGCACCGTGATGCGCGAGGCGTGCGCGACCGCGTGCGTCGAGACAGGTGGCCGCGCCGACTGCCCAGGCGGTCACGCGGACAGCGATGGCGACGGTCACAACACCAGCGTCGACTGTGATGACAGCGACGCCTCGGTATTCCCCGGCGCGCGCGAGATCTGCGACGACGCGATCGACCAAAACTGTGACGGCGTCGATCCCGATTGCGGCGACCCCACTGATCCGACTGATCCGACCGATCCGACTGACCCGACCGACCCCACGGACCCGACCGACCCCACCGATCCCACCGACCCCACCGATCCCACCGAGCCTGGCTCGCCCGGGATCCCCGGTGACTCCGGCGCGGGTTTGAGCGGGTGCGCGGCGGCTCCTGCATCGGGGAACCGCTCACCGGCATGGGCGCTCGTCATGATCGCTCTCTTCTTCTGGCGACGACCCCGATGAACAACACTGCGCTCGCTCTTTTACTCGCCATCGTCGCGAGCTTCTCCTCGAGCTTCACCCTCGCGAGCAAGGCGCAGGCCCAAACCGTGAACGACATCGCGCGTCGCGGCGCGTGCAGCACCGCCGGTCTTGAGGGCATCTCACGGCAGCTCGCTCAGGCGCAGGGCTGTTTGATCGAGACGACCTCATTCGAGGAGTTCGCGCCCCACCGAAACATCACGCTGACGTCCTCCCGCGTTCACGCGTTCCTCCAAGGGTCAGCTCGCGCCGCGCTGTGGTCCGTCGCGGATCGCGGCTTCGAGCTTCGCGTCACCAGCGCGTTCCGAACCCTCGCGGACCAGTACGTCCTCTTTCACTCCGGCGGCTGCGGGCTCGCCGCGCGCCCCGGCAACAGCAACCATCAATCGGGACGCGCGGTCGACATCTCCAACCACAGCGCGGTTCGCAGCGCGATGGAAGGCGCGGGGTGCGTCTGGTTCGGCTCTCGTGACGCGGTCCACTTCGATTGTCCCGGCAGCGATCGCCGCGCCGACGCGATCCGGACGTTCCAGATGCTCTGGAACATCAACAACCCCAGCGATCGCATCGCCGAAGATGGACTCTACGGACCACAAACGGAGAGCCGGCTCTCGCGCTCGCCCGCGGGCGGCTTTCCGCAGAGCGGATGTGAGCCGCGCGGCTGCACCGCGGGTTGCGAAGGCAACGTCGTCGTCGGGACCGACTGCTCGCGGACGACCTGCAGCGGCGCCAACAGCGTCTGCATCGATCGCGGCGCACCTCGATGCGGTTCCCCGCGCTGCCCATCTTCTGGCGCGACGAACATCTGCCTCGACGACGAGACCCAGGCGAGCTGCGACAACGGCGTTCAGATCGAGACGAGCTCCTGCGCCAGCATCGCCGCCTACTGTTCCAACGCGGGCGTCATCAGCGCGCGCTGCGTCTCGCGCGTCTGCGTCAGCAGCCCGGAAGAGATCCCGCGCGCCCAGACGTTCTGCAACGGCAACGCGCTCGTGAGGTGTGACCGCAACGGCGTCGCGCTGAGCGACAGCGATTGCCCGAGCGGCACGATGTGTCTGGAGTCAGGCTCGGAGGCGATGTGCATCCGCGGCGAAGAGCCGCCCCCTCCGCCGATGGACGCAGGGATAGACTCTGGCCCGGCAGACACCGGCCCCGTCTTGCTCGATTCCGGCCGGGAGCTGGACAGCGGGATGGACGACGATGGCGGCTTCCCGGCGGACGAGGACACCGAGATGCTCACCGAAGAAGAGCGTCGTCGTCGCGGCGAAGCGCTCTCGGGGTGCACGGTGAACCATCGCTCCAAACCTGGCGCCCCGCTTGTGTTCCTCGCGCTCGCGCTCGTCGCGATCGCGCGTCGCCGCGACTAGGACGCGCGTTTTACGTCGGATCGAGAGGCGTACGAGGAGCGCGCTCTCGTCGCCGCAAGCATCCCGCGAGCGACTCGCTGCTTGCGGGAACGCGCGGTCTCCTCGAACCTCTCGGTATGAGCGAAGACTCCACCCTCGAGAACCGCGTCTACCTATTCAAAGATCTCGCGAGCGCGTGGATCCGCGCGCACGGAGCCGCACTCGGCGACCCGAGCACGCGCGAACACGCTCTTCGCGCGCTCGCCGACATCGCCTTCGTCTGCGCGACCGTCGCGGACGAAGATGAACTGTCTCCACGCGAGCTCGCCGAAGCGCTCCGCAATGGCTAACCGAAAGGGCTAACCGAAAGGGCTAACCCACAGCGCTATATGCGGGGACGCTGCTGCCCTCTGTTATCATGGGAGCGTTTCTCAGCCCCTCCGCCAACAGCCTTGAACGAAGACCATATCTACAAGACCTCTGGCGCGCTCATCCTCGACCAGATCGACTTCGCGCGGCACGCATTTGGAGCGGAAGCCGTGGAGCGCGGGCTCGACCGTCTCGAAGGCAAAGCCCGCGAAGAGATGCAGACCCTGCTCGCCGTCTCCTGGGTCGATGTCAGGATCGCGCGCGAAGCGAAGGACGCCATCGCAGAAGAGGTCGGCGTCTCGTCACTCGCGCTACAGCAGTTGGTCGTGCGCGGCGCTACGAAGAAGACCATCCACAAGATGTGGCGGATGCTGCTCCGGTGCGTCTGGGACTCAGCGCTCGTGAAGCGAACACCCGTGCTCTACAAGCGCGCGTTCAACACCGGTCATTGCGAGTCGACGTTCCATGGCAACGGGAGCGCGAGCTTTACGGTGCGCGGCTGGCCCACGATGCCGAACTACGACAGCGTCGCACTGGCGATCGGGATCGAGTCGGTCCTTGAGTACGCTGGGCGCTACGAACCAGGGGTTCGCTTTCACCGCACAGGCGAGAACCTCGTCTTCCAAGCCCGCTGGAACGGCGCCTCGAAAGAGACCATCGAGCCTGGCGCCGCGTAAACAAGGCGAACGCGGCGTACGCTGTCCTCACGCGATGACCCTGTTACGATGAGAGCATTGGAGGGTGCTGATGCGCTTTGGACTTATCTTTCTTCTTTCGCTCGCGGTTACGGTCACTGGATGTGGTGACGACGACGACGGCGGAACGGATACCGGCAGCACGAGCGACACGGGCCGTGACGACGCTTCGAGCGACGCGGGTACGGACACCGCGACGGGCGAGGACACAGGACCGGGCGAGGACACGGGATCCGGCGAGGACACCGGCGCTGGTGAAGACACGGGCGGAACGGACGCCGGCGACGCAGGCGGCGAAGACGCCGGTCCGATCTCGATGCCGTGTGAGCTCCCCGCTGCGGACTGCGACGTCACTGACATGAGCGCGTGCGAAGCAGGCGAAGCGTGCCGACCGCTCTCGGACGGAACCGCGATGTGCCTTGAGACTGGCGACGAGACCGTCGCCACCAACGAAGAGTGCATGCGAACGAGTGACTGTGGTCCGGGCGACCTCTGCGTTCGCTACGGTGCCGACGAGCCCAGCTTCTGCCTTCGTCTTTGTCGCGCCGGCTCCATCGGGGAGTGCGGCGAAGGCTACGCCTGCAACGGCGGGCTCACCGACCGCGAGTGCCTCCGGGCGTGTCGACCAATCGCGCCAGCCTGCGACATCCTCGCGCAAGACTGTCCTGATGACGGCCAAGCGTGCACGCTCGCGCGTCACCCGGAGACCCGCGCGCCTTACTTCGCGTGTCGCACCGCAGGCGAGAACGGGATCGGGGAGCGCTGCGGCGGCGATGAAGGTGGATGCACCAGCGGAACGATTTGCATCAACTCCTCCGATGGGAACGCCTACTGCCGACAGGTCTGCAACCCCGACGGTGAACCGCGCTGCACCGAAGACGGTGAGACCTGCCGAGGCTTCGCGCCGACCTGGGAGGTCAGCTACTGCCGACCCGCGGCGTAGCTCTCTCTTTCTGATCAGAGGGTCTTTTCGAGCTTTTCGAGACCCTCTGCGTTCACCCAAAACGCTCGCTTTGCTCAGTGGCTATCGCGCGCTGACGAACACCTTCGCTTCGCACTTCGCGCGTTCCTCGGCGTATCCCAGCGCTTGCTGTCTTCGGCTCGCGAGCGCTTGTCTTTCGCTCCTGCTCAGACTTCGCGCCTGATCTCCGGCTTGCTCACTGGGATCGACCCGCCCTTGTTGTTGGCACCTGCGCCAATATCGGGTAGACCGAGAGAGTGACAGAACATCTTGATGTGCTCGTGGTGGGCGCTGGGCTCTCTGGGATCGGTGCGGCGTACTACCTGAAAGAACGGTGCCCGGGTCATCGCTTCGCGATCCTCGAAGCGCGCCACACGCTCGGCGGCACGTGGGATCTCTTTCGCTATCCCGGCGTGCGGTCTGACTCCGACATGCACACGCTCGGCTTCGCGTTCCGGCCTTGGGAAGATCAGAAGGCGATCGCTGACGGTCCCGCGATCCTGAAGTACCTCCACGAGACCGCGGCGGAGAACGGGATCGATCAACACATTCGCTATCACCGCAAGGTGACCTCGGCGAAGTGGTCGAGCGCGACCAACCGCTGGACGGTGACGGTCTTTCGCTCTGACGAAGATCGCGAAGAAGAGATCACGTGTTCGTTCCTCTTCATGTGCAGCGGCTACTACGACTACGCCGGCGGACATGCTCCCGACTTCGACGGTCAGGACGACTTCCAGGGCGAGATCGTGCATCCGCAAAAATGGGCTGACGATGTCGCGTACGAAGGGAAGCGCGTCGTCGTGATCGGTAGCGGCGCGACCGCGATGACGCTTGTTCCTGAGCTGGCGAAGAAGGCCGCGCACGTCACGATGCTCCAGCGCTCTCCGACCTACGTGGTCAGCAAGCCCGCGGAGGACGCGATCGCGAATCGCCTCCGCAAGCGGCTCCCGGCCAAGCTCGCCTACGGCATCACGCGCTGGAAGAACGTCGGCATCGGGATGTTTGGCTTCAGCGCGTCGCGTAGGCTCCCCAAGCAAGTCAAGAAGCTCATGATCAAGGGCGTGCGCGAAGCGCTCGGTCCCGACTACGACGTCGAGAAGCACTTCACGCCGCGCTACAACCCGTGGGACCAGCGCGTCTGCCTCGTCCCGGACGGCGACCTCTTCAAAGCGATCCGGTCAGGGGACGCGAGCGTCGTCACCGACCACATCGATCGCTTTACGAAGGACGGCATCCTCCTCAAGTCCGGTGAGGAGCTCCCCGCGGACCTCATCGTCACGGCGACCGGGCTCCGCTTGCTCTTCCTCTCTGGGATGACCGTTCACGTTGACGGCCAAGAGGTAAAGCCGGCGGACACGATGACCTACAAGGCGATGATGTTCCGGGACGTCCCGAACATGGCGGTCTCCTTTGGATACACGAACGCCTCGTGGACGCTCAAGTCGGACCTCACTGGCGAGTATGTCGCGCGACTGCTTGGCCACATGAAGCGCAACCAGTACCTCAGGTGCACGCCGCGGCAGAACGATCCCGACGTCCACGAGATCCCGTTCTTGGACTTCTCGTCCGGCTACGTCACCCGCGCGAGCGCGAACCTCCCGAAGCAAGGCTCGAAGGTCCCGTGGCGGCTCGACCAGAACTACGCCCTCGACATCCTCAACCTCCGCTACAGCAAAGTCGACGACGGCATCATGGAGTTCCGCTAGCCCCGTTCTCCGCGAGGCAGCAGCTGACTTGCGAACGTCTGCGCAACGGCGGTAGTCACTGAGCGCTGAACGTTTGGGTGAATGCGCGAAGCGCAGAGGGTCTCGAAAAAGACCCTCAGTTCAGAGAAGAAAAGTCATCCCCTCGCGACCCACGATCGCGCTCTCCCACATCGCCACAGCCTCTTCTTCCACGCGACTCATGAAGTCATCGTTGTGAGACGGATCGTGATGGAAGATCACCAGCGTTCCCACGTTCGCGGCGCGACAGAGACGAACGCCTTCTTGCCACGTGCTGTGTCCCCAGCCGACGTGGGCCGGGAACTCTTCGTCCGTGTAGGTCGAGTCGTAGATGACCATGTCCGCACCTTCGATCAGCGCGAGCACGTTCTTGTCGGGTTCGCCCGGGATGTGCTCCGTGTCGGTCACGTAGCACAGAGACTTCCCGCCGTGCTCAATCCGGTAGCCCGTGGCGCCATCCGGATGGTTGAGCTTCGCGGTCTTGACCACGACGTCTCCGATCTCCAACACCGAGCCGGCTGGAAAATCATGGAAGGTCACGTCTGCTCGCAGCGCCTCAAGCGGAACCGGGAACATCGGACGCATCATCTGACCCGCGAGCGCCGCGCGAACTCCACCGGAGTCTGTGAGGTGCCCCGCGTAGACGCCGAACTTCCACTCTTCGCGGAAGAACGGACCGAAGAACGGAAAGCCGCAGATGTGGTCCCAGTGTGTGTGGGTCAACAGCAACTTCGCTTCGCGGATGTCGCTCTCGAGCAAGAGATCACCGAGCTCGCGGATCCCGGTTCCAGCGTCGAGGATGAATCGCTCATCGCCCGCGCGAACCTCGATACAGCTCGTGTTTCCACCGAACGCGATGTGGCGCGGAGTTGGACACGCGATGCTGCCGCGGACTCCCCAAAGCTTCACCCGAAGACTCACGAGGTCATCATACCCGGAACATCGGCCGCGTCCCGTTTCTTGCCGATCGAGTGCCGACGGCTCCCAGCCTACTAGAGCGCCGCGAGCCGCTTCCGCACATGATTCGGCATCGCGAACGCGCCCTTATGGATGTCTCGGCAGTAGTACTTTGTGTGCGCTTCAAGAGCTTCGATCCGGGAAACATCCGCATCTGCGGGAGCGCGGCTGTCGGAAGCCATGGTCCAGCTCCACTGACCAGATGCGTAGATCGGCACCGGCCCAAAATAGGGATGCACCTGGGCGAAGAGCTCGCGGAGCTTCTGTTGGGTCTCGACGAAAACGTCTTCAAAGAGAAACACGGTCTCGCTCTGCAAGGCGAAGACGCCTCCTGGCTTCAGCATCCGCTTGCAGCCCTCGTAGAACCTCTTCTCAAAGAGGACCTCGCCCGGGCCCACTGGATCGGTCCCGTCGAGCAAGACGATGTCGTACTTCTCGTCGTCGCTCTCGCAGACGTACTTGATGCCGTCGTCGAAGCGAACCTCGAGTCGCGGGTCGTCCCACGCCGTCCCGATCGTCGGGAGATGCTCTTGTGACGCCCGCACCACGAGCTCATCGATCTCGATCATCACGACCTTGTCGACGTTGTGCCGCAACACCTCGCGAACCGTTCCGCCATCACCACCGCCGATCACCAGCACCCGCTTCGGATCCGCGTGACACGTCAACGCGGGGTGAACGAGCATCTCGTGATAAAAGTACTCGTCGCGCTCACTCGTCATGAAGATCTCATCGATCGCCAACACGCGTCCGAAGCGCTTCGTCTCAAAGATCTCCACCTTTTGGTATTCGGAGCGGCCACTAAAGTGCGTCCGAATCGCCCGGAGCCCGAGTCGGGTGTCGTCTTGGAAGTTTTCGTCGTACCAAAGCCCTGACATGGGTCGATGCATATCATGAAACGCGCACTGGTCGGATCCACCCGAAGCCCACGCGAGACGACGCGGTGCTCGGTCCTCGTCCTTTGCTTCGCCGCGATGGCGATCGCCGGTTGCTCCTGCGAACGCACCGCTTCGCCGAGCGCGACGCCGGCTCCAGAAGCCCCTGTGACCGCGCGGACCATCTCTCCGGTCGTCCGTGGCGAACGCGTCCCCGGCGGTAGGACCATGCAGGTTCAGCGCTTCTCGTTCGCGATCGATTCCCTCGACCTACGCGCGGTCGACCTGGGCATGACTCGCGATCTCGTCGGCGCGTTGGGGTCGCGCGGAACGCTCGCGGTCAACGCGGGCTTCTTCACGCCCGAGAACGAAAACGAAGGTCTGCTGGTCGCCGAGGGACGCGCGATCACGCCGTGGCTCGAATCGCTCGGTGGTGGCGTGCTCACGATCGAAAACGATCGCGCGCGGCTCGAGGCGGGAGAAGAGTACGCCGCGACCACGACGCCGGTGTTCGCCATCCAGAGCAAGCCGCGCCTCATCGTCGACCGCCAGATCAACATCCGCACCGATGACGGTCGCCGCGCAGATCGTACCGCGCTCTGCATCCCGAGCGGAGGATCGCGTCTCGAGGTGTTCATCGCGCGCGCGAACGACGACTCAGGCGAGGGTCCAACCCTGCAAGAGTTCGCCATCATCTTGGCGCGGGCAGGCTGCGAACAGGCGCTCAACCTCGACGGCGGCCCCTCGACGGGCGCGGCCTGGCGGGACACAGAAGGGGTGCGAGGCTCGCCGCCCCGCGGTCCGCTCCGCTACGCGATCGTTTTTGAGCGACGATGAGGCGAGAGGTTTCGCCCCGCGGAACGTGAACCCTCAATGATCTCGCTACGGGTTCCCTCAAACCAGCTCGGTGACGCTTGAGGGAGACGCCTCGCTTTGCGATCCTCCGTTCGTGCGCACCGTCATCTTGAGCAGCGGAAGTCAGGGCAACGTCACGCTCGTGGAAGGCGGCTCGACCCGTTTGCTGATCGACGCCGGCATCTCCGTGCGCGCGGTTCGCGGTCGGATGGGCGCCCTCGGGATGGACGCGGACATCGATGGTGTCGTGATCACCCACAGTCACTCGGACCACGCCCAACACCTCGCGCGCTACGCCGCGGCGTTCAAGGTGCCGATCACGCTGACCCGACGAACGTACGAAGAGCTCGAGCTCGCGTCGAAAAGCCTCGACGCGGAGTTCCACTTCATCGAGTCGAGTCAGCTCTTCCGGGTCGGTGACATCGAGGTGGTCACGCTGCCCCTCCCCCACGACGCGCCACAGATCGCGCTCAAGTTCCGTTGCCGCGGAGACACCGTCGCGCTCGTCACCGACCTCGGGCACGTCCCGAGCGCGCTCCATCCGTTCCTTCGCGACGTCCGCACGCTCCTCCTCGAGAGCAACCATGACCCCGCGCTCCTCGCGGCCGGGAGCTACCCGCACTGGCTCAAGCGTCGAGTCGGCGGCACCTTCGGTCACCTGAGCAACGAGCAGGCCGCGGGTGTCCTGCGCAAGCTCTCGCCGACCGTCGAGCGCGTGGTGCTTATGCATCTCTCGGAGAGCAACAACTCGGAGGCGCTCGCGTATCGCGTTGCCCGAGCGGCGATCAAACGTCCCCACGTCGAGCTCATGGTGGCGCAGCAAAACTCTCCGATCGTGTTAGACGACCGCCCCCCGGCGCAGCTCGCCCTTTTTTGAGCTGGAGCACTCGGCCGTGAAGCAGCGCTCCCCCTCCGCGAGACGAAACCGCGACGCGATCCTCGAGGTCCTCAAGTTCATCTTCCCGAAGGCGCCCGCGACGATCTTGGAGATCGCGTCCGGCTCCGGCGAACACGTTGTTCACTTCGCCAGTGCGTTTCCGCAGCACCACTTCATCGCGACGGATCCATCCATGGTCGCGCGTGCGAGCGTCGAGGCCTGGGTCAGCGAGCTCGCGTTGAGCAGCGTCGAGACGAGGGATCTGGACGTGACCGCAGAGTCATGGCCGGTCGACCGCGCGGACGTGGTCCTCTGCATCAACATGATTCACATCGCGCCGTGGCCCGCGACCGAAGGTCTCTTCCGCGGCGCGCAAAGGACGCTCCCCCTCGAGGCGCCGCTTGTCCTCTATGGTCCCTATCGCGTAGGCGGCAGGCACACTTCGGAGAGCAACGTGAAGTTCGAGTCATGGCTCAAAGCGAAAGACCCGCGCTTCGGAGTTCGCAACCTCGATGACGTCGTCGATGTCGCGCAGCGCAACGGGTTCGAACTAGAGCAACGCTTCACGATGCCCGCGAACAACTTCACGCTGCTCTTCCGGAAGCTACGCGTGAGCGCCTAGCGATCCAGCTCGCGCTGGTAACGCATGTGGCGCGGGTGATTCGGGTAGTTCTCGACGAAGCGGCGAATCGTCGCGGTCTTCTCTTCGTCGTTTTGAAGCGCGCGGTGCGCCTCGATCATCATCATCAACGCGCGAGCGCTCTCGGCCTCGGCGAGTTCTCGAATCACGCAGTCGTTGTACTCCGCGCCGATCGGACAGCCCTGCGCACGGGTGACCGCCGCCTCGGTCCCCATGTCTTGCTGCGTCCCCATTGGCTCGAGCGCCGCGGCTCGTGCTTCGACTGGTTCTTGTACCGCCGGCGCCTCCGCTCTCGTGGTCTCGATTTGCTGACGGGCCTGCGCGAGCTGCACCTCGGGTTCCGCCGCTGGCGACGGCGCGGCGCCCTCGGTGCATGAGACCGACCCCAAGAGGAGCGCGAACGCGACTAAGAAGTGTGAAGGGATCCGCATCTCGTTTTCCTTCGCGCTCAGTGACTCTGGGCGGTCTGCCCCGCGAGCAACATCATCCCATAGAAGAGAACACCGGAAAACGAGCGACGGGCGATCCTCTGTTGAGGACCGCCCGTCAGTCAGTCAGCGAATGCTCTCGAGCACTGGGGTCGTGAGCTCTTTGGGGACCACGCCATAAGCGTCAAAGCGCATCGCGTGCGAACCGCGACCGTGAGACATCGAGGAGAGCGCGCCAGCGTAGCCAAAGGTCTCCGCCAACGGGACACGGGCGCGAACCACGCGCGTGCCGCCGCGATCTTCAAGGTCTTCGATCTGTCCGCGTCGTCGAGAGAGGTCACCGAGCACATCACCGACGTGCGCTTCCGGAACCGTGACCTCCACGTTCATGTTCGGCTCAAGCAAGACGGGCGCGGCGAGCGCGCACGCTTCGCGCAAAGCGCGGGAAGCGGCGACCTCGAAGGCCATCTGACTGGAGTCGTTTTGGTGCTCAGCGCCATCGACCAAGGCGACCTTGAGATCGACGAGCGGGAAGCCACCAAGCGGTCCACGGTCCATGGCTCGCTCGATCCCCGCGCGCGCGGCGCTGATGTTGGGCGCCGAGATGGCGCCGCCCTTGATCCGGTCCTCGAAGACGAGTCCCGAACCAGGCTCACTGGGACCGAGCTCGATCACGACCTCCGCGAACATGCCCGGTCCTCCGGTTTGCTTCTTGAGCCGAAGCGTATGTCGAACCTCCGCGCTCACCGTCTCGCGATACGCGATCTTCGGCTTACCCATCGCGAGGGTCACGCCGAAGTCGGTCCGAAGCCGGTCCACGCTCACCGCGAGATGAAGCTGACCCCGTCCACCCAAGAGAGACTGGCCGGTTTCATCATCCGTCTCGAGACGGAGCGAGGGATCTTGAGAGAGGAGCTTCGCGAGAGCCGCGCCCATTCGGTCACGGTCATCGCGGGTCTTTGCAGCGAGCGCGACGCGGACAACCGGGTCGGCGCTGACTGGAGGCTCGAGCGCGAGCGGTTCGTCAGTCGCCGAGAGGGTCTCTCCGGACGCGAAGTCGCCGCCCACGATCGCGCCGATGTCACCCGCGCGAAGGTGGGTCACGTCTTCGCGCGAGGCCGCCAGCATTCGCACGAGTCGTCCGACCCGAACCGCGCGACCGTCGCGAGAGCGCACGACCTTCTGCCCTTTCTCAAGAGCTCCAGAGTACACCCGCACAAAGGAGAGCTGCCCAAAGTCGTCATGCGTGATCTTGAAGATGAGAGCGGCGAGCGGAGCGCTCTCGTCACGAAGACGAGCCGCTTCCTCACCGTCCGCGAGGCGCGTGCCGCGCACCTCTGCGGTCTCGCCCAGCGCCGCTTCATCAGGAGCGGGCAGGAGCTCGACGACCATGTCGAGGAGCGGTTGAACGCCGCGGTTTTTGTACGCAGAGCCGCCGAGCACCGGCACGAAGAGACCATCGATGGTCCCGCGACGGAGCGCCGCCAGGATGTCCGCGGGGTTCGCTTCGCCCGTCTCGAGGTACTTCTCCTCAAAGAACGAGCTCGCGTCGGCGCAGGCGTCGATGATCAATTGGCGATGTCGCGTGGCCTCTTCGACGAGGCTGTCAGGGACCTCCGCGACGTCGAACGACATCCCGTCTTCGTCGCGCCAGTAGAGCGCGCGCATCGTGACGAGATCGACGACGCCGACAAAGTCCGACTCAGTCCCGATCGGCAGCGTGAGGAGCACCGGACGCGCGTCGAGGCGATCTGCGATCGCGCGCAACGCGTACCCGATGTCCGCGCCAGCGCGGTCGAGCTTGTTGATGAAACAGATGCGCGGGACGCCGTAGCGATCCGCTTGGCGCCAGACGACCTCCGTCTGTGGCTCCACGCCAGCGACCGCGTCAAAGACGACGACCGCTCCGTCGAGGACGCGCAGAGAACGCTCGACCTCAATATTGAAGTCCGCGTGACCCGGCGTGTCGATCAAGTGAATCGTGTGGTCTCGCCACGCGCAGTGAACCGCGGCGGACGAGATGGTGATCCCCATCTTCGCTTCTTGAACATGGTGATCGGTGGTCGCGGTTCCGTGATGAACCTCGCCCGTCTTTCGGATCTGTCCCGAATAGAACAGGATCCGTTCCGTGAGCGTGGTCTTCCCCGCGTCGACATGCGCGATGATGCCGATGTTTCGAATGCGCTTTTGAGTGCGCGTCATTATGTTCGCTCCTCGGGCGCGCCGCTCCTCGCGGACGCACCTCACCAGGTCCGCCCGCGCGAGCTGAGGCTCGGCGAGGCGGACATCCGCCCGCGCGTGAGTGCGCGAAGCGTGGCGCGCTCAGCTCATCTCAAGGATCGCCCCATGCGACCGCTCAAGAGAGCCGAGCGTTAGCGCGAGACTGGCCAGACACAAAGGACGGAGTACCGGGGGGCGATCGCGAAGATCGTCGTGGGCGGCAAGGTTGTTCCTCGGGGAGTCATGATGACCTCGAGGGCACCGTAACCATCAATGGGCCGGGGGGAACCCCTCAAAGAAGTAGCCTTGGTCCTCGCCATCTTGGAGCACGCGAATCGCGCAGTTCTGAGGGTTGGGTTCACGCTCAAACCACTCCGGCGAGAAGTGACACCACATCATCACGAACGCCCGGAGCGTGACCCCATGACAGACCACTACGATGTCCTCGATGCCGTGATCCGCCGCGTCGCGCTGAAAGGTCCCAAACGATTGATGCACCCGCACCGAGACATCGAAGCGGCTCTCTCCCGCCGGCATCCGCGCCCAGAACTTCCCCTCGAACCGGCGGTGCTTGTCGAACTGCTCCCATTGCATCGGGAACATCCCCGGGAGCTCCTCCTCCGGGATGCCGTCGAAGAGCCCGAACTGCTGTTCGCAGAGCAGGACGTGTTCACGCTGATCAAGGATCACGTCGCCTGCGCTCGCGGCGAGCTCACGGGCGGTCTGGCGGGTGCGCCGATAAGGCGAGTTCCAGAGCCTCACCTTTTTCGGCGACGCGTCGCTACCGAGAAGCTGGCGGATCCGTTCGCCCGCTTCGCGAGACTGCTGGCGCCCATCGTCGCTGAGCGGGATCGCGTGGTCCGCCATGGCGCGGTGAATCGTCGGGTCCACGTTGCCCATGGACTGCCCATGCCTCACCAAGATCACCCGTCGTACTCGTCGCTCTTCCAGTCGGCCCTCCTCTACATCATGACCGCTTTCTCAAGGACCGACGAGCCGGACGGTCTGCTAAGGTCACCAGGTGATCTTCCGAGCCGAGATCGACCTCGACGCGACCCCTCAAGAGGTCTTCACCGTGCTGACCGATTTCGCGCGCTATCCCGCGTGGAACCCCTTCACGATCGAGGCCAAGGTGGGCCCAACGGCGCCCGGCTCGGTCGTGGATCTCTTGGTCGTCATGAACGCGCAGAC
Source organism: uncultured bacterium (assembly GCA_938024995.1). Lineage (GTDB taxonomy): Bacteria > Myxococcota_A > Polyangia > Polyangiales > Houyiibacteriaceae > CALJDU01. The sequence continues at coordinate 27,312 of CALJDU010000002.1, forward strand.
GCGATGGCAGCGTCTCACGATGCGCACCTTCACCCCGCCCGTCCGTGAAACCGATGGCGTCTTGGCGTGGGGGATGTCGTGGCCGCTGGCGCTTCGCGCGGAGCGTGTTCAACGCGTGACCCGCGTCGGTGGTCGCACGCGTTATGTGTCGAGCGAGGAAATGACCGGCCCGCTCGCGCGCGTGGTCGACACGCTCTACGGCGAGACGATTCGAGATGGGCTGAACCAGCTGACAACCGCGCTCGTGAGGCGGGTGGAGCTTGAGCAAGTCACGCTCAACAAGGAGACCATGAGGTGACGTTCCCGGAGCCCTTCTTCCGATGGCGACCCCATCCCTGGCACGGCCTCGACGCGGGACAAGATCCGCCACGCTTGGTCCACGCCTACATCGAGATCACGCCGTACGATCGAGTGAAGTACGAGGTCGACAAAGCGACCGGATATCTCCGCGTGGACCGGCCGCAGCGCACCTCTTCGCAGCCGCCGACCCTCTATGGATTCATCCCGCGCACGTACTGCGGGTCTCGCGTCACCGCGCTCTCTCCGGCGTCGACCCGAGGCGACGGCGACCCGCTCGACATCTGCGTCCTGAGCGAGCGCCCGATCGATCGCGCTGAGGTGATCGTGAACGCGCGCGTGGTCGGCGGCCTGCAAATGGTCGACGGCGGAGAAGCAGACGACAAGATCATCGCGGTCCTCGAGAACGACTACGTATGGGGCGCCGCGACGGACCTGGAGGACGTGCCGGACGCGCTCGTCGAGCGACTCCGTCACTACTTCTCCACCTACAAGCTCGTCGTGGGCGAAGAAGAAGAGATCGCGATCGAGCGCGTCTACGGAGCGGAACACGCGCAGCGAGTCGTCGAGGCATCGCTCGCCGACTACGCCGACGAGTACGGCGGCTAGAGGCGGCGATCAGTTTGAAAACGTTGCTCTGGTCGCGGAATTGGAGTCGGAGCTTGTGTGCCCCCGCCAGGGCAGACCGAGCTGTGCTGTACGCACAGCGACCGATGCCGTGAGGAGGTAAACCGGGATCAGGCCGAAGGCCGCAGCTGAGCAGCGTTTTCAAACTGATCGCCGCTCTAACCTACTTCTTCGAAAGCGCGCGCAGCTTCCGCTGACTCGCGCGTCGGATCACTTTGAGCTCGTCGATCGTCGCGTCCATCGCCGCGCGCTTCTCGCGTAGCTCCTCGATCATCTGCGCCGTCTTCTCCACGACCATCTCGAGCTGCTGTTTGCGGCCCTCTCCTCGCCGTCCGTAGAGCTCGAGGTACTCGCCGATCTCGCGGAGCGTCAGGCCCAGCGACTTCGCGCGCAGGATCAACGTCAAGCGCGCTCGTTCGCGCCGACCGTAGACGCGCGTGGTGCCGATTCGCTTGGGCCTGAGGAGGCCCTTTTCCTCGTAAAAGCGGATCGCGCGCGCCGTCGTCTGGAGCTCTCTGGCGAGCTCCGCGATCCCGAACACCTCGCTCTCGCCGTCTCCGCGGTGCTCCTCCAGAAACGTCTCGGCGCTCATCTTCCGTATGGTGCGTGTGATTGACGTATACGTCAACCTGCCCTAGCTTCTCTCGGCGCGGCGCAACACCATCGGCACGCGTGAGGGACCGAATGACCAAGCGAGAACAAAGCGACCCGATCCTCTCCGCACTCGATCGCGGGGTCCTCACGATCACCTTGAATCGACCTGAGTCACGCAACGCGATGTCGAGCGCGATGGTCGAGAGCCTCATCGCGTCGCTCGACCAAGCCGAGCAGAGCGACGCGGTTCGCGTGATCGTGCTGCGCGGGTCAGGCGGGAACTTCTGCGCAGGCGGCGACATCAAAGACATGGCGCGCGCCCGAGGCGCGTCCGGCGACGGGATCAAGGCGCTAAGCGTGACCTTCGGCGAGGTCGCGCGGCGTTTTTCCCGCTCTCCGATCCCGAGCGTCGCGGTGCTCGAAGGCGCGGTCATGGGTGGTGGGTTCGGGATCGCGTGCACCGTGGACGTCGCGCTCGCGACCCGATCCGTGAAGTTCCGTCTTCCAGAGACCTCGCTTGGAGTGGTCCCGGCGCAGATCGCTCCTTTCCTGATCGAGCGGCTTGGGTATTCCGAGGCGAAGCGGCTGGCGGTCACTGGGGCGAAGCTGGATGCGCTCGCGGCGCACAAGGTTGGCCTGGTTCATCACATCGTCGACGACGTGGACGCGGCGCTCGAAGCAGAGCTCACGCGCATTCTCCGCGGAGGCCCGAGAGCGACGGCAGCGACGAAGCGTCTCTTCTTCGCGCTGCACCCGGCCACGAGCGCCGCCGAGATCGAACACGCCGCCGAGATCTTCTCCGCGGCCGCGCGCAGCGACGAAGCCGCCGCGGGCTTTCAAGCGTTCATCACGAAGCAACCCCCGCCTTGGTCCCGAAAAGGAAGCCCCGAAAAGAGCAACGAGCGATGACCTCACACAAAGCGATCCTCACCTGCGCGCTCAACGGCGTGCTCACGAACCCGAAGCAGCACCCGGTCCCCGTCACGCCAGAAGAGATGGGCGCGTCGGCGAAGCAAGCGTACGACGCGGGTGCGTCCATCATGCACATTCACTTCCGCCAACAAGGCGAGGGCATGGGGCACTTTCCTTCCTGGGATCCCGTGGTCGCGAAGGCCTGCAGTGACGCGATCCGCGATGCCTGCCCAGGCGTCATCATCAACCAGACGACGGGCACCGTCGGACCCGACGTCAGCGGCCCGATCGCCTGCCTCGACGCCATCACGCCGGAGATCGCGGCCTGTAACGCAGGGAGCTTGAACTACCTCAAGCTGCGCCGGAACGGGCAGTGGGCGTGGCCACCGATGCTCTTCGACAACCCCGTGGAGAAGGTGCAAGCCATGCTCGACGCGATGAAGCGGACCGGCGCGCTTCCCGAGTTCGAGTGTTTCGATGTGGGGATCGTTCGCTCGATCGCGCTCTACCTCGGCGCGAAGATGACCGACCGCGCGCAGTACAACTTTGTGATGGGCGTCGCGTCGGGGATGCCGGTCGACACCGATCTCCTCGAGCTCCTCATCAAGTACAAGGTCGAGGACGCGCTCTGGCAGTGCACCCTCATCGGCCGCCAAGAAATTTGGGCGGGACACCAACGCGCCGCGGAGCTCGGCGGGATGTTGCGGACCGGCGTCGAGGACACCTTCTATCTGCCGAACGGCGAACGTACGAGCGGCAACGGTGAGCTCATCGAGCACCTCGCGAAGTGCGCGGAGAACGCCGGTCGCTCCGTCGCGTCACCTGCCGAGGCGCGCGCAATTCTTTTTGGTGCTTGAGCTCTCGCTCAGATCCCGCTGGACGACGGTTCGCAGGCTTTGCCGTCGCGCTCGGGATCGACAAACGTGATGCTCCCGACGCAGCTCGCCTCGACGTCCGGCGCGCGGTTCGCGTTGCAGTCCGGTTTCGATTCGCAGGTCCGGAAGCAGTAGTTCCGCGCGTCGTCGTGTGTCACGCAGGCGGAGTCGTTCGGGCAGTCTTCATCGCTCACGCAATCCGTCTGTGCGCAGTAGCCGCCGTCGAACGCTGTGATGCACGAGAGATCATCCGCGAACGCGACGCAGGCATCGTCGTCGACGCACTCCGCGCCGATTCCTTCCGCGTCGGCCTCACCGTCACCACATGCAGCGCCTAGGAAGGAGATGATGACGACGAACGAGAGGCGAAGAGCGCTCACTCAGGGTCGCAATCGAGCGAGTCCGGGCGATCGAAGCGCTCTCCGTACCCGGGACCGTCACCGCTGTGGTTGCGCCCTGCCTTGACCCAGACGGTGTCGATGGTCGCGCCCTCACGTGCTCCTTCGCCGCGGAAGCTCCCCTCGGTTCCTCGCACGTCTTCGGTCTTCACGTCCGCAAAGTCCTCGAAGCCGATGACGACGTTGCTGAGATCCTTGCAGGACCAGACGTAGACCTCAGAGCAAGAGACCCAGCGGACCTCGACGTCGCCGACCGGTCCGCCGCGGGGACAGTCGAGCTCCGGCTCGTCGTTGCAGTCCGGATCGGTGTTGGGACAGAAGGTCCCTGGTGTATCGCCGCACTCGGGATCCGTGTTGGGGCAAATCACCACCCCGTCGCCGGGCTCGACGCAGTCGGGGCTCGTGTCACCCGGTTCGCAAACGATCAACAAGTCAGCGGTCTCTCCGGACGACGTCACACAGCCGACGAGCCCGACGACGCACAGGAACCAAACAACACGAATCATGCTCTCAACCTATCTTGTTCTCGAACTCAACGAACCCACCCAAGTCACCCGAAGTAGACGCAACAGCCAAGTGAACAGTAGTAGCTAAAGTCGCAGTCGGAGGAGACCTCACAGGGGACACCATCTTCACAGCGGGAGGGCGGCGTCCCCGCGTCGGTGCCGCCGTCAGTTCCGCCATCGGTACCGCCGTCCGGTCCTGCGTCCGCCGGAGGAGGGCTCCCGAAACACTCGTCCGGGAGGTCGTCGACGGTGCGGCCCGGGCAGAGCTCGCACTCACCGCACTCGTTCACGCAATCGTCATTCTGGATGCAGCGCGGACACGCCTCGGTATCGTCAATCGTCGCGAGCGAACACTCGGCGCCCAGCGCGATGAACACCGAAGTCCCATCGTCTCGGAACACCTCGCAGCAACCGAAGCAGTCACAACCGTTCGGTACGCGCGGCCGGCAATTTTCGATGCACTCGTCGCTCACCATGCAGTCGCGATCGGTCGGCGGGAGCTCTCCCGTCAGGCAGCCGGTACGGTACCGGCAGCCGTCATCACCAGACCCCGAGTTGCCGTCGTAGAAGCAGTCCTGCCAGACCGGGTCGCGGTTGTCGCCAGGGATACCCGTCGCGAAGGAGCTCTCGTCGTCGTCGTAGGGGCCTGTGCATTCCGGATCGTCGCCGTCAATGAGTCCGTCACCGTCGTTGTCGAGCCCGTCACTGCACGCGCCGAGCCCAAGAGGAGGACCTGCATCCGCCGAACCGGAATCTCTTCCGCCGCCATCGGTGCCGCCGCCGTCGGTGCCGCCGCCGCCGTCGGTGCCGCCGCCGTCGGTGCCGCCGCCGTCGGTGCCGCCGCCATCGGTGCCGCCGCCATCGGTGCCGCCGCCATCGGTGCCGCCGCCATCGGTGCCGCCGCCATCGGTGCCGCCGCCGTCGGTGCCGCCGCCGGAGTCGACCCCAGAGTCATCATCGAGAACGACGTGGGCGCGACAGTCACAACCAGCGATCGCGAGGGCGATCGAAATACTAAGAAGAAGACGGCTCATAGTGCTCCTGTAGGTGTCCAGTCGTGCGCATTCCTGAACACATTGCGATTTCACGTATCGCGAGAACTCTAACGCGCTGAAATTGCCTGGGTATTGGCGCGGCATAGCGCCCGATGGTATTGCGCCCCGTGCACGTCTTTGTGACCGGAATCGCAGGTTTCTTGGGGAGCCACCTCGCCGACGCCTTGCTTTCGGCTGGGCACACGGTGACTGGCAACGACAATCTAGCGAGCGGTGAGCGCGCGCACGTCCCAGCGAGCGCCATCTTTCACCACGTTGATTGCGCTGCGCTCAACGAGCTCTCGGAGGCTCTGAAAGATGTCGACGTCGTCGTTCACACCGCCGCCGTGCCCTATCAAGGACTCTCGGTCTTCAGTCCCGCGTGGACGATTCAACACAACGTCGGAGCGAGCGCGCACGTATTCTCCGCAGCCGTTCAAGCGGGCGTACGACGCGTCGTCTTTTGCTCTTCGATGGCACGGTACGGAGCCCAGCTCGCCCCGTTCTCTGAAGAGCTCCTCCCCGCGCCGGTCGACCCATACGGAATCGCGAAGGTCGCGAGCGAGGCGCTCCTTCGGCAGCTCGCCGCGGTGCACGGCTTTGAGTGGTCGATCGTCGTGCCACACAACATCGTCGGTCCGCGGCAGCGCTTCGACGATCCACACCGGAACGTCGCGAGCATCATGGCGAACTTGATGCTCCAAGGACGTCAGCCGATCATCTATGGCGATGGCGAACAACGCCGCGCGTTCAGCCCGATCGACGACTGCATCGAGAGCCTCCTCGCGTTGGTCACCGGTGACGACCACGGGTTCGTTGTGAACATCGGCCCCGACGAGAACGAGATCAGCGTCAACGCGCTCGCCGCCCTCCTCGCTGACATCATTGGCTTCGACCTCGACCCGATCTATATGCCCGCGCGGCCCTGCGAGGTGCACCACGCGACCTGTTCCGCGCAGCGCGCACGCGAGCGCCTCGGCTACGCGCCGCGCAAACCGCTCCGGGCTTCGCTCGAAGAGCTGGTCGACTACATCCGCCAGAGCGGGCCCCGCGCGTTCCGGTACACCGCGCCGCTCGAGATTAACAGCGACCTCGCCCCGCAGACCTGGCGAGAGCAGATCTTCTAGCCTGCTCGTCGCTCACGCTTCGTCGGTTGTCTCCGCGACCCGCTCCGAATCTGTCTTTGTGGCTCGCGCACGCGACTCCGAGGCGAGCCACGGAACCGAGCAAATGACCCCACCGACGAGGCCGACCACAGGCCCGAGCGTGACGGTCAGAACAAACGAGGCGAGCGCGACCGCGAGCTCATGACGCTTACGCTCGCGCACGAGCTCCACGGCGTACTTCAGATCAAAGAGACCCAAGCTCGCGACCAAGATGATCGCGCCGAGGACCGCTTTGGGGAGCGGCCGGATCGCATCGGTGAGAAAGAGCACGACGACCGCGACGACACCCGCGGTAACGAGAGGCGCCCAGCGAGATTGGGCGCCCGCCGCGTCGTTGACCGCGCTTCGCGAGAGCCCGCCCGTCACCGGGTACCCACCTGAAAACGCCGCTGCGAGGTTCGATGCCCCCAGCGCGGCGAGCTCTCGATTGGGCGCGAGCGAGTAGTCGTATTTCTTCGCGAAGGTCTTGGCCACCGACATCGCTTCGCCGTAACCGAGGAGCGCCAAGGTCACCGCCAGCGGGATCAGGTCGATGACCAGCGCTTTGCTGAAGGTCGGAAGCGCGAAGGGCGGGAGCCCGCGCGGGACCTCTCCAATGACCTCGACACCCTTCAGCTCAAACCCCATCACGAGGGTGCCGACGATCCCGACGACGACCACCACCAAGGCGCGCGGGAACTTTGGCGCGTAGCGCTTCAGCGACACAATCGTCACGACCGCGACCCCGCCGACCACGCAGGTGAGCAGGTGCGGCTGCGCAGATGGCAACGCGCGAAGCGTCTCGACGAGTCCGCGCGGCAAGTCCGCCCCCGACACGCTGCCGAGCTGACTGAGACCGATCAAGATCGCGGAGCCCGAAACGAACCCGCGGATCACCGGACGCGCGAGGTAACGCGTTAAGAACCCCAGACGGAGCGCCGCGAAGACGAGCTGAAACGCGCCGACCATGGCCGCCAATGAGATCGCCGCGGTCACCACCGGAGCATCCGCGCCGATCGCTCCGAGCAGCGTCGCGCCGATCAAGAGCGAGTCGATCGCGACCGGTCCCACCGCGAGCTGACGAGACCGACCGAGGACCGCGTACACGATCAGCGGCAAGAGCGCCGAGTAGAGACCCATGACCGGCGGCAGACCCGCGAGCATCGCGTACGCGAGCGCTTGGGGCACCAGGACCACCGCGGTCGTCGCCCCTGCGATGATGTCTCTCCGCGAGATCACGAGCGCATCTTCACATTCTTTGATCGCGAAAACCTCTTTCTCGTCTCGGTTTGATACGGGCTTTCGCGCGTCAAACGTCGCCCCGACGTCAAAGGAACGGACCACGCGCGCGCTCGTCGTGCTACGTCGAGCCACGTGCGATCCGCGACCCGTCGACACCTCGTGAGCCCGCTCCCTGACCTCGGTCCTTCCTTGGTCCTCCTCCTGGTCTCGCTCCCGCTCTCCATGGGAATCGCGCTCGCCGCGGGCTTCCCTCCCGCGCTCGGGCTCGTGACCGCGATCGTGGGCGCGATCGTGGTCGGCTTACTCGGCGGTGCTCCGCTTCAGGTCGCGGGACCGAGCGCGGGTCTCGCTGTGCTCGTGTTGCAGATGGTCGACGAACATGGGTTCGCGGTCTTCGGCGTGATCTTGCTTCTCGCCGGCGCGCTTCAATTGGCCGCCGGCGTCTGCAAGCTCGGGCGCTACTTCCGCGCGGTGAGCCCCTCGGTGATCCGCGGAATGCTCACGGGCTTCGGCGTACTGATCATCGCGGGCCAAGCACACATGATGATCGACGACGCGCCGAAGGAGAGCGGGCTCGAGAGCCTGCGCCAGATCCCCGGCGCGATCGCGAAGCTCTTCGACCTCACGACGCTCGGCGCGCACCACGAAGCCGCGATGGTGTCCTTCCCGGCGCTCTTCGTCATCCTGATGTGGGATCGGTTCAAGCCCGCGCGTGCGCGCGTGATCCCCGGCGCCCTCCTCGGCACGCTCGTCGGGATGCTCATCGCGTTCGCCCGCGGGTTCCGGGTCGACGTGATCACCGTCCCGCCGGACCTCCTCTCGATCATCTCGGCGCCCAGCGCCGAAGCGCTCGCGGGATTCAGCGCCCCGGGCACGTATCTCGCCGCCTGCGCGTTAGCCTTTGTCGCCACCGCTGAGACGCTCCTGTGCGCCACCGCGGTGAGTCAGATGCACCAGGGCGACCGAACGAACTACGACCTCGAGTTGATGGCGCAGGGAGGCGCGAATCTCATCCTTGGTTTCGTCGGCGCGATGCCGGTCGCGGGCGTGATCAGCCGGTCGACGGTCAACGTGGAGGCCGGCGCGTCGAGCCGTTGGTCGACGGTCTTCCACGGCGTGTGGATCCTCGTCGTCGTGCTCCTCGCGCCGACGCTCTTGGAGTACGTGCCGCGGGCCGCGCTCGCGGCGATCCTCGTCGCGGTGGGGTTCCGGCTTCTCGGCATCAAGGCGATTCGCTCACTGTCTCGCTTCGGTCCGAGCGTCATGCTGGTGTTCGCCGCCACGCTGCTCGGCGTCGTCGCGGTGGACCTCTTGACGGGGATCTTACTCGGCCTCGGGCTCTCGTCCGCCCGGTTGCTCCTCCGCGCGACCCGGCTCTCGATCGAGCGTATCGATGGCGGCGCGGATCGGATCGAGGTCCACCTCTCCGGGAGCGCGTCCTTTCTGTCGCTTCCTCGGCTGGCAGACGTGCTCGAGGCCATCCCCGCGGATGCGCGGGTGCACTTCGTCCTCGACGAGCTCTCGTTCATCGATCACTCGTGCATCGACCTGCTCTCGGGCTTCAAGCAACGACGTGAAGACCTAGGCCACGACGTGGTCCTGGACTTGAACGCGCTCTTGTCGATTCGCGAGGCTGGCGACGAGCGGAGCTGACGCTACTCGAGGTCACGGAGACGGCTCCGCGCGTTCGTACGCCACCACCCACCAGGGGCGACCCGAAGCGAGCGCTCGTAGCGCGCCGCAGCGCGATCTCTCGCCCCGCGTGCTTCGTGTGACCGCGCGGCCCAATAGAGAACTTCCCCGCGTCGCGCAGCGTCGATGTTCGACGCGCGGCTGAGGCGATCAAAGATGGAAGCGGCACGGCGATACCGACCTCCGCGAAACGCGCGCCAGCCGTCAACGAACGCGGCGTCGGGATCAACTGGCGCGGTGGCTCGCGAGTTGACTTGCGCCGGCGCGTCAGTCACCGCAACGGGCGGCTCAGGAAGCAGCTCTGGCCCCTCCACCAAGGGTAGTGGCGGAGACGGCTCTTCTTCCTCACGCTCGACGTGGTCGACCTCGCGCGATGGACGTGCCGGTTCCACGACGCGCTTGAGCCGCGTCAGCGCCGGCTCCTCTTCGGCTCTCGGTTCGCTCACCGCGACGTACAGCGCCATCGCTCCAGACAGCCCTGTAAAGACAAACGCGATCGCCGCGGCCGCCGTCAGCGCGCGCCGCTTCATCCCCGACCGCCGCGGTGCTCGAGTCCCTTCCATCAAGACAAAGCGCATCTCGTCGGCGCGGCGTGGATCCATTCCTTCGGCGCCGATCCGCGCGACGAGCCCGCGGAGCGCGAGCGCTTCGTCGAGCTCGCGGCGACACGAGGCGCACGTCCCTGTGTGACGCGCGAGTTCAGCGGAGGTCTCCGCGCCTGCTCCCTCTTTGAGGAACGACACGAGCGACGTCCGCGCGCAATCGGGCGCGCTAGACATCTTCGCTCCCGCCGGCTTCGCGCAAGCGACGACGCGTCTCGCTCACGCGCTTCCAGATCGCTGCCTCGCTCACCTTCAAGACCGCGCCGGCCTCCTTCGCGCTCATGCCTTCCATCTCGCACAACACGAACGCCATTCGGCGCGGGAGCGGCTCCGCCTCAAGCGCGGCCTTGACGCGCGCGAGTCGACGGGAGACATCGAGTCGCTCGTCCGGGTCGGCGTCGACCGTGGTCAACGTACGCGCGCTCTGGAAGCCCTCGAGAAAACGAAAGCGGCGCGAGCGTCCGCGACGGTGCGTGCGAGCGATGTTCGCCGCGATCCCGAAGATCCAAGTGCTGACCTTCGCTCGCCCGTCGAACTTCGCGCCTCGAACAATGACGAGGAACGTCTGCTGTACGAGGTCCTCGACATCGATGTCTGGGCGGCCTCCCACGACGCGCGTGAGGAAGCGAAACACCGGATCGCGAAAACGCTCAAAGAGCGCTCCAACCGCGTCCGCGTCACCCGCTCCCGCTGCCGCGACGAGGGCCTCGTCGGAGAGATCGCGCAGCCGTTTGTCGTTGACCGACTTGCGATCCCGAATCTTGAAGACCTTCGCGCTCATACAGACACCTAGAAGCCGACCATGAGTCCGAGTCGTCCAGTGAACTGCACGCGCGCGAGGGACGACGTGAACGCGAAACGCGCGTCCACGCCGAAGAGAACGGAGAGTTGACCAACAAGAGCGACGCCCACGTCCGAGCGAATCTCGCCGTAAGGAATAGTGTGGAGCTGAAACTTCTGCGGCATCATCGGGTTGTTTCGTGGATGCGGGGCGGAGACCACCCGAAGCCCGAGCCCGAGGCTCGATTCCCAACGAAAGCGATGTCGCGAGAACACCACTCCCACCCGAGCGGTCAGCCCGGCTGAGAATGTGTCTCGACCGGGGACGAGTTCGAAGTGAGCTGCACCTGAGAAGTGCACCGAACCGAAGTGACGGCCAACGGCGGTCTCGAGCCCGGTCCAGCCGCAAGCATCTGTGTCGATCGACCCGCGCAACATCGTTGCAAACGTCCACAACAACGGCGCGCTCGACGGGGCGTCGCCGGCTGCAGTGTTCGTTTCGGGATCCACAGGCGGATCGCCGTCCTCGTCTTCTGGGATCTCGAACTCTGGCATCAGCCAGCTCTCGACCCATGCCGCCGCCGACGCCGCCGATTGCACGCGCCTCGCGATGCGACGACCGTCGCGCGTGAGTTCGACGATCATCGTGTCGTCCGCCGCGTTCAGCGAAATGACCGTCGGGGTGCAAGAAGCAGGAAGCACGACCTGCTCTCTTAGCGCGTCGCCGTGCTCCCCCTCGAACGTGGGAGAGCAGCTCGGTTGAGCAGCAGAGGGCGTGGACAGACAGCACCATAGGATCAACCCGTAGGTGGCCGCTCTCGCGAAGACCTGAAACGGTTCGCGCCGACGCGGGTCAAGACGGCTGATCGGGATGGTCATCGCGGGTCCGTCGATCAACTTGCCAGTCGACGTGACGTTCACGCAACGACCCACAGCATCTCAATCGCGAATCGCGTGCGTTTTGCTTTTCTGAGTCAGGAAACGACCCCAGCGGTGACCTAGGAATGGAGGCGAGGGACTGCGGTTACGTGGCGGAATCGGCAAACGCCCACCGAGAGGTGGGCGTTTTCTTTTTCTAAAAACGTTCAGCTACTCGACGGTGAAGGACTGACCGCAACCGCAGTCCCCCTTGCTGTTGGGGTTCTCCCACTTGAACCCGTAGCCCATGAGACGCTTTTCCCAGTCGAGCTTGGAACCGCGGAGGAGCTCGGCGCTTCGGTCGTCGATGATCACGCGGAGGCCATCAAAGTCGTAGAGTCGGTCACGACGCTCGCGGATCTTCGTGGCGAGCTCGAAGACGTAGTAATAGCCGGAACAACCGCCGCCTTTGACACCAATGCGGAGACCCACGGTCGGCTCGGTAGCCTCTGCGAGCGTTCGCTTGCCCATCTCGATGGCCTTGGGCGTCATCGTGATCGGTCGCTCTGCCTGGGTCATCGCTTCGGTCATCGCTTCTATTTCTAGAGTGACTGGACGGTGACCGCCAGCCTCATTCGGAGTCTTCTTCATTCGTGGCGGGATCCGCGGCAGCTGCGGCCTCAGAAGCGGCGGGCGCGTCGCCCTCTACTTCACCCGCTTCACCCGCTTCGCCCTCTTCGCCTGCTTCGCCCGCTTCGCCTTCAGGCGTTGGGGACCCATTGTCCTGAAGGAGCGAGCCTTGCTGCGACTCAAACTCCACCAGCCCACGACCCGCCGCGGCGCGAACCTGAGAAGCGATCGAACAGTCACTCGCGCCGCTTCGGCTGGAGGACTCGACGTATCCCGTGCGCGGAGTGCCCTCGAGGGCGATGCGGGCTTGCACCAATCGGCCGCGCGCCTGCGTCCGCGTTTTCAAGAGCAGACGATCGCTGCGAAGGTCCCAAAGGTAGATGTCGACCGGATGCGCGCTGCGCGAGTTGCCGTGAACCAGCGCGAGCAGAAAGTAGTCCGCGCTCGTCATGCTCGCGATCATCGGCAGGTCGCTCTCAATGTGACGGCGGAGCTCGTCCTCGATCACGCGAAGCGCCATCACGCTCGGAGCCTCTTGCAGACGCGCTGCCCATGAGGGTTCGAGGAAATCGCCGAGCTCGTAAACCGCGCGAAGCGATGTCGGCGAGAGACCAAGGCACCGCGGGATCGCGTCGGGGCTCATCCCGCGGGCGGCTTCCGCCAGCGCCGGGCGCGAACCGGCTTGGTCCGCGTGCACCCGAAGATAGACGCCGCTGGCGTTGTGAAGACCTGCGAGGTTGAGCCGCTCGTCAGCCCAGGTCTCCGGCTCATCGCCGGCTACCTCGATCGCCCAGTCCTCAAGCTTCTCTCGGAACGTATTGATGTGACCCGCGGCGCCAGAGACCTGCGTGGAGTATGAGGTGGCGATCGATTGCCTCAGGTCTGCGATCTTCTGATCTTGCCGATACAGATAGCCGCCGCCGAAGAAGACGACCGTTCCAACAAAGAGCGCGACCCACTTCCACGGGAACTGCGCGGCGAACTCTTTGACCTCAGACTCTTCGTAAACGGCGGGCTTCAGATCGGGTTCCATGACAACTCTTTGGGGAAGATCGGGTCGAAGGGGAAGATCGTAGACAAACAAAAGCCCCGCCGAGGCGAGGCTAAGTTTCGATGCGAAGGGGTTGGGCTACTCGCCGCCGCCTTCATCGCCGCCGCCGCCGCCGGTCCCGTTCACCGCGAAGCTGACGTTCGTGTAGCCAGCTTGCGCGGCTGAGAACATCACCTTCTTGATGACGCGGAAGTCGATCGCCTGGTCAGCCTGCAGGATCACCTCACCGTTGAACGGCTCGGCGGGGTGCAAGATGGCCCAGTTACGCTTGAGGGTCTCAAGGTTCTGGACGAGCTGCTCGATGCGGTCGACCTGGGCGGTCTGCGCGAGCGTCGCGGTGTCAGCCACACGGTTCCCATCGAGCGTCACGACCTGCGCGTCGATCGCAATGATCGGCGAGATCTCGAGCACGTCGGTGTTCTCCGCGCTCGGCATCGTGATGCTCGGCTTCTGCGCGACGAGCTCACCGGAAGCGGAGAACGACATCAGCAGGAAGACGACCAACACGATGAGGAAGTCGATGAACGGGACGAGCGGGATCGACATGTCGACCGCCTTTCGTCCGCCGCCGGCCACCTTGTCGTGGACGAACTTCAACGGGATGTGGTGAAGGAGGACCTTACCGGGTTTGTGAATCGGCATTAGAGAGCTGCTCCATCGCTCAGCGACATGGCTGGGAAGCCCGCGCCGACGACAATGTCCATCGCCTGAATGACGTCCTTGTACTCAACTCCGTCTTCCGGCGCGACGGTGATGTCGCGTCGGTTCGGCTCAAGGCGCTTACGCTCCTGAAGCTTGTTGACGAGTTCGCTGGTGTCGAAACGATCCCCGTTCTTGTTGATCGGGATACGATCGCCCGCGGTCGACGCCAGCACGTAGCCAGTGTTCTGAACCTGCAGGATGAGCTTCACGCGAGGCTCTGGGGGTGGGTCCGACGCTTGCGCCTGACCCGGCGTCTGCTGGTTCGCGTTGAGACGCGCCAACTGGTTCCACACAGCGGTGACCAGAAGGAACATCACGCAGCACAGCAGCAGATCGATGAACGGAACGAGCGGGATCTCGGCATCGAGGGACTTCTTCCCTCCATGCCCGCCGCCTACGCTTACGCCACCCATTGCAGTGCTCCTTCGCTCAACTCAGTCAAATCAAGGCGCAACAGGTCAGACCTGCTGGATACCCTGGAGGTTGACCTTGCTGCGGTTGTTCACAACAAGGTTCATGACCTGAACGGTCGCCGCGTTGATGTCATCGAGAAGACCCTGGGTCTTACCGTTGAGCGCCGCGAAGCCCATGAGCGCGACGATCGCCGCGATGAGGCCGAAGGCGGTGCAGTTCATCGCCTCGGAGATACCCTTCGCGAGCATGGTCGCCTTCGAGGTCGCGTCGGCGCCTGCAACAGCGGCGAACGCCGTGATGAGACCGACAACGGTGCCGAAGAGGCCCGAGAGCATCGCGAGGTTCGCGAGAAGCGCGAGGTAACCGGTGCGGGTCTCGATGCGGGGAAGCTCGCGAAGCGCGGCCTCATCCATCGCGGCCTGGACCTCGGAGTCCGGGCGGTTGACCTTCATGAGGCCTGACTTGACGATACGGGCGAGCGGAGCGTTTGCGGCCGAGCAAAGCTTGATCGCCTTGCCGATGTCTCCCGCGAGAATGCACTTCTGCATGGTCGCCAGGAAGACGTCCTTGTTAATGCTGGAGCGGTAAAGGTAGACCGTTCGCTCAACGATCACGCCGATCGCAACGACCAGCCAGAAGAGGATGATGTACATCGCCCATCCGCCTTCTTCGAAGTGGTGTGCAAGTGCCGACATGTGAAACGCCTCCTGAAAACGTCCTAGGCCGCGTCAATCGCGAACCTGGAAAAACTCTCGAAAATACTCTGTAGAAGTAGGAGCAAAAGGGCCCTACTTCGTCACCTGTTGTTTGGAGAAACTCCCGAAACCTTTGAGCTTTTTCCGGAGGAGCGCCAAACGAGGGCCGATGATAACGACTTGGCTTCGCAAGTCAACCGCATCTTGGATCGAAGTCGCTACGTCCGATCGGACCGTTAGTGTCATGTGATCCGTGAAGGTTCCCGAGAAACGAAATGCGGGGTTGTCGCAAACCATTTCCTTGTGCGCGGTCATCCTTTTGGACATGCTCACGTCCGATCCTCTTATGATCTCGTAGGCACCGCAATTCCGGCTTCACCCACGCGGCTAATCAAGCTTCGACTTCTCACGCTCAACGTTGACAAGGTCAGTTTCCGTGGGGTAGCTTGCTGTCCGGATTTTCGGCGTAGTCACTTGTAAGTGTTAGCAATTTCTAATGTTTTCGAGCGACGACTTTTGCAGACTAGTTCTGAGTCGTTTCACCCTATGACTAACGCACTTCCGTCTAACCCCCTGCACCGTACGCGGCCCCGCCGCGAGGAGCCCTGCTGAAATGCAAGAGATCTGGCACGCACTTGTAAAGGGTGCGCCCTTTTCGTTCATCAACATCGGAGTGCTCGCGCTAGCACTTGCGATCATTGCCGAGCGGTTCTTCTTCATCCTCACCAAGTACAAGGTGAATGCGACGGAGTTCATGGCTCAGATCCGCAAACTGGTTCAGGCGGGCAACGTCGACCGTGCGATCAAGCTGTGTGAAGCCGCGCCGCTTCCTCTACTTCAAGTCATCAAGAGTGGCCTGACGCAGACGAACCGTGGTGAGGAAGCGATCCTGGCGTCCATGGAAGAGAAGATGAACGAGATCGTTCCGAATCTCGAAAAGCGCATCCCCGCGCTTTGGACGCTCGCGAACATCGCGACGCTCATCGGCCTTCTTGGAACCATTAAGGGTCTCATCACCGCTTTCGAGGCGGTGGGTACCCTGACGGATCCCGGCGAGCGAACGCGAATGCTCTCTGAGGGTATCGCGGAGGCGATGTGGAACACGTTCCTCGGACTCCTCATCGCTGTTATCTGCATGACCGCCCACCTCGTGATTCACGGCATGGCGAAGAAGCAGAAGCACGAGCTTGAGAAGGCCGCGATGAAGCTCGAGAACCTCCTCACGCTTCGCCCTCGCTGAATAGCGACGGATGCCCAAGCTCACTTCAAAACAGCGGAAGTACATCCGCAAGAAGTCGAAGGTCCCGGAGCTCGGGCCCGACGAGACGGATGATGAGCTGAACATCATTCCGTTCCTCGACGTCGTCGTGAACATCATCATGTTCCTTCTGATGTCGATGGCAGCGGTTGCATACTTCTCTCAGGTCGAGGCCTCGTTGCCGAGCTTGGGACGAGGCTCTGGCGGTGCGCCACCCGAGCCTTCTCTCAACTTGAACGTGACGGTCGCGCAGAACGGCATCATCGTGGCGGGTTCGGGCGGCAAGCTCGCGCCAGGCTGCACTGAGACCGCTTCTGGTCGCGTGATGACCGTTCCGAAGATCGGCTCGGACTACAACTGGGAAGCCCTCACTGCCTGCGTCGCGCAGGTGAAGCGTGAGTTCCCGGATGAGACGAAGGTGACGATCTCGGGCGACCCGCTCGTGACGTACCAGGACATCATCTCGGCGATGGACGCTGTGCGGAACAAGGACAGCGATGTTCTCTTCCCAGACGTCCTGCTCTCGGCAGGCGTGAGGTAGACAATGGCCAACAAACCCAAAGGCGAGAAGGACCAAGAAGTCGCCTCGATGGCCTACGTGAAGCGAATCGTGCGCCGCAATCTCAAGCGGAACGAGCACGAGGAGACGCACGGCCTCAACATCTATCCGATGATGGACATGATGACGATTCTGCTCGTCTTCATGGTCATGCAGTTCGCGTCTTCCACGGCCTCGGTCGTGACGAGCAGCGACGAGCTGAAGATCCCCTACTCGGTCTCCACGGAGCAGCTTGAAGAGACCACGCCGGTCCAGGTCGGACGAACGTCAATCGTCGTCGATGGCCAGCACATTTGTGACCTTCGCGATGGCCTGGTCGACCCGAGCCTGAAGCGCGGCGGCGGCAACGGCTTCTTGATCATCCCGCTCGATCGAGAGCTTGGCGAGATCTCCACGCGCCTCAAGCGCATCGCAGAGATCAACCCTCAGCTCCCGTTCACCGGTGATGTGCAGATCATCGCGGACAGCCGGACCCCGTTCCGCACGCTCTCCGAGATCATCTACACGCTGGGGCAAAACGGTTTCAAGAACATGCGCTTCATGGTCGACAAGCCGACCGGCTAAGGGCCAACCCATTGATGAAAACGCCACGTCTCGCACGTGGCGTTTTTCGTTAACCGGTTATCTTCTCGACGTGCCCGACGAACCGGAGCTGTTGATCGTCGACGACTTCTATCGCGACCACGCGGCGCTCTTCTCGACGCTCGTCAACGAGGTTGAGTGGGACCGTTCGATGTCCGCGCGGCTGACCGCGTCGTTCGGCGTTCCCTACAACTATCGACAGATGGTCTACCCCGCGGCCCCGATGCATCCCGCGCTGATCCCAGTCGTCGACGCGCTCCGTGCGCGGCTTGGGATCACGTTCAACAACTGCCTCCTCAACTACTACCTCGACGGTCGAGGGAAGATGGGCTTCCACGCGGACGAGACGACGGATCTGGTGCGTGACAGCGGCGTCGCGATCGTGTCGCTTGGCTACGCGCGAAAAATCTCCTTCCGGCGCCAAGACAACATCGAGGTTCGCTACAAGCGCTTGCTCCCGCCCGGGTCGCTCTTGTTCATGAAGCACGCGGTTCAAGACGAATGGGTGCACGCGATCAAGCGCGAGCGTTACGCGGAACCGCGCATCAGCCTGACGTGGCGTTGTTTCTTAGGAGTCTGAGTCGCAGGCCGCCGATTCACCTCAGCGTTCGCTTCCGTTGCGCGTCCGCCCCCAACAGCGAACTTCTAAGCCGAGCCGTTGTCAAACCTCTATGCGAATCACTCGAGCGCAGCGGAGGTTCATCCGCGTGAAGTCCAAGGTGAGCGAGACACGCGATACGACGGGCGATGAGCTCAACATCATTCCGTTCCTCGACGTGGTGGTGAACATCATCATGTTCTTGTTGATGTCGATGGCGTCGGTCTCGTTCTTCTCGCAAGCGGAGGCGACGCTTCCCGGGCACGGTCCGCTCTCGTCCGCAGACGGGCTCCGCCTAAGCGTCACGGTCGCGGAAGGCGGCATCATCGTCGCGGGCTCTGGCGGCAAGCTCGCGTCCGGTTGCGTGACGACCGAGGCAGGTCGCGCGACGACCGTTCCCCGTACATCCGCGGGCTACGATTGGGGCGCGCTCACGGCGTGCGTGAGCGAAGTGAAGCGCGAGTTCCCGAACGAGACGCAGGTCACGATCTCCGGCGATCCACGCGTGACCTACCAAGACATCATCTCCGCGATGGACGCGGTGCGAAGCAACGGAGACCTCCCGCTCTTCGCCGATGTGCGTCTCTCCGCCGGCCTCCGTTAGAGCGGATCTCGTAATCGGACGGACGGCTGCGGATGAAGCGGACGGCTGAGCGCCGAGGGAGTGATGAGATGCGCTCTAGGAACTTCTCCCGTCGTCCGCTGTCTGACCGCGAAGAGAAGGAACAGTCATGGCGAGCATTCAAACAGGGAGCGGACGACGTCGACGTAAAGCGGTTGACGTGGAGATCCCGCTCATCCCTTTCATCGACCTGCTCCTGTGCTGCGTCATGTTCCTCTTGGTCACCGCGGTGTGGAACCAGCTCGCGCGGGTTCACGTGACGCAACGAACCGACCCCGAGGAGTTCGGGATCAGCTCCGGTCCGCGGCGGGTTCGCCTCCAACTCGAGGTCACGAGCACAGGCTACGTACTCGCTTCCACGCTCGGCGACCGAACTCCGTTCACCCGCGAAGACGTCACCGCGTTGACCGACGCGCTGCGCGCTCGCAGCCGTGAGGACTCCCTCTCGTCCATCACGATCGCGCCCGATGATGACGTGACCCACGGCGACGTCATCCGCGCGATGGACATCGCGCTTGGGAGCGGCTTCCGCGCGCTCGACCTGAGCTGACTACTCTTCGGTCGTCATCAACGGCGGGACACGATCGAGCGCGGAGCGAACCTCCCGGTCGACGGTCGACGAGCCCCAGGGCCCGTTCAACACGATGTTACGGCGACGGGTCATGACGAAGTTCGCGAGGTTCTCTTGCATGCCGAGCTGCGACTGCGTCACGCCATCGGGATCGTAGAGCACCTTCAAGTTCGGCACATCGACGAGGCCGTACTCATCCCAGGTCCGGTAGCAATCTCCTGGTGTGACCGGGCTGCGATCGGCGGTCGCCTCGACCACGACCCACGTCTCAAAATCATCGTCGCCCGCGGCCTCCAGAAAGCCCATGTGCTCGTTGACCATTTCGTTTCGGAGATGTTCGCGACACGGCGGGCACCACGCCGCGAAGTTGTAGACGAGCGACACGCGACGTCCGCAGAGGGCGTTGAGCTGAATCGGCGTCCCGTCACACTCGTAGAGCGTCACGTCGGGCGCAACATCGCCCGGCATCGTTCCGAACGGACCGTCAGGCGGACAGCCAGGGATCATCGTCTCCGGCTCCGCTCCGGGCGCTTCGCCGCAGCCCATCGCTAGCGTCAACGAAATCGAAACGAGGGAGATGACAACGCGCATGGGACGACTGTACCAGGGTCACGCCCGGCTGTACTTCTGGGGTCTTTTTCGAGACCCCCTCGCCTTCGGCGATTCCCCCAAACGTTCGCGAGGCGTGAGCCGTCAAGCCTGCGCGCGAAGTGCGCGCCGTCCTCGCTCTTGGAGGCTTCGCTGCTCCAAACCGCAAGCGCGACGCCCGTCGACCTGCTATGCCGCGCCCATGCTCCAGCGTGAACTCGACGAGGTCTCCCGTATCGCCATCGAAGCGGGCGCCATTCTCATGAAGATCTACGCGACCGATTTCGACGTCGCGTTCAAGAGCGAGAAGAACCCGGTCACAGAAGCGGACACGCTCGCGAACGAGTTCATCGTGACGCAGCTTCGCAAGCTCTTCCCGGACGATGGCGTCGTGGCCGAAGAGACCTCTGACCAGAGCGATGCCAAGCGCATGGGTCGCTGTTGGTACGTCGATCCCCTCGACGGCACGAAAGAGTTCATCAAGAAGAACGGTGAGTTCAGCGTGATGATCGGCCTCACCATCGAAGGCAAAGCCACGCTCGGGGTCGTCTATCAGCCCGCCAAAGACAAGCTCTACCGCGGCGTGGTCGGACACGGCGCGACCTTGAGCGTCGCCGGGGACCGGCGTGAACTCCGCGTGAGCGACGTCGCCCCCGCTTCCAAGCTCAAGCTCGTTTGCTCGCGCTCTCATCGCGCCAAGAGCATCGACATGGTCGTGAACCGCCTCGGGATCACCGACGAGATGGTCAGCGGATCGGTCGGTCTCAAGGTTGGCGTGATCGCGGAGCGAACCGCGGACGTCTACGTCCACATCACCGACAAGTCGATGGCGTGGGACGCAGCTGGACCCGAAGCGGTGCTCAAGGCCGCCGGCGGTCGGTTCACCCGATTGGACGGCGTCGAGTACGTCTACGACGGGGAAGACCTCCGCACGCACGGAGGCATTTTGGCCTGCAACGCCGCGAGCTTCGACGAAGTGCTGCCGGCCGCCCGCGCCGTGAGCGAGGAGATCGGGTTCCTCACGCGCTGACGCTGCTCTCGTGACAACCCTTGAGCGGTGGTCGGCTAGCCGCGCCAGGACGCGAGGAGCTCGGGCAACGACTCCGTGAACGTGATCGTCTTTTCGCGATTGCGCTCATCCATGTTCGGGTGGTCGCGGTTGAGCCGGATCAAGGTCGCGCCGTCGACCTGCGCGGCGAGCTCCTCAAACGGGTACTTGATAATGCCGGGCGTGTTGTAGCCGACGCCCAGCTCGATCAGCACCAGCTTCCCTCCGGCGTTCGCTTCGACGAAACGCTGGTAGCGCGCGGCCGCGGCCTCCCACTCCCCGTTCTCGATGAAGTGCGCATCGATTCGAATGTGCGGAAACATCGGGCCTCCACAGTTCGGACAGACCGGAACGAGCGCGCTCGGGATCGCGAGGTCTTCTTGCTGCGCCGCCATGGCGCGGACCGCGGCTTCGTTGTCGTAGAGGGTGTCGTGGCACGCGGTCTGACACTGGAACTTCCCGTAGTCGCCTTGTGTCGCGAAGACCTTCGCGGGATCGAACCCGGCGCGAAAGAAGTGCATGTCAACATTCGTCGTGAGGACGAAGTGCGTCTTATCCGCGATCAGCGCGAAGAGGTCGCGGTAGGGCGCGCCGACCTCATAGTCGTAGCGGTTGATCAAGATGTGGCGCGAGGCGTACGCCCACCACTGCTCCCGCCGCGGGAACGGATAGAACATGGTTGAGTACATGTCCCTGAGGCCAAAACGCGCGATGAAGTCCGGGAAGTTCTTCTCGAAGCGAGCGCCGCCGTAGGTGAGCCCAGCGGCCGCCGAGAACCCGGCGCCGGCGCCGATGAGCACCGCGTCCGCGTTTCGGATCGCCTCCGCGGCGCGATCACGTCGCTCAGGAAAGGACATGTTCGTAGAGCTCCCAGTCACGATCGAGGAAGACATTGAAGATCACCTGTGGCCCGCTCCCGTGATCCGCAACCCACTCGCGAACCGTGCGCACCGCGACATCAGCCGCTTGGTCTTGCGGGTAGCCGTAGACCCCGGTCGAGATGCAGCAAAACGCGATCGTCGCGAGCCCCATGTCGTTCGCGAGGTCGAGGCTGTTTCGGTAGCAAGACGCGAGAGCCTCGGCGTCACTCATGCTCGGCGCGTTGTCTCGAACGATCGGTCCCACGGTGTGAAAGATGTTCCGGCTCGGCAGGTTGTAAGCGGAGGTCGACACCACATCACCGGTCGGGAGCTGCCCCCCTTTCATGCGGAGGTCGCAGTCGCGCCGAACCTGAATCCCAGCCCAAGTGTGGATCACGTTGTCGATGCAGCCATGAAGAGGCTGAAAGCAACCGAGCAGCTGCGCGTTGCAAGCGTTGACGATCGCGTCCGCGGACAGTCGCGTGATGTCGCCCTGCCAAAGCGCCACCCGGTTCGTGAAGGAAAACAAAGAGACATCCTCGACCCCGCGCGTTCGGGTCTCCTCCTGCAAGAACGCGTTCTGTGCCTCGAGCAAGACGTCACTGGCTGGGCCGGCTGGGCGAACGTTGCACAACGCGCGGAACTGTCGCCGGACGTCTTCCACCGGTTGTGACGCGGAGAGCGGAGGCTCACCTCGCTCCTCACGAAGGAGATCGACCACTCGCCGCAGGTGTTCCTCCACGCGGCCAAGCCTACACAACGAGCGTCGCTATCACTACGGGCGACATCGCTGCAAACCGGCGGGGGACGGCGACACGGTCCGCGCCATCGCGCACTCTATCGCGGCCATGGTCACGTCATCGAAGGGAGAAACGCCGGCACAGATCGCGGGCCTGAAGTGCCTCGAGCGAAACGAGTAATCGCTCCGCGTGGTCGTCTCGACCGCGAGACAGACCTGAGTCGGCGTCATCTCAAACATCTCGAGCGGGGCGGCGTCGATCTGACGCGCCAGCGCGTCGATCTCGTCGGCGCTGAGCGTCCCTTGGGTCAGCGATCCGTTGGGTTCGGACGAGGTCCACGCGCCGCTCTCCCAAATCGTAACGACCCATGGCGTCGGCGAGACAGCCATCCGCTCCGTCGTCGTGACGCGATAGAGCGGCACGCTGGCTTGCGCTCCCGCTGGAGCATCGGGCGGGTCGAAGGTCGTCGTCGCTTCTTCCGCACCTGCCGCTGCGGCCTGGGTCGTTTCTCGTTCCGCCACCGGCGCGCGCGTCGACACGACCTCGGGACGGGCGGCGCCACACCCGACGAGCGCGATCATCAGGAGAGGCAAGAGAGAACAGCGAGATGAGCGTGCGGTGTTCATCTACGTTAAGACGCGCGACGCGCTGTTTCGGTCTACAAGTGAGTCACGCGAAAGCGCTGATTCGCTCCGTCGTGACACGGCCAAGCGATCAGGCGGCCTCCGTTCACGTCTTCGCCACGATCAAGATCAAGACACCGTCCATCGACGCCTTCGATCTGGCCGTTAGGTCGCAGGGTCCAGCGCTGGTTCGGTCCGCCATGGCAGCCCCACGCGTGCACGCGGTGGTCCTCGTAGTAGGAGAAGTCGAGGCAGCGGTTCGCTCCGGTGCGGATGGTCCCATCGTCGTGAAGAGACCAGCGCTGGTTCGCGCCGCGGTGGCATCCCCACGACGCGATCCGCGCACCGTCGTTGAGCATCGCATAGTCGACATCCATGCAGCGCCCATGCATGTCGCGCAAAACAATTGGCGTGCCGGGTGGCGTATACTGACGATCGCGGTGCCTCCATCGCTCGATCGACGACGCGAGGATCGACCGGCTCGCGGCGGTAAAGGCGCGGGTCAAGTCACCGTGATCACACGACGGGTTTCCCATCAGGTCGGCGCAGTCCGGTCCGTGCTCGAGCCCCAAGAGATGACCGACCTCGTGCGCCACCGAGATGCAGAGATTCGCGAGGTGCGTGTAGCGATCCGAGAACACAAAGGCGATCCCGCGATCTGTCACTTCACCGGCGGTCAATGCCGCGAGCCCGTTGTAGGGCGTTCGAAGGACGTCCCTGTTCCCGCCGATCACCACTGTTAGCTCTTCACGGCTCGTGGACCGCTCGTGGACGTCGATGGGCAAGCCGGCGAACGAGCTCTCCACACAACGGACCAAGCTCTGCCACTCATCGCGGGTGCCGCGGAAACGGGGAACGTCCGTATGCGTGAGGCCCTGGCGCCAAACAACCGATGATCGGTGGTGCGCCCCATCGTCGCGCGCCGCCGCGAAGTATCGACCGCCTTCACCGTTGAGAAAGACCGCGACTCGCGCTTCCGACGACAGAAACGAACGCTCTCGTGGGGATGGGTCTTGAGAGCGAGAGGGCGAAACGTGGAGCGCTCCGGACGCGACGACGCAAAACAGAACCGCGACGAACCTCGTTGTCATCAAGAGTTCAGACTGCCGCGCGGGAGAAACTATTCATGGCCGCCGGGTGCTCGACCTGCTTGAACTACGTCGCGGCGTAGACGTGTGGGAGGTTCTCGTCCGGCACCGCGTCGCAGATGTCCGCTCTTAGCGACTCGTCGTATCCGATCGCCGAGAAGACGACATCAACGCCACCGTCGTACGGCGCGACGACGTTCATCGTCTCGGGGTTCAACCAGACGACGCGGACCTTGTCATCGGCGATGTCGAGGATCGTCTTGATGTAAGAGGAGCAGCGCGCCGCCCACGCCTAACGAATGCGCGCGGTCATGACGTAGTCGAGGTTCGGGAAGCTGGCGTTGAGGTACTCGTTGCCGCGCGCCGCGATCTGCCCTTGGCTCGGCGCCTCGCCGTACTCGCTATTGATCGCGTCCACGGCGTCCATCCCATCGCCGATGATCTCACCAAAGGGCGCGAAGCCCGACCCGTCGAGGCGAGAGTTGTCCGCGTAGTTAACGAAGAGCTGCGTCGTGCGACTGTCGGGGTCGCTCGTCATCGCGAACGTGAGCGTGCCGCGGGTATTCGTTGCAGTGACGGGATCCGCCACGATCGGTCGACCCTGCCACAAGGCGTTCGTGGTGGGGTCGCCATGCATCCCGAACTGCGCGACGAAGCCCGGGAGCACGCGGAAGAAGCGGCACTCGTCGAAGTACTCGGCCTCGACCAACTCACGGAAGCGCGCGGCCCCCAGCGGAGCCCACTCGGGGTGGACCTCGACCGTGAAGTCACCCGCGGTGGTCACGAAGTCGACCAGAAAGACCCCGTCGCCTGCACCGGTATCGGGTCCGCCGGTGTCCGCGGAGCCGGTGTCCTCGCCGCCCGCGTCCGTGCCGCCCGTGTCAGCAACGTTCGTGTCAGCGCCCGCGTCCGAAAGCGACGTATCAGTCCCGCCGTCATCGTCGCCGCATCCAACCGAGACGAGCAGAACAAGCGTGAGGCAGAGGGCGCGAAGCATCGTGGAGAGCATAGGGCGCAGGGTACACGGAGCCGCTCCCGAGGGTCTCCTTTCGCAGACGCTTCACGTTCGACGCGACGGTTTCGGACGACCTGAACGCGCTTGGGCCGCCCCGCTTACACCGGAAAAAGAGTTCGATTTTCGATCACTTTTTTCAGACCGACCGAGGCACCAATGCGTCTGCACCTCCATGACGAAGGAGCTACCGATGCGATCCCACTTCCGCCCCTCCCTGCGAGCGGCGCTTCTCTTGCCCTTGCTGGCGCTGATGATCAGCGCGCCGGGCTGCAGCCAAGACACGCGACCCACCCAACAAGATCCCGGTCTCATTCAGTTGAGCGCGGACCTGGGCAACGAATTCGTGCCCGCGGGTGAGCTGAGCGACGTGGTCGCGCGTGTTCGGATCAACGCGGCCGAGCTGGAAGCCTCCACGCGACGACCGCTGAACATCGGCCTCGCCATCGACACCTCGGGTTCCATGCGCGGTCAACCGATGCGCGACGCGCGAGACGCCGCCCTTGCCTTGGTCGACTCGCTCGTCCCCGGCGACCGGCTGGCGGTCGTGACCTTCGACTCCACGGCCAACACGGTCTTCCCGTCCACCGAGCTCGACCAGAGCGACATCGCAGACGTTCGCGAGAAGCTCTCCACCATCGAGGCGCGCGGCACGACCGACATGCGCGACGGCCTCGCTCAGATCTTGGAGCAGACCATTCACCACACGAGCGAAGAGGTCACCTCGCGCATCGTGCTTCTTGGCGACGGCGTCCCGAACGACAAGAACCTCATCACGAACTACGCGCAGCAGGCAGGCGCCCGAGGTGTCCCGATCAGCGCGCTAGGTCTCGGCCTCGACTACGATGAGGTCTTGATGGGCGAGATCGCGCAGCTCTCGGGTGGGAGCTTCCACTACGTCGAAGACTCCGCGGCGGTCGTCGCGGCCTTTCGTGACGAAGTGCTCCGCTTGGAGCGGTTGGTCGCCCGCAACACCCAGCTCGTTCTCCGCGGCGGCCCTGGTATCGAGATCGTCAGCATCATGGGTCAGGCCCAGACGCCTGCGAACGCGGCGAGCGTGACGTTGGGCGACATCGCGGAAGGCGAATCCCGCGACGTCGTCGTGCAGCTCCGCTCCCCGGGCCGCCGCGCCGGTGCAACGGTCGAGATCCTCGACGCGGTCCTGTCGTTTCAAGACGCGACCGATGAGCAAGGCAGCCAGTACGAGCGCACCGAGTTTCTCGGCGCCGCGGCCACCATGGACGACGCGGAGATCGCGGCGGGCGTGAACGAAGAGGTGATGCGCGCGGCCGAGAACGTCGACGCCGCCGCCGCCACGGTGCAAGCGATCCGCATGATCCGGAATAACGACTACGCTCAAGCGGCCGCGCTTCTGGACGACGCCTCCCGCGGGTACGCAGCGTCTGGGGACGACGACGCCGCCGCGAGCGTTCAGATGTTGCGCGAAGCGGTGCCGTCTGCTCCCCCAGAAGCGATGGGCCCAGAAGCGATGGGCTCAGAAGAGGTCGTCTCCGAAGAGGCCGAGGCCGCGCCCCGCGACTACGAGCGACGTCTTCGGCGCGCCCATGACGTCTCGCTCGACGCGATGGGGTTCTAGCAGCCAGCTCGACTCACCAGAGCGATTCCGAACGATCGCGAGGCAGGTGCTTCGCGACGTTCACGCTTCACTCAGTCGTCGAAGTCGGTGTCGAGCATGTCGAGATCGAACGCCATCGAGTTGGGCGGCAAGGTCGGTCGACCGGGTCCCGGCTCGTTCTCGGTTCCCACGATCCCGACCTTGAGCCGGCGCATCACCGCGAGCTTCTGCCGGTCCTTGTACGCCGCGTGGCTCGCGTCGCCCAGCTCGTTTTGCTGGTCGGTGCGTTCATCGATGATCTGAAACTCCGTGAGCACGAAGATGACCTTGCCGAGCGCCCAAGCCGCCGGCGGCGCTTCGCTGAGCACGTCGTCGGGCAACCGGATCGGCATGTCCACCACGAAGTGGATCACCTTGTAGTTCGCCGAGGTGAAGACGTTGTCGAGGAGGCCGGGTCCGCCTTCTTCCAAGCGCAGCGAGAGCTGAAGCCCTGGGAGGTGTCGCTCCAGATCAGGGCGCGACTGACAGTACGCCCGGAAGTTGAAGAGGGTATTCGTGGACTCGCCGGGGATCGCGTAATTGAACGGGAAGACCTCGCGGGTCAGGTACTTCATCATCGGGAAGACGTCATCGGCCGACTTCATCACGATTCGAAAGCGAAGCTTGTCGTAGATCTGCGCGGCGTTCACCTCGGGCTTGCTCAAGAGCTTCGTGTAGAGCGAGTCTTTGTGCTTACGTCCGCCGATGAACTCGGCGACGGGAAACTTGTTCGCGAGCGCTGAGCCGATGACGCGGTAGACCTTCTTCTCGACGAGATGAAAGACCTCTTCATCCGACTTCGGGAGCATGAACGCGAGCTCACGCGCCTCGAGGTGATGAATGATGTGCATCGCCTTGAGGATCGTGCAGGCGCAGAGCTGCTTGTGACCGGCCCCCGACGCGAGCGCCAAGATCTCGCGCACGGAGCGATCCGAGACTCCCTTCGGAATGGGGAACTCGAAGTGGCGACGGAGAAAGTCGACCGCTTGCTGCTTCACCGCCTCGACGCGCGCGACGTCGGTTGGGTCGGACATGTCGAGCTCTTGCGCGCGAAGGAAGGCGTCGATCTCCTTGTTCGACTTGAAGTTCAGTCGATGCCAGTCGATCACGCTCCCGCCGCGGAGGAGTAAGCGAATCGCTTCAAGGTCCGCGAGCGAGATGTCCGCCATCTCGGAAAACGATGTTGAAGTGACCGTCATGCGCGCAGATCGTGCATCAAGCGGTCGAGTTTGTCGCCTTGAGGCGCCAGACCCGCTCGAAGGTCAGCTGCCTCGAAGGTCAGCTGTGCGTCGAAGGTCAGCTGTGCCTCGAAGGTCAGCTGTGCGTCGAAGGTCAGCTCAGCTGTGCGTCGAGGTCGAGGCGTCGGCGGCCCCGTCCACGCGGGTCACATGCGTCGTGCGGCCCAAAGAGAGCGTCGCCACGAAAATACCAACCGTGATCCCAAAGACGACAAGGTTGCCGACGAAGGGGTTGCACCCACCGAGCAGGAGCGCGGCGAAGGGCATGAACCGGTAGAGATGATGTGTACTCATTTGAGACCTTGGTTTCTCGAGCTGGGACCTACGTGTAGGTGGAAGCCTGCCATGTATACAAGTGTCATACATGGTCCCCGAAGGCGTCAAGTGTTTACCAGCTGGGCGGCCAGAGAGCCACCAAAAATTTGACTCCGCTAGAACAACGCTTTTGCCTGCAATATCGGCTGCTTACGGAAATCATGACGAAAATGTCTCACCTAAACGGCG
The DNA here is from genome assembly GCA_938024995.1 of uncultured bacterium. Lineage (GTDB taxonomy): Bacteria > Myxococcota_A > Polyangia > Polyangiales > Houyiibacteriaceae > CALJDU01. The sequence goes on from CALJDU010000002.1 coordinate 55,872, forward strand.
CATCTTTCTTTTCGGAACATGACGCGCTGCACAAACTGAAGCCGCTTAAACCGCTGTTCCGCGTTCATTTCGTAACGAGTCCGCTCGAAGAGCGCTCCCGTACCGCGCGTTCGATCGCTCTGTACTAGAGTTCACGCCGCGATGACTGAGTCGATCCCGCCGCCCGCAGAAGCGGAACTCCCAATCCTCCCGCTCCGGAACTCCGTTCTGTTCCCCGCGTCGATCGTCCCGGTCAACGTCGGTCGCCCGCGCTCAGTTCGTCTGATCGAAGAGGCCTGCAACACGGACCGACCCACGATCGGCGTGGTGGGCCAACGCGTCCCCGACACCGAGGACCCCGGCGAAGCAGACATCCATCATGTCGGCACCATCGCGCGCGTGCTCAAGGTCATCCGCCTGAGCTCGGGGAACTACAGCGTGGTGCTCCAAGGCGTCTCGCGAATGCGCATCACGGAGATGCTCGGGACGCAGCCGTGTCTTCGCGCGCGCGTCGAGCGGATTCACGAGCCGCCGAACCCCGATGTGGAGATCACCGCGCTCGCGACGTCGCTTCGGGAGAGCGCGCGTGAGCTCGCGACCTTGCTCCCGAATCAGAGCCGCGACTCGTCCGCGATGCTCGACAATGTCCGCGACCCGGGCGCGCTTGCCGATCTCGTCGCGTCGAACCTCACGGTCAGCAACGATCAAAAACAAGAGATCCTGGAAGAGCTGTCTCTGCGTGAGCGCATCCGGATGGTGCTCGCGATCGTGAAGCGCCAGGCCGACGTCTATAAGGTGAAGAAAGAGATCACCACGATGGTTCGCGAGGAGATGTCGCGGAGCCAGCGCGAGTACCTCCTGCGCCAACAGCTCCGCGCGATCCGGCGTGAGCTCGGGGAACCCGAGGACGAAGAGGATGATGTCGAGCGGCTCCGCGAACGCGTCGCGATGCTGGATATGCCGGCGGACGCAGAGAAGGCCGCGCGCAAGCAGCTCTCACGGATGCGGACCATGAACTCAGCGAGCGCGGAGTTCAACGTCGCGCGCACCTACGTGGAGTGGATGGTCGATCTCCCGTGGACCAAGCGCACCCCAGACCGCCTCGACGTTCGCGAAGCGCGGCGAGTGCTCGACGAAGATCACCATGGGCTCGACCTGCCGAAGAAGCGCATCGTGGAGTACCTCGCGGTTCGGAAGCTCCGCAGCGATATCCGCGGACCGATCTTGTGCCTGGTCGGCCCGCCCGGTGTCGGCAAGACCTCGCTCGCGAAGTCGATCGCGCGGGCAACCGGTCGTCAGTTCGTCCGCGCCGCCCTCGGTGGCGTTCATGATGAGGCTGAGATCCGTGGCCACCGCCGCACCTATGTCGGCGCGTTCCCCGGTCGCATCATCGGCGGGCTCAAGAAGGCCGGGAGCAAGAACCCCATCATGTTGCTCGACGAGATCGACAAGCTCGGCCGCACCGGGCGAGGTGACCCCGCGTCGGCGCTCCTCGAGGTCTTAGATCCGGAGCAGAACTCCACGTTCCGTGATCACTACATCGAGGTCCCCTTTGACCTCTCGAACGTGATGTTCATCGCGACCGCGAACCGAAAGGACACGATCCCCGGGCCGCTCCTCGACCGCATGGAAGTGATCGATCTGGCCGGCTACACGCGCGCGGAGAAGTGCGCGATCGCGAAGGAATTTTTGGTCCCGCGTCAGCTTAGCGAGCACGGCCTCTCCCCCGAGCGACTCGAGTTCTTGGACGCCGCGATCGACAAGCTCGTCGACGAGTACACCTTCGAGGCGGGCGTTCGAAAGCTCGAGCAGAAGATCGCCGCGGTGTGCCGCGCGGTCGCGGTGCGCGTCGCCAATGGTGAAGACGTCTACGTGCTCGCCGACGATCACTTCATCGTCGACGTCTTGGGGCCCCCTCGGCGCGTGCGCGAGAAGCCCGAAGCGCGCCCCGTCGCGGGCGTGGCGACCGGGCTCGCCTGGACCCCCGCAGGCGGAGAGCTGCTCTTCGTCGAGTCGAAACGAATGCCCGGAAAGGGGCGGCTCCGCCTGACCGGACAGATGGGCGACATCATGCAGGAGTCGGTCGCGACCGCGTTCAGCTACCTGCGGACGCACGCCGACGAGCTCGGGCTGCCGCACGACTTCCTTCAGAAGATCGACGTTCATGTTCATCTCCCGGCGGGCGCCGTGAAGAAGGACGGTGCCTCGTCCGGCATCACCATCTTGACCGCCATCGCGAGCATGCTGACGCGCCTCCGCGTCCGGCCCGGGGTGGGGTCGAGCGGAGAGATCACGCTGCGCGGCGCGATCCTTCGCGTCGGCGGCATCAAAGAGAAGTGCCTCATCGCGCATCGGATGGGCATCCGCGAGATCATCTTGCCGAAGGCCAACGAGCCGGACCTCGAAGAGATCCCGGACAGCATCATGAAGGACCTCAAGGTTCATCTGGTCTCTCGGATCGAGGACGTGCTCCCGCTCGTCTTTGAAGCGCAGCCGAGGGTCAACGCGCCCCCGCCGCCTGCGTGAACCGCGAGCGCCTGACACGCATCGTCGAGCGCCTGAACGCTCTCGGTTCACGAAGCGAGAAGCTCGTGGTGATCGTCTCGGCGGTCACCGGCCTGGCTTTGACAGCGTCACGACTGCTCGGTGTCCACGGCGTCGAGTCCGCGCTGGTGCTCGGCGTGGTCGTTCCGCTCTTCCTCGTCCCGGCCGCGACGCTCCGCGCGCTCGCGTTCAGGTCCAACGACGCGGAGAGCAACGCCGCGGAGAGCAACGCCGCCCCGCTTCTCTCGCGTCTCCTCAAGCTCGCGCTCCTCTGCTGGGCGATCCCGCTCGCGCTCCTCGCGCTCAACCAGCTGCGGGTACGTCAGTGCGCCCCGCTCGAAGGCTTGGCGTTTGAAGCGCTCGGTCCGCTCTTCGGTTTCGTCTTCGCGACCCTGTTGGGCGGCCTCATCGGGAGCTTCGTGCCCGGTCGACGTCTCGCGCTCGCGCTCGCGATCATCGCGCCGCTCTTGTCGCTGGGGCTGGGCCTTCGAGAGTTCTTGGCGACCCCAGCGATCTTCGTCTTCAGCCACCTGCACGGTTGGTTCCCGGGGACGCTTTACGACGACAACATCGCGATCCCGAACGCGCTCTTGTCCTTCCGCGCGGTCACCTCGCTGTTGAGCGTCGGCTGCGGCGCGTTGATCGTCGCGCGCTGGCGCCCCTTCCCTTCCCGCGCGACGTGGCAAAGGAGCGCGGCTCCGCTCGGGATCGCGCTCGTGTGCCTGGGGCTGGCCGCGGTGGCTCAGTTTCACGGCTCCGCGCTTGGGCACCGCGTCACGGTCGCGCACATCGACGAGGTCCTCGGCAAGATCGTGACCCGCGACACCTGTGTCGTTCATCTCCCGCGTGAAGTGAACACGAGCGAAGCCGATCGCCTGGCCGACGACTGCGCTTTTCGTGTTCATCAAGCCGCCGAAGGCCTCGGCGTCTCCCAAGACGAACCGGTCCACGCCTTCTTCTATCGGAGCATGGACGAGAAGCGCTCCCTTATGGGCGCCGGGCGAACCTTCATCGCGAAGCCATGGCGAGGCGAGGTCCACCTCCAGCTCCGCGGCTGGCCCCATCCGGTTCTCGCGCACGAGGTCGTTCACGCGGTCGCCGCGAACGCCGCGCGCGGTCCGTTCAAGGTCGCCGCCTCGCTCGGAGGTCTGTTGCCGAACCCGGGTCTGATCGAAGGCGTCGCGGTGGGTGTCGCGTGGGACATTCGCGACGGACTCGATCCGGACATCTGGTCGCGCGCGATGCTTGAACTGGAGCTGTTGCCAAACGTTGGCCGCCTGATGTCGCTCGGGTTTCTCCAGACCTCTCCCCGCGCGGCGTACTCGGCCGCCGGTTCGTTCGTTCGTTGGTACCGCGAACGTTTCGGTCGCGACGTGTTACGGGAGGCGTATCGCCTCGGCGACATCGAAGGACCCAGCGGAGAATCGACCGCCGCGCTCGAGGCCGCTTGGCACGAACACCTTCAAGGCGTCGCGCTTCCGGAGAGCGCGCTTGAGCTCGCGCGGCTCCGGTTCTCGCGACCGAGCATCTTCTCGACGACGTGTCCGCATCGCCTGGCGCACCTCCGCGCAGAGCTCGCCGGTGATCTCGCGGCCAATGATCTCCCCGAGGTGCGATCTCGATGCCGGGAGATCCTCGACATCGACGGACGAGACGTCAGCACCCGCGCCGTACTGGTCGGCGCCTTGGCCCGGGCCGGAGACACCGAAGCGGCGAACCGCGAGCTGGATCAACTCGAGGGCGCCGCCTCTCCAGTGGTCGTAGCGGCCGAGATGGGGATCACGGACGCCGCGTGGCTCCAAGGGGACAACGCGAGCGCGCTCGCGGGATACCGCGCGCTGCTGTCCAAGCCGCAGAGCGAAGACCGCGCGCGCAACGTCGAGGTGAAGATCGCGGCGCTCGAGGGTGGAGGAGAACAGGCGCAGTTGGTGCGTCGCCTCTTGCTCGGCGCGGACGGCCGCGGCTCGTCACGCGCGGTGGTCGTTCATCTGGCGGAGCGGCTCCGCGCGCTTCGTGACGATGGTCTCGGCGCATACCTGGCAGCGCGACAGATGCACTACGCGAGTGAGTTCGCCCTCGCGATTCCGCTCTTCGAGGAAGCCAAGCGGGCGGGGCTCCCGACCGACCGCCTCGCACGGGAGAACGCGCGGCTCTACGGCGCCGCTCTCTTCGCCGAAGGACGCGTCGCGGAGGCGCGCGCACACTTCGCTCAGCACGAAGACGCTTCTGGTGTACTGGGAGAGCAGGCGCGGGACTGGGTCGCGCGCTGCACGTTCGCGCCCGGGTCTCGCTGACAAACACCTCGCGTGGGCGGAGGCCCGGAGCGCCGAGGTCCCAACTACTGAGGACTTCTGAGCGCTCATGACCCCTCCGTGACACCCTTTTGCTATCAAGCGTGACGTTGACGCGCTGATCGGATAAATGATCGGTGGCTCGCTGGTTATCGAGTCATGGAGGAGCCATGCCCACCTGGGACGAAGTTAGAGAGTACGCGCGGTCGAAGTACAAGCTGTCGGAAGAAGGCGAGAACCACTTCAAGATGACCTGGCAGTTCGGCAACGATCGGCTTCAGGCGATCATCGTTTCGCGTTTTCAGGCGTTCGACCGCGACTGGGCGGACTTCGCGTCTGCGTGTTGCAAGAAGGACCAGATGTCGCCCGAGGTCGCCCTCGAGAAGAACTGGAACTTTGCCGTTGGCGCGATCTGCCTCGACCGCGAGTTCTATGTTGTTCGCTACACCTGCCAGATGGCGACCATGGACATGGAGGAGTTCGAGCTCCCGCTGTCCGTGATCGCGAGCACCGCGGATCAAATCGAGCAAGAGTTCGCCGCGGAAGACAACTTCTAGCAACGCGAGCGGACATCCCGAACGTGCACGCGCGTTCGCAGGAGAGGCGGCACAGGGATGTGTCGCCTTTCTTATGGAGTATGGTGTCGTATGTCCGCGCCCCGTTCGCTCTTGTTCGCGCTCTTGTTCGCGTTCATCTCCGTTTGCCCCGGCTGCGGCGACGACGACGCGGGCCCGACCGACACCTCCGCGGCCGACACGAGCGACGCGGCGGTCGATAGCGCAGACCCGGTCGACAGCGCGGTCGAGGACAGCGCGGTCGAGGACGCTGACGTCGCCGACGTTCTGGTTGACGGCGACACCGGGTCCCAGGACGCCACGGGTGACGCGATGGCCGACGCCGACGCGATGGTCGAGGTCGACGCAGGACCGGGCGAGTGCGACGGCACCAACCTCGCGTCGATGATGGGAGACGCGCTCTTCGCGGGAGCGCTGGGCACGGTCGACCACGTCGCGACGACCTGCGCAGGCGAGAGCGTCGAAGGCCCGGACCAGGTCTTCTCGTTCACCGCGCCGCGCGACGCGACATTCGTCTTCGACACCAACGACTCCGCGCTCGACACCGGTCTAGAGATTCGCGAGACCGACTGCGAAACGGTTATCGAGTGCAACGACGATGGCGGCGCAGGCGCTTCCTCTCTCGTTCGTCACGAGATGAGCGCGGGGGACACCGTCGTGATCATCGTCTTCGGCTATCGCGGCTCCACTGGCGACGTCGTCCTGAACATCACCGAAGACACCGGCGCGACCGAGACGCTCTGTGGCGATGGGCTCGACAACGATCGAGACGGCGATGTCGACTGCCGCGACCGCGACTGCGCGGACGACCCGACCTGCACCGAGACGATGTGCGGTGACGGTCTCGACAACGACCGCGACGGAGACACGGACTGCCTGGATCTGGACTGCCGCGACGTACCTGAGTGCGTCGAGGTGTGCGACGACGAGGTCGACAACGACGGCGACGGACGGATCGACTGCGAGGACCTCGACTGCTCCGCCGACCCGTCATGCATCGAGACGGAGTGCGCCGACGGCGAGGACGACGACGGAGACTCGCTGATCGACTGCGCGGACGACGACTGCAACGACGACCCGGCCTGCATCGAGACCGAGTGCGACGACGGGATCGATGACGATGACGATGACCTGATCGACTGCGCGGATCCGGATTGCGATGGAGACCCAGCGTGCAGCGAGACCGACTGCGCGGACGGCGTCGATGACGACGAGGACGGCGCGATCGATTGCGCAGACAGCGACTGCGCGGGCGACAGTGATTGCGGCGAGGATTCCTGCCGAGATCGCCGCGACGACGACATGGATGGATTCATCGATTGCCTCGACAGCGAGTGTGCGTGCGAAGCAGCCTGCCGCGTCGACACCTGCCCTGACGAGAACCTCGGGAGGCGAACGGGGATGGCGGTCGCGAGCGGGATGATCAGCAGCGCGGCGGGGTGCACAGACGGGCTCCGCACAGGATCCTGCGCGGGAGAGGGGCCCGAGCGCACCTTCCGCTTCCAAGCAACCACAGCGGGCGTCTACGTCTTCGACACCAACGGCTCGGAAGACCTCGGCGCCGACACCGTGCTCTACGTTCTCGAAGGCGCGACCTGCGGTGGCGCCGAACTAGAGTGCAACGACGACACGAGCGGGCTCGACTCTTCGGTTCGGGTTCGTCTGGACGCGAAAGAAGAGGTCGTGATCGTGGTGGACACCTTCCGCCGCGCGGCGCGCTTCGTTCTCAACATCAGCGCGCCCTGACCCAATCGCTCAAGGCCCCGAACGCATCGCCTAAGGTCTGCGCTCCGCGAACGCGAGCCGTTCCGACGCGAAGAACCCCAGCCGTCCGGAGTCGCCGCGGCGCGTCTCGAAGCTGGACGCGGCGAGCAGGGTGTTCATCTCTTCGACCGAGTACGACGCCCGAAGCGGTTCGCCGATCGACGCGAAGGCCACGTTCGCGATGCGCGAGACCACGGCCGACGGAACGCGGTCTGACATGTACGAAACCGCGAGCCGACTCCCAGGCGCGCAAAGCTCACGGAGCGCGTGAAGGCTGGCCTGCGTGGCAGACGTCGGCAGGTACATCACGACGCCTTCCCAGACTACGTACGTCTTCGCCGCGCGATCAAAGCCAGCGCCGTCGAGGGCCTCCACGAGATCCTGCCGATCGAAGTCCACGTCGACATAGCGGACCTCACGCGCGCGGTGACGCGCCGCCCCCATCGCGGATCGCTTACGGCGCTGTGTCGCGGGATGGTCGACCTCGAAGACGGTGACGCCTGGCAGCGAGAGGCGATGCGCGCGGGTACAGAGGCCCGCGCCCAACAGCAGCAGCTGGGTGAACTCGCTCGTCGCCAAGTCATCGTCGATCGCGCGGGTCCGCCACTTGAGGTGAGACACCAAGCCGAGAGAGCTGACGTCGCCGAGCGTCGACGCGCCGGGGAGATGTTCGGCGGCGCGCAACACAACGCTCATGGGGAAAGGCAAGACGCGCACCGCCAAGGGGTCGACCCCGCTCAAACCGCGCGCCGCGGAGACCGCCATCGCGGTCAGGCTCGCGCGGCCTCGGCCGAGACGGCTCACGCGCTCACCACGCGCTGGCGAGTCGCGCGATCATCTCTTCGACCGCGTGATCGGCGGCGCGGCAACGCGTCATCGTCACGAAACCGTGGATAAGCGATGGATAGAGTCGCAGGGTCGCCGACACCCCCGCTTCGCGGAGCGCCGTGACGTACTCCGCGCCTTCTTCTTTGAGCGGATCGAAACCAGCGGTCACGACATGAGTCGGCGGAAGGCCGTGGAGGTCATCCGCGATCAACGTCACGCCAGGCTCGTCTCGCGCGGGTGCGCTCTCAAAGTAGCGCGCGGAGAACCAGTCGAGCAGATCACGATCGAGGAGGAACCCATCATCGAGCTCACCGCCGCAGCGGACGAGCCGGAGCATGTCGACCGTCGGGTAGATGAGCCAGCTGAAGCAGGGAGCGTGAACGTCGGCTCGGGTCTGGTGAGACACGAACGCGGAGAGCTGTCCTCCTGCGCTGTCTCCGCCCACCGCGATGCGCGCAGGGTCGACACCGAAACGCGCGGCCTCTCCGACGAGCGCACGAAAGACGGTGACCGCCGCGTCTTGGGCCGCTGGAAACGGTGCCTCCGGGCCGCGCGGGTAGTGGACCGCGATGACCGTGCACTTCGCGTCCCGACAGATCCGCCGACACAGAACATCATGCGACTCGAGGTCGCCGATCACGAACCCGCCGCCGTGGAAGTAGAGGAGCGTGTTGGAGGAAGGCTCGTGTTGGTAAACGCGCACCGGACAGCCACCGACCACGTCGTCTCGGACGGAGCGAACCGAGCGCGGCGGACGATCGAAGATATCGCTCGCGCGGCGATACTCGGAACGCGCGCGCTTCAGACCCACTTGGTGCAGCTTGGGTCGACCCTCGATGAGCCGAAGGAAGGCTTGCATCTGTGGGTCGAGCCGCGCCCCGTTCACCATCACGGGTGTCTGAACACGCGAGGCAACAGTGCTTGGAAAAGACAGCACCGAGCGCGCTACCCATCCCTCGATTCGTTTCGCTGTTCGCATCCACCTTCAGCGTCCCTGTTTTCCGCAAGCCGCGCAACGACGATGCTTGCGCGCGCGTGATGGCGCGAGGCACCCTCGCGTCGAGATGGCAACAACGCCCCAACTTCGGTGCTGCGTGTGTCACGGCTACTTCGGTCCCGGAACCGGAGACGTGATCGGCGAACGCTTCTTCTGCGACGAGCATCACCAGCGCGCGCTCTCGGTCGTCGAGGCCGACTGGACCCGCAGCGGGCTCAGCGAGACGCTCCTGTCGCTGCTCTTTGTGCTGACCATCGGGATGCTCTTCGGGCATCTGCACTACTCAGCCATCCCGACGACGTTTGGCGCGGGGCTCCCGCTCGCTCTCGTCCCTGCGTTGATCTGGTTCGCCTACATCTACCGGCAGGATCGACTGGAGCCGGAACCGCTCCGCATGGTGCTCGGCGTCGCCGCGCTCGGCGGGCTCCTCGCGTACGCGGTCGCGATGCCGCTGACCGAACACGTCTTCAAGATCGACGCGTGGCGCCACGGGTCCTTTCTCAGCAATACCGTCGCGAGCGTCTTGATCGTCGGGACGCTCCAGCAGCTCTGCGTGTTCCTCGCCGTGCGCTTCACCGTCTACGACAGCGCGGAGTTCGACGAGCCAATTGACGGTGTTGTGTACTGCACCGCGGCGTCGCTCGGCATCGCGGTCGTGCTCAATACCGCGTACGTCCTGACGCACGCTGACCTGATGCCCTACGCCGGCGCGACGACCATCACGAGCAGTACGTTGGTTCACGTCGCGTCCGCTGCCGTCCTCGGCTACGCGTTCGGACGCGCTCGCTTCGAGCGACCAGGGCCCGCGTCGCTCTGGCTCGCGTCAGGCTTCGTCGCGTCGGTCGCCGTCAACGGCGGCTTCCACGAGATCGTCTTCACCGCCGGCGCACGAGGTGTCGGCTTCAGCCCGACGGCGAGCCTCCTAACAGCCGGCCTGTTGGTGGCCACCGTCCTCGTCGCGATGAACCAGCTCATCACGGAGCTGCGGCGCGAAGTGCTGGTCGGCGGCGCCGATGACACCGACGAGCTCTTCGAGCGAAGCGGTCTCGAGCTCCCGCGAGGTGAGCCATGAACGGCGCGCCCCGGTCATTCGAGCAGCGAGACGCCCAACGCGGGTGGCTCCTCGACGCCCCGACGTTGATGATCGCGATCGGCTTTCTCCTCGCGGGCTACGCGTACGCGCAGAGCGCGGAGCGTCCCGTTCGGCTCGCTCGTGGGCTGGGCGGCAGCGTAGAGACCGCGCTCGAGCCTGGCTTCATCGCGCTTGGCGAAGAGAACGTATTGCTGCTCAAGCGCGGGGCCGAGGACGAGCACGCGATCCTCCGCATTCAGCGGCTCGACGACGAGGTCGAGATGAGCGATCTCCGCGAGCGTCGCGAGATGATGGGGGTCGCTTATCGCGAGCTCGAACATGAGGAGACCCGCTCCTTCGGTGGTCACCACGCCGAGTGGTCGCACTACGCGATCGTGGTCGAGACCACCGAGCAGGGAGCGCCCCCCGAGGTGCCCATGGTTCTGCACGGCGTCGACGTCTTGGTGGACACCGACGACGGCTCCTATCATGTCGATGTCGAGACCGGTCGCGAGAGCCCACATCAGCCTGCGCTTCAGGCGATGCTGAACGCGCTCGTTCTTCGTTGAGCAAACGTGCTTCGGGGGCGCCTGTTCGATCCCTCGCGCTCGAGATCGCTTGGCTGATCCATCGAATTCGTGGCGCGCGGGTCCACTTCTGCTCATCGACTTGCACAGGTCGCCCGACGCGAGAATGATGGCGGCGTGAACAAGACGTCGTGCTTCTCGTTGTCCTTCCTCCTCGTCAGCGCGCTTGGCTGCACCGACACCTCGCCGCCACGCTGGGGCGGAGACGCTGAGCTCACCGTCGAAGCCGTATCGCCGACCTCGGTGCGCCTCAACTGGCCCGCGGCGACCGACGACCGCGAGGTCCGTGGCTTCCGCTTGCTCCGCGACGACCACGCGTTCGAGGAGACGACGAGCTCTCAAACGGATCTCCTCGTTGAGGGCCTGGACGAGCGGACCGAGTACCGCTTCACCGTGATCGCGCGGGACGAAGCACAGAACCCAAGCGAACCGCTCCACGCCACGATCACCACCGCCGACGGTACGCCGCCCAGCTGGCCTGCGGGTTCCAAACTGGAGATCGCCCACACCGAGGTCGAGGGCCGGCATCAGCTCACGCTCACCTGGAACGCCGCGGAAGACCCCGGCGGGATCACGCAGTACCGCGTGAAGCGAGGCAACGCGATCGTTGCGTCGACCGCCACCAGCGACAACCGCGAGTACGTCATCACGACCGACGACCCGAGCGCGATGTTCGGCATCGAAGCGCTGGACGACTCCGGGAACTGGTCGCGCGCGCTTCACACTCGCTTCGATGGCGAGGCCCTCGCCGCCGTCTTCTCCGACGATGGACAAGGTCCGGTCGAGGCCGTGCTCCCGCCCGTGCCCGCCGCCGTCGAGCTGCAGGTGAACCCCGCGCAGATTCGCTCGATCATCAAGCGTTCGCCCGCGGGCCTCAACTCGCGTCTTCGCGTGAACCCGCTGACCGTCCCGGTCCAGCAAGCCCAGTAGGCACATCGCGGCGAGAACCTGACGCTCGCCGGATCACAAGAAGTGGCCGAGCGCGGCGCAACTTGCGACCATCCCCGCGATGCGTCTCGCGACCCTGCTTGGACCTGACATTGTCGCGGCGTTCGACGATCCCGAAGCGCTAACAGACGCGCTCCGCGAGTTCCGACCTGAGGACATCGCGGAGATCATGGAAGACCTCTCCGAGCGCGACGCCGTTCGGTTGATGAGCCTCATCCCGCTCGAGCTCGGCGCCGACGTGCTGGAGCAGCTCAGCCCACCACGACAGGAGCTCGTGGTCACAAGCGTGGACCAGCTCCGCGCCGCCGAGCTGCTCGTCGAGATGGACCCCGACGATCGCGTCGACCTGGTCCAGGAGCTCGACGAAGAAGACGCCGAGCCGATCCTGCAAAAGCTCGAGACGCTCCGCCCGGGCGCCGCCGAAGAGGCGCGCACGCTCGCGATGTGGAGCAGCGACACAGCCGGCGGGTTGATGACGACCGAGTACGTCTCGCTCGAGCCCGACACCAAGGTGTGGCAAGCGATCGAACACGTCCGCGCCGCGGCGCGCACCGGGGACGTCGAGACCATCTACTCGATCTACGTTTGCTTCAGCAGCCAGCTCGTCGGCGTCGTCTCCCTCCGCGATCTTATCTTGGTCGACCCCGGTCATGAGCTCCGCGACGTGATGGAGGAAAAGGTCGTGCGCGTCGCGCCGGAAGACGACCAAGAGCGCGTCGCAGAGCTCATCGCTCGCTACGACCTCACCGCGATCCCGGTCGTGCACGATCGCGATGGGATGCTCGGCGTGGTCACGGTCGACGACGTTGTCGACGTCGTCATTGAGGAGGCGACGGAGGACGCGCAGAAGATGGGCGGCGTCGTCCCGCTCGAGGACAGCTACTTCCAGACCGGCTTGGTGGAGTTTGTTTGGAAGCGCGGCGCGTGGCTCGTGCTCCTCTTCCTCGGACAGCTCCTCACCGCGAGCGTTATGCAGCGCAATGAAGACGTGATGCGACAGACCGTCGAGCTCGTCCTCTTCATCCCGTTGATCATCGCCTCTGGCGGCAACGCGGGGTCTCAGTCGTCGACGTTGATCATTCGCGCGATGGCGGTCGGCGAAGTGAGGCCGCGCGACTGGATGCGCGTCTTCGTTCGCGAGCTCGGGATCGGCGTCGCGCTCGGGATCGCGCTCGGGCTGATCGGATTCGCGCGTGCGTGGTTCGAAGGCGAGACCGTCTCCGGAATCGGTCTCGGCGCAGCCGTCGGCACCAGCATCCTCGCGATCGTTGTCTTGAGCACGATCGTCGGCTCGCTCCTCCCGATGGGGATCAAGCGCCTGGGTCTCGACCCCGCGGTCTCCTCTACCCCGTTCATCGCCTCGGTCGTCGATGTGCTCGGATTGATTGTCTACTTCGCGGTCGCGCAGCTGATCCTGACGGCGTTTCTTTAACGACGACCCGCTCCGTAAATGGGGTCAGATAGAAATTGGCTCCCAACGCGACGGAGGTTTTCACGTAGCCTAGTCGCATGGCCCTCGCGCTCGTTGTGGAAGACGACCCGGTTACGCGGGTGGTGCATCTCAACGTGTTGGGCCGACTCGCGGGGGTCAGCGCGATCGGCGCCGCGACGGTCGCAGAGGCGGTCGCGATCATCGAGGCCGAGCCGCCCGACATCGCGATTTTGGATCTCCGTCTCCCAGATGGAACCGGTCTGGATGTCCTCACCTCGATCATGGCGCGGCGAACGCCAGCCTGTGTCGTGCTCGCGAGCGCGCACATGGATGAGTTCGCGAAGGAGATCGCGCGCGCCGGGCCCACGCTTCACCTCATCGAGAAACCGTTCACTCCGAACCAGCTCATGTCGGTCCTTCGCCTCGCGACCAGCTCGCTGCTCGACGCCGGCTTGCCCTTCTCTCCTTCCGACTGTCTTCAGCTCGCGTGCATGGGCGCGCACTCGATCATCTTGGAGTGCTCCGCGCCGGAGATCGTTCGAGTGTTTGTTCATGAAGGGAACCTCTGGGCGGCTCACTCCGGCGAGTCATTTGGCGAGGTCGCGTTCCGAACCTTGATGAACGCACAAGAGTCTGAGGTCATCTCTTGTCGCCCGCTCTTGGGCGAACCGCCCCCGCGGAACATCGAGGGCGCGTGGCAGCGTCTGTTGATCGACGCGGCAAAGCTCGCCGACTCCGGTTCTTGGGAGCGACCGATCGCGGCATCGACGAGCGAAACGATCGCAGCGCTGACGCGTCAGCTCTGCCCTGAGAACACCGACGAATCGGATGTCCTGAGCAGCCACCCGCCGACCCAAGCGATTGAGCACTACCACGAAGAGGTCCCGCGCGACGCATCGAGCACAGACCAACGGCTCTTTGACGAACACATGCGAGCCGGTGCGCGCGCGGTCCTGCGTGAGGACTTCGCTCTCGCGCAATCTGAGTTCGCCGCGGCGGCCGCGCTACAGCCCACACACCCAGTCGTCACGCTCAACCTCGATCGCCTGCGCTCTCTCGGGTTCAAGTAGACGCGCTCACTCGTCGCGGATCAGGAACCAAGCGTCGGTCGCCGGCACGTTCACCGCGCCGGTCACGGGTGAGCCATCGTTGGTCGTCATGTCTTGGCAGCGAGTCCCCGTGAGATGCCGGAACGAACCCGTGCCCAGGTCGACGGAGAGCCCGCGGTGGACCGATGGGTTCACGATGACCATGCCGTTCTCAAACTCGCGGACCAGGCCGTCCGTTGCGTGACGGACTCGGAACTCGCGGATGCGAAGCGCGGCCTCGCCTTCTACGCGGATCTCGAGGTCCACGGTCGCGGCACGGGCGTTTCGGAAATAGAACACCTGCTCCGAAAAGTCGGCTCCGACCAAGGCGTGAAGCGTCTCCGCTTGGAGCGATTCGCCGTCGCGTATAGGCAGCGAAGCGCCGCGAATCGTGACCGAGATGTCGCGCGGCACGTCCCCTGGAAAGCCCTCGAGCGGATCGGCGCGAGCCAAAAACGAGAAGATGAAGTCCCGTCCCGCGGCCATCGGGACGTCGTTCAACGTGAATGTCATCGCGTCTTCGGAGCGAGAGGTTGACGTGACGACCAGCGTGGGAGCCGCGACCGCGCGTCGAACGTCCGCGTCCTCGCTCGAGAAGCGGCTCACGAACGCGTCCGTCATCGTCACGCCTGCTCCGCTTAGCTCATCTTCTGCGGAGAGCCCGGGTCGCCGAAGCGGCGCGACGGGAGCACCGAGCCAGCGGCGCGTGTCGAGCTCTCCGCCGACGAGCTCATCGAAGACCCCGCGATTGATCGACTCGTACTCCGATGGTTCACAGACGTCGAAGGTGTCACGTGTGCGAACGACCGAGGTCACGCCCGCGCCGATCGCGGTCGCGGCTCCGAGCACCGCGCGGACCTCACCGACGACTGGATCGCCCTTGTGCGCGACGTAGTTGAAGCGAGGCTCGGCCGCGTGATCCATCCAATAGACGAGCCGATTCACGCCCGTCCCCCAAGCGGTGAACTTAGGATCATTGGGACCCCCGATCCCCTCCGCTTCCATTCCGTTAAGAAACGCGAGCGACCGCTGCGAGTCGGGCTGTCCTCCATCTGCGACGAGGACCTTGTCGGGAAGCTGACGTCGCAGCTGACGATAGAAGTCGTGGACGCCGAGACCGTACTGGTTCACCCCCGCGTCATCGCGACCCCCGTCGCCTACTCCGTCTCCGTCGCCGTCGACCATTCTCCCGCCGCGCCCCATCGGGCCGTCGACCAGGAACGGCGCGATGTCGATCACGATGCCGTCCAAGGCCGCGAGCGCGCCGCCTTCCCTAAACTCGTCAGCGAGGTAATCCGCGAGCAAGGGCCCCGCACCGTTCGCGTAGTTGAAGAACCAGAGCAAGCGATCGCCGGCGTCCACCCTTCCCCATGGACCGCCTGGGACATGCGCCGCGACGTACGCTCGTGAAAATGATCGGGCGATGGTCCCGAACCGCGCGCGTTCCACGTCAAGCAAGGTGACGGGAGCGCCGCTCCCTGACGCCGGGCAAGGGCCCGTCCGGACGGCCGTCAACGTCACTTCCTCATGAACGCTCCAGTCGATCGCCCCGGCCACCCGCGACGCGATCGTCAAGTCGTCTGGCTGGCAGGGGGCGCGCCCATTGCAGACCTGGTAGCGGCTCAGGCACTCCGCGGGGAGGCAGAGCGTCGACGCGCCAGGCGCGATCATTGTGACCGCGTCGCAGCCCTCGAAGTGTAGGTAGCGATCCGCAGTGAACGTCGGCGGAGCGGCGCGGGGATCGATCGCGCGGCCGTTGAAGTGCGCAAGCGCCGCCTGGTCCGGAAGCGCCGCGATCTCGTTCAGCCGCGCCGCGGCCATCGGGTGCAACGAGAAGAGCTCCTCGCGCAGAGGTTTCGCGATCCAACCATCGAGGCGCGTCATCTCTTCGCGCCACAGGACCGGGTCCATTCCGCTGAACGGCTCCAAGCGAAAGAAGAAGGCCTTCGGGTAGTCCGGACCAAAGAGCGGCGGGGCGATCACGGGAGGCGCAGAGGTGTCCTCGCCATCCGCATCCTCAGAGGCGTCGCTCACGTCATTCCCCGAATCAACAATGACGTCGCCCCCGGTATCGGATGCGTCCGCGGAGCTTGTGTCCTGGGCGCTGTCCACCAGGACATCAGTTGCCGCGTCGCCGCCGTCATCGTCCCCGCACCCGACCAGCGACCCAACAAGGAAAGTGACCCAGGTCAGCCGCGACGTGAACGCGAAGCGGACTCCGCGCGACCCATTGGCTCTCATGCTGTACGCCTTCATCCGTCCATTGTACCGCTACGACGAACCGCCTGAATTGCGTCGCGCCTCGCGGATTTCTGCTATTCACCGACCCAGCCGCCATGTCCCCTGACCGCCTGTTTCGAGACGAGCCCACCGAGCGCTCCATAGGCAAGCTCTCGCTTCACAGCGTCTTCGCGGTCGCTGCGTTTGTCTGCGCCTCCGCGACGATCTTCGTTATGCTCAATCAAGCGGGCATCGGACGCGGCTACATTCGTCGGCTCACCGAGAAGTGGGCGCACCTCGAAGCGCATCACGACGACTACGACGTGCTCTTCATCGGGAGCAGTCGCGTCCATCGCCACCTCGCGCCCGCGGTCTTTGACCGGGAGATGCGCGAAGCGGGGCTGTCGATCCGCAGCTACAACGCCGGACTGCCGAGTCTCGACGTCGCGGAGGCGCTGGCGTTGCAAGAGAAGATCGAAGCGTGGCGACCCGAGCGACTGAAGCTCATCGTCTTCGAGCCCATCCTGCGCTCGACCGAGGTACGGAACTGGCAAAGCGAACGCGGCATGAACGGGCAGACCTGGTCGCGAACTCAGTACGCCATGCAGTACGCGATCGGCCGGAACGAACCAGGTCTGAAGAAGAAGGCGCGCAAGTTCAAGGACGCCATCACGCAGCTCGGCGCGTTCGCGTGCCGGCAAGCAAGCTTTGGTCGCCTCGCGCGCGCAGTGTTCCCGACGCTCCCGCAAGAGCCCATCCACGACGAGTCCGGGTTTGTCGGTTTTCGTTTTGGGGATGAGGAGTTCGCGCACTTCCGCGAAGAGTTCCTTCCCGATCAAGAGAAGCACACGCGCGTAATGGCCAACCCGCCCGCGGACATCTGGGAGACCCCGCCGCTCGGGGAGAGCGAGCGCGCGTTCATCGAAGAGAGCGTCGCCGCGTATCGCGCGATGGGGATCGAGGTGGTGTTCCTGCTCGGTCCGTCGGTGCTCGGAAAGAAGCGCCTCGCGGCCCCGCTCCAGAGCGACCTGAGCGAGCTCGAGGTCCCGACCTTCAACTACCTGCTGACCTACGGCGGGGAGCCGATGTACCAGCCAGACCTCTGGTTCGATCGCGCGCACCTCACACGAGACGGCGCGCTCTTGTTCACTGAGATGCTCGCGGACGACATGACGCCCGTGATGCGCGAGACCTTCGGCAACGAAGGCGCGGCGGCAGAGGAGCGCGACTGATGCTCTTCGTTGAGCTCCGCTTCCTCGCGTTCTTCGCGACCATCTTCTTCGTCCACTGGGCGCTCAAGAAGAACACCTGGCGCAAAGCGTGGCTGCTCCTCGCGAGCTACGCCTTC
>CALJDU010000003.1 GCA_938024995.1 uncultured bacterium
AAGCCGGTCTCGGGATCAAAGTCGTTCACGAGGTGTGTGTAGCACCGCGGTGTGACGTCGCCTAGCGGGCTCCGCCTTCTTCAGGCTCCCTCAGATATCGATCGGCGGGCGTCCTTAAGGTCCATCAACGCACAAGGTTCAAAGCGGGTGTCCTTTGTGGAACGCCACTGATTTCTTCACTTCTGATTCGACAGGTGTCGCGACGTGCGGTGTCGCGATATGCTGTGTGAAACAAAAGGTGGGGGAATGACACGGTTCGTAGTCTTTTGTGCTTTTTTGGTGGGCTGCACTGCCAGCACAGGACCAAACCCAGATCCAGTAGACTCGTCCGCGTTCGTCGACCTCCTCGATGCGGAGACACCCGCAGAGCGAGCGGCCACACTGGATGACCTGCTACGTGATCCGCCTGGCCGAGTGAGCTGCACAGAGCTCGATCTGGTCGCCACAGCAATGGCGACGTACGGCGAACTCAACGCGCGTCGTGGCGTGCGTCTCCTTCGGGTCTACCGCGATGATTGCGACGGCGTTCGGGAGGCGCTCTTCGAATGTGGCCACGGGCAGTGGCGCGCGACGACGGGAGTGACGCGCGCGCTATGTGTACGCACTGCGGCGCCAACCGAAGAAGACCAAGCGCGGTTGACCGCACTTTCCGAAGACCACAACGACCTCGTTCGTCTCGCGACACTACAAGCCGCCGCGCAGCTCGATCGTCAGCGTCAGAGTTGGGCGTTGCAACGGGCTTCGGTCGATGAGAGCCCACTCGTGAGACGTGGCTTGGGCGTGGGTGCTTCGCGACAAGCCGACACCGAAGACGAAGAGTCTCGGCCATGACTCGCCGCGCCACATTCTCTCGGCTTGTTTTCGCCGGTTTGTTGATAACCGCGTGCTCACCCGATGTCGAAGGACGAAGCCCCGCGGTCAACGACATTGTCGCGATCCCGATCAACCTCGTGCAGGGCGCGGATGTCGTCGGCGCGACCATCGACACCTCCGCATATCCATCGAAGAACGAAGCCTGCTCGGCAGATGGGCGCTGCGTCGACATCCTATATCGTGGCGGAACCTACCTCTGCCCACCACGAGTCGACCCGAAACAATTTTGGATCAACCTGGTCCGTGAGTCCGGCGAGACCGAGAGCATTTGCGGCGAGCAAGCGTTCGAAGAGCTTTTCTTCGCGAACTCTCGGAGCGCTGAGCCGTGGGACCGCGAGGCGTTTGCTACGACGGGATGCATCGCGGCAGGAAGTAGCGATGAGAATTTCGGCTTTGACACTCTGACGCTTCAGTTCTCCGAAGCTGCGCTAGAGCGCATCACGCGTGACTTCGACGAAGGTAAGGTGACCGAAGTGTTCGTCGGTCACGCCCAACCTGACGCCAATACGTGCCCAAACGATCCGCTCGAACTCGTCGAGGAGGAGCTCTTGATTCAGCCAGGACAGTGCGGTCCGAGTGGCTGCAACGGTTCAATCGATGGTGCCGCTTATTCGCTTAAGTTCGTGGCCCCGGGGTTCGCGACTCGATTCGCAGTGCGGAGGAATGACGAAGACGGGGAGTTCGGCCCGGTCATCGTTTCGTCCACGATGCGCATGCAAGAGAACGGTGGATTGCTTCGCGACGGGCTCTGCCCGCGCGGTGTCTGTGCACCAGGCGACTCGGGCGACGACTTTTGCTTTGGCGGCTTTTGCGACGTACCCGTGCCGACGCGCTTCTTTCCGCCACACGGAGACATGCGTGTCGCGTTCTCGGAGGGCCCCGACTTTGCACCCGCGCGCATTGGTTTCGTGCTCTCCTCAGGTGGTCGAACATTGCTCGGGGTGGACGACCCGAGCGTTCGAGAGATGCCGTTCGTCATCCGTGAGGAGCGCGACGCCGACGGTGGTCGCGCACTTGCCGTTTCCCCTCGAGAGGCCACTTGGCCGATGGGCGTTCATCTGGACTCCTTTGAGCTGACCAACGACGAAACGCTCTTCACCGTCGGCGACCCGCTGCGCCTGTGGCTAGGACCCGTCACACAAAACGAGTTCGGCAACGACATCACGCTCGACGAACGTGATGCGCCTGGTCCGATAACGACGTCACTCGTTCGTTTCAACGCAGATGCCTACAGCATTGGTGACCCGTTCTCCGGCGTTGTCGGGGAAGGAGTGAAGAGCGTTCTCGTGCGCCTCGCGTACGAACTCAGCGGCGAAGAGCTCAGCACGGACGGCGGCGTCTTTTCGGGGAGGCGCGCCGACATCCCTTTCGCGGAAACCGAACTCCTCGTCGAGGCCTATGGCGAAGCCCCCGACGGAAGCCCGATCTTCATGGGCTACGACGTCGTCCCTTATGGGCGCGGAGAGCTCGATGCGGATGGCGACGGAGTTCTGAACGGTGTCGACAACTGTCCGGACGTCCCAAACGCGGACCAAGCGGACTTCAACCTAGCGACGCCTGAGGGAGCGGTCTGCGAGCCAGGGGACGACATCGACGGAGACGGTCTGTCCACGGCGTATGAGCGCGAGATTGGAACGGACCCCTACGCCGCGGACTCTGACGGCGACGGGCTGTCAGACTCCGAAGAGGACGCGTCCTTCGGGCTCGATCCGACATCGGCAGATAGTGACGGGGATGGGCTCGTCGATGGATTCGAGCTCGACCAACCGTTCGACCCAGACAACTCCACCGTCGGCATCGAACCTGTCTCTTCGGTGTTTGTGGTCGAAGAGGAGTGGTCAACGAAAGTCGAGAGTTTCACGGAAGGGAACGTGATCGCTGAGTTCAAGTTCACGCTCGTGTACCTGCTCGCCCAAGACGAAAGCAACTGGCTGACCACGGACCCACCAATGCGGAGCGCGATGGGTGAAGATGATGGGCGCGAAGCCTTCGCGCACGGTCATCAGCTCCGCCGAATTGGAGTTCCGTTTGTTCGTGACGTTCGCGTTGAAAACACCTTGTGCGAAACGCCTGATGGTGACCGCTGCGACCTGGTTCCGATCATCGACAGCGCCGACCCCGATGCAGAGTCGGTCGTCGCTGCTCGCCCAACGGAGTTCAAGGTAGAAGTCACCGGCACGCTCACTCGGTATTCGCTTCGCGACGTCGATGGCGACGGAGTCGAGGGCTACCCAGACGATGGCTTCGAAGGTCATGATCCGCGCGGCATCTACGCGTCGGGCGGACCGCTTAGCTCGTCATTGTCCGCTCATGCGTACTACGGAGGAGTCAGCACATCGGGGATGACGACGACGCCACGAATCGGCGAGGGTTTGCGGGTTCAGTCTTTTGTGACTCGAGAGACCCCGTCGAGTCGACTCCGGTTCTTAGCGTGTCGACGAAGTGATCCCGACATTCCCGCAACAAACGACGAAACGCGCCAATGCGTAGTCGCAACGAACATGTTTCACCCGGCGGACGGCGACGCTGGGTTCGCGCTTCACGACTTCGGCGCACTCGAAATGCTCAACGATCGTGTCCCCGCGACCTATCGACTCAGCGAAGACGGAACCCGCGAGCTCATGCGCGGCGATGGCCAAGCATCCGCGACGCAGACGCACGAAGGCAACGCAGGCGCAAGCTTCGGACTCAAACCACAAGTCGGAGCACACTCGGTTCGTCGGGTGCGGAGACGAGTCGAGGCCAGCATCCGCCGACTCGGATTGCGATTCGTCGAGGGACCGCCCCGCAACGATGACGGGACGGTGACGTGGCCCGGGACCGGCGACAAGCCAGGCACCGACCGCTACTGGGATCCGTACATCGGTCGCTTGGAGAACCCAGACCGTGACTTCCGTGTTCACGTCGAGATGGACCCGTCACGCGACGAAGCGACAGGTCGCGTGGAAGAGCTTTACGAGAGATGCGAAGAGGAGGACCGCGACGATCCCGAGTCGCCCGAGTGCAAGCCGCATCTTCGCGTGCAGGTCGTTCCCGGCGTGCGCGACCAACCAAGGTACGAGCGCGACAATCGGATTTTCGTACAGGACTTGGTAACGAACGAACCCGCGCCTGACGACCATGTCATTACAGGAGACCCCCATCGGAACCGACAAGAGGCGGCGATCATTGTCTCAGAACCGCTTCCTCTCGCTCGACTCCTAGTCTCAGATGGCGTGCGTGTCCGGTTTACGGGCCAACCCGAAACCGCATACACCGCCAACCGCGTTGTCGGTTCGCTTTCGCGAGTCTGCACACCACCATTCCCCGCGACGTTGGACCAACGGTTCGGAGCAGTCAGCGCGATGGAAGGAACCGCCATCCATCCAGGCGCGTACAAGATGCGAGCAGCACTGCTCGCGCAGTCGCAAATCAGTGCCCATGACAGACTGGACGTAACGGAATGCAGAACTCCGACGGATCCAACCCAGGTCACGGGTGTTGAGGCACCAATGCTGACGAGTCGCGGTCTACGTCGATTCGCGCAGAGCATCACGACTCCGGTGCGTATCGGAATGGCGATAGAGTTCGACGCGATCGGGAGTGGGACGGAAGAGCACGCGATTCGAGGCCTCTGCCAAACGCTTGGCCACAAGTTTCCATCAAAGACCGCTGCCGAGCACATGGTGCTTGCACGTCGTGTCTATCCGCTCGTCATCGAAGAGCTGGAGCGCTTCTGGGGTCAGCTCGGGATTGGTGTCTCGGTGTTTCAGCGAGGTGCCACGGTGCCGTTTCCGCGCGTACAGGCGAGGATGAACTACGAGACGCTCGTTCCCGCGATGCCTCGCGAGATACCGGCTGTGGTTCCCGCCACCTGCGGCAGTGGTTTCGATCTTCGTGAGAGAGTCATTGGTCAAACCGTCAAGGGGACGTCGGGTCCCGAGCGTAACGTCTTCACTGATGTCTGCGTTCAGGCGGATCGGTACATGTTCTTCAATTCGAATGTGTTCAGCGCTCTCTACGCAGGTCCGTGTCCGACATCGGAGACCGCCACAGGATGTGTGGTGTCTTGTCGAGCGCGCGTGCCATCGATCACAAGCACAACCGCGCTGGACGAGACGCCCCGACGATCCCCGGCACGAGAGATCGCCCGTGCGCTCGCCGTTACGCTCGCACATGAAGTCGGGCACGCGCTCGGACTTGATCACTTGGTTGGCTACGAAGACAACCAGCGGACCTGGAGCGAGGCGGCGGGGAGGGACGTTTCACAGCGCGACGCGTTCTCAACAGTCACTCGAAACGCACTCCTCCCCGATTGCACCGAGCCATTCTTAGGCACCCGACGGGACATGGGCAATCCAGGCGGTCCCTTGGGAGACGTCAGCACGTTCCTGATGAGCCCTGGAACCACCAAGAGCGATTCCTGTAGCGATGTCGGCGGCACGTTTAATCACCCGTGGATGCTCGACCGCGTGGACGTTTTGCCGCAAGTTCGTTTGGATGACGGGAGCGCGACCATTCGAGGTCGACAGGCGCTTTCGAGCAGCTGCTCGATGTTCGGGCGGTGGCCCGTTGGAGGCACACATGCGACCGCACCAAATAGTCTTCGCTACCTTCGCAGTCAGTTTCCTCGTTAGCGGTTGCGGTGCTGGTCAGGCTCGTCCGCAGCATAGTGCGCGAAGGAGTCGGGGAGTAGAGCGTCTCATTGGTGACCGCGACGTCATTTGCCGTCAGCAAGCAGCCCAACGCGTCCAGTGTGTCTCTTCGCTCGGTCGGTGGATCTATGATCTTGGTTGGCTTTCTGATGCTCAGATCGTAGACGTCGCATTTGGAGCGCGGCCAAGCCCTCGTGTCGTCTTCGCAACTGACGCGGGATTGTTTGAGCCGCACCGACAGTCGATTGCGAGAGGGCAAGCGGCGGGAGTCGTTTTCGTGGGTCAGTTTTGCTGGTTCACTAGAAGTGGAGTCATGACATGTGAAGATGGCGCGCAGAGTCCGCAGCGGGACATCGCGCGCGCCGCAGTTGGAGCGGAGCTCTGTAAGCTCCTGTTCGATGGTCAGGTTGTCTGCGATTGGCCGGACGAATCTCGGTCGTTTGTGGAGAGTGGTGCGCAAACGATTTCTGGCGCGCAAGGACTGACCACGTGCGCGCTTGTTCGCGATAGGGCGGTCTGCCGGGGAGTCGCTGGTCAGGTTTTCTGGCCAGACAAGGACCATGTCACTGAAGTCCACGCAGGAGGGTTCTTTGCTGTTGCGAAAGACAACCGGGGTGCGTGGTGGGGCGTAGGAGATCACGAGAACGTCGCATGCGGGGAGGACATGGAGTCTTGGACTGACTGGCGCCCCCTGCCATGCCTGTCCGACGCTGACCAGGTCATTGCGGTCAGGAACGCCATTTGTGCACTTAGCGATGGACAAGTTACGTGCTGGGGCACCCTCTACGAAGGCGAGCACTTGCACCAAGGAATGTTCACGCTCTTTGAAGACGATCCGGACGTTCCTGTGATCACGCTCGGCGACGGTGCACCCGAATCACAAGAACCGTGATCCGTCAGGTCCGCGAGTTCGCGACGCAATGATCGGCAAACTCAAGGGGCGCGTGTCGTCCGCCTCCCATGTATTGAGCTCTGTGTTTCTCTTGAAGAGGCGCGCGGGCCACGAACGCTTGTCGGAGATCGGTCGGATGCTCGCTTGCCTATTCTCCCTTGGGAGGTCGCTCGCCCAAGAACGCATACGAGCTGTTCCGCTGGTCGCTGAGAGCGCGTCGGTCGTGCTCCACCAGTCACACAGGAGAGACGCGCGCTCCTTTTCGGAGAGGCGCGCGCTCCTTTTCGGAGAGGCGCGACAAGTCTCGTTCGGCAACCCGAGCGAGCGTGTTTGTGGAGGATAGCCGATCGCCGATCTCAGTCGGTTCAGTTCGACAAGAGCCGCGCCGCGCGCCTACCCTCACGCGATGACGATTGAGCGCGAGTTTGACGTGGTTCTCTATGGCGCGACCGGCTTCACGGGCGGTCTCTGCGCGGACTACTTGGCGCGGCGACCGGGCGAGCATCGCTTCGCGATCAGTGGCCGCAACCAGGAGAAGCTCGAAAAGGTCAGAGACCGCATTAAGAACGACTGCGGCGTTGAGCCTGGGATCATCATCGCCAACAGCGCAGACCCCGCGAGCCTCACCGCGATGGCGGCGCGCGGGAAGGTCGTCGCGACCACCGTTGGCCCGTACGCAAAGTACGGAGAGCCGCTGGTCAAAGCGTGCATCGAGGCGGGCACCGACTACGCGGACATCACCGGCGAGCCGCAGTTCGTCGACCGGATCATCGAGCGCTATCACGAAGAGGCGAAGGACCGCGGTCTCCGCTTGGTCAGCTGCTGCGGGTTCGACTCGGTGCCGCATGATCTCGGCGCGTACCTCTGCGCGCGTGAGCTGCCGAGCGACGCGCCGATGACGGTCGAAGGGGTCGTCAGGTCCAAGGGCACGTTCAGTGGCGGCACCTGGCACTCGGCGATCAACGCGTTCTCGAATTTTCGAGAGC
Source organism: uncultured bacterium (assembly GCA_938024995.1). Taxonomy (GTDB): domain Bacteria; phylum Myxococcota_A; class Polyangia; order Polyangiales; family Houyiibacteriaceae; genus CALJDU01. The sequence goes on from CALJDU010000003.1 coordinate 7,386, forward strand.
ACCTCGACGCGCGCAAGAAGAGCGCGCGCTCGCGTGGCCCGGCGACGAGCACGCGTCGCGTCGGCAACGTGAAGAAGGGCGGGGTTCGTTACGACCCGCGCGTGAAAGGGTGGCTGGTTCCGCTCCCCACGATCGATCCTGAGATCGTGAAGCGCAGCGCGCGCGGTCTCGATCTTTACGGGCCTGAGTTTCGCTATGGTCACTACGCGCGGGTCAAGAAGCTCCCGACCGTGATCGGCGGCGCGGTCGGCGTCGGAGGCCTCTTCGCGCTCGCGCAGTTCGGGCCCACCAAGAACCTCTTGCTCAAGGTGAAAGACCCGGGCGAGGGACCGAGCGCGGAAGAGCGCGCGAGCGCGTGGTTCGAGGTGACCTTCTTTGGCGAAGCGGGCGGCAAGCAAGTGCGCGCGAAAGTCGCGGGACGCGATCCGGGTTACGACGAGACCGCGAAGATGCTGAGCGAGTGCGCGCTCTGCCTCGCGTTCGATCGCGAACGCTTGAATCGCTGGGGCGTGGTGACACCCGCGGAGGCAATGGCGGAGCCCCTGATCGAGCGACTGCGTGATCGCGGGATGACGCTCGAAGTCTCAATGGCATGACGCTCACTGTTCCGGAACGGCTCTCCATCGAGCTGACCAACCAGTGCGGGAAGGGCTGCTCGTTTTGTTACAACGGGAGCGACCGCGTGGGCGCCACGCTCTTCACGGTCGATGAGCTTTGCCAGTTCGCGGAGAGCTGCGTCGCGTACGGGACCCGCGCGATCTCGCTGGGCGGAGGCGAGCCACTTGAGTACGACGGCTTGTACGAGCTCTTTCGCCGCCTAGACGGACTCGTGTTCCGATCGATGACGACGAACGGGCTCTTGCTTGATGATGCGATCGATGACGTGGTCGCCGCGCGTCCCGACAAGGTTCACGTGAGCGTGCACTTTCCGAAAAACGAAAAGGAAGTCGCGCGCGTTGTGCGCCAAGTAAAGATGCTCGAGGAGCGCGGCGTCACGAGCGGGGTGAACCTCTTGGTGCGTCGCTCCGAGCTCTCAGCCGCGACGCACGTTCGGAAGACGCTGCACGAAGCGGGCGTCGACAACCGTCGCATCGTGTACCTGCCGATGCGCGGGAGCGACACCCCGACGCCGCGTGAGGTCGCGGACGTCGCGGGGCCGCCTTTTCAGTCGATGACGTGTCTGAACGAGTGCGGAAAGAGCCCGCGCTTTTGTTCGATCGCGTGGGACAAGAGTGTGGCCTGGTGCAGCTACACCGTGACGCGGCGGCAAATGAAAACGCTCGACGCCGCGGGGCTCGCCGGCGCGCTCGACGGGCTGGGGCTTCAGTTCTGCGGGGACGAGGTGCCGCTCATGCCGGCGACGCTCAAGAAGAGAGACGCCCTCGGCTCGACGCGCTGACCTCGGCGCGGTATCTCGCGCCATGCTTCGCGCTCCTCTCTTTCTCTCAATGCTTCTTTGCCTCGTCGCGTGCGGTGACGACGACAGCGTGGCGGACACCGGTACGCCCGACGCGACCGACGACACCTCCGTGGACGTCTCGCCGGAGGACACGGGCACGCTCGATTCGGGCGTTGTCGATCACCCGGCCGCCGACGCACCGCTCAGCACCGTGACGACCGAGGGCGTTCGCCGCGAGTTGTTCTTTGTCGATGGCTCGACGCCAGCCGAGAACCCGGTGGCTGGCGTGGGCACGCCGCCGGAGCTCAACCGCACTCAGGTCGTGCGTTATCGGCAAGACGTCGAACCGGCGATCGAGCCGCGCGCGATCTTGATCGGCATGCCGGGCTTCTTGGGCGGCGGACCGAGCTACGAAGGTCTCGCGCGCGACATGGTCCTGCGGGGCGCGGCTTCAGGTGAGGCGCTTGAGGTCTGGATGATCGATCGACGGAGCAACCAGCTGGAAGATCTACGCGGGATGCACGCCGCTGAGGCTGCCGACGATCCCGAGATCGCGAACGGCTACTACTTCGGTTCGGACACCGTCGGCGGTCAGGCCTTCGATGGGTTCTTGCCGCAAGACGAGCTCCTCTTCGAGAGCGAGTGGGGCCTCGCGACGCACGTGGAAGATCTCCACGCGGTCGTCTCTCTGATCGATGAAGCGCAGCGCCGCGGTCACGTCTTCCTCTTGGGTCATTCGCTCGGTGCGATGTTCGCGGAGCTTTACGCGGCGTGGCGCTTCGAAGACGGATCGCGACCGATTGATGAGCTCGCGGGCATCGTATTGCTCGATGGCCTCCTCGCGCCGACGCCGATCACCGAGTCCGAGTACGAGAACGGCGCCGAGGGTCTCATCCCGTCGCCCGGGCTCAACGCGGTACGCACGACTGAGCCGTTCACGGAGCTCCCGCTGCTCGGCGTGGGCGTCGTCGCGCGCGCGGAGATCATGGCGATGCGTACGCTGCTCGCGCCCGACGAGGTACGCGTCGATGGCTCGCGTGATCGCACGCTCGGTCTGCTCATGGGTCTGTCGCCCGCCGCCGTTCCCGCGCTCAGCAACGCGGCCGCCTTCTCGCTCCCGTTCGACGATGAGTTCTCCGCGCTCGGGTTCCTCAAGACCAAGCTCGGCACGCTCGTCGGTGGGCCGATCGAGACCTACACGAGCTTGCTCGCGATGGCGGAGAGCCGTCGGCCAAGCGACCCCGACGTGACCTACACCTGGGAAGACAACGAGCTGACCTCCGTCGAGGTTTTCGCCGAGGCCTTCAGTCACGGCGCCACCAACTACGCCGAGTGGTACTTCCCGAGCCGCTTACGCCTCGACATCAACGCGGCCGGAGGTGCCAACCTGGCCGAGGACAGCTGGCAAGCCAACTACGGGATCCGCGCGTTTGATGGCGCGCTCAATGACGCCCCGATCCTTTGCGTACCCGCCGAGCTCTTCGGTCCGGCGACCAACTGCGAAGGTGTCCGCTCGCGCGTCGCAGCGGAGATCGGTGAAGGCCGCCCGCACGCTGGCGTGACCCGTGACGACGAGCTCGGTTTCCGCATTATCGACGCGACCGATCTCGCGCACCTCGATCCGACCATGGCGCGCGATTCCGAAGACAACCCGGTCCCCGCGGCCGTCGAACGCTTCGTGATGGAGCACGCCTCTGAGGGCCTCGTGAGCTTCACGGTGCCGGAGTGAACGAGATGACTGAGCCTACTGATCTGAACAACCTCGCTGGTCTCAGCGATCCCACCGAAGACACGCCCCGGGTCACCCCGAAGAGGAACCCGAGCGAAGATCTCACTGGGCAACAGCGACGCTTTCTGCGCGGGCTGGCGCATCACCTCAGCGCGCTCGTCTCCGTTGGTAAAGAAGGCGTCACCGAAGGCGTGGTCGGGGCAGCGCGTGACGCGCTCATCGAGCACGAGCTGATCAAGGTGCGCGTGCACGAAGGCGCGCCGGTGACACGCAAGCAGGCCGCGCCGGAGCTGGCGTCGGGAGCGGGCGCGCACCTCGTCGGGCAACTCGGGCGGATCGTGATCCTCTATCGTCGCCGCGATCAGAAGCCGGACATTCGCTTGCCGAAGCGTGCGTAGCGGTGGAACTCCAGGCACTGCTAAATGCGATCCCGGTCGAAGACGGGCCGCTGCTCTTTTTGACCGGCGCGGGGATCTCGGCGGAGAGCGGCATCCCGACCTTCCGGGGCGAGGACGGCTACTGGCGGGTCGACGGTCGGAACTACCGTCCGCAAGAGATGGCGACGAACGCGGCGTTCATGCAGATGCCGCGGGACGTGTGGACCTGGTACCTCTATCGCCGCGCTGTGTGCCGCGCCGCGGGGCCAAACGCTTCCCATGTCGCGCTCGCCGATCTGGAGCGGGACCTGGTCGCGAAAGGGCGCGGCGACTCGTTCCTGCTCGTCACCCAAAACGTGGACGGCCTTCATCTCTTGGCGGGGAACTCGCTCGCGCGCACGTATCAGATCCACGGGAACATCGATTACCTGCGCTGCGTGAAAGAGTGCGGACCGCCGACCCCGATCCCTTCTGAGGTGAGCGTCGCGCCGGAGCGTGAATCGCTCGAGGGCGGGCAAGACGCGTTGACCGACGCGATGTGGGAGCAGCTGGTGTGTCCGCGATGCGGCGCGCGCGCTCGTCCTCATGTGCTCTGGTTCGATGAGAGCTACGACGAAGAGAAGTTCCGTTTCGAGTCCTCGATCCGCGCGGCCAACGAAGCCTGTGCGGTCGTGATCGTCGGGACCTCGGGGGCGACCAACCTGCCTATGCATATCGGAGCGATCGCGGCCAATCGAGGAGCGCCGTTGCTCGTGATCAACAAGGACGAGAACCCGTTCTCCGAGATGCTGAGCCGAGGCGCGCGAGGAGCGTTCTTGCGCGGGACCGCGGGTGAGTTCGTGCCGCAGCTGACGACGTTCTTCGCGAGCCGTTACGCGAGCCCATGAACGCGTCCGCGAACACGCGGAGCTACAAGCGAGGGGCCGCGCTCTTCATTCGCGCGTTTGGGTTCGTGTCCCTCGTCGCCTTCGGTTCGCTCGCCCTCCAAGTGCGCGGCTTGGTCGGTTCGCGGGGCATCTCCCCGCTCGCCGAACGCATGGAGATCGTGCGCACGCGGGGGCTCTCGCTCCTCGACGTCCCGACGCTTTTTCGCTTCGCGGATTCCGATGCCGCGATCTTCACGTTGCTCACAGTCGGTATGCTCGCGGCGCTCTCCCTTTGCATCGGGCGGACCCCGCGAGCGCAGCGCCTCGCGATCGCGCTGTGTTGGTTGATCTACCTCTCGTTCGTCAACGCGGGAGGCTCGTTCTTCGCCTACCAGTGGGACGCGCTCTTGCTTGAGGCGTCGGTCGTCGCGCTCTTCTTCTCTCCGCGCGGTGGCGAGCAGCGAGTCGCGCGGGCGCTGGTCACGTTTCTGCTCTTTCGGCTGATGTTCTCGTCCGGCGTCGTGAAGCTCTCGAGCGGAGACCCGGCGTGGCGTGATCTCAGCGCGATGACCTATCACTACTTCACGCAGCCGCTCCCGCACGTGCTCGGTTACCACGCGCATCAGCTCCCGGCGTTCGTGCACACGCTCTCGGCGCTCGGGATGTTCGTGATCGAGCTCGTCCTTCCGTTCGCGCTCTTCGTTTCGGGGTGGCCGCGACGCGTCGCGGTCTCGGGAACGATCGCGCTGCAGGTGCTCATCACGCTGACCGGGAACTACGGATTCTTCAACCTGCTCGCGATCGCGCTCTGTCTGCCGCTGCTCGACGACGCCTTGCTCCGGTGCGAAGCGAAGACAGAGGAGGGGCGTTTAGACGGGAAGGTGTCGCGAGCGTCTCTTGGTTGCGCGATGGTTTATGTGCTCGCGTCGCTTCTCTCGTTCCTCCCGACGCTCGGAGGTCCCACGATTGGCTCCGCGCGGTTCGCGCTCGCGCCTTTCCATTCGACGAACGCGTATGGGCTCTTCGCGGTGATGACGCGAGATCGCCCGGAGATCGTTTTCGAAGGTCGCTTCGGAGACGAGTGGATCGAGTACGCGTTGCCCGTGAAGCCGGTCGCGCTCGATCGGGCGCCGCGGTTTGCGTTTTTCCACTTGCCGCGGCTCGACTGGGGCCTCTGGTTCGCCGCGCTTGGGAGCGGATCACATGGGCGGATGGTTCCCCGTGTCGCGGACGCGCTTCGAAGGGCGGAGCCCGCTGTGCTTGGGCTCTTTTCGGACGCGCCGCGAGAGCGCCCGGATGACGTGCGAGTGCGTTACTACGACTACCGATTCACTGAGCCCGGCGACGACTCCTGGTGGTCGCGTGAAGAGCAGTTCTAGAAAATTGGTAGAGCGAGAACTCAGCAGAGCGAGAACTCAGTAGAGGTCGACCTCGATCACGCGCTGCGGATCGATACGATCGCTTCGGACCTCAATCTCAGCTTCCCCGGCGTCGTGCTCCAGTTTGAGCACCAACTTGGTCGCCGTAATCGGCCAAGGGAGAACGCAGAGGCCACCGTTCGCGGTTTGCAGGATGTGAGACGAACGGCGTTGATCGGGAAGCTGAACCGCTTCGACCCGAACTGGTGTTTTGACTCCGCCGCGTCGACTCCGAACCCGCATCAAAACGGGGCGAGTCGAGGAGGGTCGGAATCGTTGTTTCAGCCAGCCAAACAAGAGCACACCAATGTGTTGCACGACATGCGCGAACGTTCATTTAGGAAGAGGTGATGAATTGACGGTACTCATGGTTGCCACCCAATCAAACACCAAAAACGACTCCGAGCCTTTGGGGTGAGCGTAAAGTGGATCGCGCCTGCTTGGTTTTTGCGTCAGTTCTCCGAAAACGGCATTGTTCGGTATGCGGTCCGCGGTGCTTTGCTTCTCCCTGATCACCCTTATGGGATGTGGTGATGACGTCTGCCCGCCGGGACTCGTCCCCGGGATGGGAGCGTGTGTCCCCGCGGATGCCGCGATGGACTCCGGGACCGACACCGCGTCCGACGCGGAGGACGCGAGCGACAGCGCGATCGACACGGCAGAAGATGTCGGGATTGACACCACGCCGGACGTCGAGCCGGACACCTCGGATGCAGACGTGCCAGTGGACACCTGCGCCCCAGAGGAAATCGTCTGCGACGGCATGGATGACGACTGCGATTCGATGATCGATGAAGGCTTGTTGATCGCAGCCTTCCTCGACGCGGACGGCGACGGCGCCGGCGACTCCGCGTTCCCGATGCAGGTGTGCGCGCTCAGTGAAGGTGTGGTCGACAACGACTCGGACTGCGACGACTCTTGTCCGGAGTGCTTCCCAGGCGCCACCGAGACCTGCAACGGACGCGACGAAGATTGCGACGACGAGACCGATGAGTCGGTCTTGCGCACCTTCTACTTGGACAGTGATGGCGACGGATTTGGAGACCCAGAACTCTCAATGATCGCGTGCCGAGCTCCTGATGAGCACGTGAGCAACGACGAGGACTGCGACGACGACTGCCGCGCTTGCAACCCCGACCGCGCGGAGATCTGCGACGGCAAGAACAACGACTGTGATGACGACGCGCGCGTCGACGAAGACTTCGACTGTCGGCGAAACGCGATGGTGGATTGCCTGACGACGTGCGGGAGCATGGGTACCGGTCGCTGCACGGATGAGTGCGCCACGCCGCGGCGGGCGGAATGCGACCCGCCCGCGGAGACTTGCAACTACACGGACGACGACTGCGATGGCGTGGTCGACAACGGCGTCGGGTCGTTCCCCGTCAGCGGCGTCACGGCTCCAATGACGCAGGGCGCGACGCGTACCTTGGTGTTGCCGATCGAGGTGAGCGATGTCTTCGTCGCGTTCTACTGCGTCGACGGAACGGTGACGGGTCAGCAGTACGACGCCGCGGGAAGCCCGATCGCGGACCCGGAGATCATCACGACGACGGCGCACGAGTGCCACTTCGACGCGGATGTCTTGGAGCGCTCGATCAAGTTCATCTGGCCCGAGCGACGTACCTCCCGCGACTGGCGACTGCACGCGCGCGAGGTCGATGTGTTTGCTGATCGACTCGAGGTGCGCGTCGAGCGTGACTTGCAGCCGTCCACGACCGACATCCTCCGAAGCGTCGCGATCGGGGTCTCCCGAGGAGAAATGGTCTTCGCGTACGAACGAGGACACACGCTCTACGTTGGCCAAGGAACGACCCGCGTGGTCTCCGCGTCCGTCCGCGCCACGAGCTTCAACCTCGAGTTCTTCGCGGGCCGGATGGACATCGCGCATCACGACTCGGGCTTCACGCTTGTCTTCGTTGGCGATGACCGCCGCGTACGAACGGCGCGCCTCCGGATCGACCGCACCATCGGTACGGTCCGAGAGCTCGGGACCGCGGCGCTCACTGGTGACCCGGTGATCAACGTCGCGGAGGGTGACCGTCGCGGGATCGCGTTCGTCGCCGATGGCGGCGTGATCGAGTACTGGTTCATGGACGCCGGTGAATTCGAGCCGCGCGCGAACTGCACAGCGGTGGGCTGCGTGGGCTTCGCGCACGGGACGGGTCTCTCGCCGACCGCGTTTGGCAAGACGGTCGGCATGACGTACTCCCTCGATCGTTGGTTCCTGTCCTACCGGGAAGGAGCCAGCTCTCGGATCAAGTTGGCGGCGGTGGACGAAGAGGGCGGTGTGCTCTTTGACGTGGACACCGACGAGGCGGCCGATGCCAACCAGGGCACCTCCATCGCTGCGCTCGAGAGCGGGCAAGCACTGATGGTCGCCGGGCGCGATCGGCGAAGCGCGCGACGTTGGCTCTACGGTTGTCCCTGATCTGGATTCGATCCGTCGAGTGGCGCACCTGATCAGATTTGGTAGCGTCGCGCCATGTCACGTGACCGCCGCGTCCTGAGTTCGCTTCTCCTCCTTCTTATTGCGTCACTTGTTGGATGTGGCGCGGCGCCCGTCCCGGAGCCGATCGGCGGGACGCCCCCAGCGACCGTGGCGGAAGAGGCGGCGGGCGACGAGTTGCCCGCGGACGCGCCCGAAGAAGACGGCACGGCGACAGCGGCCGAGCGCGCGGTCGCGCGTCGAGCTCCCGCGGAGGTAACGGAGGTCGCGCCGTCTGGGCCGATCACGATTCCCGACGTCGTGCCGCCGAGCGGTACCTCGCGGCTCCGCGTCAGCGCGACCGGACCAGCGCGAGGCGCGGCGGAGCCTACCGTGACGCTCGTGGTCTTCTCAGATTTTCAGTGCCCCTACTGTGCTCGTCTTGAGCCGACCTTGAAGCAGCTCCTCGCCGACTACCCGGACGACCTTCGCATGGTGTTCCGGCACAACCCGCTCCCGTTCCACCGCGAGGCGCGTCCCGCGGCGATCGCCGCGATCGAGGCCAACGCGCAGCGCGGTACCGAGGGCTTCTTCGCGATGCACGATCTCCTCTTTGAGAACCAGCGCGCGCTCTCCCGTGGTGATCTTGAGCGCTACGCCCAACAGCTTCAGCTCGACATGGCGGCGTTCCGGCAAGCGCTCGACCAGGAGTCTCACGCCGCGATCATCGAAGCCGACCAGGCCGCGACCGTTCGACTGCGGGCGCGCGGCACCCCCACAACGTTTGTGAACGGGCGCAAGCTCACGGGCGCCCAACCCATCGACGTTTTCCGCGAGGTCATCCATCAGGAGATCGCGCTGGCCCGCCGGGAGCTCTCGCAGGGGCTCTCGCGTTCCGACATCTATGCGCGACGCATGGACGGGGCGCTCGAGGAAGCGGTCGCTCCGCCTGCCGCCCCGCCGCGGCCAGTACCGGCGACCGTCTATCATGTGCCGGTCGGCGACTCGCCCGTGCAGGGGCGCTCAGACGCGCTCGTCACGGTCGTCATGTTCTCAGATTTTCAGTGCCCCTTTTGCGCGCGGGTGCAGCCGACGCTCGCCACGCTTCGCGAGGACTACGGGCGCGACATCCGCTTCGTCTTCAAGCACAACCCGCTCCCGTTCCACGCCGATGCAGGGCTCGCCGCGGAAGCGGCTCAAGAAGCGTTCGCGCAGCGCGGGAGCCGAGGCTTCTTCCGGATGCACGACGTCCTCTTCGAGAACCAAAGCGCGCTCTCTCGCGCGGACCTGGAGACCTACGCTGGCGAAGCGCGGGTGAACCTTCGCCGGCTTCGGCGCGCGCTCGACTCGCGTACTCACTCGGAAGTGATCGAGCGTGACCAGGCGCTGGCCGCTCGGATCGGGGCGCGCGGGACGCCGAGCTTCTTCATCAACGGTCGAAGCCTGACCGGCGCGCAGCCCGTGGAGACCTTCAAGGCGTTGATCGACGAGGAGCTCGCGAAGGCGCGCGAACGGGTCGCGTCCGGAACGTCGCGCCGACGTCTCTACGAGCGGATCATCGAGAACGGCGTGCAAGACGTTCCGCGCGCGGGGAACGCGCCGTCAGGTCGCGCGACGGCCACCACGATCGCAGAGGTCCCGGTTCCCGCCAACGCGCCATCACGTGGGGACGCGGACGCCGCGTTGACGATTCAGGTGTTCTCCGACTTTCAGTGTCCGTTCTGTTCTCGCGCGGTGGCAACGATCGACGCGTTGCTCGATGCCTACCCCGGTCGTGTTCGCGTTGTGTGGCGAAACCTACCGCTGACTTTTCATCGTCACGCACAGCTGGCCGCGGAAGCCGCGCTTGAGGTGCAAACGCAAGCGGGTGATGAGGCGTTCTGGCAGTTTCATAACGCGCTCTTCGAAAACCAAAGAGCGCTCACTCGCGCGGACCTTGAGCGTTACGCGAGCGGGGTCCCCGGAGTGGACATGAACGCCTTCCGGTCCGCGCTCGATCAGCGGACCCATCGGGACCGCGTCGCTGCAGATGTCTCCGCTGCCGAAACGGTTGGGATCCGCGGAACGCCGAGCTTCGTGCTCTCGCGCGGAGACGATCACCGCAACATTCGCGGAGCACAGAGCGTCGAGAGTTTCCGCGCAGTGATCGACGAAATGCTGCGCGCACCCTGAGGTCCGGTTGGTTGACGAAGCCGGTGGGGAAGGCTACGTTTCCGCGCCCCGCTCCTAGATCCCCAAAAACCTATTGTTTTCAAAGGTTTCCTGATGGCGAAGTCACGGACGACGAAGAAGAAAACGGTCAAGGCCAAGAAGGCCACCAAGAAGACCAGTGCGAAGAAGGCGACCAAGAAAAAGGCCGCCAAGAAAGCGACGAAGAAGAAGGTGACCAAGAAGGCGACCAAGAAGAAGTCGACCAAGAAGGTCACCAAGAAGAAGGCGACCAAGAAGGCGACGAAGAAGAAGTCGACCAAGAAGGCCGCCAAAAAGAAGACGACGAAGAAGGCCGCCAAGAAGAAGGCGACCAAGAAGGCGCCCAAGAAGGCCGCGAAGAAGTCGACGAAGAAGAAGACGACGAAGAAGGTCGCCAAGAAGGCGACCAAGAGGGTCACCAAGAAGAAGGCGACCAAGGCGTCGGACAAGCCTAAGAAGGCAACGGCAAAGAAGGGCAAGAAGGCCAAGCAGCCAACTGAGCCAGAGAAGCCGAAGAAGCCGAAGAAGCGCAAAGCGATGAGCGGCGACGTCGTCGAGCAGCTCTACTTCCGCAGCGACAGCGCCTACTTCTGCATGATCCTCAACAACCGAACGTCCTTCGTTCGCGTGATCGATTTCCGCGCGGGGCCGCTCCCCGCGAAGCGCGTCTACCTGCAGTCCGTTTGCAAGGAGCGCGGCATCCGCAAAGTCATCACCCTGGTCGAGAAGGACGAGGTCTCTTCGTGGACACGGGTCGGGTTCGTCCGTGAAGGAACGATCCCGGGCTTCTACAAGCGAAGTGATGGGCACCTCTGTGGTTGCGTCATCGGCGACCGAACCGCGTCCGCCTCCGTGGCTGACAAGGACGTCAAGAAGGCGGAGCGCACGATCAACGCGGCGAAGAAGTTGGTCGGCGGGGTGAAGGACAAGTTCCGCGCGACGGTGAAAGAGGTCAGCGCATCGCCCGTCATGAAGGTGCGCGACTCCGTTTGGAAGTCCGGCAAGGGTCTGCACTTCTTCGACGACTTCGGTCGCGACGCAGCGCGTAAATACTTCGAGTCGAAGGTGCGCAAGTCGCACACCCAGTACATCTCCGCCGAGTTCCAGGATTGCTTCGGGCACTCGCTCATCGAGATCCTCCGCGTTCCAGAGACGGACGATGATGTTCACGCTCTGGTCGCGGCGCTTCGCCACGCGGGTGACCTCTTGACCAGTCGCGGCATCGTGTCGGCGTTCTCGTTCGGACCGAGCGACGACGTCACGCTCTCGACCGCGTACCTCGCGGCGGGCTACCGAAAGACCGGCCTGCTCGCGGAGGGCGTGATGGTCGGCGACGAGCGACGGGACGCGATCTTGTGGACCCGGAAGCTGGCGAACCCCATCGCGGAAGAGAACAAGTAAGCTCACGCAGCTCAGTCGAACGTCCGGTAACGCATGCGTTGCCGGACGTTTCTCATTTAAGCACCCGATCGTACCCCAAAAGCCTAGACCGACGGGCGAACGCGGGTTCACGTCAAGGTGACAGGACTTGTTCGTCGAATAGACCGACCAAGAAAAAGCGAATATCCTGCGCGTCGCCGAACAACCTGGAAGCAGAGTGCCCCGGTCGGTGTTCCTAGGAGTAAGAGATGCGCACGCGCCAAGATATCGAGTCCTTTTTGTTGAGGTCGAACCTCTCGTTCAAGGAGCTCGAGGAAAACATGTGGCTCATTCGCGAGGTCAGCTCGGGCGAGAACATCGTCATCAGCTTGACCGGTGAGCTGGTCCTCTTTCGCTGCAAGGTGCTGGAGCTGAGCACGGTCAACAAGCTCGGAGAGCTCCTCGAGAAGCTGATGGCGTTCAACGCCGCGGACATGGTGCACGGCGCGTACGGCATCTCCGGTGGCGCGATCGTGCTGACGTGTTCGCTCCGGCTCGAGAACCTCGACTACAACGAGTTCCAGGGCACGATCGATGACTTCTCGCTTGCGCTGACGAACCACTACCAAACCCTGGCGCAGTACCGCACCGCAGCTTAAGGAGAAGAGCATGGGAATCTTTGGGCGACTCGCGCAGCTCCTCAAGAGCAACCTCAACGACCTCATCAATAAGGCGGAGGATCCAGAGAAGATGTTGGAGCAGGTCATTCGTGACATGAACCAGCAGCTCGTCGAAGCCAAGAAGCAGGTCGCGAGAGCGATCGCGGACGAGAAGAAGCTCCACAAGCAGGTGGCCTCGCACAAGAACGAGTCCAAGGATATGGAGCAGAAGGCCATGATGGCCATCCGCGCGGGCGACGACAATCTCGCGAAGGAAGCGCTCCACCGTAAGAAGGAGCACGACACCTACTCGTCGCAGCTCCATGAGCAGTGGTCCAAGCAGAAGGCCGCCACCGATCAGCTGAAGACGGCCCTCCGCGCGCTGAACCACAAGATCGAAGAGGCCAAGCGCAAGAAGAACGTGCTCATCGCGCGTAAGCGTCGCGCCGAAGCGATGGAGAGCATCCAGTCGACGATGAGCGGGCTCTCCGACACGAGCGCGTTCGAGACCTTCGATCGGATGACCGAGAAGATCGACCAGATCGAGGCCAACGCCGAAGCCAGCGCCGAGCTCGCCGAGGAATACACGGGCGACGTGCTCAAGCATAAGTTCGCGAAGCTCGAGGCGACCTCTGGAGCCGACGCGGACCTTGAGGCGCTCAAGCGCTCGATGGGTCTGATCGAAGACGAAGCGCCGGCCGTCGCCGCACGTGTCGAGACCGAAGACGACGTCTCGGCGGATGAGATGGCGGAGCTGGAAGAGGCTCTCGCGGCGCTCAAGGAACGCGAGATCGGCGGCTGAGCTGAGCTCCCACCTCGAGCTGGGTTCGGCCCCAGAACATCGCCAGGATCCCATGACGGGGGCCTGGCGATTGTTCGTTCCGGGTCGTCGGCACCTGTCTCGTGTGGGCGCACGCGCGGGAGGCCTCCCCAGTCCGCCTGGTCCGTGCCCCTTCTGTCCGGGGAACGAGCGCGAGGCGGATCGCGTGGTCGCCGTGCGCGCGGGGTCGGGCTTTCGCGTTCGCTCGTTTCGAAACCGTTTTCCTCTCGTGAGCGGCGCCTCGTCCCCGCCGCCTCCGAGCGCGCACTCGGTTCCCGCGGGCGGTCACCACGAGGTCATCGTCGAGTCCGACCTTCACGACGTCGACCTTGTCGATCTCGAGCCCGCCGCGATGGCCGCGGTCTTCTTGATGTACCGCGATCGCGCTGCGTTCATCGCGTCGCGTGAAGGTGTCGCCGCGGTGAACCTCTTTCGCAATCGCGGGAAACGCGCCGGGAGCAGCCAGCCACATCCCCACGCGCAGGTTCTCGGCTCCGTCGTTCCTGGACCCGCGCAGCAGCTCCGCGCCGCGCAGACCGAGAGCCTAGGGCGCGCCTTGCTGACGAACGCGCTCGAACAAGCCGGGCCACGCCTGCTCCGTGAACGTGATCAGCTCGTTGCGCTCACGCCCTACGCGCCGACCCACAACTACGAGACCTGGATCACGCTGCGCGATCCCAAGACGACGTTCGCGGACGAGAGCGACGAGACCGTCACGCGATTCGCGATCTTCGCGCAGGAGATCTTGCGCGCCGTGGTCGCGGCGAGTCGACGTGACTACAACTTGGTGTTTCGGCTCCCCGTGCAAACGCTCGCGCGTGACCCGCGCGCGTTTTGGTATCTCGAGGTCGCGCCGCGTGGAGGGTCGGGGGCCGGGTTTGAGCTGTCGAGCGGGATGAGCGTGGTGACGACGATGCCCGAGGTCGCGGCGGAGGAGATCCGAGCGGCGCTCACATCGCCGACGTGAATCGATCAAGGGCTCGCGCGCGTCTGGTTCTTTCGGATCGCGAAGAAGAGCCCCGCCACGAGCCATAAGGCGCCGAGCGAGAGCGCGGTGATACCGAGCGCAACGACGCCGATCATCATCACACCCATCCCGCTGAACCCTCCCCAAAATTCCTCGATGTAGGTCTCGCGCGAGCACGGGTGCTCTGGGATGTCCGGAGCGTGCGGACCGCAGACGCCTCGATAGCCAGCGACGTGGGTCTGGTAGGCGCCTTCGATGACGCCCGCGGGGACCAGACACGTGAGGAGCGCGGAACCGATGAGCGCGGCGGCCAGACACCCGAGCTTCCGACGACTCAACGCCACGCTACTGGTAGCCCTTGAGCTTACGCTGCAGCGTTCGCCGGTCGATCCCGAGCGCCGAGGCCGCTTTGGTGACGTTGCCATCGCACTCCGCCAGCACGCGTTCGATGTGCCGACGCTCGATCGTCGCGAGGTCCGTGGTGCCCGGCTCGGAACCGGGCTCGCGGTAACGCTCTGACGTGGTCCCCGCGTGTCCGAAAACGCTGGCCGCGATCATTTTGCGCATCAGGTCGCCGCTGATGTCTTGCTCGCGAGCGAAGAGCGACGCGCGCCGCAGGACGTTGAGGAGCTCGCGCACGTTGCCTGGCCACGTGTACTTCCTGAGCGCCCGGATCGCCTCGTCGCTCAGGGTCGCGGACGCGCCGAGCCGCTCGAGCAGATGCTTAGCCAGCGGGAGCACATCATCGCTGCGGTCACGAAGCGGCGCGAGCATGATGGGGAAGACCTGCAAGCGGAAGTAGAGGTCCTCGCGGAACCGCCCTTCGCTCACGTCTTGCCAAAGATCGCGGTTGGTCGCGGCGATGATGCGCGCGTCGACGGGTTCTTCGCGCTGGCCGCCGACGGCGCGCACGGTCTTGGTCTCGAGGGTCCGCAGCAGCTTTGCTTGGCTCTCCGTCGGGAGCTCGGCGAGCTCGTCGATAAAGAGGGTACCGCCGTTCGCTTCTCGAAAGAGACCCGCGCGGTCGCTCGTCGCCCCAGTGAACGCGCCTCGCTTATGACCGAAGAGCTCGCTCTCGAACAAGTCGCGCGGGACACACGCGGCGTTCATCGCGACGAAGGGCCCGCTGCGCGCGCTCGACAAGTGAAGGTGGCGCGCGACGACCTCCTTGCCGGTCCCGGTCTCGCCGTAAATCGCGACCGTCTCGTCGGTCGGACCGACCGTGTCGATGAAGCGGCGAACCTCGTCCATCTTGTCAGAAACGCCGATGAGCGGCGGGGCGAGGTTTGGGTCGGCGGTCTTCGCGCGGCGTCGCTCACCAATGGCGTGCTGCAGCAGCGGGGCGAGCTCTTCCGCGTCGACCGGCTTCTCCAAGAAGGAGAACGCCCCCAGGCGCATCGCCTCGACTGCGGCTTGCACGGTCCCGTGTCCGGTCAGCACGATGATCTTGGTTGGGCAGTTGCTCACGCGCTTCAACACGTCGAGCCCCGACATCTTGTGCATTCGCAGATCGAGGAGCGCCGCGTCCGGGGGCTCCGCCGAGTGGAGCCGCGCGACCGCGTCGCTCCCGTTGCTCACGTCGTCGACCGTGAAGCCGAGCCGGCGGAGCGCCTTCTTGAGCGCGAAGCGAAGCGCGTCGTCATCGTCGACGACCAGTACGCTACCGAGGCTCACGCGCTTCGCTCCTGGGTCAGCGCGCTCGCGGACAGCAGCACATCGGCGCGCGCCGCGGGGACCCGAACCGTGGCCACCGCGCCTTGCGTCTCGCCGTTTTGAAGCGTGAGGGAACCGCCCATCGCGCGCGCCAGCATATAGGAAGTGTAGAGCCCGAGCCCGGTCCCTTGCCCAGGCGGTTTGGTGGTCGCGAAAGGCTCAAAGAGGCGCGACTCGAACTCGGGCTCGAGGCCTTCGCCTTCATCGATGACCGAGAGCGCGACCAGGTCGCCTTCGACCGTTGCTTCGATCTTGACCCCCGCTCCGTCGCGCTCGCGAACCGCGTCGAAGGCGTTCTGGAGGAGGTTCACCAGGACCTGCATCAAGCGATCTGGATCCACCGCGACCTCGAGTTCCGCGATCTCGTCGCACACCACAACGGGTGGCCCATCGCGAACGCCCGCGAACACGATCGCGCGAGCGCGCTCAACGACCGCGGCGAGCGGAACGTGACCGTCGATCCGCGCGCGGACCAAATCGCCGCCCGCGAGGAGGGCCTGGGTGATCCGCCCGAGCCTCTTGGTCTCGTCGCGGATGAGCTCCGCGGACTCTTCGACATCGGCGACCGCTTCCGCGTCTCCAGATAAGTCCTTGATGGCGGCGCGCATATCCGCGGCGAGCGTGCGGATGGTCGCGAGCGGCGTGTTGAGCTCGTGGGCCACACCTTGCGCGACGCGTCCGAGGCTCGCGAGTCGCTCCGCTAAGACGAGCCGCCGCTCTTGCAACGTCGCGTGCGTTCGATCGACATAGAGATTCATGACGCGTGGCTTGGTCTTCTCATCGAGCGGGAACACCAGCATCTCGTAGACGCGCTCGCTCGGCGCGTGCGCGAACCGGCACCGACCCGAGGCGCCGTCGACCCGCGCAGCGGCGACGGGACACGTTCCGGCGTCACGTTCGCATGGCCGCCGTTCTCCTGGGCACTCCCACTCTTGTCCGGCTTCCGAGAACGGCGCGATCTCTTCCGCGTGCTTGTTCCGCCAGAGAACCTTGCCGTTCTCGTCGATGACCTCGAGCCCTGCTTCCAATTCGTCGAGGGTGTTCGACAGCAGCTGGTACTCCAGTGACGCCTGATCGCGCGCTTGCTCCAGCGCGCGTTCTCGGTCCCGCAGTTCGCGCACCGCGTGCGTGACGATGTAAGCGGCGCCGACGGTGGTCGCGATGAACGCGCTGACCTCTGCGACGATGTCCCAGGGCGCGACGGGATCCCATCCACCGATCTGAAGCGCGGGGATCATGTCCGCGATCACAAGTAAGCCCGCGCAGCTGAACGCGGCGGCGCACGCGACGATGGTGCTGCGCGGACCAGCCAGGATCGCGATGAGCGCGACGTGGAACATGTAGAAGCCCATGAAGGGCGTGGCGACCCCGCCCGCGGCCCACAAGATGAGCGTGAGCAACACGAGGTCGAGCGTCGCTTGGTGAAGCGATTCGCGTCGACGACGGGTTGGGTTGGCGCGCTGACGTCGCCAAAGCGCAAAGTTGTAGATCAGCCCGACGGCGCCGACACAGGTCAGCACGGGCCAGGCCACCGGGCCGAAGTAGCCGGTCGCGGAGAACGCGCTCGCGATCAGTACGCCGCTCATCGCGAACCAGCGAAGCTGGATCAGCCAACCGATCCGCGCGGTCGTGAAATCACCGGTTCCGCCGCCGCGCGAGAGAATGGACTCCGCGCTCATCGTCCCCGCGTGCTCATTCCGGGCTGCATGCGACAGAGAGTGGGTCCATTCGCTTCTCGCCTCAAGCGCGGGCCGCTAAACGACGACGACGCCGGCGGCGCGCATCTCGTCGATCGCGCGCGCACAATCTCCGGGCGCGAGCTCGACGCCGCGACATCCCTCCAGGATGAGCCGCACGTCGTAGCCAAGCGCGCGGGCGTCGAGCGCGGTGAACTTCACGCAGTAGTCCGTCGCGACGCCGCAGATCGTGAGCGAGGAGACCTCGCGCGCCTTGAGCCAGGCGTCGAGCCCCGTGGCGCCGCGCTTGCCGTTGTCGAAGAAGCCGCTGTAGCTGTCGACCTGTACGTCGGTGCCCTTGCGGAAGACCTCCGCGTCGCCGAGGGAGAGCCCGTCGACAAAGTCCGCGCCGGACGTGTCTTGAACGCAATGGTCTGGCCACATGACCTGTGGCAATCCATCGAGCTCGTGCAGGTCGCCGGCGTTCTGCCCCTCGTTTTGACTCGCGAAGGAGCCGTGGTTCGCGGGGTGCCAGTCTTGGGTCGCGACGACGAGCGCGCCGTCACGGCGATGGTCAGCGATGAGGGTGTTCGCGACGCGGATCACCTCGTCTCCTCGCGGCACGGCGAGCGCGCCGCCGGGCATAAAGTCGTTCTGGATATCGACCAAGATCAGCGCCTTCATCACGTTCCCTCTCTCCGCGTTGCTCACGCTCAGACCCACATCTCGAATCCGCCACGCTCCAGCGCGCGGTACTTGCGACGATCGAAACGGTAGAGGCGCGCGGGTCGCCGCGGGACGTTTCGTTCGAGCTCGCCGGTGTCGACCAGGAAGTCCATCGCGAGCACCTTCTTGCGGAAGTTCCGCTTGTCGAGGTCGCGCCCGAGCACGACCTCATAGAGACGCTGGAGCTCGGTCAACGTGAAGCGCTTGGGGAGCAGCTCGAAGCCAATCGGTCGGTAGCGCACCTTACCGCGGAGACGTTCGCGCGCGACGTCGAAGATCGCTTGGTGATCGAACGCGAGTTTGGGGAGCTCGTCTTCCGCGAACCACGCTGCGGAGGAGGCATCGGTCGCCGCTTGGACCGCCGCGATGTGGGTGAGCGCGTACCAAGCGACCGTCACGGTGTGCTGCCGGGGATCGCGGTCAACGGAACCAAAGGTGTAGAGCTGCTCGAGGAAGACGCCGTCGAGACCGGTCTCCTCTTTAAGTTCACGACGCGCCGCTTCCTCGACTGACTCACGCCGGACGAACCCGCCTGGGAGCGCCCACCTTCCTTTGAAGGGAGCGATCCCGCGCTTGATCAACAAGATCTTGAGCCCATCTTGGTCGAGACCAAAGACCGCGCAGTCGACCGTCACCGCGATTTTGTGGCGCATCGTTACTCGTCCGAAGCGCGGAGCGCAGCGAGCTCTTTGCGGTAACCCCCCGAGAGGATCGGGAACCGACACCACGTCTTGGGATCGAGGTTCTTGTCGTCGAGGTGGAAGCTCGCGGCGTAGCGCTCACGCTTCCACTGGTTGCGGCACCACAGCTTGTAGAACTTCTCGACCCACAGCTTGAGCTGCGCGGGCGCGATGTCGGGATACTCGACGCGCATCATGCGGTACGCCTCGCGCGGCATCTTCTTATCGCGGATCGCCACGCGCTCGATCGCGTCGAGGATCGGGTAGGGCATGAGGTCACCCTCGTCGGTCTGGGATTCCTCTTGGGGACGGAGCTCCGCGGTGGGCTGCTGCTCATTCACCGCCGAGAGCGCGGGGACCGCGGACGGAACGCCTTCCTTTTCCATCCAGCGGAGCCACTGACGGAGAAACGCTTTGTCGATGCCGGCGATCGCCGAGATGCCGCCGCTCGTGTCTCCGTCCATTGTCGCGTACCCGACCGCCGCTTCTGATCGGTTGCTGGTCGAGATCAGGATCTTGTTCTCGGTGTTCGCGATCATCCAGATGCTCGGGCTTCGGACCCGTGCCTGGATGTTCTGGAGCGTGATGTCGTCGGTCTCCCAGGTGAGGTCTCGCGCGAGCGCTTTCTCGATGAGCGAGGTGTAGCCCTCGACCAGCGAGTCGATGTCCATCTCGTAGTGCTTCGCGCCGACGCCTTCCGCGACGGCCTTGGCGGCGTGACGCGTCACCGGTCCACTGTTTCGGGTCGCTTGGTAAGCGGTGGTGAGCAGCGCGCCAGTGATCTGATCCGCGTCTGTCGCCCCCTCAAGCGCCTTGATGTGGGACAAGCGCGCGAGCGTTCCGTCGACCCCGAGCTGGTCGATCGCGATCTCGACCATCGCGCGAACCAGGCAGACGCACGCCGCCGAATCCGCGCCGCCGCTCAGCGAGACGACATAGCCCTGCGACCAGCTCTTGCGGAGGTAGTCGAAGAGGGCGAGCGAGACGGCGCGGGTGAACGCTTCTTCTTTGCTGAAATCGGTCGGCGTGATCGGCGCCCAGCGGGTCGGCTCGACGTCCGGGTAGGTGAACGCGATCTCGCGCAGACCATCGTCGCCTCCGGCGTCGGGTCGAAAGCTGGCCGTGCGAGAACGCTGAAGCCGCGCGTAGTCGATGTCGATCGTGCTGGTCGCGACGTGAAAGCGACCGAAGGAGAGGCGAGGGGTCTCGGCGAGCATCGCGCCGGCGGACGCGATCATGCCGCCCCCGTCGAAGATCGCGCGCCCGGATTCGTTACCGAGCAGGTTGCTGTAGAGGTAGGTGACGCCGAAAGCGCGCGAGCCCTCGAGGACCAAGCGCCGCCGCACGTCTTGTTTGCCGAACGCGAAGTGACTCGCGCTGGGGTTCACGATGACGTCGATACCCTGGAGGCTGAGCTGCGCGCCGGGGCGGTGCGCCACCCACGCGTCTTCACAGATCTCGAAGCCAAAGATGAGCCCGCCGACGTCGAACGAGAGGTCACCCATCGGCACGCGCCGTCCTCCGCGCGTGAGCTCCGCGACCTCGCCCTCCGGCCACGGCTTGAACCATCGCGGCTCGTAGTGGATCCCGTCACCCGCGAGGAAGCGCTTCGCGACCAGGCCTTCGATCTCACCGTCGACCAGGAGCGCGGCGCAGTTGTAGATGCCACCGCGAAGCTCGACCGGGAGGCCGAGGGTCACGATCATGTTGTTTGTGTACTTCGCGATCCGCTCGAGCGACGCCCAGGCTTCGCGCTGCACCCCCGCCGAGTGGAACATGTCTTCGCAGCCATAGCCGGTGACGCAGAGCTCCGGGAGGCAGAGGACCGTGACGCCGCGCCGTCGCGCCTCATCAATCGCGTCCACAATGTTCTGCTCATTCCGAGCCCAATCGAATGGCGTCTGGTTCAAGACGCCCACGCCCATAACGACTCTCATGGCAGCCTCCCGTGTGAACCGGGTTTGAGGAACTCAGCGATCAGATCCGCGACGGTGTCGACGCGGAGGAAGTTGTCGTCGCGGGCAGCGGCGATGTCGCGCGCGCGGGGGTAGGTGTCGGTGCACGCGATCTTGGTGAAGAGCCCGGACGCTTGAATCCGTTCCACCGCGTCGCCGGGAAACACGCCGTGGGTGCAGACCGCGGCGCAGCTCCGAGCCCCCGCTTCGAGGTACGCCCGGGCGGCGCCGATGAGCGAACCGCCGGTACGGATCATGTCGTCGTAGATGACGACGTTCTTGCCGGTGACGTTGCCGGCGAGCGCGGTCACCGATGTTTGGTTCAACTCGTCGCGGCGCTTGAAGACAAACCCCGCGTCTACGCCGAGATCGTTCGCCAGGGACTCGACCCACTTGGCGCGGCCAGCATCGGTCGCGCCGAGCACAAAAGCATCACCGCCGAGATCACGAATCAATCGAAGCGTGATCGGTTTCGCGTAGACGTGAATCGGGCGGATGCTCCCGGAGAAGTAGTGCGGGATGCCTTCGGCGTGGAGGTCGATCATGACGACCCGGTTTCCGGAACCGGCGATCGGGATCGAGGAGAGCAAGCGCGCGCGGGTCTTCGCGACCACCACCTCGCCGCGCTTTACGGCGCGCTCCATCGTCTGATAGCCGTACCAAGGGATCACTAAAGTGAGCGTGTGGATCCCGCGGTGCACCAGCGCGCACGCGAGGTCGTAGATCTCGAGCGTGTCGGCCTCGTCGACCGTGCCGCCGACCAGAACCGCGTCTTCGCCCGAGGCCGAGGTCACGATGCGTCGGTACCGCTCGCCGTCTGCGAACGTTCGCCGGTCAATGGTGCCCGGGGCGAATCCAGGTTTCGCGCAGAGCGCGTCAGCCAGGTAAGCGTAGCGTTCTGTCGAGAAGACCAGCATCACGCGCGTCCCTTCACCGTCCGCAGGCGGTCACGCAACGCGGAGAGACCGCGCTCGACGCCGGCGAAGTACGGGACGGGCTCGTTGTTGCGGGCGGTTTCTTCAGGGAGCTCTTGGAGCGCCTGGAGCGCGCGCGCCCGAATTTCAGGGAGCGTCGGGAGCGCGCCGATGACCTCGCCCGCGCGCATCATGGGCTGGAGCAGATCCTCATGCGTGCCTTCAAGGGAACGCGTCACGCTCGGGTCCTCCGGGTGGACGGCGTCGCTGGAGGGACCCGTTCGGGTGTCGTAAATCATGTCGCCGACCAGCTTGTCATCTCGGCGAAAACGTCGCACCTGCTGAACCCCTGGCACGCTCACCTTGATGGCTTGCTCGCTGAGCTTGACGCGGGGCTGCCACGTCCCTTCCGCGTCTTGAACGCAAGCGAGCTTGTAGACCCCGCCGAGAGCGGGCTGGTCGTGCGCTGTGACCAGACGAGTGCCGATCCCCCACACCGTGATCTTCGCGCCGCGCGCCTTGAGCTCCGTGATCTTGTGTTCGTCGAGGTCATTGCTCGCGACGATCTTTGCGTTTGGGAAACCGCCCTCATCGAGGATGCGCCGGGCTCCGATCGACAGCGCCGCGAGGTCGCCCGAGTCGAGCCGGACCCCGACCATCTCGTGGCCTTGTTCGCGCAGCTCCCGGCCCACGGTCACGGCGTTCTCCACGCCCTTCAACGTGTCGTAGGTGTCGACCAAGAAGACGCAGTTCTTCGGCATGCTCTCGGCGTAGGCGCGGAACGCCTGGAGCTCGGTGTCGAACGCGGTGACCCAAGCGTGCGCGTGAGTTCCGCGGACCGGGATCCCGAAGAGCTTTCCGGCCAAGACGTGGCTCGTCGCGCTACAGCCGCCGACGAAGGACGCACGGGTCGCGGCCAGTCCACCGTCGATCCCCTGGGCGCGGCGCAGCCCAAATTCGAGCACCGATTCTTGTTCGCCGTTTTCGCTTCGCGCGGCGCGGCAGATGCGCGCGGCCTTGGTCGCGATGAGCGTCTGAAAATTGATGATGTTGAGGAGCGGCGTCTCCACGATCTGCGCTTGCAGGAGCGGCCCGGTGACGCGGACCAAGGGCTCGTGCGGGAAGGCGAGGGTTCCCTCGGGCATCGCGTCGATGTCGAGGGACCATTCAAGCGTCGCGAGGTGTGAGAGGAACGGGGGGTCGAAGAGCGGGGAGCCGTCGCTGTTCTTGAGCTCGGCCAGGTACGCCACGTCATCGTCGCTGAACTTCACGTCATCGAGGTACGCGATCGCATCCGCGAGACCAGCGGTGATCGCGTAGCCACCGCGGAAAGGGTTCCGGCGGAAGAAGAGATGGAAGCACGCGCGACGTTCGGCGAGCCCTTGCCGCCAGTACCCCTGCGCCATCGTCAGCTGGTAGAGGTCGGTGAGAAGGGAGAGCGAGGGGCGGTACACCTCGGTGATCTTCATGGTGTCAATCGAACACTGAGGTGCCGACCTGTCAAGAGATCCCCGACGCGAACGAGCTGTTCTCAAAATTCGGGCGTCGCTAGTTTCTCAGCCGAGAGGACTACTCGAGCGCGCTGGTCTCGAAGCACATGATGAAGAGGTCGCTCCCCATGAGCGAGGAGACCGAGCCGCCGACGCCGAGACGCGCGCTCGCCGAGTCGATCGGCGCGAGGAGGTCTGCTGATGAAGTGAAGGTGCCTCCGGCGCAGGAGACGTCTTCAGCGATGTCGAGAGTCGAGATGATGACGTCGCTGGCCGCGTTTCCGCGCGGCATTCCGCGCACGTTGTCGACGTTGGTGCGGCTCGCGTTCTGGGCCAAGGCCGCGAGGAAGCCGGTGGTGCCAGAGATCGAGTGGCCGAAGGCGCCAATGCTGAGGCCGTCGATGGAGCTGCCGCTGACAAAAACGCGGCGCGCCGCGTCGACCTTGATGTCTTCGACATTGGCCGCGAACGGGGATGCGATGTGCTCCGCCCAACGCGTCGCGCCTGTGTCCGCCGAGACCGCGACGACGTAGGCGTCCTGCATCGAGCCCGAAGTGAGGCCCGCCGAGAACCCGAGGCGACCACGGAACGGACCGCCTAGGTAGACCCCGGTGCCGTCTGTCGCGACGGCGGAGACCTTTACGAATCCGTCGGCTGCGCTGTATGCGCGTGACCATCGGTGACCCGTCGTTCCGTTGAACGACGCGACGATGCTGCCGGCGCCAGTGAAAGCGTCGCCGCCTACCGAAGCGGTCCCCATGTAGTCCGCGACCATGTAGACGTTCTGACCTGAGTCGACCGCGAGGTCTCGAATCTGGACCGCGTCTCCGAGAGACCGAAGGTGGCTCGGGCCAGAGAGCTCGGCGTCGATACGGAAGCGCGCGACAAAGCCGCCCGCGACGAAGCTCATGCCGTCCACGGAAGCGGGCCCGGTGAGCGTTCCCGCGACCACGATCGCTGCATCGCTGGTGGCGACGATCGAGTGCGCCTCGTCGTTGGTGAGGCTGCCGAACGCGCGCGCCGCGACGACCTGAAGGTCGGTGTTGTACTGGGCGATGAAGATGTCGCTGTCGTCAGCCGACGAGAACATCACCGCCTCCTCCCCGAGCGGGTTGAAGTTGCCCGTGTCGCGGAAGCGACCCACGACGAAGATGTTGTCTCCGCGGATGTGCATGTCCCGCACGCTCGAAAAAGTCGCGACGCGCATCGCGGTCACGAACGCGCCGGTGGGCGCGAACTTGGCGATGAACGCTTCTCGGGCAGAGCCGCCTCCCGCGATCGGATCGTCGCCCACGCGCGAGTTCCCCGAGAGGCTACCTGCGATGTACAGGTTGCCCGCGGTGTCGCGGCCAATGGCGGACACGGTCTCGGATTCAGCGCTCATGCCGGCGCCGATCGACCGCGCCCACCCCGGCGGGGAGCACGCTCCCGCGGAGCACACACCCGCGCCCGGGCAGACGTTGCCGCACTCGCCGCAGTTCTCCTTGTCGTTGGCGGTCTCGGCTTCACAGCCGTCGCCATACGCTCCGTTGCAGTCGCTCTGTCCCGACTGACACGACATCACAGTGCAAGTGCCTTCGATGCACGTCCCGGTCAGGACACCCGCCGCGCTCGGGCAAAGGTCTGCCGTGACCTCATCGATCATGCCGTCGCAATCATTGTCCTCACCATCGCAGATGTCCGGACCTTCGCAGGGCTCACCGGCATCAACGCGACCGGGCGTGGTTCCGTCGAAGCCCGCGAGCGTTCCGACGTCGACCGACGTGCAGGTCCCGTCGTTGCCGCACGTGTCGCCGCCGCAGTCGAGCGACGCGCACTCACGCGCGAGCACAACATGAAGCGAGCGGCTCTCTTCGGGAACGAACATCGTGCGAACACGTCGCTCCACGACACCTGCGCCACCCTTGAGTCCCCGAATCGTGAGCTCCAGCATCGTGGCTTCGCCCTCTGGTTGAGAGAGCGCCAGCACGAGCGGGAGGTCGCCGTCGGACGGAAGGTTTTGAAAACGCTCTTGGGGCGCCATGCCGCCAGTGACGTCCAGTCGAACCGCGTCGATCTGGCCAGGCACGCTCAGCGTCGTGTCGACCGTGAGCACAATCTGAGTGGCGGGGTTGTCGTCCTCTCCACACCCAAGTCCAAGAACGAGGAGGAGCGCGAGCGAAACAGAAACGGAGCGAAAGCGAAGCATGAGCGGACGATACCAGTCCCAGGGCGAGAAGCGATTGCTCTGAAGGCGTCCGCCAACACCACCCACTCGTGGTCGGTAAGACCGAAATTCCCCTGAAATGTAGTGGAGATCATGGTTCCAAGGAATTTTACGCCTTTGGTGTTGCCAAGTCTCAATTTGTCCCCCTACTTTGGGGCTAATGAAACGGTTGTCTCTCATCACGTTAGCCCTTCTCGTCTCTTCCCCCGCGTACGCGCAATTCACGAGCGCCGGTACCGGCACCCTCACCGCCAATAAGGATGGTGGGCTCGCTTGGGGTGACATCAACGAAGACGGGTGTCCCGATCTCTTAATCAACACACAGTCCGCCACCGTGCGGAGCCGGATCCTCCGCAGCAACTGCGCAGGCTCTCCGACATTCACAGACATCACGGCGACTCACGCGGCGGGCATGCTCGCCGACACCGAAGACCGAACCGCGCTCCTCGTGGATCTCAACAACGACGGTTACCTCGACATCGTTCGAAACCGTTACCAGCGCGCTGAGATCTACTTCAACCGTGGACCGGGCGCGTCACCTGCGTACTCGTTCGGCACCGCCACGCAGGCCCCCAATATCGTACTGACCGCGTGGGTGGGTCGGGTGTTCAACACCGAGGGAATCGGAGCGAGCGACGTCGACGGCGATGGCGATCTCGATCTCCTCTTCGAGAACCACAACAACGGCGTGGTCTTGATGCAGAACAATGGCGCGGGCGTCTTCACGCAAGCGGCCGCGCCTGGACTTCCGGGCCCGTCGACGTCGACCGACGGTGACTACCTCGCGGTGGGTGACATCGATGGCGACGGCAACCAGGACGTCTTCGCGCGAAAGAACGGCTTCGTCGACATGTTCTTCGGAAACGGCGCGGGCGGTTTCACCGCGGGCACGTTCGATCAGCCGGCCACCAACGGCAACAAGGGCGGCGCGATCCTCTGCGACATCGACAACGATGGCGACTTCGATGTCTTCTGGACCGACGCTGGCGTCAACCAGTTCTGGCGCCAGACCTCGCCGCGTACTTTCGTCGCGACCGGTCAGCCTGCCTCCGGCATCAGCGGCAACATCGATGACGCGTCCTGCGGTGACGTCGACAACGACGGCGACATGGATCTCTTCTTGTCGAGCAGCACGACCGACCATCTCTTCCTCAACAACGGCTCCGGGGTGTTCACGCGGAACAACCGCGGCATCACAGGCGCAGGCGACGGTGAGGGTTCGCAGTTCGCGGACTACGACCGAGACGGCGACCTCGACCTCGCGGTGAACACTGACGGCGCGTCGCAGCTCTGGCGCAACGGGACGAACAACGACGACTACCTGATCGTGGAAGCGGAGCTCCCCGCGGGGACGAACACGCGCCCAGCGCACGGCGCGACCGCGCGGCTCACGAACGCGCTCACGAGCGTTGGCGGACCCATCTCGCAGATCGATGGCGGAAGCGGTCACGGCGTCGGCGGACCGGGCCACATTCACCTCGGGCTCGCCGCGGGACCGGACACTCCTTACCTCCTCGAGGTCACCTTCCCTGGTGGTGTGACCGTGGAGCGCTGCATTGTTCCGGCGCTCGAAGAAGACCAAGCGATCACGATTTTCCCGACCACCGCGTCGACGACCTGCGTGGATACCGATAGTGACGGCGTCTTCGACGTCGCCGATCTCGATGACGACAACGACGGCATCCCCGATTGGGCCGAAGGCGACGGGCTCGTGGACTCAGATGGCGACGGAGTTCCTGACTCGATCGACCTCGACAGCGACAACGACGGCATCGACGACATCGTCGAAGCGGGCTTCGGCGCGCGCGACACGGATGGCGACGGCCGCGGCGACAGTGGAGTCGGCGACAACGGCTTGATGAACGCCCTCGAGACCGCGCCGGATTCGGGCGTCTCTCGCCGCTGCGGTGACGGCACGAACCTCTTCACCAACCCGAGCTTCGAGGCACCTGGCGTCCCCGGGACCAACGCGTTCAGCTTCTTCCCGGAGGGAAGCGTTCCCGGTTGGTCCACCGACGCCAGCGACAACATCATCGAGATCTGGGACACCGGCCACAACGGGGTCCCTTCCATCGAGGGCGTTCAGCACGCTGAGCTCAACGCGAACGAGCCAAGCGCGCTCACGCAGACCGTCGCGACGACGCCGGGTGATCTCTACTCGATTCGCTTCGCGCATCGGGGTCGGACTGGCGTCGACACCGCGATCGTTCTTGCCAACGGTGCCCCGCTCCGTACGGTCATGACCGGTACAGGTGCGTGGACCTACTACACTGCGTCCTTCGTTGCGACGGGCGGGTCGACCGTGATCGCGTTCGACGGCACCACCGATGGCGCCGCCGCAAACTTCCTCGACGACACGGCGATCTACGAAGCGTGCGACGTGGATCCGGATGGCGACGGGATCCCGAACTACTTGGATCTCGACAGCGACAACGACGGCATCACCGACGCGCTGGAGTCGGGCAACACTGACGAAGACGGCGACGGAAACCCGGACGCCTGCACCACCTTCACGGCGACTGGCCAGTGCGCCGCGGGCGCGCTCTCCGGCGACCCGACGAACACCGACGGCGACGGCCAGCCCGACTACCTGGATCCCGATAGCGATGGCGACGGCCTGACCGACAACGTCGAGGCCTTCGACACCAACGGCAACGAGACGCTCGGCGGAAGCGAGAGCTCCCCGTCCGGCGTCGATACGGACGCCGACGGCCTGGACGACGCCTACGATCCGGACGTCGCGGGGAGCACCCCGATTACGCCCGCGAGCACGGAAGACGAAGACAGCGACGGGGTTCCCGACTGGCTTCAGATCTGCGGCGACGGATACACGACGGGCACCGAGAGCTGCGACGATGGAAACACCGTCAGCGGCGACGGCTGCAGCGCGACCTGCGGACCTGACGGTTGCATGGACACGCGGCCTGGTGGGGGTCGAGACGCGACGTGCACCGCGGGCGAGCCCGTCTGCGATGACTCGCTCTCCCCGGCGGAGTGCCACGTTTGCGAAAACACCGTGGGCGGTACCTCCACGGATGACGGTTGCGGCGGAGCCACTCCGATCTGCGACGAGCGCCGCGCGACCCGCGTGTGCGTGGAGTGTCTCAACGACTCTCAGTGCGGCGGCGGCGAGGTCTGCGACACCGGTTCAGGGACCTGCGTCGAGTGCCGCAACAACGCGCAGTGCGACGACGGCAACGACTGCACCCGCGACCTCTGCGTCGCGAACTCGTGCGCCAACACGGACCGCGCGCTCGGCGCGGCGTGTGGCGCAGACATCTGCGACGGCGACGGCACTTGCGTCGAGTGCGTCAACGACATGGCGTCGGGGACCGACGTGGGCTGCCCAGGCGCGCTTCCCTTCTGCGACGCGAGCATGGGCGACGCCGGAACGTGCGTGGAGTGCTTGGCGAGCTCTGACTGCCCGGCGGGCGAGCTCTGCAACGGCGCGAACCAGTGCGCACCGGGTTGCGCGAACGACGCCGACTGTGGCGGCGCGACTCCGGTCTGCGACACGGACGCGATGAACTGCGTGACCTGCATCAACGACACTGCGGGCGGCGTCGACAACGGCTGCACCGCTGCCATCCCGAACTGCGACGCGCCCATGGGCTCGCCCGGCGCGACGTGCGTTGACTCGCCGGACAACGACGGCGACGGCGTCCCAGACGAGGACGACATCGACGACGACAACGACGGCATCCTCGATGTCGATGAGACCATGGACGACGAGGACGGCGACGGCATCCCGAACGACTTCGACCTCGACAGTGATGGCGACGGTGTCCCGGACGCGACCGAGGGTCACGACGCCGACATGAACGGTGAGCCTGACGTCACGCCAACCGGTATGGACGCGGACGGTGACGGCCTCGACGACGCCTTCGATCCGGACGCCGGCGGAACCAGCGCGCCGACACAAGACACCGACGGTGACGGTGAGCCCGACTTCCTCGACGTGGACAGCGACGACGACGGCGTCCCGGACAGCACCGAAGCGTTCGACGCGGACGGCGACGGCGTCCCGGACATCGTGCCGAGCGGTGACGGTAACGGCGACGGTCTCGACGACGCCTACGACGGAGCGCCCGACGCGCCTGACGAGGACGGCGACGACACCCCGGACTACTTGGACACGGACAGCGATGGCGACGGCATTCCGGACGCGACCGAAGCGAACGACGCGGACAGCGACGGCGCACCCGACGTGACGCCGACCGGAACCGACACGGACGGTGACGGCCTCGACGACGCCTTCGACCCGGACGACGGTGGCACCGAGCCGCCCGCGCCCGACCAGGACGGCGACGGCTCCCCGGATTACCTCGACGCGGACAGTGACGGCGACGGCCTGCCCGATGACGTGGAGTGCGCGGACCCGAGCGACTGTCCGGACACGGACGGCGACGGGATGCCGGACTACCTCGACGTCGACAGCGATGGCGACGGCGTGCCGGACGCGACCGAGGCGACGGATGAGAACGGCGACGGTGTTCCAGACACCGTGCCGAGCGGGACCGACACCGATGGTGATGGTCTGGATGACGCCTTCGATCCCGACGACGGCGGAACCCCTGCGCCGGAGCCCGACGCCGACGGTGACGGCGCGCCCGACCACCTTGACCTCGACAGCGACGACGACGGCATCCCGGATGTCATCGAAGCGCACGACGGTGACGCGGACGGCGATCCGGAGACCGCGCCGAGCGGCGTGGACGCGGACGAAGACGGGCTCGACGACGCCTTCGATCCAGACCAGGGCGGAACGCCTTCGCCGACACAAGATGTCGATGGCGACGGTGCCCCTGACTACCTCGACGCCGACAGCGACGGCGACGGCCTCCCGGATGCTCTGGAGTGCCCCGACCCGACCGCGTGCACGGACACGGACGGCGACGACGCCCCGGACTACCTCGACTTCGACAGCGATGATGACGGCATCGAGGACATCGTCGAGGGTCACGACGACGACATGGACGGAGCGCCGGACGTGCTGCCGACCGGAAACGATACGGACGGAGACGGCCTAGACGACGCCTTCGATCCCGACGACGGCGGGACCCCTGCGCCGCTGCCCGACACCGATGGCGACGGTACGCCTGACTTCCAGGACGTCGACGACGACGGTGACAGCGTCCCGACCGCGGGCGAGTGCACCGACCCGGCGATGTGCCCGGACATGGATGGCGACGGAGCGCCGGACTACCTCGACGTCGACGGCCCCGTTGAGGACACCGATGAAGACGGCATCCCCGACGATGTTGAGTGCGCTGGCGATATCGCGAGCTGCCCGGACACCGACGGTGACGGAGTCCCCGACCACGAAGATCCGGACGACGACGGTGACGGCATCCCGACCGCGGACGAAGCGCCGGGCGGCGTCGCGAACGACGAAGACGGAAACGGCGACCCGGATCACCTCGACATCGACAGCGATGACGACGGCATCCCGGACGCGGTCGAGTGCGACGCGCAGCCCTGCGTAGACACCGACGGCGACGGGACCCCCGACGTGCTCGACGACGACAGCGACGACGACGGCATCCCCGATAGCACCGAGGGCCACGACGCGGACATGGACGGCGTGCCGGACGCGACCCCGACGGGCAGCGACACGGATGGCGACGGCCTGGACGACGCCTTCGACCCGGACGACGGTGGCACCGCGGCGCCGACGCAGGACACGGACGGCGACGGCATCCCGGACTACCAGGATGTCAACGACGACGGTGACACCGGCGCGACCTCCTTGGAGTGCGCGAACCCGGCGATGTGCCCCGACACCGACGGTGACGGCACGCCGGATTACCTCGACGTGGACGATGCTCCGCTCGACGACGACATGGACGGCGTGCCGACCGCGGTCGAGTGTCCTCCGCCGGGCGACCCCGCCGCGGACACCTGCCCGGACACCGATGGAGACGGCACGCCGGACTACCTCGACACGGACGACGACGACGACGGCATCTTGACCGCCGACGAGAACTACGACGGCGACGAAGACCCGACCGATCAGGACACCGATCGCGACGGCACGCCGGACTACCTCGACACGGACGACGACAACGACGGTCTCCCGACCGAAGAAGAGTGTCCTGATGCGAGCGCCTGCCCCGACGCGGATGGCGACGGCAACCCGGACTACCTCGACGTCTGCGGCGACGGCACCACGACCTCGTGGTACGGCGTCACGGTCTGGGAGCAGTGCGACGACGGCAACAACGTGAACGGCGACGGCTGCTCCGCGACCTGTCGCCTCGAAGGCCCGGCCTGCTCAAGCGACGATGACTGCAGCGGCGCGACGCCCATCTGCGACACGACGATCGACCGCTGCGTTGAGTGCACTGACGACTCGCACTGTCCGGACGGAACCTGCAACACCGCTTCGCGTATGTGTGAGGACGGACCGATTGGCTGCACCGAGGACGCGGAGTGTCCCGATGGGTTCATCTGCGACGTAGGCGCGATGGAGTGTGTGCCCGAGCCCGGCGCGGGATGCACCAGCAATGACGAGTGTGGCGGATCGACCCCGATCTGCGACGTGGCCGCGATGGAGTGTGTGGAGTGTGTCGAGAACGGCGACTGCGCCACGGGCTTCTGCGACACCGGCACCAACATGTGCATCGACCCGACCGAGGGCGGATTCGCGGGTGGCGCGCTCTGCGCGACGCAAGCTCCGGGTGGCAAGACCCCGGCGCCGATCTTCCTCGTCCTCGCGGGCCTGACGATCGCCTGGCGACGACGCCGATAAGCGAGCGTTGAGAACGTGAACGAAGCGCGCTGGAAACGGCGCGCTTCGTTTCGTTTAAGGAGTTCGCTGACGTACACGCGTGTCCCGAACAGCTCACTTTGTAAGCAACTCCCGTTCAACCCCCATGGCCGAGGTCTCGCTTGGCGATTAAGCTGATCGACTCCATGCAAAGCAAAGAGATGCGACTCAACAGCCTCCTTTTCCTCTGCGCCGGTCTTGTTGCCCAGTCGCTCGTTTGCGCGAACGCGCTGGCACAGACCGACAGCGACCTCGACGGTGTCTTGGACCGTGCGGACCTGGATGACGACAACGACGGGATCCCAGATTGGGCAGAAGGCGATGGCCTTGTTGATTCCGACCGCGACGGCGTCGTCGACGCGCTCGACCTCGACAGTGACAACGATGGGCTCGACGACATCGTCGAAGCCGGCTTTGGCGCGTTGGACACCGACGGCGACGGGCGCGGTGACGCCGAGGTCGGAACCGATGGGCTGATGAACGAGCTGGAGACGTCGATTGATTCCGGGATCTCTCGCCTGTGCGGAGATGGGACGACCCTCGTCGCAAACGGCAGCTTCGAGATGCCTGGCGTGCCGGGAGCCGCGGCGTTCCGCCTTGTCCCCGAAGGAAGCGTCGCGGGTTGGTCAACGTCCGCTGGCGACAACCTGATCGAGCTCTGGGACAGCGGCCACCGGGGGGTCGAATCCAGCGACGGCTCTCATCACGCAGAGGTCAACGGGACTGAGCCCGCGACGCTTTCTCAGACCGTCGCGACGACGTCCGGGAGGCTCTACTCGATTCGTTTCGCGCATCGTGGCCGCAGGGAGCCGGAGACTTTGGCGGTACACGCGGATGACGGCGTCCTCCGCGCGGTCACGACCGACGTCGGCGCGTGGTCCCATTACTCTTCGTCCTTCGTTGCGACGGGCGCCTCGACCATCGTCGCCTTCGAGAGCGCGGGCCCCGCGGGCGGTTCCGCAAACTTCCTCGATGACGTCGCGGTCTATGAGAGCTGCCGCGGGGTCGATGGTGACGGCGATGGGATCCCGAGCTACCTGGACCTTGACGCCGATGGTGACGGCATCACGGACGCGTTCGAGTCCGCTGCCGCCGACGAGAACAGCGACGGACGGCTCGATGGATGCGCGATGGTGAACGCGGAGGGCCAGTGTCCCCGAGGTCTCGTCGGAGAACCGGTCGATACCGATGACGACGGAGTCGCCGACTACCTCGATACAGACAGCGATGGCGATGGGCTCTCCGACACGGTGGAGGCGTTCGATCGCGATGGCGATGGGAGCCTCGATGGCGAGAGCGCGGCGCTGGGAACAGACGAGGACGCCGACGGGCTCGACGACGCCTTCGATCCGGACGCATCGGGGAGCGCACCGCTCGAACCAGCCACCGTCGAAGATGAAGACGGGGACGGAACACCCGATTGGCTCCAGGTGTGCGGGGACCGCTATGTCACCGGTAGCGAGATGTGCGACGACGGAAACACGGACGCGGGGGACGGGTGCAGCGCGCTGTGTCAGGTCGAACCGGACGACACCTGCGCGAGCGACACGGACTGTCCGGTCACGGCGCCCTATTGCGATGACGGGCTCAACCTCTGCGTCGAGTGCACCGCTGACGACCACTGTCCCGATGACGGCGTGTGCAGCGACGCTCGCGTCTGCGAAGACCCGCCCGCGGGCTGTGTCGACGACGATGACTGCGCCGGCGATACGCCTTTCTGCGACGACGCGCTCGACCGCTGTGTCGAGTGTACGGACGACGGTCAGTGTGACGATGGCGTCTGCAATGACTCGGTGTGCGAGGACGTCCCCGCCGCCTGCGCGGACGATCGCGATTGCGCAGCTGGGTTCGTCTGTGACCCCGATGTGATGGAGTGCGTTCGCGCGCCCGACGGCATGGAGTGTGGCGAAACGCGATGCGGAGGAACCACGCCTATCTGCATCGCTGAGACGATGACGTGCGTGGAGTGCGTCCAGAACGGTGACTGCCGGATCGGCCTCTGCGACCAAGAACGAAACGTCTGCTTGGATCCGACCCTCGGCGGGGTTACCGGAGGCGCGTTCTGCGCGGTCCAGCCGAGCAACAACACCAGCTCGTTCCCGGTCGTCGTGGTGTGCTTGGGGATCGCGCTCGTCTCGCGACGACGTCGTTAGCGTTCTGCGTTGGCGCCACGCGTCAGCTTCGCGCCGGTCTTCGCCTGGGCCTCCTGTTCGGACACGCCCTCGGCGAGCTCGACGATATCGAAGCCGTCGTGGTCCGCGCGGATATCAAACACGCCTAGGTCGGTGATGATCCGGCTGACGACACCTTGGGCGGTGAGCGGATAGGTACACGCTTCGAGCAGCTTGGGGTCGCCCTTCTTCGTAACATGACGCGTGAGCACGATGATGCGCTTGGCGCCGGCCGCCAGATCCATCGCGCCGCCGATCCCCATGGTCTTGCCGCCCGGGATCGACCAGTTCGCGAGGTCGCCGTTTTGCGCGACTTGCATGGTCCCGAGGACCGCGAGATCCACGTGTCCACCGCGGATCATCGTGAAGCTCGTAAGGGAGTCAAAGCACGAGCCGCCGGTCGCGATGGTGACGGTCTGCTTGCCCGCGTTGATGATCTGCGGGTCCTCGTCGCCGGCGTAGGGAAACGGGCCCATCCCGAGGATCCCGTTCTCGCTCTGTAGCCAGACCTGCTTGTCGCCGATGTGGTCCGGGATGAGGGTCGGCAGCCCGATCCCGAGGTTGACGATCGCGCCGTCCTCGACCTCTTGTGCGGCGCGCTTGGCCATCGCTTGTTTGTCCCAAGGCATCTCAGTTCACCCCTTCCGGCCGTGGTCGCGTCATCCGGTTCTCGATCGGGTCTTCGTGTTCCGGCACATGAACGACGCGCTGCACGAAGGCGCCGGGAAGGTGAACGTCATCAGGATCGATCGCGCCGAGCGGGACGACTTCATCGGCTTCGACAATGGTCGTGGCCGCGGCGGTCGCCATGATGGGCGAGAAGTTTCGCGCGGTCCGATAGAAGCGGACGTTGCCAAAGGGATCGACGCGGCGCGCGCGGATCAGCGCGTAGTCCGCGTGGAGCGCCTCTTCCAAGATGTACTCACGACCTTTGAACGTGCGCGTCTCCTTGCCGTCGGCGACGACCGTACCCGCGCCGGTCGGCGTGTAGAACGCCGCGATACCGGCGCCCGCTGCGCGCATACGCTCGACCAGCGTTCCTTGGGGTGTGATGTTCACCTCGACCGAACCGTCTTTCATGGCGGCGTGCAGGTCTTGGTTGTTCCCGACGTAGCTGCAGAAGATCCGCGAGATGAGGCCGTGCTGAAGCCAGGTCGCGAGGTACTTCCCCATGCTCCCAGCGTTGTTGCTGATCAGGGTGAGGTCCTTGACCCCTTTGTCACGCACACCGGTGATGAGCGCTTCCGCGTTACCGCAGAGACCGAAGCCGCCGACCATGATCGAGGCGCCGTCCTGCATGTCCGCGAGCGCCGCTTGGACGCTCTCACAAACCTTCGTAGGCATGGCGCCGTTCTATCACGACGCATCCATGCTGTTCAGATGGCCGCGACAGTCCTAGCGTGACCCCATGAACCTCGCGGATAACCCGACCTTCGCGATCTGGTGCGCCTCCCTCGCGTTCCTGATCGGCAAGACCATCCTGCTCAACTCGAATGCGCAGGCGTTCTTCCGTCTCCAGTCCAAGCGCTTCGCGTTGCCAGAAGACGCGCGCTTCTTCGCCAAAGGCGAAGCGACCGAGCCGCACGAAATGGTCACGCGCTTTCAGCGGGTGTGGGGCAACGACCTCGAGAACATCCCGTTCTTCTTGGTCGTGAGCTTGGCCTTTGTCCTCGCGGGCGGCAGCGAGAAGTTCACGCTCATCTACTGTGCGATGTTTTGCGTCGCGCGGCTGCTTCACACGATCACCTATGCGATGAAGCTCCAGCCTTGGCGCACGCTGGTGTTCGTCGTGGGTCAAGGCGCACACATCGCGTGCCTCGTTCATTTGCTCATCTTGGTCTTTGGTTAACGAACCGCTTCGAGCGCCTCTTCGACCCGCGCCATCCCGTCCGCGAGCTCGTCTTCCGAGATGCTCAGCGGCGGTGAGAGCACCAGCGCGTTGACGCGGCGCTTGAGGTGCGTCATCACGCGGCGCTTGCGGAGCTCTTCGTCGAGGCGGTTCATGCCGTCCGCATCGAACGTGAGATCGGTCCCTGAGATCAAACCGCGGACGCGGTTGGCCGTGATGAGGTCGGGCATCTTCTCGCGCATGCGCTCAAGCGATGCGCGGAACGGCGCTTCAAGCGTCGCGGCGCGCTCGATCAGCTTTTCGTCTTCGTAGACCTTGAGCGTGGCGAGCGCCGCGGTGACGTTGAGGGGATGCGCGTAGTGGGTCATGCCGGTGACCAAGCACTGCTCTTCAAAGCGCTGCGCGACGCGCTCGTGAACGAGGACCGCGCCGAGCGTCGCGTAGCCGCCCGTGATCGCTTTGCCGCAAGTGATCATGTCCGGGACGATCGCTTCACCGTTCTCGTCTTTCCAGTGCTCGATGCCGAACCACTTGCCGGTCCGGCCGAACCCGACGAGGACCTCGTCGACGATCATCATGGCGCCGTGCGCGTCGCAGGCCGCGCGGACCTTCGCGAAGTAGTCAGGCGAGGGAATGAGGACGCCGTTCGCGCCGACGATGGACTCCAGGAGCACCGCGCCGACGTTGCCCTCGAGCTCGAGCACGCGCGGGATCTGGGTGCCCTCGACGCCGTGATCGAGATCCATCACGTGCACCACGCCCGGGATGCCTGGCTCGACCGCGACGCGTCGCCAATCTCCGGTCGCGGTCACCGCGCCCATCGTCGCGCCGTGGTAGCTCCGGTAACGGCTCACGAGTTTGTAACGGCCGGTCACCATGCGCGCCATCTTCAGCGCGTTCTCGTTCGCGTCCGATCCGCCGAGCGTGAAGAAGACCTTGGTGAAGCCTGGAGGCGCGTGCGCGAGGAGCTTCTGCGCGAGCTCCGTCTTCTCGGGGTAGACCGCGCCAGGCATCGCGAAGCACAAGCGCTCAGCTTGCGACTGAATCGCAGAGACGATCTTCGGGTGCGCGTAGCCCGCGTTCGCTTGATAGACGAGCGCACCCATATCCAGGAACCGTCCGTCGTCAGTGTCGAGGTACACACCTTCGCCGCCGTGAAGAACGGTGGGTCGGTAAGTCGCTTGCGGGCTCCAGGTGAAGAAGAAGGGGTGGTCCGTCACAGGTAAAGCGTCCACACCGCGGATCAGGGCGTCAAGCGCTCTGACCGTAAGGAGATCCATCGAGATCTCCCAGTACCGTTCAGTATGCGTCTCGTTCTCCTCGCGCTGATCTTGGTCCTCGGGTGTCAGGGTCAGATCGATTCGCCAGAGAATCGTGATCCCCGTGACCTCCCGCGACGCTTCGGCGGAGGTGGAGGAGGGGGCGGCGATCCTGGAGACCCAGGCGACCCCGGAGATCCGGGCGGACCGGGTGACCCAGCGGGTCCCGAACCCGTGGAGCGTCGCCTCCGCGCTCGGGTCTGGCGGCTCACGCCGTTACAGTACGACAACGAGATCACGGCGCTCTTCGGCGAAGACGCGCCGATGCTCGGGGCCATCGCGGGCAGCAACGGTGCGCACGGGTTGACCAACATCGCGGAGAACGGGGCGATCGACCGCACCACCGCGACGCAGCTCAACGCGCTCGCGATCGGTTACGCCGAGTGGGCCGAGGAGAACGTGGAGGACGTCGCGGGTTGCGCGACCGTGGATCGCGCCTGCGTGGAGTCCTTCCTGACCTGGTTCCCGACGCGAGCGTACCGCCGCCCGGCGAGCGCCGATGAGCGCGCCAGGCTGCAGATGCTCTTTGATGACATCGCCGCGGAGCACGACCCGAGCTACGCGTTCCGTTCGCTTGTGCAGGCCATCTTGATCTCGCCGCGCTTCATCTACCGGACAGAGCTCGGTGAAGCGACCGACGAGATGACGAGCGGAGACGCCCGCGACGGAGAGTCGATCGTCCTCTTGCGTGACCACGAGATCGCGACGCTCTTGGCCTTCTCGCTCACGGATGAGGCGCCCGACGAGACCCTGCTCGAAGCGGCGGAAGCGGGTCGACTGCGTGACCCCGCGGAGCGCCGCGCGCAGGCGGCGCGCTTGATGGATCGGTCGACGGTCGTGTTTCAGCGCTTCTTCTGGGAGTGGCTCGGGATGGACAAGTTCGACAGCCAGGTCGAGATCGCGGGCGCTTCGCCGAGCCTCGCGGAGTCCATGCGCGAAGAGTTCAACGAGTACGTCAAGCGCGTCGTCATCGAGCAGCGCGGTTCGCTTCATGATGTCTTTACGATGAGTCACTCGTGGGTGAACCCCGAGCTCGCAGAGCACTACGGCGTGTCTCACCCGGGGTCCGGTCTCGCGCGGGTCGAGCACGACCCGAGCGAACGCGCAGGGCTCTTGACGCAAGCCGCGTGGTTGACCGCGCGCGGCTCGGCAGAAGAGGAGTACGTCGTGCGGCGCGGAATGGGGGTCTACCTCCACGCGCTCTGCCGTGACATCTCCCCGCCATCGGACCTCGATCTCGAAGACGAGCTCATGATGCTCGTCGGCGAGGATCCGACTGTGCGCGAGATCGTCGACGCGCGCGGGATGGCGCCGCTCTGCCGCGACTGTCACTCCGTTCCCGATCCGATCGGCTTGGCGTTCGAGATGTTTGACTCGCTCGGTCGAGTGCGCACGCACTACCCCGACGGACACATGGTGGACACCGCGGCGCTCGTTCCCGATCTCGGCGAGGTTTCCTCGGGCGCGGAGCTCTCCCGCGCGCTCGTCGAGAGCGGCGAGTTCCAGTATTGCTTCGCGCGGCGCTTCGCTCACTTCATGGTGGGCGCCGACCTCGGGACCGCGCGCTTGATCGCCTGGACGAACTCCGCCTACGACGCGATGGCCAGCGCGGACTACTCACTCGAGGAGTTCGTGCTCGCGTTCGTCTCCCACCCTGGGTTCATTGAGCGCGTCAGGAGCGAACCATGAAGAAGCCTCCCCCAAAGCACTCCATGAAGAAGCACTCCATGAAGAGGCGAGTGATGAAGCGACGTCATTTTTTGCGGGGGCTCGCGGGCGCCGCGCTCACCCTGCCGATCGCCAACTCGTTCAAGTTCGCGCGCGCGGTCGCGCAAGACACCGACGTCCCCGTTCGCTTCCTCGCGGTGCGTACGGGCCACGGGACCGATGTCCCGTTCTGGCGCCCGCAGATGCCCGGTGGCGGTATGCCGACCGCGACGGACATGGCGCTGTCCGCGCTCAACTTCGACTACGACCGCTCCTTCCT
This sequence comes from uncultured bacterium, assembly GCA_938024995.1. Taxonomy (GTDB): domain Bacteria; phylum Myxococcota_A; class Polyangia; order Polyangiales; family Houyiibacteriaceae; genus CALJDU01. The sequence goes on from CALJDU010000003.1 coordinate 47,053, forward strand.
GCGTCCGCTTCAGGGGCACCCGCTGCGCGACAAGGTAACGGTCATCGAGGGGATCGATCACTGGGCGAACATGGCGAACGGGGTGGGGCACGGAGGTCACTACGGCGCCAGCACGGCGCTCTGCGGCGCGCGTACGACAGACGACTCGGTCGGGCGCCCGTCGGGGCAGTCGCTCGATCAGTTCCTCTACGACGGGCTCGCGCCGGGGGAGGGACCGCACCTCATCACGGCCTCGGTCTCGACGTCCGCGAACAACTGGAAGGCGATGAGCTACCGACCAGACGGATCGACCGCCGCGGTGACCTTGAGCCCGGCCGACGTCTTTCGCACCGTCTTCGCGGGTTTCACGCCGGTCGACATGCCCGAAGCGCCGGTGGACTATTCAGGTGCTGAGCGGAGCGTCTTGGATCACTCGCTCGAAGAGATCCGCACCCTTCGCGCGCAGCTCTCGGGTGCCGAGCGAGAGCGCCTCGAGTCGCACCTCGCGGCGATGGAGCGGATCCAGGCTGAGATCCGTGGGCCCGAGATGATGGGTCCGACCCTCGGTTGCCTGACGACGCCGATGAACCCGGGCGACTATCCGGGCTTCCGTTACAACGGAGACCACACGTCGGTCACCGCGCGAACGCGGCTCCACGCGCAGGTGATCGCGCAAGCGTTCGCGTGCGGTCGGTCGCGCGTCGGGACGCTCATGCTGCTCGACGACCACCTCAACCCCTACTTCACCTTGCCTGAGGTGCGCGCTGCGTACCCCGACGTGAGCGGCGAGTTTCACGACCCGATCACGCACCAGTACTGGAGCCCAACGAGCACCGACCGGATCCGTCGGATCTTCTCGATGGCGCAGCAGTATCAGACCCGCTTGGTCCTCGATGTACTGACGGAGCTCGACCGCGTCGTCGATCCGATGGACCCGTCGGGCCGCTCCGTGCTCGACAATACGATCGTCTATTGGCACAACGAATTTGGTCACGGGCCGCATTCTCGCCAAGGCGCGAACCACCCGACGTTGATCGCGGGCGGCGGCGGCGGGCGCTTCCGGATGGGCCGCTACCTTCGGGTTCGTGAGCAAGGCGACGACTTTACGATGCCGCCTGGAACCGCCGCTCCGAACAACAAGATCCTCGTCAGCATCGCGCGCGCGATGGGGCACGAGATCGACTTCTACGGCGACGCCGCGATGGGACGAGACCGCGCGAGCTTCCCCGAGTTCTTCGGGGGGCTCTCGATGCTTAACGCGTAACCGCGTCTAGCCAGCTCGCGCTCTCAACAATCGTCCGCCGCGGTCCGTTCAGTCGGAGCCTGCCGTGCGCGCGTCCGATTCGTCCGAGAAGAAGACCTTGTGAACCGGGGGATCGGGCCACGCGCTGGTGTACGCACGGTCGTCTGCTGCGGCCCGTGGCCGACGTCTTCCCTGGCGTCGCTCTCGTCGCCGCCTCGGACACCCGGCCTCACGAGTTCCGCGGTGCGGAACGGTGTCGATCGCACGTCTCGACTAGCCAGCATTATCTACGCGACCGCGCTGGTTGTTTTGTGTCGATGCGAACGCACCTTGCTCGCGAGAGAGAGGTCGACATGAAAACACGATACCCGTTCTACGTTCTTCTCCCCGCGCTCGCGTTCGGATGCGCTCAAGGTGAGTTTCCTGCAGACGAGTGTTTCGACGACGAGTGCGCAGGATCGGCCGAAGAGTCGCTCCGCGGACTTGAGCCACCTCCGGCGCTGCCGAGGACGCTTTGCACCGCGTTTGATGTTCCGGACGACGATTTTGTCGACAGCAACTGCGACGGCATCGACGGCGACATCGGCGGCGCGATTTTCGTGGCGACCAGCGGAAGCGACACCAACTCGGGAACGATGACGCGACCCAAGCGAACGATCGCGGCCGCGGTCGCTCACGCGGCGGCGGTTGGAAAGGACGTCTACGTGTCCCACGGCGTGTACACGCTCTCTGCTCCGGTCACGATCGCGAGCGGTGTCTCGATCTACGGCGGCTATGACTCGGACTGGGTTCGGAGCAACAAGGGGCGCCCGGTATTGCATCGCACTGAGTCGGCAGACGACGGCGATCTCGTCGCGGTTCGGGCGGAGTACGTGGTCGACGCGACGGTGCTCGACCGGCTCGTGATCGTCGCTGGAGACAGCACGCGCGGTGACTCGACTGGCGTTGAGGTCGGGTACGCGCCCGGTCTCACCCTTCGGCGACTCTTCGTCTTCGCGGGGAACGGCGGCGACGGTGCAGACGGTCGAGCCGGCTCGCGAGGCAGCGCCGGTCGGGACGGCGAAGCGGGCGCGGCGTCACGGTGTCGCTCCGGCACGTTCCGGGCGGCCGCGGGTGGCAGCAACACATGCGTGGGTGACTACTATCTTGACGACTGGCGAACCGGCCTCGGCGGAGCGGGCGCGACCAAGCGCGCGGGACAAGACGGCGGCTTCGGAAGCGGTCTGCTCTTCGGAGAAGCGCGAGGCGGCGCCGGCGCAAGCAGCGGCGGCGTAGGGAGTCCCGGCGAGACCGCGACGAGCCTCGGCGCGTTCACGAACTACATCCCCGGTCAGTCCGATCTCATGCCCATCAACGGTGTTGGTGGCGCGGCGGGGCTCCCCGGATCAAACGGTCCGCCCGGACGACGCGGCGGCGGCGGCGGCGGCGGCGGTTCGGGTGGTGAGGGCTTCTGGAACGGCTACTGGGGCGGCGGCGGTGGCGGCGGGGGCGCCGGTGGTTGTGGCGGCGTGGGCGGCGGCGGAGGTCTCCCGGGCGGTACCTCCATCGCGCTCTCGATCGAGTCGCGGATCGGACTGGTTGAGCTCTGCTCGTTGAGGTCGAGCGACGGCGGCGACGGCGGCGACGGAGGTCTCGGAGGCGCGGGCGGCGAAGGCGGGCTCGGCGGTCCCGGCGGCGCGGGCCGCGGTTCGTGCGGTCGCGGAGCGCCCGGCGGTGATGGAGCCGACGGAGAAGCGGGCGGCTTCGGCGGCGGTGGTGGCGGTGGTCACTCTGCCGCGGTCCGCAGCTCGGTCGTTGACGAGGCGTGGTTCACCTCGCGCGGGAACACCTTGCAGCACGGCGCATCTGGAGCCGGCGGGTTCGGTACCTCTGCGCCTCGCCACGCAGATCTCGACACGCCGCACGGCGAGCCTGGCTTCGCCGACAACGTGATCGATCCGCCGACGACGCAGGGCTACTACGCCCCGTACAACTCGATCTTCTCGTACCCGACGTACTAGCGGGGCGCGGGTTCACAGACAGCGCAAAACGGCCGGCACTCGCCGGCCGTTTCGCGTTCAGCGGTTAGAGCTCGGAGAGCGCTTTGCCGAGACCGTCCACGCGATCCAAAGACAGATCGAGCGGCGGCGCGATCCCGAGCGTGTCGTTCGCGTAGCGCCGCGTGAAGAAGCCGCGCTCGAGCAGCCCCGCGTGAATCGCTTCGGCGCGCTTGCCCGCGTGGAGCACCCGGTACGCGCCGATGCCTTCGCTCTTCATCCCGCGCGGCGCCTTCTTGAGCGCGTCGTCGAGCGCGTCGCTCAGCGCGGCCACGTCGAGGTGACGCGCGGCGCGGAGCTGGTGATGGGCGCGGATCATCGAGAGCTCGTCACCGTCCCAGGTCGAGACCATCGTGAGCGGCTTCTTCACGAAGCTGTCCTTCTGGCAGTGGATGAAGCCTGCTTGGCCGCCCGACCACCAGGTCAGGATGTCCGGAACGAAGTCGCCTTCGCTGGAGTAGAACGCGCCTCGTCCGCTTCGGTAACAAGCGCTCGCGGTCTCGGTCAGCGCGACCGGGATCCCGTGCTTCGCGCGGAGCGCATCGAGGCGCGAGAGGAACGATGCGCTCAGCGTCTTCCCGGAGCGCTCCTGCACCGCCTCAAAGAAGAAGCCCAAGATCGCGTCGGCGCCGTGCTCTTTGATGATCGCCTCGAGCTGCTTGATGGTGTGGTCCTCGCCATCGCTCGGGTGCTTCACGCGGCAGAAGCGATCGAAGTACGCGGGACCGGCACGGTGCACCTTGCTGCAGGTGACGCTGCGCGCCGCGGCCGAGGTGTGACCCAGGTAGCCGCGCGAGAGCCCGATCGCGATCTGCGCTTTCGGTCGGTGGTAGCGGAACGCGCGCAAGCTCTTGTCGAAGCACTCGTCGCGCGACGAGGTCAGGAAGAGGTGCGGGTGGTTCGGGGTGAGCGCGGTGAGCCATTCGGCCGCGCGGACGATCGCGGGCGTCACGTAGTTCACGATGGTGAGCTTGTTGACCACCGGACCGTAAAGCCCGCCAGAAACGTTGAGCGCGCGAAGCGACGCAGGCGCGCTGTCAAAGGGCTGGCTCAAGCCGCTCGCGAGATCGATCGGGGCTGGCTTTCCGGACGCGGGCGCGTGGCTGTGCCCGAACTCGCCGACCGGCAGCCGGTAGTAGAGCGCTTGCGCGTCTTCGCCGTACTGGTTGTCGAGCGTGAAGACCTCGTAGGCGCCGAACATACGGTTGATGCGCATCATCTGCGCGGTGTCGCCCACTCGGTTGCGGCCGCTGATGTGACGGTAACGACGCCCGCCGTCGAGGGTGCGGAGCCGACCCGCCGCGCGGATCTGCTCTTGCTTCAGCGTGACGCCGAGCCCGTAGCCTCGGAACCTGGGGTCGATCGTGATCGCGAGCGAGTAGAGCGTGTTCTTGCGCCCGAGCATGGGATCGCGATCGGGGCCTTCGACCGTCGCGACGCGTTCAAGCGGAACGCCGAGCGAGACGCCGACCACGCTCCACGCGCCATCGACCTTGGCCTCAGCGACGATCGCGACGCCGGCCGGGTCACGAAAGGCCTTCGCGAGCTTCTCGGGGGGGTCTTGTCGCGCAGGTTCGTACACGCGTTCTTCGAGCGCGACGATCTGTGGCAAGAGCTCGCGTTCATCGCTCGCTTCGAGGGAGCGCACGCGCGTCTCGACGACGTCCTTGCGCGGTCGCTCGAAGATCGCGGTGTCTTGCCACTTGGGGGGATCCTCTCCCGGGTTGGCCTCGAGCCACTTGAGCGAGCCGATGATCCCGTCAAAGACGAGGTCGATCTCTTTGCGCGTGAACGCTTTGCTGAGGCGATAGCGAATCGTCTTCACGCCCGCGCCGAAGACCACGCAGCCTCGCCAGAAGCGCTGCTTGATGAAGCGCAACTGGTGTTCCTTAGAGGGCGCGTCAAACGCGACCGCGTACCCCGTCGCGCGAGGGCGCTTGACCAGCTCGGGGAAACGCCCGGCGAGCTCGGAGAGCCGCATGCGGACGTACTCTTGAACCTCGCGCCACTGCTCGTCGTTCGCCATCCACTCGGCGTGCAGCTTCCCGCGGATGAGCGAGGCAGTGCTGGTGCTGGTCGGTTCCGGGTCCTCGAAGACGCTCATCACGACCCCTACCTGCGCGCGCTTCGCGAAGGTGACGCAGTCGGGCGTGTCGGGGTTTCCGTTTTCGTCCACGAGCCCAAAGCGGCTGTGCCACGCGAAGGTGCCGCCGAGGCCGAAGCCGCTCTGCACCTCGTCGAAGACGAGCGGGACGCCGTGGTGTCGCGTCAGCAGCCGGAGCGCTTTGAAGTAGCGCGCGGTGGCGTAGCGATCGCCGCCTTCGCTTTGCATCGGCTCCACCGCGGTGACGAAGTACTCGCCGCTCGCGAGGTGCTCGTGCACCGCGAGCAAGCTGCTGATCTCTTCGTTGAGCAAGCAGTCGAACTCGGACTGAAAGTCCCGCAGCGAGTCGGGATCGCTGGCGGCCGCTTTCAGGAACCCGTCGGGCGCTTCGGGCTCCGCTTTTTCAGGCTCCCACCAGACCGGGAAGGGCGCGAAGGAGACCTCGTATCCCTTCATCTCGAACGGTCCGCGCTTGAGCGGGTTGTAGCTGGCGTGGAGCGAGAGCAGCGTCCTTCCGTGGAAGCTCCCCTCGAAACAGAGCACGCGTTTTTGCTTCTTTGACTTGGCCTGCAAGCGACAGAGCGCGAACGCCTTCTCGCAGGACTCGGCGCCGCTGTTCACGAAGCTGACGTGCGGGAGCCCAGGGACGAGTCGCCGCAGGGTGTCGGCGAAGTCGTTCGCGGCCCAGTTGAGGTCCGCGCAATCCGGCGATGGGATCGCGGTGTCGTAGGCCTTGAGCAGGGTGTCGCCGAAGTGACCCTCGACGTAGGCACGCACGACCGGGTCTTCCGCGAATCCTCCGCAAACCGTCGCGGTCTGGCTCATGCCGTCGATCACGCTGAGGGGTTCTTCGTCGATGCTGACGAACCAGGGCCCGTTGGAGCGAAGGTGGTCGAAGACGCCGGGCTTCTTTTCGCGCGGGGCGCGCTCTCCTTCGTAGAAGCGATCGAGCCACTCTTGTGACTTCGGCACGCTGCCGCCGCTCGGGCGGATCGGCTTCATGGGGCGGCGGTCTTCCACCAACGTTCGCGAAAGCTCGCGGGACTCTTCGTTCTCGTGACGGCGCTCAAGCGCGCGTAGGTCCGACATGGCGGCAAGCGTAATCCAAAGCGCGCGGAAGTCGTCCAACCTTCGCTTCGGAGCGCCCTTTTTTGGCACCGGGTTGTGCAGCCTCAGATGTTGGGACAGCCGAGGAGCGCGAACCCTTCGCGCATTCTTGGGTCTACCGACTCCCAGCGCGCGAACCACTCGAGGCTGCTCTTGAGGTCGCGGAAGACTCGGTTCGGGAACGGCGTCTTCACGATCAGGGTGAACCCGGTGTGGACGCTGACGCGGAGCGCGTGCGCGAACCCCGTGCCCGGCAAGATCATCGCGAGCGCCTCGATCTGCTGCGTCTGCGCGCTCATGACTTCGTTGAGCGCTTTGCGGTACTTCGGGGTGAAGGGGCGCGCGCCAACATCAGCGGTGTAGCACGCGATGACGAGACGCTCGCGTGCGCTCATGAAGAGACGCCCGATGGCGTACGCATCGTCCGCCGTCATCGCCGCGCTGTTCCGATACACGAACGCCATGACACGCTCGTCGCAGGCGATCCCGTAGCGCGGATTGTCGGAGACGACGTTCACGCCACAAGTGTAGTGGTGATGTCTCGCGTCGCGACATCGTACGAACGGGGGGGCGCCTTTGGTGCTACCTAGGGCGTCGCGAACGGGTTGTGAACGTCGTTCGTGTCGTCGTTGGAAATCGGCGTGAGCTCGGGTGCCTCTTCGCCGGCGTACGGATCCGCAGGCGCGTTGAGGTCGGCGTCTGAAGAGGGCTGGGTCGGCGGTGCTTGTGGCGCGGGCGCGTACGGCGGCGGCGCGACCTGTTGTTGCTGCGGGTACTGCTGCTGCGGGTACTGCTGCTGCTGCTGCGGGTACTGCTGCTGCGGGTACTGCTGCTGTGGGTACTGCTGCTGCGGGTACTGCTGCTCTGGCGCGTACTGCGGCTCACGGACGGGCGGCGCGTGACGCGGATCCTCATCGCTTCCCAAGTTCACTCCGATGCCGAACTGCAAGCCGCCCCAGCTGGTCACGCCCAAGATGTCGTTGCCGCGGAACTGCGAGAAGCCCATCGGGTAGTAGTACTGCGCTTGCATGAAGAAGCCGCCGGGGACACGTGCGGTCACGCCGAGGTACGGAACGACGCCGAGGCTTCGCGCGTCGAGGGTCGAGCCTTCGCGCTCTTGGTTGTCGAAACCGATGTTCTTGAACGAGTTCTGCACAGAGAGACCACCGAACATCTCGACGTAGCGATGCAAGATGACGTTGATGCCGAACGAGAGACGACCGAGCAAGAGGAGGTCGCGTCCCTCTTCGATCTTGTCGTAGTTGGAGGCGTCGATATCGATGAACTCTTCCGGCTCCGGCGGCGCGGTGCTCCGGCGCTCCCACACCGACCACGGAACGCTCACACCGGTGATCGCGACGCCGAGTCCGAGGCGGACGCGCGAGGTGTTGAGGAAGTGAAGCGAGAAGCTCGGTCCGACGCCGATGATCGACTCGTCTTCCATCGGCGGAGTGCCCAGCGCCGTTGGCGTGGAGAAGGTCGAGTGAGAGTAGAGCCCATGAAACCCAAGCGTCGCGATCTCGCTCAGCTTGAAACGCGCTTGGCCGCTGAAGAGCGTGTTGGTCGCGTGGAGCGCGGGATCGTTGACCGCCGGGAGGATGTCGGTGTTCGTGTCTGTGTAGGAAACCGAGCCGCTGAGCTCCGCGCGTCCGCGAACCGGGTTCGTGATGGTCTCGCCTCCGGGAGTGGGCACGACCGCCGCCCGCCGAAACTGGGTTGCCGGGGTGCAGCCGACCGACGCCGCGAAGCTGGCGACAAGGAGACCGAGAAGAAAGCGATGGGACATGTCGGGCAGTAAAGCAGCTCTTATGCCAGCCCGGCTGTCCCCCGTTCTCGCGAAAAAACCACGTTCGGCACACCTCGCGCGTTGCGGGTGTGACTCGACGTCAACACTTCGCTGAGGCCGGCTGTTCTCAGCTCAGAAAGGAGTGAGAGGACGTTCAGGGGCGCAGCTCACACGCAAATCCGGCGCTACGGATCTATCCTCTCGGGACCATGGACGGTGGCCACAAAGACTGGAGCGTCAACAAGAGCGCCCATCTCTACCAAATCGGAGGCTGGGGTGAACCCTACTTCCGGATGAACGAGTCGGGGCACGTTGAAGTGCGACCCGACCCTTCGCAAGATCGCGGCATCGACCTGTACGAGCTCGCGCTTCAGCTCAGCGCGCGCGGGCTCGACCTCCCGATCCTGATTCGCTTCCCGAATATTCTCGCGCACCGCATCGAGCTCCTGAACCGTTGCTTCGAAAAAGCGATCGAGGACTACGGCTACAAGAATCGGTACCGCGGCGTCTTCCCGATCAAGGTCAACCAACAACGCCACCTCGTGGAAGAGATCGTCGCGTCGGGTCAGCCGTTTGGATACGGACTCGAGGCCGGCAGCAAACCCGAGCTGTTGATCGCGCTCGCGACGATCACGCACGAAGACGGCTTCATCATCTGCAACGGCTACAAGGACCGGACGTACATCGAGACCGCGCTGGTCGCGCAAGGCTTCGACAACGACGTGGTCATCGTCCTCGAGCGATACGAAGAGCTCGAGCTGGTCTTCGCGGCGGCCGAGCGCTTGAACATTCGCCCCAAGCTCGGGCTCCGCGCGAAGCTCAGCAGCAAGGGCATGGGGCGCTGGGCGGAGTCCGCTGGGGACCGCGCGAAGTTCGGGCTCACGACGTCCGAGGTCGTGAAGGTCGTGGACCGTTTGGCCGAGCGCGACATGCTCGACTGCATGCAGCTGCTTCACTTCCACATCGGGAGCCAGGTCAGCAGCATCATCCCGTGGAAGAACGCGATGCGGGAAGCGGCGCATCTGTACGTGGAGCTGACGCGGATGGGCTGCGCGATGGGCTACCTCGACGTTGGCGGCGGCTTGGCGGTCGACTACGACGGAAGCAAGACCGATTTCCGCGCCTCAATGAACTACGGCGTGCAGGAGTACGCCTACGACGTGGTCTCCGGGATCCAAGACGCCTGCGAGAAAGCGAAGATCCCGCCGCCGGTCATCGTGAGCGAGAGCGGGCGCGCGGTCGCCGCGTATCAGTCCGTCCTGGTGTTCGACGCGGTCGGCGATGACGCGACCGACTTCGGGACGCCGCAGCATCCGGGCGAGGACGCCCATCGGGTCCTCCGTGATCTCTACGACACCTACGGCGGGATCAAACCGAAGAACGTGCAGGAGTCGTGGCACGACGCGGTGCAAGGCTTGGAGGAGTGCCGGAGCCTCTTCAAGTTCGGCTACCTCGGCTTACGTGAACTCGCGCAGGCGGAGCGGCTCTTCTGGTCCTGCACACGCAAGATCCGACGCAAGATGACCGGTCTCGCGCAGGTGCCGGAGGAGCTACAGAACCTCGATGAAGTTCTCGGCACGATCTACTACTGCAACTTCTCTCTCTTCCAGAGCGCGCCCGATATCTGGGCGATGGATCAGCTCTTCCCGATCACGCCGATTCATCGGCTCGATGAGCGACCCACGGTGAAGGCGCGCTTGGCGGATCTCACGTGCGACAGCGACGGAATCATCGATCACTTCATCGATGTCGACGAGGTGCAGCACGCGCTCGACGTGCACCCCGTGCGCGACGGCGAGCGCTACCTCTTGGGCATGTTCCTGACCGGCGCCTACCAAGAGATCTTGGGCGACCTACACAACCTCTTCGGCGACACCAACGCGGTTCATGTGCGGCTCGAGGAGTACGGCTACAGCGTCGCGAACGTCATCAAAGGCGACTCGATCGACGAGGTGCTGCGCTACTTGCAGTACGATCCCGACGAGATGGTCGAGCAGGTACGCAAGCAAGCCGAGCACGCGCTCAACGCCGGGCGGATGACGCTGGGGCAGCTGCGCGCGTTCATGCGGCACTACGAAGAGAGCTTGCGCGGGTACACGTACCTGCAGGTCGACGACTGAAGCGTCCCGCTCTTCTTTATACGTAGGCGTGTGATGCTCAGTCGTGTTCCCAGCGAAGCGCGCAGACCTCGCCGCCTTGGACATAGGTCGGCGCATCAAGAGAGACCTGAACGAAACCCTCGGGTCCTTGCAGGACGACGGTCCTAGCGTCGGGCACGGCTACGCTTGTATACGTTCCAACGAGCTCGCACCATCGACTGTTTGGCGCTCGAAGCGCCTGATCGCTGACGTGAAGGTCGACGGCGGTGAACGGCTCGCCAACATCGATGATTAGCGCGAGTTCTTCTTTCCGGATGTACGCAAAGACGCCGCCGATGTGCAGCGCGACGTCAGTGAGATCGAGGTGCTCGTCGTGCCGCCGTTCGTCCATGTCGAGCGCGACGCGACGCCATCTTTGATCTGCGTACGCGAGGACCTGCACGCCCATCCTCCGCGTTCCGTACGAGCCGTACTCGCTGTAGGGCTGACTCGATTCAAAACCGAGCGCGAGGAGCTCGGTGTCTTCAAGACCAAACCCGCTGTCGTGCGCCCCGTAGGTTCGCACGTCGAGAAATTTGGCGAAGGTCCAGCGCTCGAAGAAGTCGATCGGGCAGAGCATGGGATCGAGGTCGTCGCGTACCTCAAGCCGACCGCTAGGCGAGATCACGTGAAGGGGCGGCGTCGAGCTCGTCATGGTGAAGCGAGTGTCGCGTGCTCTTCGAGCGCGGTCGTGACCTGCTCCCGCGTGTCCCGGAGGTCCAGCGCGATGACGTCTTCTGCTCCTGCCTCGTCGGTGAAGCGGAGGAGGAGAAGCCCGTCTCCTCCATAGCGCACACCAGGATAAACAAACGTGTGGCTCATCTCGTACCCCAAGACGCGGGTGAGCGGAATCTCGAGGTCGACATCAACGCCGGCGCTGGGCTGGGCGGAGACGACGCGAACGCGGTCTTGGGTGAGCGCGACGATGACGCTGTACTCATGGGCCTGCAGCGCGCCCCTCGACGCCAGGCCGTAGTACACCGCGCGCAGGTCCATCGCGATCAGCGAATCGCCGTAGGTCTCGCGAAGCTCGACCCCGAGCTCTTGCGTGCGCCTCTTGTGCTTGCGCAGCGCGACGTAGAAGAGCACCGCGAAGAGGATCGCGACGACAGAGAAGACCCTTATTCCGGTCATGACGTTTCCACTCGCGAGCAGCACCGACGGACGTTGACACAGAAACGAAGGAGACGAGCAGCAACCGCTTCGACTCACACGAGCCGACTTGTGTCGAAGCACTGTTTCGAGCTTCTGTCTGAGAGGCCAGCGCACATCACGGGGGGAAGCCGATAACCAAGAACCTCCACCCGTAGGGGCAATGGACACGCAGCGTGGCGGTCGTACCTTGAGAAGGTGAGCACAACGTCTCTTAATGGACAGGTACTCGCCTTCTTTCCTCAGCTCGTGATCAAGGAAGCACGGCGACGCGAGCTTCCCTTTGATGACAACAGCGCGGTCGCGGACATCATGACGCGGCTGCCGATCGCGCGCGTTCCGCTGGCGGTCCACGCCGAGGTCGTGACCGCGGTCGGCGCGTTGCCCAAGGAGGAACGGGTCGCGTTTTGGCAGTCGGTCTTCCGCCAATCACTTGAGCAGCCGACCGTGGCCATGCTGGCGAAGAACATCTCGGCGCGCGCCGAAGGCGAGCGTACGCTGAAGCTCGCGATCCGAGCGACCTGTCACCTGTACCGGCTGATCCACCGGGGCTTCACCAAGTGCTCTGTCGAGCAGGTCGACCCCGCCACGCTTCGCTTCCGCGTGGACGAGTTTCCATCCCACACCCTTTCGCTGGAGCACTTTTGTGAAGGGCTGGTGTTGATGTTCCAGGAGGTCGCGTCGCTGTGTCATGGGAAGCTCGACATCACGGTGCATCACGGACCGTGCGGAACGTCCGCGTGGCTCGATATGGTCGTCGCACCAGACTAATTCCTGGCTCCTTGTCGTGCTTCGATGCTGGCCCTCCTTCGCGCGCGCCACTACGCTCCTCTCGTGCACGACTACGACTTCATCATCGTTGGTTCTGGTTTCGGTGGGAGCGTCTCCGCTCATCGTTTGACCGAGAAGGGCTACACGGTCGCGGTCATCGAGCAGGGCAAACGCTTTCGCACCGAAGACATGGCGAAGACGACCTGGGACCTGCGCAACTACCTCTGGATGCCCAAGCTCGGGATGTACGGGATCATGGGCATCACGACGCTCAAGGACGTGGTGATCTTTCACGGCGCGGGCGTCGGCGGCGGCTCGCTGGTCTACGCCAACACTCACCTCGAGCCGCTCGATAGTTTTTACACGGACCCGAAGTGGACCGATCTGAACGACGACTGGAAGGGCGAGCTCGCGCCCTACTACGACGAGGCCAAGCGAATGCTTGGGTCGGTCGAGTCGCCGATCTTGACCAAGACCGACAAGGCGTTGCTCAAGGTCCTCGAACAGGACGGGCAGGGCGACACGTTCAAGAAGCACACGGTCGGCGTCTACTTCGGTGAGCCGGGCAAGAAGGTCGACGATCCATATTTCGATGGCGAGGGACCCGAACGCGTAGGCTGTACCAAGTGCGGCTCGTGCATGGTCGGCTGCCGGGTCGGCGCCAAGAACACCCTCGACAAGAACTACCTCTACTTCGCGGAGAAGCGCGGCGCGGAAGTGATCCCAGAGCGCCGCGTCATCGACATCAAACCGATCGGCGCTGCGGACGGATCGGAGGGCTATCGCGTGACCACCGAACGCGCGACCGGAATGCTTCGGCGTCGCAAGACGTTCACGGCCAAGAACGTGGTGCTCAGCGCCGGCGTGATTGGAACGGTCAAGCTGCTCAGTCAATGCAAGCAAAGCGGTTCGCTCGGGAGGCTCAGCAAAGCGCTCGGGACTTTTGTACGGACGAACTCGGAGTCGATCCAAGGCGTGCAGGTACGCAACGAAGACGTCGGTAAGGGCATCGCGATTACCTCGGGCGGCTTCACAAAAGACGGCACCCACATCGAGCTCTTTCGTTATGGCGGGAACGCGGACTCGATGGGCTTCCTGACGACGGTCCACACCAAGGGCGGGAGCCTGCCGCGACAGATGTACTTCCTCGCCGCGATGCTGCGCCACCCCGTGAAGACGGCGCGCAACTTGGTCCCGATCGGTTGGTCGAAGAGCCTCGCCGGCGTCCTCGCGATGCGGGCGACGGACACCTCGATGCAGCTGCACTACAAGCGGCGCTGGTATTGGCCGTTCAGCAAGGCGCTGACCAGCGATTGGGGCGACCGTGAGCCGCCGCCCACGTACATGCCCGATGTGCACGACGTGACCGAGCGTTTGGCAGAAGAGCTCGGCGGGGAGCCGGGGTCGGTGTTGCCGGAGGTCTTGCTCGATACGACCACGACCGCGCACATCCTCGGCGGTTGTCCGATGGGCAAGGACGCGAGCGACGGCGTCATCGACGAGAAGAACCGCGTCTTTGGGTACGATGGGCTCTACGTCGTGGACGGCTCGATGATCTCCGCCAACCTTGGCGTGAACCCTTCGCTCACGATCACCGCGATGGCGGAACGCGCGATGGACCACGTGCCGGTCGCCGGTCGATGAGCGAAGTCGAAGACGGATCGCCTGACGTCGCGGAAGCACCAAGCGACAACATCGCGGCCGAGTCCGCAGCGCTCGTTAACCCGGCGAGCGAAGAGGCGGTGACCTATTGCGACCTTCACCCGCAAGCCGTCGCGATCACGCAGTGTCAGCGCTGCGGCGAGAACGTTTGCATCTCGTGTTTCCGACCCGCGATCGGGATTTGCCAGGTCTGCGCCGCCGCGCCCAAGGGGCTCTCTCGCAAGCTCTCTGTCTTGCAGATGTTCACCGGTGCGTGCGCGGGAGCGTTCTTCGCGATCCTCGTGACCGGCGGCGTGACAACGGTCGCCGCGGTGCTCTACGCAAAATCACAAGGCATCCCCACCGCGGAGATGCTGACCGTCGTCACCAGCTTGCCGCTCGTCATCTTGAGCGTCGTGCTCACCGCGGGCTCGCTCATCGGCGCGTCGCTGCTGACGCCCAAGCTCGCGAAGGTGTCGATCAAAGACGCGCTGGGTTTCCGGAGCGCGCCGCTCATCTGTTTCATCGTCGCGCCGATCGGGATCTTGGCGCTCGGGCCGACATCCGATCTCTTGGTCCGCGGGATGAAACACTTGCTGCCGAACTTCACGTTCGGTGCGCTCGATTCGCTCACGAGCATCGCGACCGAGAACTCGCCCTTCCTCTTGTGGCCGTTCATCGCGCTGGCGCCTGGCTTTGGTGAAGAGATCTTTTTCCGCGGGTTGATACAGCGCGCGTTCGGTGCCGGGATCTTGGCGGTGACGGTCTCAGCGCTCACGTTCTCGTTCTTCCACATGGATCCGCACCATGTCGCCGGCGTCATCCCGCTTGGGTTTTACTTGGCGTTCCTGGCCGCGCGGACCGGCTCGCTCTGGGTCCCGGTCGTCGCGCACACCCTCAACAACACCGCCGCGCTCATCGGTTCGCAGTTCGTCGACCTTGAGGTGGGAATCGAAGCGGATCCGCCGCTCTGGTGGGCCCCAGTCGGCTGGGCGATCGCCGCGGTCGTGATCGTCGTGATCTGGAAGGCGACGACCGACCGCGACAAGTACGGCCACCTTCGGCCCGAGCCCGAAGAGGCCATCACCGCGTTTTGATCTGAACTAGAGCGTGATTCGAGAGAGGTGGGCGTGATCCGGTGTCACGCTCTAGCTCGAGACGCAGCCCACGAGCGCGCTGGCGCCGAGTCCGCCGACGAAGGTGGTCATCAGGATCCCCGCGAGAGAACCCACACCCGCGACATGTTGCGCACGCTCCGTGTGACGGTTTCGCGGCATTCGCGTGAGGCGAACGATCCCGTAGATGAGAAGCCCGAGTCCCACTGCGCTCAGCGCCACGCCTGTGGCCAGCAACCCGTTGAGGTTCTGAAACTCCGGCTCGTGGCACGTCGCGGTTCCCATCGTGAGAGCGATCAGTCCCGGAACCAGAAGATCGATGCCGAGCGCCGCGGTTCCGCGCGCCCGTCGACGGGGAAGCCGAAACGGATCCACACCTTCCAAAGCGGGCGTGGTGATCGCGGACTCGCTCGCCATATGGAGGACCAGGTCAGGCGCGAGACGCGGGGCAAACGACGCGTCGGTCGTGGGCAGCAGCTCTTGCGCGCGCGCGTTCGAGAGAGGCGCGCTCAAGATCCCGAGAGAAAGGAGCGTCGCGATCAGCCGCGCCAACCCGAGACCGGTGGATTGAGAAATTCGCATCGAAACCTCTGTGTTCTGAAATGTATACGATGTACACATTTGTGTTGGAGACAATGGGTATCCGACGCCTGAGCGTGAGTCAAGACGAGCGGCTAGATCGCTCACGACTTGAACTGATTGATGATCGTGGTCTGAGGGCGTCGAGGTCGGTGCCGGCAAGTCGGACATGTAGAGCATATTCTCTGTTCCGCGCCGCCGGCGCTGACGCCGCTCGGTCTTCGCTTCGCTCCGGACCTCGCGCCTTCGCGTCTGCTCGGAACCAATATTCAAGACGCGACGGTGTCGAGATCGGCGTCCTCAGGCCGCGAGGGCGATCAGGTCGTGAGTCTAGAGCTTGCCGCGCTCCGCGTCCAAGCGGAGCTTCGGGACCATCATCACGGCCTCGGCAAAGATCTTTCGGCTCATCTTGCTTTGTCCGGCGCGGCGGTCGACGAAGATGATCGGAACCTCGGAGACGCGGAAGCCGCGACGGAGCGCACGGTAGGTCAGCTCGACCTGAAACGAG
Organism: uncultured bacterium; assembly: GCA_938024995.1. Classification (GTDB taxonomy): domain Bacteria; phylum Myxococcota_A; class Polyangia; order Polyangiales; family Houyiibacteriaceae; genus CALJDU01. The sequence continues at coordinate 63,212 of CALJDU010000003.1, forward strand.
TAGCCCTCGCTTCGCACTTCGTCGAGCTCGATCGACTCCAGTACGCGGCGGTGGAACGCTTTGTATCCGCTGGTCAGGTCGCGCACGGTGACGCCTAAAATCGCGCGGCTGTAGAGGCTCCCGCCTTTGCTGAGCAGGTGTCGTCCCGGACCCCAGCCTTCGACGCCGCCGCCGGGGATGTTGCGCGAGCCGATGACCAGGTCCGCGCCTGCCTCGAATGCCGCCAAGAAGTCAGGCAGGTAGCGAGGGTCGTGACTGAGGTCCGTGTCCATCTCGAAGAGGAGGTCGTACCCATCTGCGACCCCGCGCTGGAAGGCCTGTACGTACGCGCTGCCCAGACCCATCTTGCGCGGCCGGTGCATGACCTTCACGCGCTTGTCGACCTTCGCGATCTGGTCGGCCAGCGCACCGGTTCCATCTGGGGAGTTGTCGTCCACCACGAGAACATGGACGTCGTTCAAGACGTCGAAGACGCCGTCCAGGAAGGGCGCGAGATTGTCTCGCTCGTTGTAGGTCGGCGTGACGATCAGGACTTTGGGGCGGTCGGCCATACGCTCCCGCGTCATATCACGAGAGAGCCTCGTTGGGATCTCGCCCGTCGCCACTTGAACGGAGCCCCGTTGTCCTGCATGTAACGGGCGTGAAGTGCTTTTCCCTGAGCTGGGCGACAGTCGCGTCGCTGATGGTCGCTTTCCTCCTCACGTCGTTCACCCCGTGTGAGGCGCATGCCCAGAGCCTCGAGGACCTCCGTCTCGAGCAGACCACGCTGGTCGCCGCGGGGGGGCCCTATATTCAGCCGACCCAACAGCAGAACGCGACCGCGCGTCCGGCGAACAAGCCGCGTCCGGCGCAGCTGAGCGTCTACCTCAGGGTCCCCATCGCGTTGAACGATGCTCTGGATGACTCGCGTCAGATGGGGGGAGGCGTGGGCCTCGCTGCGCGATTCGGTTGGGACCTCGGGATCGTCGTGCCGGAGTTTCACCTCGGCGGGTCTCTTCACTTCGTGTCGCTCGACAACGCGGTCACCGATGTGGAGCCGAACCTGTTTACCAACGTTTGGGTCGCTGGTGGCGCGCGCTTGCAGCTCCTCAACCGTTCGCGTTTCGTTCCGTTCGCGAGCGCGGGCATCCGGGTCAACTTTTGGAGCGTCGCCGATGGTCTGACGCGTTCGCTCTCGCCCTCGTTCGGACTGATCGGGAAGGTCGGCGTGATGCTGGAGATCTCAATGCGCATCGCGCTCGAGGTCATGGCGGACTTCCACGTGAGCTTTAGCGACCTCTTCGACAGTCCGGCCTCCTTCATCGCGCCGATGGCTGGGATGACATTTTTCTTCTGAGGGTGTTCTTCGGTTCGTTAGCGCACTGCTTCATCAGCGCTTGAGCAGCGATGCTAGACCGCCCGTGGGATGTCTGGCGTTGCGTAACGAGATACCCTTAGAGCGTCGCGCGTCCGTGACTTGTTTTCCTTCTGCCGACTTGGGGCCTTTGCATGACTCGTTCTCTTCTCCTTCGCCTGCTCTGTGGCGTGGCCTGTTGCTTCGTTCTTTTCGCGTGCGGTGACGACGACGACGGTGGTGGTGATGACGTCGGACCCGACACGACGACCGTCGATACCGGAGGAGGCTGCGCTCCGGGCACCGAGTGCGACGGAGCGTGCGTCGACCTCAACACTGACCCCGTGAACTGCGGCGGCTGCGGCATCGCGTGCGGTGACGGTGAGTCTTGCTCCTCCGGCGTGTGCGGCTCGGGCTGCCCGAGCGGAACCGTCGCGTGTGGCGAGAGCTGCACGGATCTCAACAGCGACCCGACCAACTGTGGTGCGTGCGGCACCCCATGCACGGGCGAAGAGGTTTGCTCCGGGGGCGTCTGCTCGTCCGGCTGTGGTGAGGGTGAGACGGAGTGCGCGGGTGGGTGCGTCGAGCTTGCGTCCGATCCCTCCAACTGCGGAGCGTGCGGAGAGGCATGTGTCGCGGGCGAGATCTGCGCGGCGGGCGCTTGCGTCGCCGAGTGCGCGGGCGACGAGACGCGCTGCGGCGCGGACTGTGTCGACACCGACTCGAGCGTCGCGCATTGCGGCGGGTGCGGCATGGCGTGTGACGACGGCGAAGTCTGTAACGCGGGCGGCTGCGCTCCATCGTGTGGCGACGGCCTGAGCGCGTGTGAAGGCGAGTGCCTCGACCTCGGCACCGACAACGACAACTGTGGGGCGTGCGGTAACGAGTGCCGCGCGGGAACGCGCTGCAGCGCGGGCCGGTGTCAGCCCTTCGCGTGCGGCCGACCGTTGATCGATTGCGGAGGCGAGTGTGTCGACGCGCGAACGGACCGCACGAACTGCGGCAGTTGTGGCAACGCCTGCTCGCGCTCGGAGCGATGCACCGACGGCATGTGCGAGTCGATCTTCGTGACGTGCCCGCGCCCGCAGATCAACTGCGGCGGCACGTGTGTCGACGCGAGCTCCGACGAGGCCAACTGCGGCGCGTGCGGCGTGACCTGTGACCGGAGCGAGATGTGTGTGTCCGGCTCCTGCACCGGGATCATCGCGTGTCGCCCGCCCCGAGTTGCGTGCGATGGTGAGTGCGTTGACCTCCAGTCGGATGAAGCGAACTGTGGCCGATGCGGAACCGAGTGTTCTCGACTGCAGACGTGCACGTCCGGCCGGTGTGTCGCCTCTGTGATTTGTCGTCCGCCGACGGTCGCGTGTGACGGTGAGTGCGTGGACACGAACACAGACGAAGGCAACTGTGGCGCGTGCGGAACGACCTGCGCGCGCGGTCAGATCTGCACTGACGGCCGTTGCGGATTGCCGGTCTTCTGTCGTCCCCCGACGATCAACTGTGGTGGCGAGTGCGTGGACACCCAGACCGACGAGGCAAACTGTGGCTCATGCGGGACGACGTGCCCGCGAGGTCAATCTTGTACCGCCGGCCGTTGCTCGGCGCCGATCATCTGTCGTCCCCCGACGGTCGCCTGCGGTCGCGAATGCGTAGACCTCCAGACCGACGAGGCGAACTGCGGCGACTGCGGCAACTTGTGCGGGCGAGGCCAGATCTGCACGTCGGGTCGCTGCATGCTCGCGATCTCCTGTCGCCCCCCGCTCGTCAACTGCGACGGCGCCTGCGTCGACACGCAGACCGACGAAGCGAACTGTGGAACGTGTGGGACGGTCTGTCGGTTCGGGATGACCTGTCGGTCAGGGAGCTGCGGGCTCTAACCGGAGACCACAGAGCGATCTCGCGAGCCAGCGAGCCAATGAGAAACGAGCGTGTTCGCGCTCGTTTCTTTCTTTTGGTGGCTTTCGATACCATCGAGGCATGACTCGCTTCACTCGTCTCGCGCTCTTGGCCCTCTCTTTGTGTTTCGTCATCGCGTGCGCGGATGGGGGAGAGGAAGGCGATGCCTCGGTCGACACCCACGTCGCGACGGACGGGTGCGCTTCCGGCGAGACGGTGTGCGACGGCGCGTGCGTCGATCTGTCGCTGGATATGAACCACTGCGGCGCGTGCGGCGTGACCTGCGCGGAGGGCGAGAGCTGCGTCGACGGAGCCTGCGGAGGCGCGTGTGACTTCGGTCAGATTCGGTGTGACGGAGCCTGCGTCAACCCGCAGACGAGCGGGTCGCACTGCGGGACGTGCGGCAACTCGTGCATCGCGGGCACGGAGTGCGTTGAGGGCTCATGCGCGACCGGGTGCGCGGAGGGTGAGACCCGCTGCGGGATCGCCTGCGTGGATCTGACCGCGGACAGCGCGAACTGTGGGGGCTGTGGAACGGTCTGTGAGGGCGGGATGGAGTGCATGGGCGGGACGTGCGCGTCTCCGTGCGGCGCGACGGAGCTGATGTGCGCCGGGATCTGCGTCGACCCGATGCTCGATCCGAGTCACTGCGGAGCGTGCGGCGTCTTGTGCGGCGCCGGCGACGTCTGCCTGATGGGGATGTGTCTGGCGGAGTGCGCACCGGACGAGACGCGATGCGGCGCGACGTGCGCGGACGTGACCCGAGACGACATGAACTGCGGCGCGTGCGGAACGCTCTGCGCGGAGACCGAAGAGTGCATCGCGAGCGCGTGCGTGGCGGAGTGCGCGGAGACGGAGACGCGCTGCGACGGACTCTGCACCGACACGATGAGCGACGCGGCGCATTGCGGAGCGTGCGGAGTGATGTGCGCCGCGGGCGAGATCTGCGATGCCGGCGCGTGCCTGCCGGCGTGCGCCGCGACCGAAACGCGATGCGGCACCGCGTGCGTAGACACGATGACGAGCGCGGCTCACTGCGGTGGTTGCGGCGTCATGTGCGCGGCGGGTGAAGCGTGTGACGCGGGGACGTGCCGCGTTCCTTGCGCGGCGGGAGAGACCGTGTGCGGCGCGGCGTGTGTGGACCTCTCAGAGGATCGAAACAACTGCGGTGCTTGCGGCACAACCTGCGCGGCGACCGAAGGCTGTCTCTCCGGCCGATGCACACCATGCCTCTTCCCGACCCGCCTGTGCGACGGGAGCTGCATCGACGTCTCGGCGGATAACAACAACTGTGGCGGTTGCGGGAACGTCTGCGGGGCGGGCACGAGCTGCGTCGCCGGAGGATGCTCCGGCGGCACCGAGCGCCTGGTCTTCCCGCGCGCGTCCGACATGCGAATGGGCTCCAGCGGCGCTGGAGGACGCTTCTTTTGGCGCGCGGGTAATTTCGTCGAAGGAACCCGAGCGACGCGCTATCGCGAGATTCGCAGCGTCTCGGTGGACGTGATGATCGAGAGCAACGGCCTCTCGTGCGACACCCAAGACGTCGATGTCTTGATCGAGGGCAGCCGCATCGGGAGCTTCCGGGTCTCGCGCGGTCAAACTCGCGTGATGGAGAGCTTCGCGAGGATCCCCGGGATCCCGGTTTCGGGGACCGACGTCACGATTCGCTACCAGACGAGCCGGACCGTGGACTCGGGTTGCGGAGCGGCCGGGTACGCGGACGACACCTCTTCGATCACGCTCTCAGGCGTCGTGCGCTGAACACGCGTTCGCCTCAGCTCTCCGCTTTCTTGCGGAGAGCATTGCCGCTCTGATGCAATTCCCGCGCGGGCAGGTGCCTGCATGGGATGCGGCGCGCACTAAAAACGAGGCTCGGGCGAGTGGGGGGCTGCCTCGCGCTTGTGCTTTGGTTCGCCTCCGGGACGGCTGCCGAGGAGCCTGTGGAGCTGAACGCCGCCGAGCAAGAACAGCTCGCTGAGCGAGAGCGAGTGCTCGCGAATGTGCGCGCGCTCGAAGCTTTCGTCGCCGGAGGCACGGTCGACGACGCGGTATCGCTCTTCGGCGTGGATCCCGCGGACGGTGACGCGGTCACGATGTACCTCGGCTCTTTGGAGCGTGATCTCGCCGCGCTTGAGCAAGCGGACCTCGCGGCGCGAGCCGACCTCGCGGAGGAGCGAGGGGAGGACGCCAACGAGCTGCCCTTGGGAGAAGCGTCAGGCGAAGACGGCGCGGTCGACCCGCCCGAGACAGAGCCGACGAGCGAGACAGAGCCGACGAGCGAGCCAGGTGAAGAGCCTAGGGAAGATCGTGAAGAGCCTTCGGCAGGTCCCGAAGCTCTCGAACCTCCCGAAGAACCTGTCGCAGACGCATCCACCGACCTCGCAGACGCAGATCTTGAGACCCTGCGCCGTCGCGAGCTGACGCTGCAGCTCGACTTCCTTCGTCGCCCTTTGGTTGAGCGACTGACCTTGCTCGGCGGAGAGCACGCCCGCGTCGCGCAGCAGCTCCGGGAAGCGCAAGCGTTGCGTGACGAAGCCGAGGCGAGTCGCGCGAGAGCAGAGCACGCGCGCCAACAAGCGCTGCGCGAGGCGGAAGAGGCCAACGATCGCGCCGAGCGAGAGCTCGCGCGAGAACGAGCTCGGATCGAGACGCGTTTCGCGGAGCTCGCAGACGGGCAACGCGAGCACGCCGAAGAGCAGACGCGACGGGCGCAGGAGGCGCACGCCTGGCTAGAGGCCACGCGCGACATCAGCGAAGCGCTCGACTCTGCGGAACGTGGCGCGCTCACCGAGCTTCGCGCGGATGCTCTCTACGATCGCGCCGAGCATCTCTTGAGCGACGCTCGCGCGGCGTACGAAGACGCGTTGGTCGAGCTGGATGAGCCGTCGCGCTTCCCGCCCTTCGAACCAGAGATCAACCCTGAAGAGGAGCGGTTCAACGGGCGCCAGTCGCATGAAGAGGTGCGGCGGGCGCTCGTACGCTTGGCCGAGAAACGCGCAGAGCTCGTCGAAGAGGAGACGCTCGCGCGACGCCAGCACGTCCAGCGCTGCGCAGATGATGTCCACAACCTCGACCGTCGGCGGATCGATCTACTCGCGCATCTCTCGAGCGAGCATGAAGAGCGCGTGATGGGGCTCGGGACCCGTGGCGCTCGAACAGCGCAAGGCGAGTGGCATCAGCTCACCGCGAACACGCGCTGGTACGTGCAGCGTCGACCGCGCGAAGCACAGGGCGTCATGGATTGGCTCGGCGACGTGTTCGCGCGAGGGTCGACGCGTTTCAAACTCATCGAGCTCATCTTGCTCTTCATCATCTGCGCCTTCGCGATCCGTCGTCGCGACACGCTGGTGGACCGTATTCGCGAGCAAGCAGAGCGCGTGCTCGCGATCGGGAAGAACGCACCGATCTGGGTTCGCTATGCCGCCTCGCTCTCACCGCTCGCGGTGGTCGTCACGATCGGGTTGGCCGAGCACTGGATGCGCGATCTTCAGATGGCGGACGAGCTGATCCTCGGCGTCCGCGTGCTGATGCGCTACGCGGTCTATCGCCTCGCGATGAGCGTCCTCGTGACCTTTTTCGTTCGCAAAGACGTGATCGGCGACGGGCCGACGCGACCACGTCGCCAAGCGCGGATCGCCGAGACGCTGCGGGCGATTGGGCGCACTCTCTTGGTGCTCTCCGTCGTGCTGCTGATCTGCGAAACGCTCGCCGGGACCGGCTACCTCTACAGCGTCGTCCGCCTCGCGTCTTGGTTCTGCATCGCGATCGCGGGTTGGGTCATCTTGCGGCGCTGGCGAAGCGAGGTCTTTACGTCGTACCTGCGGAGCTTCCCCAAAGGTCGACTCGCCACCTTTGTCGCGCGCGGCCGGGACTCGTTCTGGGGCGCGTTGGTGCTGCCCTTCGCGTTCTGTCTCGTCGCCGCCCGAGCGGTGGTCGTCTTCTTCCGCGACGCCTTCATGCGCTCCGAGCTCAGTCGCCGGTTGCTCGCGTACTTCTTCCGCCGTCAGATTGAGCGAACGGTTGAAGTGGAGGGCACCGCGGGCCCTACGCTGCTTCCCGAAAAGGTCTACGTATCTTTCGGTGCGCACGAGCTCGACGACCAGCTCCGGGTCGATCACTTCCCCTTCCTCGACGAGACCCTCGTTGCGTTGGCCGCGTGGATGGAAGGCGAGCCGGCGGTCGCGCGCGCGCTCGTCGGCGAACAGGGCATCGGCAAGTCGACCTGGATGGCGGAGTTCGGGAGCCGCGTCGCCGACCTTGAGCCGACCTACGCGGTCCTGGACGAGACGCTGACCACAGAGGCCGAGGTCTGCCGCTTCATCTCGGAGCTCCTTGGTGATCCGATCGTCGACACGATGGAAGAGCTGGTCGCGAACCTCGACGACAACGAGCGTCGGGTCGTGCTGCTCGACCACTGTCAGAACCTGGTGCTCCGCGCGATCGGCGGGATGAACGGGCTCAACGCCTTCACGCAGATCTTGAGGCACACGAGCGATCGCGTGTTCTGGGTCTGCTCGTTCTCGCGTTACTCCTGGGAGCACGTCCGCTACGTGCTGCAGGGCGAGGACGCGTTCGAGCAGGTTCACGTGATGCCGAAGTGGACCGAGGGACAGATCACGGAGCTCATCGATCGACGCATCGAGAAGGCGAACGTGAGCGTGAGCTACGACGCCTTCCTGACGACCCAAGAAGCACGCGAGCAAGAGCGCGAACGCGCGGAGCTTCGTCAGCGCTTCTTCCGTTTGGCCTGGGACAACGCCGATGGGATCCCGCGCGCCGCGCTACGAGGCTTCCTGGCTTCGCTCGCGCGGGGAGGTGATGGGGAGGTGAGGGTGCGGCCGACCAGCGCCGCCGACGCCAATGAACTTGAGGCGCTTCAGGACCAAGGTCTCTTTGTGCTCCACGCGGTCGTTCTTCACGAGAACCTCTCGCTGGAGGAGCTCGCGCGCGTGCTCCCGCTGGGCCGCGGAATGGGGCACTCGCTGTTGCGGCTGCTCTGCTCGCGCGGCTACCTCGTCAGTCACCTTGGGCGCTATCGCGTGAACCCTGATTGGGAACGCGCGGTCGTTCGCTTTTTGAGACGAAAGCACCTGCTGCACACCTGATGCTCGAGAACACCAACATCTTGCAGTTCGTTCGGCTGTCTGGCTTGCCCGCGGCGCTCTTCGTGATCATCGCCATCGGGATCGCGTCGCGCGCCATCCATTCGTTCACCGACCAGCTCGGTCAGCGCTTCACGGAGCGTCGTCTCCTGTTGCAGCAGGCCGGTACGATGATCCGGTTCTTGGTCTACTTCGCGGGCATCGGGGTCGCGGTCGCGCTGGCCTTCAACCTCACGCGGGAGATGTGGCTCGCGGTCGGCGGTACGGTCGCGGTCGCGCTCGGCTTCGCGTTCAAGGACCTCGCCGCGTCGGTCGTCGCGGGGCTCACGATCCTCTTCGACCGACCCTTCCAAGTCGGGGACCGCGTTACCTTTGAAGGCCACTATGGCGAGATTACGCAGATCGGTCTGCGCTCCGTTCGGCTCGTCTCGCTCGACGACAACCTGATCACCATCCCGAACAACCGGTTCTTGGTCGAGGCGGTCTCGAGCGGCAACGCTGGCGCGCTCGATATGCTGATCCAGATGGACTTCCACATCGGCATTGACCAAGACCTCTCGCGCGCGAAAGAGATCGTGCGCGACGCGATCACGTCGAGTCGTTACACCTATCTCGGCAAGCCCTGGAGCGTCCTCGTCAACGAAGTGATCGAGGATGGCTACTTCGCGCTTCGGCTCCGCGCGAAGGCTTACGTTCTCGATGTGCACTACGAGAAGGACTTCGAGACTGACGTCACGGAGCGGATCCACGGCGCGTTTCGAGACCACGCGATCGGGCCTCCCGCGCTGCTGCATCGCGGTCCGTAGCGCGGCGTGCCCAGCTACCTCTACACCCCGATTATGATCTTCGCCGTCGGCTGCGGCGTCGTGACCGCGCGACTCACGCGACGGGACGGCTCGGTGTCGCTCTCCGGAGGTGAGCGCTGGGCGGTCTTGTTTGGCGCGTTCATCGGTGCTGCGCTTTTCGCGAAGCTGCCATGGTTGATCTCGGATGCAGAGGGGTTTCGCGACGGAAGCGTTTGGTTCACCGACGGCCGCACGATCACGTTTGGAATGGTCGGCGCGTACCTCGGGGTCGAGCTCGCGAAGCTCGCCGCGGGCATCCAGAAGAAGACCGGCGACGCCCTCGCGGTGCCGGCGGCGGTCAGCATCGCGGTCGGTCGCGTCGGGTGTTTCGTGGCGCCCTGTTGCTTTGGGATCGAGACCTCTGTTCCTTGGGCGGTCGACTTCGGCGACGGACTGCATCGACACCCCACTCAGCTCTACGAGGCCGCCTTCCATGCGTGCGCGGCGGTGGTGCTCTACCGGTTGCGTGCACAAGGGCGCTTCCCGCGAAACCTGATCAAGGTCTACTTCATCGCCTACTTCGTGTTCCGGTTCACGACTGAGTTCATTCGCCCCGAGCCGCGCCTCTGGCTGGGGATCACGCTCTTTCAGTGGGCTTCCCTCGCGTTCATTCCGCTCTTCGCGTTCCTCTTTGTTCGCGACCGCTCTCTTCCTGACCCGTCGGTGTGACTCCGGTCGGTCGCGAGGTTATGGTCTCGCGATGGCCCGCTTTGCTTTTCGATCTGTTCAGCGACTCGCTCTCGTCTTCGCGCTTATCGCGCCGACGCTCGCGAGCTGCGCGATGCCTCTCGAAGACCTCGGGAGCGCAGAGCAAGCGGTCTTTGGAGGGAGCCGGACCAACGGCTTCCCAGAGGTCGTCGCGGTGATTCGGCTAGGACGCGTCGGGTCGGCGGGGCTCTGCACCGGAACCGTGATCGGGCCTTACGCCGTGATGACCGCGAAGCACTGCGTTTACGACGAGGTCTCGCCTGGCGTGCACCGAGCCGTCCCGCGCTCCGAGTTCTTGGTTCTGGTCGGTCGCAACATCAACAACGCCAGCACCATCGAGTTCATGGCGAACGCCTTCGACATCTACGTCCCGCCGGGCGACGATCTCGATGGAGACATTCGGCGCGGCGACGACATCGCGATTATCACGGTCGGCGTCCCGATCCCGACGACGGTGCGCCGGTACGCGCGGCGTGACCCCGCGGTCGGTGATAGCGGCGAGGTCGTCGGCTACGGCCGGAACGATGACTCCGGCACCGACGAGACCGGGCTCAAGTACCGCGGCAACGTCCGCGTTCGTGAGGTCTCCGCGAACGGGATCGCGACGAACGGAACCTCGGGGACCTGCAACGGCGACAGCGGCGGTCCGCTCTTTGATGACGCGGGACGCGTCGTCGGCATCACCAGCTACGGGCCGTCCGACTGCCGCATCACGTGGAGCGTCTTCACTCCGGTCGCGAAGCACGCCGCCCTCATCGAAGAGGCGCTCGCGTTCGCGCCTGCGTGTGACCCGACCCCCGAGGTCTGCGACGGAATCGACAACGACTGCGACGGAGACGTCGACGAGGGCTGCACGGGTCTGGGCGAGCGATGCCGCAATGACGACGAGTGCGGCGACGGAGCCTGCGAGACGGTCGACGGACGTAACGTGTGCGTACGCGACTGCGACCCTCGCCAAGCGATCCCGCGCTGTCCGTTCGGCTTCTACTGTGAGTCCACGGGCTGCGGTGTCGGTCAGTGCATCGCGGGCGTCGAGGGCGCCTCAGCAGACGGCGAAGAGTGCCGCGTCGACGCGGACTGCCGGAGCCTCCGCTGCGGTTCGGTGGACGGGACCCGGCGATGCGGACGTCAGTGCTCGCTCGACTCCGATCCTTGTCCTGAGGGCACGCTCTGCGAGCTCGGCTCCGGCGCTTGCGGAACCTGCACCACGCCCGAGTTCTCGACCTCGCCGCGCCCGTTTGGTTCGCCATGTGAGGGCGCTGGCGACTGCGCGAGCGGGATGTGCCAGGACGGTCTGTGCACGCAGTCGTGCAGCGAGGGTTGTCCCTCGGGTTGGCACTGTCGCGCGGACCAATGCATCTTCGGCGAGCTCGGCGGGTTGGGCGACGAGTGCGTCTCGAGCGAAGACTGCGGCGGCGGCGCGCCAGAGTGCGCAGACGTCGATGGCGACCGTCTCTGCGTCGGTCCCTGTGATGACTGCCCAGCGGGCTTCGCGTGTGGCGACACCGACCTCGGTGAGCGATGCGCGCCTCAGGGCCTCGCGCTGGGATCGCGCTGCATGTCCGCAGAAGAGTGTCGCACCGGCATCTGCGCGACGTTCTGTACGCGCGTCTGCGACGAGACGGACCCCTGCCCGAGCGGGTTTGACTGCAACCCAGCAGGCGACGTCTCCGGTTGCTTCCCCGCGGAAGAGATGATGATGGAAGAGCCCGTCGACGAAGGGGGATGCGCTGCGTCTCCTGGTTCGCGCGGCGCTCCCTGGCTCGTCGCGTTCATGTTCGTTGTCGCGGTTTCTCGAACGCGACGCGCTCGTCGCCAAGGATAAGACGTTGTTACCCGATCAAGTCAGTGAAGAGCTCTCCGCCGCGTTCGAGCGCGCGATCCAAGGCGACGAGGACGCGTTCCTGCGCGTCGCGATGCGTGGGTCCGGCCCTGACGCGCGACCGAACCTTCGCCTGGCGCGCGCGATCGGTGAGCACGCCGCGCGACGCTTTTCCGAAAAGGGTGGCGGACCTGTGCTCCCGCTCATCCTCAAGCTCTCTCGCCCCAACGTCGGCGACGATCTGCCCGAGCCCTTTATCGCGGTCATGACCGCCTTCGCCTTGCTCGCGATGGCGCGGGGTTCCCACAAGCGAGTCGTCGAGCGCGAGATCGATCGTGGTCTCTTTGAGATCACCGGCGAGGAGCGGGACCTCGTCACGAAACAGGTCGTGCAAGCGTGGGTCCCGTTCGCTGCTCGGGGTGAAGCGGCCGCGAACGCGACGCTCTCATGGGCCGACAGTTGGCTCGATGAAGAGGAGCGCGAGGTCGTCTACCTGACCTGCGCGACCTTGCTCCGGGTCTTCGCGGACGAGACCGTGACGCGTCTGGTCGATCCGGACGCGCTCTTCGCGTACCTAGATCGCGCCATTGAGACCGCACGTCGCGCGCCGCGTTCGCACGAGCGCGCTCCTGGTCGTCGCCGGATCTTGTTCTTTCTTCCGGACGCGATTTGTGCCGCGACCGAACTCCGCGGCGGCCAACCATGGCTGCTCGCGCATCTGGAAGAGCTCGGCGGCGACCGCACGTTCCGTCCGGTCCTCGGCGAAGCGGTCACGAAGCTCCGGCGCTCGAAGCTCCCGCAGCCCGAGCTCGCCGAGCTCGCGGACAAGTTTGTCGAGACCGAGCGCGTCAAGCACAGCTCGCGTATGCATCTCAAGGACGGCGCGCGGAACCGTGGACGCAAAGCGAAGCGCAGGCGCGGCGGCTGACGAACGAACAAGCCCCGCGAGCTGAGCTCGCGAGGCTTGAGGGTCGTGGGGTCGTGGGGAACGCGTCGCTACTCGATCGTGAGCTCGCCGCACTCCACAGCGTCTTCGGTGCCGCGCTGTACGGTGACGGTTCCGCTTGAGATCGTGGCCGGCAGCTGAAGGTCCATCCGAGGACCGGTCGCGGTCACCACCGTAGCGGCGGTCCCGCCCACCTTGACCGTGAGATCACTGGTGAGCGCCGCGCCGTTCAGAGTGAGCGAGCCGCCAGCGCTGGCGGTCGAAGAGAGCACCGTGCAGCGGATCGCCTCGACGGCTTCGACGGCTGCGGTCGCGGTGGCCGTTTCCACTCCGCCCGCACTGGCGACAACGTCGGTGGCTTCGTCGATGTTGGCGGCGCCTTCGGGCAGCGCTTCGGCGACGGCGGTCGTGGTCTCTTCCGAGACCTCGTCGACGACCGTGGTGTTGCTGGTGTCTTCGGCTTGCGAGCCGCCGCAGGCCGTGGCCGCGACGATCGCGATGATGAGGGTCAGCTTCTTAAACATAGGTCATGCTCCTGAGTACAGCGCGTCGATCACATCGCTATAGTGTTTCAAAACGATCCGGCGCTTGAGCTTAAGCGTCGGCGTTAACATTCCGTTGTCGGGCGAGAAGTCTTCCGCGCCGAGCGCGATCTTTTTGACCTTCTCGTACTGCTTGAAGCCCTCGCTGTACTTCTCGACCTCCGCGAAGACAACGTCAACGACGCGGTTGTCGTTGACGAGCTGCGCCGGGTCGTTTGGCAGCCCGTTCTCGGTCGCCCACTTCCCCAACGTGTCGAAGTCTGGGATGACCACCGCGACGTTGTAGTTCTGGTTCATGCCGTAGACCATGAGGTTACTGACGAAGGGAGAGAGCTTGATCTTCTCTTCGAGCGGGGTCGGCACGACGTATTTCCCGTTGAGGAGCTTGTACTGCTCTTTGATGCGGCCGCTGATGTGCAGGTAGCCCTCGTCATCGAGGAAGCCCATGTCACCGGTCCGGAACCCGATGCCTCCTTCCGCGTCGGGCGGGAGGAAGACCTTATCGTTTTCTTCGTTGAGCCCGTAGTAGCCCTGCATGACGTTGTGTCCGTAGATGAGGATCTCGCCGTGCTTGGGATCGCCGGTCACCTCTTTGTCGATCACGACGCGAACGCCCGGAATGGGACGCCCGACCGAACCGATGCGGCGCGCGTCCTTGTGATTGGTCGTCGCGATCGGTGAGGTCTCGGTCAAGCCGTAGCCTTCGTAGACCATGATGCCGAGGTTATCGACGAACTCGGCGACGTCTTTGCTGAGCGCCGCGCCACCGCTGAAGGCGTACTTGAGGCGACCGCCGAAGCGCTCGCGCACCTTGGAGAAGACGAGACCGTCGAGGACGCCGAACTTCTTCTCGACGATGAAGCTCTTCTTTCCTTTCGCCGCGAGCGCCTTGCGCTTGGTCGCGGTCGCGACGGCTTCGTTGAAGAGCTTCTGCTTGAGCCCGCCGGCCTCGGCCATCGTTTTGTGAAGCCCGTCGTAGATGCGGTTGAAGATCCGCGGGACACTGAAGAGCAAGGTCGGCTTCACCTCGCTGAGGTTCGCGACGATCTTGTCCACCGCTTCCGCGATGCCCATCGACGCGCCCATCGAGAAGAGCGCGTGCAGCTCGACGGTCTGACCGAAGCTGTGGGCCCACGGGAGAAACGACAGGGAGCGATCTTCGGGCGCCATCGGGAAGCACTCGTGCACCGCGCTCACGTTGTTCGCGAGGTTTTGGTGCGAGAGCAGCACGCCCTTCGGGTTGCCGGTCGTGCCCGAGGTGTAGATGAAGCCCGCGATGTCGCTGGGGTCGGGATCGATCATCTTGGCGGGTTCGTCTTTGCCGTGGGCGATGACGTTCTCAAACGCGACGCCATGCGCGCCGCCGTTGCCGTCGATCACGATGATGTGCTCGAGCGCCGCGCCGTCGCTCAGCTTGGGGTGCTTGCTCGGGGCGGCGCCGTTGAGCTCGCCTTTGAACGCCGCGACGCGATCACGAATCGTCTCGTTCGCGACGATGACGACCTTCGCGCCAGAGTCGTTGAGGATGTACTTCCAGTCCTTGTCGAGCTGGGACTCGTACATCGGGACGAACGCGGCGCCGAGGCCGTAGGCCGCGTAGGCCGCGATGGCCCACTCCGGGCGGTTGTTGCTGATGATCGCGACGCGATCCCCGCGCTCCACGCCCATGCCAGAGAGCCCACCGCGGAAGGCGTCGACCTGCTTCCCAAACTCGCGATAGGTCATCCAGTCCCACGCGCCCTTGCGTTTCACACCGAAGAGCTCGCGGGACGCGAAGCGCTCCATGCTGTGTGTGTAGATCTGCGTGAGGGTATCGAAGCGGGGATCAAACTCTGCCATTGCGGGCGGACCCTATCAGTCTGCCGGCTGTTTTTTTAGGGCTGCGGCAAACGTGTGGCCTCGCTCTTGGCGTTTGAATGCTCGCTCCGCGATTCCGCCTCCTACGCGGACGGGAGCGTGATGCCGAGGTCGCTCAGCTGCGCCGCCGCCTTCTCGGCCCATCCCTTGTTCGCGTGTGGGTTTGCTGGGCTGGGGTGGAGGATCTGACCGACCCTCAGGTTGTCGCCGACCACGGCCTTTACCCGCTTCTTGGCCCACGCGCCGACCCCGATGACGAGCTCGGGCGCGAGAATGTCGAGGGTGGCGGCGAGCGCTTCATCGCACTTCTCGAGCAGCTCGACGCGCTCGTGCTTCTTGAGCTTCTCGGGGACGCGGTTCTTACCACCGGCTTCCAAGAAGATGAGGGGGCAGTAGTTGAGGACGAAGAAGTCTTCGAAGAAGGCCTCCGCGCTCTCGAAGCGCTCACTGAAGAGACCCCAGAGCCGGCGGCCGCTGACCTCAGAGCGCGTGCACTCGAAGCCGAGCACGGGGCGCTTCTCGTGTTCCTGCGCTGGCTTGCCGACCTTGCCCTCGATCTTCATCCAGTCGCGCACCGCGGCGATCTCGCCGAAAGGAACGCCGGTCTGCGCCATGCCCCAAGGACCTGGGTTCATCCCGAGCATCACGACCTTCTTCTTCCCGCCGCCGAAACGCGTGAGGTACGCCTCGGCCGGAACTCGTGCGTAGACGAGCGGGTTGTAGGTGCTCGCGACCGGTTCCTCAAACTCCATCGGAGCGAGCGTCTTGGTGAGCTTGCGGGAGACGCGAACAAGCGGGGAGAGCGGTGCCATGAACAGACTGTACACGCTTCGAAAGACGCGAGCCGCGCGGCGTCGGCCGCGCGGCTTCAGTTGAGGTCAGCCGTGACTCAAGCCAGGCGCGGCTTCAGTCGAGGTCAGCCGTGACTCAGGCGCCAGGGTCGATGGTGAACGGGATCTCGGCGACCAAGTGGTCATCGGCATCGCGCACGATGGTGGTCCACTCGCCGGGCATCTGCGCGTGGCGGGTGTAGGCCCAGGTGCGCCAGCGGTAGACGTTCGCCGGGATCTCAAGCTCAACGTGTCCGGTGGTCGTACCGTCCGGTCGCTCGAAGGTGACGTAGAGGAAGCGGGTGTCGTCGCTGGTGTTGCGTACCGCCATGTGCGCGTAGAGGCGCTCGTCGCTGGAGACGAAGAGGTCGGTCGCATCGGTCGGCTCCCGGTTCTCGACCCCGCGGGTCATCGCGGCGCGACGAAGCGAGAGACCATCCACGTCGCGGAGCTCGGTCTCTCGGACAGGAGCGGGAGCCTCGGTGCGCGCAACGGACGGCGTCGCCGCAACGGTTGTGATTCCAGTCGGAACCGCGGCTTGCTCTGGAACATCGAGCTCGAGCTGAAGACCCGCAGTGGCCGGGGTCGTGGCTTCCAGGCGAGGCGTCTCTTCTTCCGTAGACGAGCACGCGCCGAGGCAAAGGGTGAGAAGGAGGGCGAGAAGAATCATGGGCTTGTTGTCCATGCCCCGGACTAGAGCACTGAGCGTGCCGACCTGAAATTATTGAGGAAAACGCCGCCAACGCTGGACACGCGTGTCAAGAAGAACCCGATTCCCAGTATCGCCGTTAAACTTAGTGATAACAGGTAGATAGAGATGCCTGTGTTTCCATCGCAGCTCGTTCAAGGTCGCCTAAAGCGTAATGATTACGGTGCTTGCCTACGATTCTCGGAGTTCAGACACAGTCGGGTTTCTCGCGTGATCCGATCGTTTCTAGGTAGCATGTTGTCCTACATTGGAGCACATGATGGTGACTACCCTCAGCACAGCGCCTCGGCGCAAGATCGTTCGCCGCGCCCTTCGCGGAAAGTGTCGCTGCCTCGCGATTCGCACTCAGGACTTTCGCCTTATTGGTGAACGCGTTCTCGACGTCTCTCCTTTTGGAATGATGATCGCGTGCGACGAGGAAGCGCAGGTGGGTGAAGAGGTCGTCGTCGCGTTCGAACTCGACGGCCAGCGTCCCGGTGGTCCGGAGAGCGAGTGGTACGACGCGATCGGGGAAGTCGCGCGGGTCATCGAAGGCTACCGTGACGGCGACCAGGGCTACTGTATCGGGCTCAAGTTCACCGAGATCCCGCTCGCGACGCGGATGGCGTTGCGCAAGCGCTTGGTTGGCGTGCCGCCTCCCGTGCCGTCGCGGCCGCTTCGTATCATGGCGCGCAGCATCAAGTACCCGCCGATAGCGTCGCTCACGCCGTCCGGCTCCGTTTCGCTGTCGTCCTAGCAGCAGCCTGTTAGAGCGGGATCGCGAGGAGCGTCGCCACACTTCCGCCGATCACGAGCAGGCTGATGAACATGCGGAGCGCGGCGGCGCCAGATCCACGCGAGGGCATCGAGGCGATCACGCGCTTCTGATCGGCTTCGCGGAAGGGCCCGGCGCCGACGGACACTGGCGTCGTCAAGACGGCTCCGTAGCTTCCGCGGACCAAGGGAAGCACCGGAACGGTCGAGCGCGCGAGCGGATCGAGGACGTGGGTGACACCGAACGCGGTTCGAGAAGAGCGCGCGCTCCGGAGAAAGCGCACGAGCGAGATGTCGCTCATGAGAGTCCCGCCTGCGAGCGAGGCCGCGATCAGCGTCGAGACGATGGCGACGAACCACGAGGAGGTTCCGCGCGTTGGGTTGGCGTCGATCAAGCTCGGTAAGAACGCGGCTCGACCGCTGAGCGGCGGCGACGGTTGAAGGACAAACCAGGCCGCGCCGATCCCGATCGCCAGCACCAGACCCGCCGAGATCAGCGAGGCGGTGGCGTAGCCATCGTGCGACGGACGCTCGTGAAGCGACCGGGTCAGGTGAACCATGGGGAGCAGCGCGACGCCGAACGCGAAGCCATAGAAGCACCCGACCGGGCAGCCCACCGACAGGCCCGCGATGAGCGCGCCCATGGAGCCGATGAAGCTGTGGTGGCGCGCGAAGGTCACGAGGAACATACACGTCGCGGTGTTCAGGATGCCGACGCCCATCGCGGTGATCAGGACATCCGCGTTGCGCGTCTTCCGTTGAAGCGCACGGCGACAGAGCAACATGGCCCAGAACGTGGTGCTCGCGAAGACCAACCAGCGCGAGAGCGTCAGGTGTCCGCGACCCAGCTCGCGGATGCCCCAGCTGACGAGCGGGGGCGCTGCGGCGCCAGCGGTGACCGCGATCGCGGCGCTCAGGAGGTAGGCCGCGCGCTCAGGCGACTTCTTGATCGGCTTGAACATGAGGCAGGTACAGCCCGAGCTCCCCGATGCTTCCTCCCGTCACAAAATCGTCGCAACTCCCGCTGCTACTCAACCACCGGCTCGTAGGGCTCTTCCTCGTGGGCGTTGAACTCATGATCCAGCCGCGTCACGTCGCGGTGGTCGTTTTGGTTCCACATCGCGACATCGATCCGCGCGTCGAGCAGCTCTTGATAGAGCTCGCGGGTGACCGCCGGCCGGCGCATCTTAAAGTCGATCTGCGTCAGCGTCGCGCTTCGCGAGAGAACCGCGCGGGCGGTCGCGGCGCCGCACTTGTGAAGGGTCAGCTCCTCGAGGCGGGTCAGCCCAGGTGACTGAATCAGCTGCGCGCAGAATTCATCTGCGCGACCCGTGATGTGGAGCTCACGAAGCGCCGGGAGACCGTGGATCACGTCCGGGAAGTCATCGCGCGCGATCTGCCGAACGCTCAGGGTCAGCCGACTGAGCCGCGGGAACGCGAGCGCGGTGTGTTTCGGCTGGCGCGTGAGGAAGAGCGAGAGCGCGCGGAGCGTCGGGTGTTCTGCGCGCGTGAGATCCGCGTCGCGCGCCGCGACCTTCAACGAGCGCAGCGCCGGCAAGGCCGCGAGCGCAGGCGCCAGGTTGGTGACCTCGCAGGCGCGGCTGGTCAGCGTCAGCTCCCGGACCGCGCGAGGCTGCGTCGCGATCGCGGCGAGATCACGCTCAAACCCCTCGCCCCGGACGCCGAAGATCGAGAGGCGCGTTAGGAAGCGGGCCGCGGGAAGATCGAGGAGCCGCGCGCGCGTCTCGTGGTCAAGGAGCCGCGCGTCGAGGGTCGCGCCGTCGATGAAGCCATAACGCCAGTGGATCTTCGCGCCCTCTTCGGAGATGCCATCCAGCCACGAAGCGCGGTTGTCGTGCAGGACGCTCGCGATGCGGCTCAACGCGCGGGGGTCGCCTTTGCGCGCGAGCACGATCAGCTCTCCGCGAGGGTCACCAAGGCTCATGAGGTGATCCGCGAAGACCGCCCAGAGCTCAAGGTCATCGGGGTCTCGCATGAGCGCGCGAGACAGTTCGTCCGAGGTCAGCGCGGTCGCGTCGGTCAGAGGACTGCTCGAAGGGTCGCGAGCTGCGAAGACGCGAAGGGCGCGATGCCTTCGACCGATTCAAGGGCGACCGCCGCGTCGAGCGGAGCGGGCGGAGCCTGGGCGCTGCTGATGAAGATGACACGCGACTCGCCGACCTTCTCGCGCTCTGCCGCGACCTCGAGCGCGCGCTCGATCGGCTCGACCACGATCTCAACGATACCCGCCGAGAGCTGCGTCGCGAAGACCAGCTCGGCGAGAGCGCGCTCTTCATCGAGGACGATGTCGGGGAAGACGAGGCGGATCTTCAAGGCGTCCTCCTCCAGGATCTCCGCGAGCCGCCGGACGCAGACCAAGGTCCCGGCGAGCGCCAGCACGATGCGCTGATAGCGCGAGCCGGGATCCCGGACGCGCGCTCGGGTGAGGTCCTCCGAGAACAGGACCGTCACGTGATGCTGCGCGCGATGAAAGACGCTCTCATCGCGCGTGTAGTAGAGGAGCTCTCCGCTCGCCCAGCGCACGTCGAAGAGATCGACACCTTTGCCATCCGGTTCCATGTACGCGAGCTCGGAGCTGACCAGGTTCTCGATGGTTCCGTTCGTCGACATCGAGGAGTAGCCGCCGATGGGATAGGTGTTCTCGTCGTCGAGGTTGCTGCGGTGATGACCCGCGACCCGTTTGGTCCGGCGGATGCGCCGCGGCACGAGACGCTCGAGTTCTTGAGCGGCGTCCGCGACCTGAGTCAGCGCGAAGCGGGCCGCGCGGGATCGCAGCGCTTCGAGGTTCTCGAGCGCGACCAGATCGGCGTCCGCCAAGAGCGCTCCGGTTCGCCGAGCCGCGCTCACCAGCGCGTCATAGCCCGCGCAGATGAGCTCCGCGCTCTCGTCGTCCTGCAAGGCGGAGAAGCCGCTCTGGGAAATCTCGGTGATCTGTCGCCGCGCGATACGCCGCACCTTGGCCGCGTTGACCTGCGCGCCGATGTGTCGCGTACGGCTGAGGATCTGATCGACGACCACGATGACCGCCGCGGTGCGCTGGTGCGGAGAGAGCAGAGCGACCGCGTCGCGCGCCGCCTCCAGCCGTCGATCCGCGAGCAGACGACCAAAGAAGTGTTCGCGGTAGCGGGCGCGCGCATCGGCGACCGGTCCCCGTCCCGCGTCGACGTTCGCTTGAACGCGATCCCGATGGAAGAGCGCGCGGCCGAGATCCAAAATGACGCCCAGCGGCGGGAGCGTCGCGAGCTCCGCAGAGACCCCCTCGATCCACGGCGCTTGCTCGACCCAGAGGCGCTCGTCTTCGGCTTCCGCGTGGAGCGAGAGCCCGAGACTGGCCCACCCATCAGTCGCGTCGTCATCCACCAAGATGCTCATCGCGTTCCGATCATAGCGCGTCCGCGTCTCGCTGGTTCATCAGAGCCCGAGCAGGGTCGGGACCTTCTCCTCGAGCAGCGCGAGCTCCTCGCGGGTCTCACCGAGATGCGCGAGCAGGCGCAGATCGTCACGCTCGACGCGTCCGCCGTGGAAGAGCCAGGCGCGCGTACGCAAGAGCCGGTAGAGCTTCACGACGCGTCGATCGCTGACGAAGATCTCGTCCTCGCGGCGGATGGTCTTGAGGACGCGGCGGAACTCCCGCATGACCTCTTCAGGGAAGAAACGATCGCGATCGCGCTCCACGCCGTCGCGGGTCTCCTTCTGATCCGCCATCGTCAACGTGAGGTAGCGACCCGCGCGCAAGATGTCGTCGAGCGAGGCGTGCCCCTCGACCCACGGTCGCGCGTTCGTCTCCTTGTGCGTCTGCCCATCGAGACCGGCGTCGATCAGCTCAACGAAGTGGTCGTCTTGGACGCTGTGGCAGATCACCTTGAGCGCGAAGCGGTCTCGAAGCGCGCCGAGCTCCGCGTGCTCGGGGATCTCGTTGGTGGCGCCAAAGAGCACCTCAAGCGGCACCTTCACGGGTTGACCGTCTTGGTAGTACTTTCGCTCGTTGATCACCGTGAGCAGCGCGTTCAAGATCGCGGAGTTTGACTTGAAGACCTCATCGAGGAAGACGAGCTTGGCGTCCGGCAGTCGACCGCCGACTCGCCTCACGAAGCGGCCCTCGCGGAGCTGCTTGATGTCGATCGGACCCATTACCTCGGAGGGCTCGGTGAAGCGCGTGAGGAGATATTCGAAGTAGTCGTCCTGGCTCACCCCAAGCGCGTCGCGGAACTTCGTGACCAGCTCCGACTTGGCGGTCCCTGGAACGCCCACGAGCAGGAGCGGCTCTCGCGCGACCGCCGACACCACCATGAGATCGATGATGTGCTGACGCTTGACGAAGAACCGTCCCAGCGAGGTCCGGAACCGGTTGAGGCGCGCTCGAATCTCGCTCGCGTCCGCGGCGAGGTCGTCGAGCGTGAGCGAGGAGAGCTCGGTCATGAGGCGCATCATTGCAGAGTCTTCGCGGGATGCGGAGCGGAAAGAACAGTCGGAACGCCGCGCGGAACACGCCAAAGACAGAACCCCTGCGAGCGGCAACAGCCCGCGGCGAGCAGACAAGAACAGAGCCGCTTTTTTGCCTCCCTAGATCCCCCCGCGTAGCGTCTTCCCATGCGACGCCACCTTCACGCCCTCGTCACGTACGTCCTCATCGCCTGCCCGATCGTCATGAGCGGCTGCATCTTGTCGAACCTCTCCCCAGAGGAGCGTCTCCGAGACGCGGTGGTCGGCTACAACGACGAGACCCGCTGGGTGCGGCTCGACCTCGCGGTTCAGCGTGTCGCGCCGATGTTTCGCGAGAACTTCCGCCAGATGCACCATCGCTGGGGCAACGACATTCAGATCGCGGACCTCGACGTTGTGCATGTCGAGACCGCCGGGGAAGACCGTGACCACGCGACGTCCCACGTGCTCGTGCGCTGGTACGCGCAGAGCGGCATGATCCTCGCGACGACCAAGCTCACCCAGGAGTGGCGCCGGATCGCGGGCGGCTACATTATGATCAGTGAGGTCGTCTCTGGGGGAGATGATCGTCTCCTCGAGATCCCGGTCGCGGAAGAGGAAGAGGGCGGCGAGAACCCGGAGCTCGGCGTCGAAGAAGAGACCGAGCTCGCGGTCGCGCGCTAACTCCTCTTTAGGGTCTTTTCTTTAGGGTCTTTATCGAAAGACCCTCTCGCCTTCGGCGATTCACCCAAACGTTCGCTTCGCTCTGCTGCGCGACCGCTTCGCTACGGCCCTGCGGCCGTTCTTGCTGTTTTGTTTTTAAGGGTCTGAGTCTCAGACCCTCGCGCCTGCGGCGCTTCACCCACCGTTCGCTTCGCTCTGCTGCGCGACCGCTTCGCTACGGCCCTGCGGCCGTTCTTGCTTCATGCTCGCTGGCGGTCCCCAATAGCTTTGCGTCACCGGCCTTGGCTGGGCGTCGTCTCGTGCTTGCTGGTCTTCCGTCCTTACTGGTCTTCCGTCCTTACTGGCTGTTCGCTCTGCTGCGCTACCACCCCTGCTTCATGCTGGCTGGCGTGTGCTTGCTGGCTGTTTGCTCTACCTCACGGAGCGTAGGAGCTGGTCGAAGTCTGCGCGTGCTTCTTCCAGTGTCGCCTCGGGCCCGAGGAGCTTGAAGAACACAGGGCCTTCGGGAGCCGACACGATCGCGCCCAGCAGTCGCTGTCCGGTTTGTGGGCCGGCGCGTGATCCCATCGGCATGGAGCTCTCGAACGTTCCGCTGACGTCGACGACGGTGACGTCGATCTCTCCGACCTTGCTGGCCTCGATGGTCGCGTGGTCACGGATGTTGCTTCCGTCGGGGCGCGAGAACTGACCGACCCAGCGATCGACGTTGCGCTGTACGGAGCCGCCCATGCCGGGGAAGTGCGAGACCGTCATCATCGCTTCGCCTGCTTCACCGCTCACGGTGTACTCCGCGAAGCGCATCTGGCTGCCGGGCGCGCGACGTGTGAAACGTTCGGGCGCTTCCCAACCGATCCCGCCGACAGAGGGGTCGGGGAAGGTACCCGCTGCTGCAGGTGCGGCTGCTGCAGGTGCGGCCGCGGTCGGTGCGGTCGCGGAAGGCGCGCTCATCGCGGACGGAGCCGCAGGTGCGGCCATCGCGGACGGAGTCTCTGCGCGCGGTGTCGGCGGTTGCTCCACCGAGGGCCCGCGGTCGCAGCCGACGAGCGAGAAGGCGAGCAAGGCGATGAGCGAGAAGCGAGAGGTCATGCGCGCACGCTACTCCAAGTTCGGGGGGATTTTCGAGCCACGCCTAACGAGAGAGCTTACGAACGCGTGCCCGGGCGCTGAAACGCGACCGCGGCTTCCTCCTCGATCGCGCGGATGAGCTCACGCTCCAGCTCCCGCGGACCGGCGGCCATGCGCTCTGCGTTCAGCTGGTAGACGAACATCCGGGTCACCGCGGGGAGGGGACGGTCGGCCGGCGCGGGGTCGATCCACACGATCAAGCGCGGGTCGATTCCTTCGGAGACGATCTCTTGTGCGGGCAGGTCAGACACGATCACGAGCGCGCCTTCCAGCTTCTCTGCGACCGGCGGCTTCACCTTCCCGAGCACCGATTGGACCGCGCGCTCAAACTTGCTGTTTGAGAGCGTCCACGGAACGCGCGGGGCGTCGAGGTCGGCGCGCCGGCTCTGCAGAAACGCGGTCGTCGCGCTGACGAGGTCTTCGCGCGCGTTGAGGATCATGCCGAGGTAGTAAAACGTGTCGCCGTTGGTGAGTCCGTCGGCGAGGGCTTTGCGAATCATCGGTTCCGCGCCGTCGACGTCGCCGACATCAAAGCGCGCGCGTCCGACGCCGAAGGTCAGCTGCGGGGTCTCATAAGGTCCGTCCGTCAAGGTCGCGACCGTTTGCCGCGCGCGCGCCATGTCGCCGCCGCGCAGGAGCACCTCGACCTTGAGCAAGGTCGTGTCCGCGAGTTCGTCTGGCGTGAGGCAGACGTCGAGCGCCTGGTCGAGCACCACGAGCGCTTCCGGGAGGTTGCCGAGCGGCTGAATCAACAGGTCGACGACGTTGAGCATCGCGTCGAGGTATTGCGGGTCCACCGAGAGGGCGACGCGAAAGTGCGACATCGCGCGCTCGGTGTGTCCCTCCGAGGCCAACACGTAGCCGAAAAGGTTGTGCGCCTCGGGAGAGTTGGGGTCGAGATCGAGTCCGCGCTGCGCGAAACGCCGCGCGCCTTGGAAGTCGCCACGAGTAATGTGCTCCCAGCCCCGCTCCACCTGCTCGAAGGAAGATTCGTCAAAGCTCTCGTTGTCGTCGCTGGTGCTCACGGAGTCGCGGGAAAATACGCTCAAGCGTCGCCGGGTCAAGCGAGCTTTCTCGACCCGCGATCCGATGCTCGATACGGTGCGCTCGTGTCCTCGGCGAAGTGGAGAACGAACGGAACCAAAGCGAGCGCGTTTGGGGTGTTTTTCGTGGTCATCGCGGGCTGGATGGCGGGATGTGGCGCGTATCGCTCACAAGAGCCCATCTCCCGCGGCCAGGTCTCCAACGGCCATCTGCATCGCGGGGTCGCGTTGCCGGACCGCGGAGAAGGCTATGTTCGCGCGCGGCCCGGGGAGCCGACGAAGTTCGGGTTGCCGCGCCTGATCCGCGTCATCGAGCACCTCGCCGCTGACACCGCGGCGACTTTTCCTGACACGCAGCCGATCCGAGTGGGCGACCTCAGCAGTCCGCGCGGCGGGAAGCACTGGCGCCACCGGAGCCATCGCTCGGGCCGCGACGTCGACCTCATCTTCTACGCGACCGACGCCGACGGCCGATCGATCCGTGGACGCGGGTGGGTCGCCTACGATCGCTTCGGGGTCGGCAACGACAGTCACGAGAGCGGGCTGGATCGGTTGGTCTTCTTTGATGACGCGCGCAACTGGCACGTCGTCCGAACGGTCTTGCTCGACGAGGAGGCGCTCGTTCGCTGGATCTTCGTGTCGCGCGGGGTGAAGGCGCGGCTGCTTCGTTACGCAATGGCACACGAGCCGAACCGCGAGCTGATCTTCCGCGCGTCGTGGGTGCTCTTGCAACCGGAACGCGCGAGCCCTCATGACGATCACTTTCACATTCGTTTAGCGTGCGGGCCGCGGCAGCGCGCGCTTGGGTGCCGGGACCGCGGACCGAACTGGCCTTGGTGGCGCGACTCCCACGAGAAGACCAGTGAGCCGCAGGAAGCGCTGACCGACGCGCGCATCCTCGAAGAGCTGTTCCGCGAAGAAGAGCAGGCCCGCGAGCGCGCCCAGCAGTAGTCGCTCAGCCGTCTCGCGATTCGCTCGATTCGGCGAGGAGCGAGCGAATCGCGTCTTCTTCAACCGCTCCCGGCGCGCCGCCCAGTTTGCGCCACACCTCTTTGAAGTCGGCGGGCGGCTCTTGGATGAGCGAGAGCCGCGGGATGTCGAGCGCGTCATCGAACTGAACGTCGAGCGCGGCGCAGTGGAGCATGACGCGTCGCGCGGTGATCACCCGGCCATTCGTCAGCGTGACGCGTCGCGGTCCTTGGTAGTGCACGTCGCCCAGCATCGGCGTCTTTATCGCGGTCATGTGAACGCGGAGCTGGTGCGTGCGCCCGGTTTGCGGAAAGAGCGCCAGCAGCGCTGAGTCGCCCGCGCGGTCCGCGACTTGATAACGCGTGAGCGCGTCCTTGTCGCCCTTGCCCGGCCCGATGATGCGCTGCCTCGGATCGTGTTCTGCGATCGCGATCGACAGCGCGACTTCACCGGAAGGTGGCGCGGGCGGGACCGCGGTGAGCGCGAGGTACAGACGGCGGTACACGTGACGACGCCTGGCCTCGGTGAGCGCGAGCGTGGCGCGTTTGGTTCGCGCAAACGTGACCATCCCTGTTACCTCCGCGTCCAGCCGCGATGAGGGATGCAGTCGGGGCGCGTCGGGGTCGAGCAGGCGTACGCGTTTCACCAAGCAGTCGCCGTCATCAGGCGCGGTGGTCGCGAGACCGCTCGGCTTCAGCACGACCAAGAGATCCTCGCATCGATGGACGACCTCGATCGCGACGCTCTCCGCGGGGCGACGCACGGACTACTGAGGCTCGGCGACGGCGGGCGCGGACGAGAGGATGTGAACCGTGCCGGCATCGCCGTCGACGCGTAGGCGGTCCCCGGTCGCGATGACCTTGGTGCCGCTCTTGACGTTGACGACCGCGGGCACGCCGTACTCGCGCAACACGATGGAGGCGTGACTGAGCGGGCCGCCGAGGTCCGTGACGACCGCGCCGGCGACCAAGAAGAGCGGAGACCACCCGACGTCTGCACACGACGCGACCAAGATCTCGTCGCGCTGGAAGTCCGCCGCGTCCGCCGGTGAGTCGACGACGCGCGCGACGCCCTCGAAGGAACCGCCGCTGGCGGCGAGCCCGGTGAACGCTCGCGTTCCAGGCGCGACGGGGACCGCCTCGGGGGGGTGCCCTACGAAGTGACTTGGGGGATCGGGGAGCGCGCGATCGCGTTCGAACTGGGCGCGGCGCTGATGGACGCGCGGGGCGACCTGAAAGCGTCCTACGCGCAGCGCGGTGCGGAGCTCATCGATGGTCAGGAAGAAGGCGGCGTCTTCTCCGGCGGCGGGATCGGTCATCACGATCCGGCGCGAGGCGTCGAGCGCGACCGTGCGGAACATCCCGAGCACCTCCGTCACGAACCCGCGGAGGCGCTCGCGCAGACGCATAAAGCGCTGCGTCAGCGAGAGCAGGTGCCGAACCGCCGCATGGGCGGGCGCAGGCAGACGTCGCGCGAGCTCACGCAAGGCCGCGTCGCTCACCTCGCGTTGCTGTCGCTCGAGGTCGATCGGTCGCGTGCCGGCGCGCTCGCGGAGATGGATCTGCAGCGTCGCGAAAAGAAGCGTGGGGTCTTCGCGCCAGCGCGGTTCCGCGATCTCGGCTTCGCGCGTTCCGCGGTGCCCATACGCCTTGAGGAAGTTGGCGATCGCGCGTCGCGTCGGTCCGACCGGGATGCTCTCTTCGCGCAGAGAAGCGGCGGGGGAACCGAGGATGGCGTCGCGAGCAGGTTCCTCGGCGCGCGCCATCTCGGCGATGTGCCAGAGCGCGATACCCGGTGCCGCGCTGTCGACGTCGGCGAGCCCGGTGAGCAGTCGCCGCATAAAGGCGTCCGCGTCGTCCTTCGCGGCGATCTTCAGCGCGGCGGTCAAGAGCACCAGGGTGCCCAACATATTTCCGTAGACCGTCAGCATGATCGCGCCGGACTGGTCGAGGAGGTGCTCCACATCGGTCAGCGTCTTGCTCAGCGCGCCGGCCGAGAGCACCCGGGGGTCCATCCCGGTGAGGCGCTCACGTTCGGCCGCGAAGTCACGCTCGAACTCCGCCACGCGATCGGTGACGCGGTAGTTCTCACGGGCGAAGCGCGCGGTCGTGATCGGGAGCCGCGCGATGAAGCCGAGCGAGCTCCGCGGGGTCATCGAGCTCTCGATCTGCGAGAGGCCGCCGCCGCCGCCGAGCGCGATCAACGTCTTGGGGCGGATGCCTGGGACCTGCGAGAGGATCTCGAGGCATTCGGTCATGTTGAGGTAGATGCGCCCGCGGAAGTTGCCGACGAGCTCGGCGTCCTTCGGGATGCTGCAGCCGAGCGAGCCGAACGCGCGCTTGAAACCGAGCGAGCTGAACGCGCTCAAGATCGACCAGGTGAGCGGGGTCGCGACGCCGGGGAGCGCCTCGCCCACGTTCAGGTTGGACCAGACGACGTTGTGACGATCACGCGGCGCGCTGTCGCGTCGACGACGCTTGGGGATCGCGGTGACCGGGCGCGCCTGGAGCACGTAAATGGACCCCGCCGAGGTCGCCCACTCAATGTCGCGCGGACCGTCGAAGTGATCTTCGACCCGCTTGCCTAACGCGACGAGCTCCTCGAGCGTGACCGCGTCGATCGAGAAGACCTCCCGCTCGGCTCGCGGAACATCTTCCAGCCGAATCCCGCGCCGCTCGTCGACGACCTCGCGCTGTTGCTTTTCTCCGATGACGCGATCGCGAACGCGCCCGGTCGCCTTGTCGATGCGAACCGTGTCCGGCGAGATGCGGCCGTCGACGAGCGGAGCGCCGAGCCCGTAACTCGCGTTGATGATCATCTCCGCGTCGTCGCCGGTCAGGGGGTTGACCGTGAAGAGAACGCCGGCGGCTTCCGCAGGGACCATCGCTTGGATGACGACGCCGACCGCGGCTTCCGGTGCGCCGCCCATCGCGCTCAAGTAGGTCAAGACGCGCGGGGTGAACAGGCTCGCCCAACAACGCTTGACCGCGACCATCAGCTCGTCGACCGTCCGGACGTCGAGGACCGTCTCATGAAGCCCAGCCGCGGACGCGTTCTGACCATCCTCGTTGACGGACGAAGAGCGGACCGCGACGGAGCGCGCGCCTTCGGTCTTGAGCGCGACGAAGGCGTCGGTGAGCGCTTCTCGAAGCTCGCGCGGGATCTCCGCGTCTCGGACCTTCTGCGCAATGGCGTGCAGGCGCTCGTCTTCCACCTCACCAAGACCGAGGAGGGCAGATGGACGATCTCGCGCGGGGAGGACTGCACGAAGGAACAGTTCGCACGCGCTGCCGGGTACGGCGTACGCCGCGGGAACAGGAAAGCCTCCGCGCGCGAGGACCGCGAGGTTCTGGGCCTTCCCACCGAAGCCCGCTGCGCGCTTCGGCACGATCGATTCGACCCGTCGCAGAAGTCGCGCCATCGCCGCACTGTATACCGTCGGTTTGCCTGCGGCGGGTAGCGTCGTATGCTCGTTTCGCGCGTCACGGCCGAAGACGCGCGTCTATTGCGGCTGACGCCGGCCGGGGCGTCCCACTTATCGGTACGAATCGCAGAGATCGATGACGAACACGACTTGGCTTTTGGTTCTGGTCTCCCTGGTCCTCGCGCTTGGTTGCGCTGAAGGCAACGGGCGCGGCGATACATCTATTTCCACGGATACGTCGGGTGACGATGTGGGTGATACCGCGCTTCCCGACGCGATGCCGGACACGTCAATGCCGGACACGTCGACGCCTCCGGATACCTCGAGCCCCGACACCGCGACGCCGCCGGATACCTCGACGCCACCCGACACCTCCACGCCGCCAGACACATTGATGCCGGATACGTCGATGCCGGACACGTCGATGCCGGAGTGCACCCGTGCCGCGGACTGTGATGATGGGGTGGCGTGCAACGGAGCCGAGCGCTGCGTGGGCGGCTCCTGTCGCGCGGGCACCGACGTGGTCTGTACCGACCGCGTTGCTTGCACCGTCGACACCTGCACTGAGCCGAGCGGCGAGTGCAACTTCGCGCCGCGCGACGCCAGCTGCGCAGCGGGCGAAACCTGTGACGCGATCATGGGCTGTATCTCCTCGTGCAGCGAGGACCCGTGCCGCTTGGTCTCTCCGCAGTGCGGGTGCCCCGCTGGCGAAGGTTGCTACGTCGCGACGACCGGCGCGCGCATCTGCGCAGCTGCGGGAACCGTCGCGGTCGGTGGAGACTGCTCCAGCGTGAACTGCGCTCCCGGCGCGGTGTGCATCGAAGCGGGGACAACCGCGAGCCCGGCGCCGGCCTGCAAAGCGTTCTGCAACACGGACCTCGACTGCGGAGTCGGACCCGGCGATCGCTGCCTCGTCATGCTCACGGGATCTTCCGAGAACATCTGCACGACGAACTGTGTCCCCGAGACGAACGCGGGCTGCCGCGCGAACACCGGGTGTCAGATCTTCACCGAGAGCGCGACCAGCTCCGCGACCTTGACTGATTGCATTGGACCGACCGGCGCAGGTGGACAGGGCGCGACGTGCACGGACGACAGCAGCTGCCGCGGAGGGTTCAGCTGCATCGATACCGGCACGATGGGGATGCGCTGTTTGAAGTGGTGCCGCATGACCGTCACCAGCGACTGCGCGGGGACGCCCGTGTGCAACCGACTGGGCGCGACGGGCCTCATGTACAACGGTCGCGAATACGGCGTCTGCTTCTAGCCTGCTACTCGCGCTCGTCCTCGCCTCTTCTCAAGAAGCGGAGCGGAGCGCGGGAAACTCGTCGCCATACGCGCTGACGCCACACTCCGCGGCGTCGAGCCCTTCATGTTCGTGCTCTTCGCTGACCCGGATACCGCCCGGAACAAGAGCCTTCATTCCAAACCACACGAGCCCGGCGGCGGCGAACGCGAATACGAACGCGCTGGTGGCGCCGAGGGCCTGAACGCCGAGCGCGCGGAACGAGCCGCCGAAGAGCACGCCGGCCTCGCCAAAGATCGCGACCGCGAGCGTGCCGAAGATGCCGCAGGCCCCGTGGACCGAGATCGCGCCGACTGGATCGTCGATCTCTTTCTTCTCCAAGAAGAAGACGCACTCGGAGCAGAGGATCGCCGCGATCGCGCCGACCGCGATCGAGAGCAGAGGCGAGATCACGTCGCAGCCCGCGGTGATCCCGACGAGCCCGCCGAGCGCGCCGTTGAGCCCCATCGAGAGGTCGAGCGTCTTCATACGGAACGCGACCCAGGCGAGCGCGGCGAGGAAGCCCGCTGAGGCCGCGAGGTTGGTGACCAAGATGATCTTCGCGACGCCGCCGGGGTCACTCGCGGACAAGGTGCTGCCGCCGTTGAAGCCGAACCAACCGAGCCAGAGGATGAGCACCCCGAGCGCCGCGAGCGGGAGATTGTGCGCGGGCATCGGTCGCTTCTTCGCGCCGAACTTTCCGATGCGCGGTCCAATCGCGAGCGCGCCCGCCAGCGCCATGCCGCCGCCGACCGCGTGGACGACCGTGCTGCCCGCGAAGTCGGCGAAGCCGAGCTCGCTCAACCAGCCTCCGCCCCAGACCCAGTGTCCAACCACGGGATAGATGAAGGCGGTCGCGAGCGCGACGAACACGAAGAAGGTCCCGAGCCGCGCTCGTTCCGCGACCGCGCCGCTCACGATGGTGCACGCCGTCGCCGCGAAGACCAGCTGGAAGAACACGAAGACGAAGACCGGCAGCGTCCCGACGTCGGCTTCCGATCCGTCGGGCGCAAACGTGTTGAGCCCGACGAAGCTGTTGCCTTCGCCGAACATGATCCCGTAGCCGAGCGCGTAGAAGACCAGCGACGCGATCGCGACGACCGCGACGTTCTTCAGCAAGACCATGACGGCGTTTTTCCGGCGGCAGAAGCCGCTCTCGACCAACGCGAAGCCTGCGTGCATGAAGAAGACGAGGACCGCGGCAAAGAGGACCCAAATCGCGTCAAGCAGAGCATCCATTCCACACACGATGCGGGCTCGATGTTTCCGCGATGTTTCGTCTCCACGAACAACGAGCAACAAGCGGTGCCCAGCCCTGCGAGATCCGTGACATAGTCCGGGCGTGGAGTGGATCCCGCACGATGGTCACGTCAGCGGACTTCCTGACTGGGCGAGCGAGGGGCGCGGCGTCGTCCTCGGGAGCGAGGGGCTCGCGTTTCGGGGGAAGGGCACCGGCTTGTGGGTTCGCTGGCCGCAGATCTTGGGCGTCGTTCAGATCGGCGCGGTCGGGTTCATTCTCGTTCCTCGGCAACCTCCCAATCCGCCGTGGATCGAGGTGAAGCCAAAGGACCTCCCGACTGAGGCCGCGACGCTCCCCGCGCTGATCGCGTTGATCAACGCGCGGAAGGTATCGGGTGGCTATCGCGCGACAACAGAGCGGCGCGTGCCTTTGGGTCTTGCCGAACTGGAGCGCCGAGTGCTCGCGCGTGAAGGCGTGCCCGGCGCGGTCGAGATTCCGCCGCGCGTCCTGCTCGATTCGCAGAACAAGCTCCCCTACTGGGCCAAGATCATGCCGGGCTTCGGAGGGCTGGTCGGCGGCGCGGTCGTTGGGATTGGCGCGCTCGCCTTGGGTATGGCGGCCCACCTTCCTGACCTCGCCGCGGTGCTTTTTTACGGAGGCGGCCTGGGGGGCGGGATCACCGGTGTGACCGTGGGAAAGAAGCTCCAGCACAACCAGCTCGCGCGACCGGAGAACATCCCGCGCATCCTCGTGATGGCGCCTGATGGATGCGTCATTGGGTTCGAGACCGGACGCCGCGCGCTCGCGTGGTCGGACATCGATCGTTTCGTCGTCGAGCAGTTCGGCGACCACAGCTACCTCTCCGTCTACGATCACGAACAGAACCTCGGGCGGATCCAAGAGGGATGGTTCGGCAAGCCGCTTCAGCTCATCGTGGGCGTCGCCAACGCGTACCGAAAGAGCGTCCAGTAGCGCTCGGCGGGTCTTGATGATCGAGAGAACAAAGCGATGCTGAAGGTCAGCCACGTCAGCTCGATCCGCGAGGTCAACGCGACCGCTTGGGACGCGCTCGCCGGTGACGACGATCCCTTCACGGAACACGGGTTTCACCTCACGCTTGAGATCTCCGGCGCGGTCGGCGATGACTCGGGGTGGGACCCTTGCCACGTGTTGGTCCACGAAGGTGACACGCTCGTGGGCGCGCTCCCGCTCTATGAGAAGGACCACAGCTACGGCGAGTACATCTTCGACTGGGCGTGGGCTGACGCCTCGATGCGGATGGGGCTGCGCTACTACCCGAAGCTCGTCTCGATGGCGCCCGTGACGCCCGCCACCGGACAGCGCTTCTTGGTCCCGAGCGATGCGTCGGAAGAGCGCCGCCGCGACATCGTCAGCAAGCTGCTCGACGGAGCGCTCGCGTTGCGTGACGAGCGCAACGCTTCGTCCATCCACTTGCTCTTCTTGAACGAGCAAGAGCTGACCGATGTGCGCGCGGACGGGCGCTTCATGCCGCGGCTCTCTCATCAGTTCCATTGGCACAATCGCGGCTACGAGACCTTCGACGACTTCCTCGCGGAGTTTCGTTCTTCGAACCGCAAGAAGCTCCGAAAAGAGCGCCGCGTCGCGCGCGAGTCAGGTCTCGAGATCCGCGTCCTGACCGGCGACGAGCTGACGCCAAAGCACTGGGCGCGGCTCCGCGAGTTCTATCGGAACACCTGCGCGCGGAAAGGATCGTTCCCCTACTTGCCGTTCCACTTCTTCGAGCACGCCCAAGAGCACCTCGCGCACCGCGCAGTGGTCGCCGCAGCGTTCGATGGAGACGCGATGATGGCCGCGTCGCTCAACTTCGAGAAAGGCGCGCACCTCTATGGTCGTTACTGGGGCGCGGACCAGCGCTTCGAGATGATGCACTTCGAGCTTTGCTACTACCAGCTGATCGAGCGCGCGATCGCGAAGGGAATGACGCGCTTCGAAGCGGGCGCGCAAGGGCATCACAAGCTCAAGCGCGGGCTGATGCCGAGCGGAGTGCACAGCGCCCACTACATTGAACACCCGCGACTTCACGAAGCCATCGGTGACTTTTTGCCGCGGGAGGCCATGGCGGCCAAGCGGCAGATGAACGAGCTCGCGAAGCACGGCCCATTTCGCCGCGGCTGAGCCTTTAAGGGTCTTTTTTCGAAGACCCTCTCTCCCTTTGGTCGATTCACCCAAAACGTTTTCTGCGCAGGGCGCCAAGCGACGACCGGAGTTTTGTTCGCTTCGCTCTCAAAGACTCTGGCCGTGTCTGGGACCCCTTGTTTGCTGTCGTTTCGGTGACGCTGCTTGTGTCTCGTCCCACGTGACTTAAGTTGCAGGCGCCATGGAGGACCTTCGCATCACTGCACGGATCACGATCCCCGGATCGGATCTGTCCTTTCGCGCGGCGCGGTCCGGCGGAAGCGGGGGCCAGAACGTGAACAAGGTCGCCACGAAGGTCGACCTGCGCTTCGATCTCGCCAAGACCACCGTGCTCCGCGATGAGGTGAAGGACCGCATTCGTCAGATCGCGGGTTCTCGGCTCGACGCCGATGGCCGGCTGGTGGTCGTCTGTGAAGCGACTCGTCGTCAGAGCCGCAACCTTGAGATCGCGCGCGAAAAGCTCGTCGCGATCATCTCGCAGGCGTTGGTTCGCCCGAAGAAGCGGCGGGCGACGAAGCCGAGCCGTGGTGTTCAGCGCCGGCGACTGGCGGCCAAGCGCCGGACCGCGGAGAAGAAGAAGAGCCGCGGTCGCGTCACTGACTACTGACCCGTCCGCGCGCGTGCCCGTTCTTGGGAAGGGGCACGCGAACGCTCCTAGCTCCGTCGCCGAAGCGCGAGGAGGACCCAAACGAACGCGAGCGCGTTCGGTCCCGCCGCGGTGCTGACATTACATCCGCCATCATCGCTCATGGTCCCGCCACCCATGTCGGCGTCTTCATCATCGATGCCCGCGTCGCCGGCGTCCACACCTGCGTCAAGGGTACCGGCATCGGAGCCGGCGTCGCTTGGATCTGGTGTTCCGCCGTCGGGCACGGACGACGCGAGGTCGGTGCTCGTCACGACCGACAGTGACCCACGCGCCCCGGTGGCGTCTGCGTAGCCGTCCACGAGTGAGTCAAAGAGACCGGCGTGCTCTTCCAGTAGCGCGGAGCGCGCTTCGTCTGCGGTGCCCGACGGGACGAGCAAGACGAACCCGATGGAGATCTCCGTTGACTCGTCGCCGTACGCCGGGGTCCGCGGTCCGTTCGCTTCGATGATCTCCTCGATGGTGTACTCGACGCGCTCTGCGTTCACGATGACCTCTTGGTCGACATTCATCCAAGGGAACGTCCGCGCCTGGAGCCCGCGACGCCCCCAGATGGGATCGAAGATGTCCTCCGCGCCGGTGACGTTCCGCAACACGCCCGTCGGCGGCACTTCGCTCGCCGGAACAAGACCCATCGTGTAGAGGTCGAGCATCGAGAACGCGATCTCGCCAGGCGCGAGCGGGGCGGCGCGATAGCGACCTTCGCCCAGGTTCTCCCATCGGCTGCCGCCCGCCGGAGAGGGCAAGTCGTTGTAGAAGCTCCAGTGAAAGCTGAACCCAAGAAGCTCGTTGGGGACGTCGCCCGGGACGCGCAGCGCGGGGCCCCAAAGATGGCTGAGCTCAAGAAGGAAGAGGTAGCGCGCGTAGCCTTCGACCGGCGCGCCGTGTCGCGTCGCGCCGCCGCTCACGTCGATGTTGTTGTGAAGGAGGATCGCGCGGAGCGGCGGAAGGGGCGACTCGTTCACGCCCCCCGTGTCCTCAAACACCTCGTCCTCAAGGCCAAGACCGGTGACGGTGTTCGCGATCGGGATGTAGTTCGTGCCGCTGTTGTTCCCGAACATCGGGAAGGTCGTCCAGACGCTCAGCACCTCGGGAATGGGCTGCTCGAGTTCTTCGAGGTACGGCTCGAGGAGGCCGTTAAGCGCAGCGTTCGCTTGTTCCGCTGAGGTCCAGCGGGAATTGAACGCATCGCTCTCGATGATGACGAAGGGGGCCGATTGCGCGGACGTGGGAGTCGGCCCTGTCGCGATGACCACGGTGATCGTGAGGAGGAAAAGAGGAAGGCGTGTCATGACGTCATGACCCTCACTCTGTGCGAGGCAGGGTCATACCGTCAGTTAAGCCGGCTGAGGCGACATTAAGACTTGGTCAGGTCACATAAAGCGGAGCCTAGGACTCGAGCGCGAAAGTGACGTGCTGGTCGCTCTTGAGGCGATATCCCCCAGGCCGCGTCTCGATACAGCCGAAGCCTGCGCGACGAAGCGACGCGATCGCGACGCGGACGCGGTTGGTCGCGGCTTTGCTTTTGATCTGCTCACCGGGCCACCCCGCGCTCACCAGCTGCTCCACGCTCAGCCCGTCGTCCTGTCCTCTGTTCGCGGCGAGCGCGAGCGCATAGAGGATTCCACCGTTCGGCGAGCTCCGTTCGATTCGTCCGTCGTCGAGCGTGATCGCATCGGGACCGACCCGCAGCGCTCCCTGGGGCGGGTGGCGATGATGATGATGGACGTGGAGCAATCGCGCTGCCCAGGCTGCGTGACCGCGTAAGCCCTTACGTTCGGGCGGCGGGAGCGCGGGGTCGAGGTGGCGACGGTGAAGCCGGAGCGCGACCACGCCGTCGTGCTCTTCATGGCTGGTGCACGCCTTTGCCTTCTCGAACGCAGAGCACGCTTCGTCACGTGATCCTGCCATTGCCAGCGCCGCGCCGAGGTAACCGTACATGAGCGAGAGACTGTAAACCCGTGACTCATCGACCTCGCCCACGGCTCGGGCGGCCCAATCGATCCCCTCACCAACGTGTCCATGATCGAGCGCGAGGATCGCGCGATCCATACACAGGACGCCCACCCAGTTGCGGTCTCCAGCGCCGCTCGACAGCGCGATCGCTTGGTCGTACAGCGCGACCGCGTCCGCGAAGCGGCGCTGTTCACGCGCGATGTTGCCGAGGTAGCCGAGCCCTCGTGCGCGCGCCATCGTTGCGCCGAGCGCTTCACTTCGCTCGACCGCGTCTTCGATGAGGACCTGCGCTTCGGCGTACTTGCCAACGTCGCAGAGGAAGAAGCCGTAGCTCAGCAAGGCGCCGAGCTGTTCGCGGGGCGGGATGAGATCACGACAACGCAGCGCTGCGACGAAGTGCTCCTCGGCTTCTTCGTATCGCTTGAGCACGACATACGCGGACGCGGCGAACCGATGGGCGCTCGCTTCCGCCCACCCGCCGAGCTTCATGGCGAACGTTCGCTCCGCGGCGCGGATCGTGGCGTTGAGCTCCCCGATGGTCCACGCGCGCCGAACGACGCAGCGCCACGCCACGCTCTGGGTGTCCTCGCTAAATCGAGCGCTTCGAACCAGTGGGTCGAGCGTCGTGATGGAGAGCGGCGACCCGTCGAAGAGCGCGAGACCGACCGCGATCGCGTCGCGAACAGCGCTGGACGAGGCGCTCTCATGTCGTCGCTTCAAGACCTCTTGGACCTGCTCGTCGGAGATGTGAAGGAGCGCCTCGTTCAGCCACCAGAGCACTCCGCGCGCGACGTGCTGCTCGTCATCCGAGGGCAGCGCGGGGTGGTCGGCGAGCTCTCGCAACACGGCGCTGAGGGACTCGAAACGCGCGGAAGCGTCTTCGCACGCCCAGCTCAGGAGCCGCACGCGAGTGTCATGAACGAAGCGAGGTTCATACCGCGTGACGGTCTCGTCTTCTGGGAACACACCCCCGTTCGGCAGCGCGAAGCGCGCGAAGCGACGCATCATCGATAGCATCGCGAACTTGCCGTCTGGACGACGCTGCAGCACCGAGGCGAGTCGAAGCGAGGCGACCGATTCGATCGGGTCCTCCCCAACGACCGTGGTCAGGTCCGCCAGGGTGAAGGCGTTGGTGAAGAGAGACGCAGCGAACCACGCGCGGCGTTCCGTCGGCGTCAGCGCGTTCCATGAGAGCTGCAGCGACGCGATGATGCTGCGGGATCGTGCTGGGCTCCCGCGGTACCCGCCCGAGAGCACGTCGAGCCGCGTCTTGAGCCGATGCGCGACCTCCTCCACTCCCACGATCGCTGCTCTCGCCGCGGCGAGCTCGATGGTGAGCGGGAGGCCGTCGAGGCGTTGCACCAGTCGGGAGGCCACGTTTGTATCGATCTCGATCTCTGCGTCCACCTCGTTCGCGCGCTGCACGAAGAGGTCTACCGAGGCATCGGGGTCGAGCGGCCGAAGCCGCATGGGACGCTCGCCAGGAACGCGGAGCAGCACGCGGCTGGAAACCGCGAATGCCGTTCGAGGTGCGGTCGCCACCAACTCTGGGAGCCAGTTGCTGAGCTCGTCCAGACACTGATCCACGTCGTCGAGCAGGACGCGGCAATCACCGCGCGCGATGAGCGCGTTGGCGATCTGCGCGAGGCTCGCTTCCTCTGGGTTGAGCCCGAGCAGCGCAGAGAGGGAGGCCATCGCGCGGTTTCGGACGCCCGAGAGCGGCACCACGAGGGTCGGCGCGACCGCGCGACCGAGTCGTGACTTTCCGACCCCCGCAGGCCCAGTCACGGTTGTCACCTGACCTGGACTCCAGAGCGCACGCAGCGCTCTGACGTCGTCGTCACGACCGATGAGCCGATTACCGGTGTCCACGCCGCTCCAACGTACACTGGGCGCGGGTGCGTTTTTGCTGAAAATGCCTCGAAAACCGCGCAGACGCTTTCGTCTTGAAAACGATATTGATATTCATTATCAAGATGGCATGAAACACACGCTTCGACTTCTGACGGTGCTCGCGATGCTGATCGGCTGTGGTGATGACGACACGGGCTCGACTGACGCCGCGATCGACACGAGCGCTGACGCGACAACCGATGGGATGACCGCCGAAGACACAGATCTGCCCCCGATTCCGGACGAGTATGAGTTCACGCGGAACGGGGAAAGCTCAGTCGCCTACACCGGTCAAATCATGCGGCACGTGCTCATCGCTGACCTGAAGCGTCACCTGGATGGCATCAGCGATGGCATCGACAGCGGGAGCTACCCGACGTCCGCGATGCCGCTCGTCGAGACGGAAGAAGGGCGCGTCGTGGCGGCCCTCGACTTCTATTTCCGCTTTGATGAAGCCAACGCAGACGTTGAGCACGGGTTCGTGACCGACCCAGCGGTTTTCGAGACGACCTATGGAGACATCTCGACGAAGAACCTTGTCGACAAGCTCGCGGGGAACGACACCTCGACCGACCATCGTGACTGGTCCACCGCGTTTTCGGGGTGGGCTGACGATTCCATCGCGGCGAGCGGTGGTGGCGTGGACTCCCCTGAGAACCTTATCGTCGCGTTCTTTGAGACGCTTGAAGCGAACGCGCTCGCGCGCGTCGACGGGACCACCCGCCGCGGCCCTGGAACGAATGGGACGACCGTCGGCGACGGCGACATCCTCCCGGTCTTTCTGCTCGAGAATGGCGTCGACCTGCAGCAGATGATCGACAAGCTGCTCCGCACCGGCATCGCGTACAGCCAGGCGACCGACGATTACCTAGACGATGACGTCGAAGGCAAGGGGCTGCTCGCGAGTCATGACGTGGGCGACGATCCGTACACCAGCCGTGAGCACGCGTGGGACGAAGCCTTCGGCTACTTTGGTCTCTCGGTCTACACCTCGCAGTTCGCGGATGACGACGCGATCGCGGACGACAAGGTTGTTGACGGTGACGGCGACGGACGCATCAGCTTGATCTCCGAGTACATGCACCACGCGGCGGTCAACGCCGCCAAGCGCGACCGCGCGAGCGCGTCATCGGCGCCCACGGATTTTACGGCCGATGCCTGGGAAGCCTTCATCGCGGGGCGTCATCTTCTCGCGACCACCGAGGGCGAGCTCAGCGAAGCAGACGCGGCCGCTCTTCGCGGCTACCGCGACACCATTGTCATGACCTGGGAGATGGTCATCGCGGCGACGGTCGTGCACTACATCAACGACACGCTCCGAGACATGAACACCATCGGCACCGACGCCTACTCGTTCGCGGGTCACGCGAAGCACTGGTCGGAACTCAAGGGCTTCGCGCTTGGGCTCCAGTTTAACCCCCACGCGCTCTTGAGCGCCGCGAACTTCACGACGTTCCACGAGCTTGTCGGTGACGCGCCGGTGCTCGGGACGGCGCCAGCAGCGGATCTCGAGGCGTATCGAGCGGACCTGCGCGCGGCTCGCGGTTTGCTCGCTGCCGCCTATGGATTTGACGCCGCGAACGTCGGAGATGACGCCGGCGAGAACGGCTGGTAAGGCACGGTCATGACGCGCTCCATCTCACTTTTCGTTGGCCTTTGTTCCGTCCTCGCGTTGACCGGTTGCGGTGACGACGACGCGGGAGGCAGCGACGCGGCGCCGGACACGACGGACATCCAAGGGGACCGGCGCGCGGTCGTCGCGAGTATCGCGGAGAACGCGATCTTGCCTGCGATGCAGGACTTCGCGCGCGCCGCCGCGGGGCTCGCGACCGCAGCGGAGACCTTCAGTGACACGCCGACGGACGACGCCGCTCGTGGCGCCGTGCAGATGAGATGGGTCGCGGCGAACCGCGCCTGGCAACGCGTTGAGATGATGCAGGTTGGACCGGCGGGTCGGCTCGATCTCACGATGGCGGGAGAAGATCGCCGGGACGCGATTTACTCCTGGCCGACGGTCAACCGCTGCCGGGTCGATCAAGAACTGGTCGAGCAGGCCTACCTTGACCCGGCCGCCTTCGCGTCGGAGGCGCCGAACGTCCGCGGTCTCGACGCGCTCGAGTACCTCCTCTTCCGCGACAATGTCTTTGCCGAGGCGACCCAGAACAGCTGCTCCGACATGAGCCGGATCAACACCGATGGCCTCTGGACAGAGGTCGTCCCCGTTCTCCTTGAGCGTCGCGCGGCCTATGCAAAGACGGCCGCGCAGATGGTGCAGGACGACGCAGACGCTTTGGTCGCGCGTTGGGAAGGAGCCGATGGGTTCTTGCTCGAGTTCACGACCGAAGACGGAAGCGTGTACCGCTCGGCGCAGGAAGGCCTCAACGCGATCAGCGACGCGCTCTTCTACTTGGACAAGGAAACCAAGGACATGAAGATCGCCGATCCCGCGGGGCTTCGTGAGTGCGCATCGGGGTGCGAAGAGGGCCGCGAGTTCTCGGCGGCGCCTGCGTCGCTCGGGAGCGTCGCGCAGAACCTTCGCGGCTTCCGCGCGGTGTTCACCGGCGGTGACGAGCTCGGCTTTGACGATCTGCTCGACATGCTCGACCAAGACGCGCTTCGCGCCGAGATGCTGACCGATATCGATGACGCGATCGCGCGCGCCGACCTCTTGGCCTCGAACCACGAGACGCTAGCGACCGCGCTCGAGAGCGACCGCGACGGAGTCCTCGCGCTCCACGCGGACATCGTTCGCATCACGACCAACCTGAAGACTCAGTTCCTGACGGTGCTCGACCTCGAGCTTCCCGACCGCGCTGAGGGCGACGACGACTGACGCTCGATCGACGCAGGCGTGGAGACAGCACAAAAGCCGCTCGCGGATCTGCGCGCCCGCTGGATCGCCTCAGCGCAGGCGCCTCAGGACGCCGCTGCGCTCTACGCGTTCCGTGTTCTGTTCGGCGGCTTGATGTGCGCCTCTGCGCTTCGCTTTGTCGCGAATGGCTGGGTCGAGCGCTTCTTCGCGCGACCCACGTTCTTCTTTAAGTACGACGGGTTCTCCTGGGTGACGGTGCTCCCGCCCAACGGAATGGTCGCGCTCTTCCTCGTCATGGCGGCGGCCGCGCTCTGCGTCGCGCTCGGCTTCTACTACCGCGTCGCGGCGTTCACGTTCTTCTTCGCGTTTACCTACGTCGAGCTGATCGACGTCACGAACTACCTCAACCACTACTACCTCGTGAGCGTCCTGGCGTTTCTCTGCTGCTTGCTCCCGCTCCATCGCGGTTGGTCGCTGGACGCGCGCTCGGGACGGGTCGAGAAGAGCGACGTTTTGCCCGCGTGGATGACCTGGGTGTTTCGGTTCCAAATCGCTTGCGTCTATACCCACGCTGCCCTCGCGAAGTGCACCGCGGACTGGCTCCTGCACGGTCAGCCGCTCGGGGTCTGGACGGCGTCTCGGGCGGAGCTCCCGATCGTTTCATGGGTCGCGCGGACGCCGTGGGCCGTGCTCGCGATGAGCTGGGCGG
This sequence comes from uncultured bacterium, assembly GCA_938024995.1. Taxonomy (GTDB): domain Bacteria; phylum Myxococcota_A; class Polyangia; order Polyangiales; family Houyiibacteriaceae; genus CALJDU01. The sequence goes on from CALJDU010000003.1 coordinate 104,962, forward strand.
GGTTCCTTCACGATCTCTTGATCGCGCCGCTGCTCTTGTTGCCGCGGGTTCGCGGGTTGGCCTACGCCGCGCTCGTGACCTTTCATCTCGCGACCGCGTTCTTGTTCACGATCGGGATGTTCCCGTTCATCATGATCCTCAGCGCGACGGTCTTCCTCGCGCCCGGATGGCCGCGCCGCTTCGTCGACGCGCGCGACCTCTCCGAGGAGCTGCCGGCGGTCCGAACGCGCGCGTGGGTCCCGCTGCTCCTCACGTTCTGTCTCTTCCAGGCGCTCTTCCCGCTTCGCGCCCATCTCTACCCGGGCCACTGGCTCTGGCACGAACAGGGAATGCGTTTCTCGTGGCGCGTGCTCTGCCGTGAGAAGAACGGTTCGGTCTCCTATCGCGCGCGGTACGCTGGACGCGACCACGAGCGGCTCATCTCCGCCAATCAGTACCTGAGCGATCACCAAGAGCGAGAGATGGCCGGGCAGCCCGACCTGATCGTTCAGCTCGCAGAGCACATCGCCGCGGAGCTCCGCGCGGAAGGCCACGAAGACGTGAGCGTTCGCGCCGACGCTTTTGTCTCGCTCAACGGGCGCCCCGCCGCGCGCCTCCTTGATCGAGACCGTGACCTCTTGCAGGTCCCGAGCCCCCTCTTCGACTCGTCGTGGATCCTCCCCGCGCCGACCTCGTCCCCCGCGCCGCTTGTCGCGCGCCCGTAAGGATAGCCATGACTTCGTTCTCTCGGTTGCTCGTTCTCTCCCTCTTCGCGCTCGCGTCGTCTCCGCTGGTGACGAGCGTGAAGGCCCAGGACATCGAGACGAACCCCGACGACGACGACTTCGCCGATGAGCTCGACCTCTCCGATGAAATCGAACCGATCACAGAGGCGCCCGGAGATGCGAGCTCGCGGTCCGACGCGGAGCGCGAAGAGGGCGAGGAAAGCGAAGAGGGCGAGGTCGAGATCGAAGACCTCGAGATGGAAGGCGTCGGCGTCATGGCCGAAGCGATCGAGGAAGAGGTGCCCGGCGCGCCGCAGAGCCTCTCCGAAGAAGACCTCGAGACCTTCGAGTACGACGACCCGCACAGCACGTTTACGCGCGTTCCCGGTGTGAGCGTGCGCGGCGAAGATGGCTACGGCCTCCGCCCCAACATCGGCCTCCGCGGAACCTCGTCTGACCGCAGCAAGCGCGTGACGCTCCTCGAGGACGGCATCCTCCTGACCCCCGCGCCGTACTCCGCTCCCGCGGCTTACTACTTCCCGCTGATCACGCGGATGGTCGGGATCGATGTGTTCAAGGGACCTGGCGCGCTCCTCTACGGACCGCAAACGATCGGTGGCGCGATCAACATGCGGGCGCGCGAGTTCCCGGAGGAGGGATATCGGTTACGCGCCGACGTCGGCATCGGCCGGTTTACGTCACGGAAGATTCACCTCTACGCGAGCGGCGCGAACGACTGGGGCGGCTTCATGATCGAGGGCGTGGACGTCGGCACGCGCGGCTTCAAAGAGCTCGACTTTGGAGGGACCGGCGAGGATGACGACCTCACGACAGGTTTCACGCGGGACGAGATCATCGCGCGCGGCTTCCTTCAGCGGCGCCACGCGGGGCTTTATCAACGGCTCGAGCTGCGCTTCGACTTTTCACGCGAGCAGAGCAACGAGACCTACCTGGGCCTGACCGACGACGATTTTCGCGACTCGCCCTACCGCCGCTACGGCGCCAGCGCGCTCGACAATATGACGTGGTGGCGGGTCGGCGCGCGGGTCGACTACCGCATGGAGGTGGGCGACAACTTCGACCTTCAGGTCACCGGCTATCGTCACCAGTTCCGGCGCTCGTGGTTGCGCGTGAATCGATTCCGAAACGGTCCGACGCTCCTCGACACCTTGAGCAACCCGGACGGCGGGATCCGTCAGGTGTTCTATCGCGTGCTCTCCGGGCAGGAGGACAGCGCGAGCGACGACGAGGCGATCATGCTTATCGACAACGCGCGCCGCTACGTGTCGCGCGGGATGCAGGCGGTCGCGAACACGCGCTTTGAGACCGGCGAGGTGTTTCATGATCTCCGCCTCGGGCTTCTCCTGCACGGGGACGAGATCGCGCGAGAGCATGTCGAGACGGGCTACTTGATGCAGGCGCGCTCGCTCGTGCCAGACGGACGAGACCCCGTCACCGTGACCGACAACGCCGGCTTCGCGTTCGCCGCCGCGGGACACGTCGCGTACCGTCTCGAGTACCGCTCTCTGGTCGTGACGCCGACCGCGCGGGTGGAGTACGTGCGTAACCGACTCGAGAACGACCTGACCGACGAGGTCCAGCGCGGAACGCAGATCGCGGTCCTGCCCGGGCTCGCCGCGAGCCTCGACGTCCGCGACGATCTGGCCGTCGCGGTGGGCGTTCACCGCGGTTACTCGCCGGTCGCTCCCGGACAACCTGACGAGGTCGAAGCAGAGACCGCGTGGAACTACGAAGCCGGCGCGCGCTATCACGACGACGAACAGAACCGCGTGGTCGAGCTGAACGGCTTTTTCAAAGACTACGGCAACCTCTCGGGAGACTGTTCGTTCGCGAGCGGCTGCGCGTCGGACCTGGTCGACCGTCAGTTCAACGGCGGCGCGGTGTTTGTGTGGGGCGCTGAGCTCTTGGTCGGCTGGACGCTCACCATCAACGAGGAGTACTCGATCCCGCTCCGCGGAACCTACACGTACACGGGTACGCGCTTTCGAACCGAGTTCCGCTCCGACAACCCGCTCTTCGGCGAGGTGAGCGAAGGCGACGCGCTCCCCTACATCCCGGAACACCAGGGAACGATTCAGGCAGGCATCAGCGCTCCGCGTTGGTCCGCGAACCTGTCGCTCAACGCGACGGGGGAAATGCGCGAGCAAGCGGGGCAAGGCGACGACGGGTTCTTCACCGACCGCCAGTTCATGCTGGATGTCGGCGCAGAAGCGCAGGTGATCGAGAACGCGCGCGTCTACCTTCGCGTTGAGAACGTGCTCAACCAGCGACCGCTGGTGTCGCGGCGGCCCTTCGGCGCGCGTCCCGCGAAACCGTTCTCGATCATGCTCGGCGTGAAGTACGAGTTTCAGTAGCTCCGTACGGCTCGCGCCGGAAAGCCGAGCTACCAGTCCACGGCGTCGTGCGCGGCGCGTTTGTCGCGCATCGCTTGGACGGTTCGCGTGACCGCGTCGATGACGGTGTCGATCTCTTCGTCTGTCGTAAAGCGCCCCACGCCGAAGCGGATCGACCCATGCGCTTGATCGGCGCTGAGCCCGATCGCGGAGAGCACGTAGCTCGGTTTGACGCTCGCGCTCGAGCACGCGGAGCCGGAGGAGAGCGCGACCGTCTCGGCGAGCGCGACCAAGAGCGCGTTACCGTCGAGATCACCAAAGCAGACGTTGAGGTTGCCTGGGTGACGGTGTTCGCGGCTCCCGTTGAGCGTGACCCCGGGAAGGGCGAGGATCGCGTCCGCGATCTTGTCGCGTTGTCTCGCGATGCGCGCCGGTTCTTCCGCCGCGCGGTTCCCGGCGACCTCCGCGGATGCCCCAAAACCGACGATGTTCGGAACGGCGAGGGTGCCTGACCGCGCACCGCTCTCGTGGCCTCCGCCGTCGAGCTCGGCGATCAGCTCGACGTGAACGTCTCGCTTGCGAATGAAGAGCGCGCCGACGCCTTTGGGGCCGTACATTTTGTGTGCGGTGAAGCTCGCGAGATCGACCTTCATCGCGTCGACGTCGAAGGGAACCACGCCCATGCCTTGTGCCGCGTCGGTGTGAAGAAGAACGCCGCGCGCGCGCGTGATGTCGCCGATCGCGGCGAGGTCCTGCACCGTCCCGAGCTCGTTGTTGACGAACATCACCGAGACGAGCGCGGTGTCTTGTCGAATGGCTCGCCGGACCGCCTCCGGGTCTACGCGGCCATCGCTCGAGACGTCGAGCACGGTCACCTCGAAACCCTGACGCGTGAGGCGACGCGCGCTGTCGAGGACGGCCTTGTGCTCCGTCGCTTGCGTAATGAGGTGACGTTTTCCCCGCGTCGCAGCGGCGTTCATCACTCCCTTGAGCGCGAGATTGTCGCTCTCCGTCGCGCCGCTGGTGAAAACGATTTCCCGCGACGTAGCACCCACGAAACGGGCCAGCTGAGCGCGCGCCTTTTCCACTGCGCGTGAAGCGTCTCCCCCGTAGCGGTGACCCTTCGACGCCGCGTTTCCGAAATGCTCCGTAAAATACGGAAGCATCGCGTCGACGACCTCAGGGTCGACGGGCGTGGTCGCGTGCCCATCAAGATAGATCGGTCTACTCATCGTGTTGGGTTTGTCTATGTGGACACAAGGGTGAGTGCTGCTCGGTTTGTGGACAGTCGGAAGTTGGCGGGGAATATTGTTCGCGAAGCGAACCGAAGAGCGAAGCGAACGTGGGAGAGGCTCCCGACTACTTGCTCGTTGGGAGGGAGGTCCGAACAGACCCTCCAGAAGCAGAGCGAATATTCGAGTGGGCGGGACTGAGTATGGAAGACGACGTCACCAGAGTCACGCATGACCGCGAAGAGTTCGCGACTCGCGCAGCTGGGGTGCGCCGAGACCAAGCGCTCGTCGTCGCGCTCGTCGGCGAGCACGCCGGGCGAAAGTACAAGCTCGGAAAGTCCGCGACGCTCGGGCGCAGCTCCGCGACGACGATCCCCATCATCGATGAGCACGCCTCCCGCCTTCACGCCGAGATCGAGAAGGACGATGAGGGCTACTACATCACCGACCTCGGGAGCCGGAACGGGACCACCGTCAACGGCGCGACGATCACCCGCCATCGCCTCGCGTTCGGTGACCGCATCCAGGTCGGCGACGCGCTCTACCTGTTCACCCACTACGACCCTCTGGAAGAGCAGATCGTGCAGCGCCAAAAGCTGGAAGCGATCGGCCGCCTCGGAACAGGCATCGCGCACGACTTCAACAACCTGCTCGCGGCGGTCAACGCGACCGTCGAGTATCTCGCGGAGCTGGACGGCGATCTGACCTTGAGCGACGACGACGTGCAGGAGTGTCTCGCTGACATCACGACGGCGAGTCGGCGCGCGACTGAGGTGACGCAGCGGCTGCTCGGCTTCGCGCGGCACACCGACAACCCGCATGGTCTCGTGGATATCTCTTCGCTCCTCGGCGAGGTGACGCAGCTCGCGCGCCGCACCTTTGACCGCCGGATCGAGATCGTGGGCGACCTCAACAAGAAGCTTAACGTCGATGGCGACCGCACTCGCCTGCATCAGATGTTCATGAACCTCTGCATCAACGCCCGAGACGCGATGACGGAGGGCGGCGTCTTGCGCGTCAGCGCGACGCTGCTCGAGGATGTGCCGCCGATCATGGAAGGGCAGACGCTCGCTCCGCCGCTCTTGATCACGGTGAGCGACACGGGCGTCGGGATGGATGAGCAGACCCGGCGCAAAGCGTTTGAGCCGTTCTTCTCCACGAAGCCAGGGAAGCAGGGATCAGGCCTCGGTCTCGCGACGGTGTATGAGGTCGTGAAGAACCACGGTGGGCAGATTCAGATCGAGTCGGAGCCAGGACGCGGGACTTGTTTCTACATCTACCTCCCCGCCAGCGTTCACCAAGGACGCCGTCAGCTTGAGACCCTGACCCACTCGGTCGTCACCGGTCCGCGCAAAGAGAACCTCCGGATTCTGCTCGTCGACGACGAGGACATCGTGCGTCGAAGCGGCGCGCGTGTCTTGAAGAGCGCGGGTCACCGGGTCGTGGAGGCACGTGACGGCGAGGAAGCGATGCTCGCGTGCGCGGCCTGCGTTCCCGACATCGTCCTGCTCGACATGAACATGCCGGGCAAAAACGGCGAAGAGACCTTCGTGCGTCTCCGCGATCGACACCCTGAGCTCCGCGTTCTCTTTGTCTCGGGCTACTGGGACGAGCATCAAGAAGAGCGGCTCAACGCACAAGGCGCCGCGGGGTTCGTGCAGAAGCCCTATCGCGTTGAGGAGCTGCTCTCCGCGATCAGCCAACACGCGGGCTGAGCCGAGCGCGTTCGCCGACGAGACGCTTTCGTCAGGAACTCAAAGCTCGGGCAAGATCTGCAGCAAGGCGTCGAGGTTCGCGCGACCCAGGAGCTTGGCGCGCGCGGGAGACCAGCCGTAGCGCGCGTCCTCTGCGTTCTTGTTGTCCTTAAAGGGTTGCTCCAGCGTCATCGCGAGGGCCGAGAAGCGATGCGCGATCTGGTTCGTGCACATCGTCATGTTGGCGTTCCCGGGCTGCGAGCGCGGGTAGCCTTTCTCGATCTGGAAGTCTGGGTTCACGCGCATCAAGATCGCTTTGTAGGTCTCGAGCGCCGCGCGGGTCTTTTCGCTCAGCCCTTCGACGCCGTCGCTACCCGCGATGAAGTTGTATGGGAGCGCTTCGTCCCCATGAACATCCAGGCAGAAGCGCAGACCGGTCTGGTCCATTCGGTCTCGGACCAGGAGCACCTCGGGGCTGCGCTCCATCGTGGGCGTCTCCCACTCACGGTTGAGGTTCGCGCCGCTCGCGTTGGTGCGGAGATGTCCGCGACGGCTCCCGTCCGGGTTCATGTTCGGCACGAGGTAGAGAGTTGTCTTTTCACGAAGCGCGCGCGCGACGGGATCAGCGTCGTCGAGGAGCCGCTCGAGCAGACCCTCCATGAACCACTCCGCCATCGACTCGCCCGGATGTTGTCGCGCGATGATCCAGCACGGAACGTCTCCTTCGCCGATCGTGATCAGATCAAGCGGCTGGCCGTCGAGCGTGTCACCAAGGTTCTCAACCCGAGCGCCTGCCCGCTGCGCTTGACCGATCAGATCGTAGTGACGCTCCATCGAGTAAGGCGCGAAGTAAGCGACGAAGACGGTGTCGCGCTCGGGCGTGAACTCGATGAAGAGCTCACCGGCGTCGTAGCGCGTCGGCACCCGGAACCACTCCTCACGGTCGTAGCTCACGACCGCGCGGTAGTCCGGCCAGCCACCGGGGTAGCTGACCTTCGCCGCGTTCTCGATCTGCAAGGAGATCTCCCGATCGCGCGCGCCGCTGACGCGGAAGTAGAACCACTGGAGGTGCTCGTCACCCGCGTCCTTTTTGATCGCCAGACGCGCGGTTGGGCCGTCGATCTTGAGCACGTCGATGTTCCCGGCATCGAAGTTCGCGTGGATGCGTATCGCCATGTCTCGGTGGTACCAAAAAGGTCACGTTCGTCGGTGACTTTTCATCCCGCGCCAGAAGCGCGATGATCGCGGGGATGACCCGGACGGCGACCCACACCACGTTCTGCCGCATCTGCGAGTCGCTCTGCGGACTGACGGTTGAGACCCAGGGAGATCGCATCGTTCAGATTCGGCCTGACAAGAACCACGTCGCCACGGGCGGCTTCTCTTGCGTGAAGGGGCTCAAGCAGCACCGGATGTATGACTCACCCGATCGCTTGCTCTACCCGCTCAAGCGGGTCGGTCGCGGAGACGACGCGACGCACGTGCGGGTCTCCTGGGAGCAAGCGCTCCGTGAGATCGGCGAGAAGGTCAAAGCGCACCGCGCGATCGATCCCGATCGGGTCGCCATGTACGTCGGAACCGCGGCGGGCTTCGGCGTCTTGCACCCGATCTTCGCGCAGGGGTTCATGACCGGCGTCGGCAGCAAGAGCATGTACTCGTCCGCCACTCAAGATTGCGCCAACAAGTTCGCGGTCGCGCAGCACGTCTACGGGTTCCCCTTCACGCAGCCTTTCCCCGATGTCGACAACACCGAGTGTCTGATCGTGGTCGGCGCGAACCCGGTTATCTCAAAGTGGAGCTTCCTCCAGGTAAACAACCCGATCGAGCGGCTCCGTGCGCTCGAGAAGCGTGGCGGCAAGCTCTACGTGGTCGATCCGCGGCGGACCGAGACCGCGAAGATCGCCGGTGAGCACGTCTTCATTCGCCCTGACACGGACGTCTTCTTCTATCTCGCGTTTCTGCATGAGGTCATCGCGCAGGACGGCGTAGACCACGCGGTCGTCGATGCGCACACCACCGGCTTCGAGGCGCTCGCTGCGCTGGCCAGACCGTGGACCGCGGAACGGCAGAGCGAGGTGACCGGGATCGCGCCGGACACGCTCAAGGAAATGGTCCGCGCGTACCTCGCGGCGAACGGCGCGGCGCTCTACTGCAGCACCGGCGTCAACATGGGACGGAACGGGTCGCTCGCGTTCTACCTTCAGGAAGCGATCAGCTGCGTGACCGGCAACCTCGACCGGGTCGGCGGGACCTTGGTCGGCCAAGGCGTGATCGACTTCGCGAAGTTCGGAGAGAAGTACGGGGTCCTGCTCCGGAAGGACCGCTCGCGCGTCGGCGACTTCGCGTCGGTCAACGACACCTTCCCGGGCGGGGTCTTGGCAGATGAGATCCTCACGCCCGGAGACAAGCAGGTCCGCGCGCTCTTCGTCACCGGCGGCAACCCGCTGCTCACGATGGCCAACTCGGCGAAGATGAAGCGCGCGTTCGAGCAGCTCGATCTCTTGGTCTGCTTGGACATCTTCCCCAGCGAGACGGCTCAGGTCGCGGACTACATCTTGCCGTGCACCTCTCCGATGCAGCGCCCCGACCTGCCGTTCGTCTTTCCGTTGATGCTTGGCATGCAGTCGCGCCCGTACCTGCAGGCAACCGAGCGCGTGATCCCGGCGCGCGGCGAACAGCGCGATGAGGCGACGATCTACCTGGACCTCTGTCGTGCCAGCGGGGTCGGGCTCTTTGGTTCGAAGGTCGCGCAGCGCGGGCTCGAGCTCTCCAAGCGAGTTCACACGCGCACACGTCGGGACGCTGACCCCGACGCGCAGCCGTCGTTGCCCCAGGAGTCGCTGCTCTCGCTCTTGCTGCGTCTGTGCGGTCAGGGCAGCTTCAAGCGATTGGCCGACGAGCCGCACGGGCGCGCGGGGGATCCGCAACGCGCGGGCACGTTCCTCGGCAAGCGCGTCGTGACCGACGACGGGAAGGTGCACCTCGCGCCCGAGATCTTGATCCGGCAGGCCGAGAAGCTGGAGGCGGACTTCCAAGCAGAGCGTGAGCGTCCGGCGCGGTTCAAGCTGATCACCAAGCGCGCGGTGACCACGCACAACTCATGGACGCACAACCTTGAAGATTTCGTTCGAGAGCAGACCAACCATCTCTACGTTCATCCTGATGACGCGGCGGACCTGAAGGTCTCGGCGGGTGATCTCGTGGACGTCACCAGCGCGACCGCGACGGTGCGCGTTCCGGTCAGGCTCCTCTCCGAGCTCATGCCGGGCGTCGTCGCGCTGCCGCACGGCTGGGGTCATCAGGAAGCGAAGGGGCTCTCCGTCGCGAGCAAGACGCGAGGGGTGAACGTAAACCTCCTCGCGGCCGACGGACCGGGAGAGATCGAGGCGGTCTCCGGCATGGCTCACCTTACCGGGATCCCCGTCGAGATCCGGAAGTCACGCGGACCCCAGGCGCACAGCTGGTCGGGCGTGCCGACTCCGTAAGGTCTTGCGCGAGGGCGTTTACAGCTACGCCGAGCAGCGTCTAAAACGTCCTCATGACCAAGCCTAAGCTCACGTACTTCGACATCCACGCCGGCCGCGGCGAACCCGTTCGCTTGATGTTCTCGATCGGCGGGATCGAGTTCGAAGACCATCGCATCTCCTTCGACGAGTTTCGCCAGATGAAGCAGGAGTACCCCTTCACGGCCGTCCCCGTGCTTGAGTACGCGGGCAAGAAGATGACGCAGTCCAACGCGATGCTCCGGCACTTCGGTCCGCGTTGTGGGCTCTGGCCCAGCGATCCGATCCACGCCTTTCGAAGCGACGAGGTGATGGGCGCGCTCGAAGACGTCGGGCACAAGTTCGGCCAGACGATGGGCTTGTCAGGAGACGCGCTGAAGGAGGCTCGTGAAGGTCTCGTCGCGAACACGTTCCGGCCGTATCTCCGGACGTTCAACACGATCCTCGAAGAGGTCGACGGTCCGTTTCTCTGCGGTGACGAGCTGACCGTCGCGGACCTCAAGCTCTTCGTGTTCGCGCGCCGTTTCCCCGCGGGCATCATGGATCACGTCCCGACGGACCTCGTCGCGACGGAAGCGCCCCGGCTCGCGGCGCATTGCGATGCGGTCGCGAACCACGAAGGCGTGAAGGCGTACTACGCGCGCGTGAAAGGCTGATCGTCGGCGCGCCTTCGGTGGAATGAAAAAGGAGGCCCGAGCGGCCTCCTTTTTTGTTTGTGGTTTGTGCTCGCGCGTCAGCGTCGTCGGCGACGGATGAGCCACATCGCGGGGACCGCGAAGAGCAACCAGCCGGTGCCGGTCGAGGCAGGGGTCGCGGAGCAGAGCGCGCCGCCGGAGAGCCCGCCGTCGCCCATCGGCTCGACGACGTCCTCGTCGGGGTCGAGGTAGTCCGGTGTTCCGTCACCGTCGCCGTCGCTCGCGTCTGAGGGATCACCGTCGCCGTTGGGATCCGCCATTTCGTCGCTCGTCGGCGTTCCGTCGCCATCGTCATCGGGGTCCAAGTAGTTCGGGGTCGTGTCCCCGTCGCTGTCGTCGTCGCCGAGGTCGCCGTTCCCGTTCACGTCTTCAAAGATCGTGAGCAGGCCGTCACCGTCGTCGTCGTTGTCCAAGTAGTTCGGCGTTCCGTCGCCGTCCGTGTCGTCGTTCTCTACGTCGCCATCGCCGTCCACGTCCTCGTCGATGGTCGGGATCGAATCGCCGTCGTCGTCGGTGTCCACGTAGTCGGGCGCGCCGTCGCCGTCCGTGTCCGTTCGAGGCGGCGCGATCCCGCCGCTGTCCGGATCGGCCGCGTCGCGCAAGCCGTCTCCATCGGCGTCCTCGTCACCGTCGACCTTGCCGTCGCGATCCGCGTCCGCGCCTCCCGCCTCGCGCACATCCGAAAGTCCGTCGCCATCACTGTCGTCGTCGAGGTAGCTCGGGACACCGTCGCCGTCGAGATCGTCACCGGCGCTCGGATCGTCGGCGTTCTCGTCCGCGGTCAGGATGCCATCATCATCATCGTCGACGTCGTTAAGGTCCGGGTTTCCGTCGCCGTCGCTGTCGCGGCAGGTCGCGGGCATCGACGGGTCACCGTCTGGGCACTCGACGAGGTCGGGGACGCCGTCTCCATCGGTGTCCGCGGGGGAAGAGTCGGGATCCAAGTAGTCCGGAACGTCGTCCTCGTCACCATCGATGTTCTCGGGCACACCGTCACCGTCCGCGTCCGGGAGCACCTCGCTCTGATCCGGCGCGCCGTCGCCATCGCTGTCGGTGTCGTAGGCGTTCGGGAGGCCGTCGCCGTCCACGTCGTTCCCGAAGGTCTCGCCGTCGGTGACCTCCGTCGCGGTCGGGATGCTGTCGCCGTCGTCGTCGGCGTCCAGCACATCCGGGACGTCGTCCATGTCGAGATCGGGCAGAGGCGCGGGAACGCCTTCGGCGTCCGGATCGTAAGCGTCGTCGAGGCCGTCGCCGTCCGCGTCCGTTCCGAGCGGCGCGACGTCGGGTTCGCCGTCGTGGTCGACGTCGTGACCCTCATCGGCGTCGGGAAGAGAGTCCCCATCGCTGTCGAGGTCCAAGAAGTCCGGCGCGGCGTCGTCGTCGGTATCGGGGAGCGGGAGCGGGCTCGCGGCCACGCCGTCGTCGAGGCCGTCACCGTTCGCGTCGTCGAAGTCGTCGACCCGGCCGTCGCCCTCCGCGTCGTCGCCACCGCCTTCGGTCAGATCCGTGATGCCGTCACCGTCCGCGTCGAGGTCGAGGTGGTTCGGGACCCCGTCGCCGTCGAGGTCGACCGCGTCCGGCGCCGCGTCGCAGATCCCGTCCGCATCGTCATCCGCGCAGACGCTCGCGTCCGGGTCGAGGTAGTCGGGGACTCCGTCCATGTCGCGGTCCAACGACAGGTCGGTGCCGCCGAGCTCGTCGGTGTCGAGAATACCGTCGTTGTCGTCGTCGAGATCAACGTCGTCCGGCGTTCCGTCGCCGTCCGTGTCGGGGAAGGTGCACTCGCTCGCGTCGGGATCACAGGTCGTGATGCCCGTACAGTCATCGTCGGTGTCGCAGCCGACGCACACGCGCGCGTCGACGTCGCAGACCGGGGTGTCCGGAGCCGCGGCGCAATCGCTGTCGTCTGCGCAGCCTGGAACACAGGTGCTCGCGGGCCCGCAGACGGTCCCGACGTCACAGTGGTCGTCCACCGTGCACTCGACACAAAGGGGAGGGCCGCTGTCGTCGCAGACCGGGATCGCGGCGTCGCAGCCGAGGTCGGTCATGTCGCCGCCGGCGGTGTCTTCGCACGCCAGGCAGACGTGGGCGGCGCCCGTGTCATCACAGACCGGAGCGTCGGCGTCGCAGCCCACGTCCAGCGCACCGGCCGCGTCGTCGAGGCAGCGCACACACTCGGGCGCCCCCGCGGAGAGGTCACAAATCGGCGCGCCCATCGCGCACCCACTGTCGAGGCCGGCGCCGGTGTTGTCGTCTCGGCAGGCGACGCAGGTGTTGGTCCCGAGGTCGCACACGCCCGTGCCGCAGTCCGCGTCGTCCGCGCACTCTACGCACTCCGCGACCGCCCCGCTCACGACACACGCCGGGGTCATCCCTGAGCACCCCGCGTCGGTCATCCCAGGCGCTGCAGTGTCGGCGCAGGTCTCGCATGCGCCCATTCCGTCGCAGACGCCGCCCATGCACATCGTCCCGGCCGCGACCGAAGCGCTCCCGCAGCTCATCGCGGTGCAGCTCTCGGTGGTGCAGTCGTTCCCATCGTCGCAGTCCGCCGCCGCGGTGCACTCCACGCACATCGCCGCAGCGCCAGAGCCGACGCAGATCGGCGTCGCGGCGTCACAACCGAGCGCGGTTCCCGCTGACGGGAGGCAGGTCGCGCAGACGTTCGGGGATGGCGCGCTGTCGCAGAGCGGCGCCGCGGCGCTACAGCCGAGATCGACCGCCGCGCCGGACACGCTGTCGACGCACGGTTCGCAGGTGGCGGTCGCCGGATCACAGACGAGCGGCGCGACACAGTCGGCGCTCGTTCCGCACATCTCGGAAACGCTGCAACCCGGACAAGACCCGCCGCAGTCGATGTCGGTTTCGTCTCCGTTTTGGACTCCGTCGGTGCAGGAGGCCGCCTGGCAGATCCCCGCGTCGCAGACCATCGAGACGCAATCGCTCGCCATGGTGCACATCTCTCCGGGGACGCACGCGGGACACGAGCCGCCGCAGTCGACGTCGGTTTCGTCTCCGTTGAGGACCATGTCGGTGCAGCTCGGGGCGGCGCAGACGCCCGCGGTGCACACGCCCGACAAGCAGTCTCCCGCGATGCCGCACATCTCACCCGTTTCGCATCCTGGGCACGAGCCGCCGCAGTCGACGTCCGTCTCGTCGCCGTTGCGAACGTCGTCCATACAGCCGGCCGCGCTGCACACGTTGAGCGCGAGGTCGCAGACCAGACTGGGGCAGTCGGTGTTCGTGACGCACTCGACGCAGTCACCATCGCCGTCGCAGACGCCTCCGCTGCACATGTCACCGCTCGGGACGTCGGTGAAAGAGCACATCGCTCCGGCGGTGCCGGCTCCCGCACAGACGTCGACCGTGCAGTCGTTTCCGTCGTTGCAGTCGAGCGCGGAGAAGCACCGCAGAACACAGATGTCGCCCACGCAGATCGCGGCGCTCGCGCAGTCCGAGTCGTCGGTGCAGACGCCGAAGTTCGGCTCGATCAAACAGGTCGGGGTGCAGCCGTCGTACTGGACGATATTCCCGTCGTCGCAGGCCTCGCCCGGATCGAGCCTGCCGTTGCCACAGAGCGGAATGCGGTAAGGCGCGTAGTACGCGTAGAGGCCCGTTCCGCTCGTCGCGGTGAGCAATCCGAACTGGTAATCGCTGCTGGCCACGACGCGATGGTTTCCGCCGGAGAGCGGAAAGCTGATGTAGCGAAGGTCGGCGCGTCCCGGGACCGCTTGAACCACGGCGCTCGCGGGGAGCGGGAGGTCATCCACGCGGATCGTGGGAATCGCGGTCGCGGTCACGAGCATCGTGGCGGTTCCTCCTCCGCTCACGTTGACGCTGACGCCGAACAGACCAGCGGGGCGAAGGTCGGCGGGCGGGACAAAGGAGTGGCCGAGCTCGCACGCGGACTGCGCGGCGTTGTGCCAGACACCCACTGGATGGTTCGTCACGATACGCTGGATCCCGCTCGGCTCGAACGTGTGCGTTTCGCCCGCGCCGAGCGTCGCGACGAGGACGCCGTTGATCGTGACCGTGGTCCCCGCGGTGTCCGCGACCACGCGGACATCTTCGCCTTGGCTGTTCGCGGCGGCCGCGTCGCGAATCACGAACTCGGTCCCCCAACCACGCGTCGGCGTGATCGTGTCGAGACCTTCGTCGCCGCATCCGCTCGCGACCCCGCAGAAGCCGCGACCCCAGCCGCGTCCTCCGGTCATGACCATGATGGGCGCGGTCGACGTGACGAGCGCGCCGTCGATCTCGTTTCCGCAGACGTTGCCGAGGCTGCGGATGATGTAGGTCTGGCCCGGCGAGAGCGCGACCGAGTGCGTTAGGCCTGCGATGCTGTCCTGCCAAAACGGGGCGGCGCGACCAGGAGGCGCGGTGAACGTGACGGTCGCGCCGGTTGGGGAGTAGACCGAGACGCTGTCGTAGCCGTTGTCTCCGGTGGAGCCGACGTTGTCGCCAGCGCGTTGATTGAGCGCGTAGCCCGCGACCCGGAAGCGAGTCCCGAGCCCTTGCGCGGACTCCTTGATGCTCGCCGACGACTGCCACGGTCCGCGGATGAGCCGAGAGGCGACCGTCAGCTCATCGGTCGAAGCCTCAATGAAGATGCCGCGCGACTCGGCGACGAGGTAGTCGGACGCCACCCCTTCGCCGACCCCGGTCGGGAAGTCGGAGTCCAGGTCGATGATGAACGGCGAAGACGTGTCCGCCAAAAAGGGGACGGCGGCGCCGCCATTGATTCGATAGGTGCCCGTGACCGGACCCGCCGCCGCGCTGAGCACAAAGTCGTGCAAGGTCGCGCCTGCTGTGAAGTTGCCAGCGTTGCGGTTCGGTCGCGGAAGGTGCGCCGGGACGTAGTAACACTGACGCCCCGCGGGGCACGTCTGCGCTGCGGCAGATACGGTCGTGAGGAGCGAGGTCGCGATCAAACACGCGGCAAGAAAAAGTGAGCGCATCATCATGTGGCGATCCTATCGCGACCCGGTACGTAGACCCGGTTTGTCGCGATCATCTCACCCGGACGGCGCA
The DNA here is from genome assembly GCA_938024995.1 of uncultured bacterium. Lineage (GTDB taxonomy): Bacteria > Myxococcota_A > Polyangia > Polyangiales > Houyiibacteriaceae > CALJDU01. The sequence goes on from CALJDU010000003.1 coordinate 120,172, forward strand.
GCGCTTGTCGCATCTTGACCGCAGACCACCCAGTCGTGGGATAACGCCGAAATGACAAAGCCCAAACTCACGTACTTCGATTTCCACGGCGGTCGCGGTGAGCCCGTTCGCCTCGCGCTTTCGATCGGCGGGATCGAGTTCGAAGACCACCGCATCTCGTTTCAAGAGTTCGGACAGCTTCGCGCTGAGTTCCCGTTCCTCGCGGCGCCGGTTCTTGAGATCGACGGCAAGCGCTTGACGCAGTCGAACGCGATGCTGCGCTACTTCGCGCCGCAAGCGGGCTTGTGGCCGAGCGATCCGATGCTCGCGTATCGTTGTGACGAAGTGCTCGGCGCGGTCGAGGACGCGACGCACAAGTACACGCAGACGTTCGGTCTTGAAGGCGACGCGTTGAAGGCAGCGCGGGAGGCGCTCGTCGAGGGGACGGTCCGGCCATACCTTCGCTCCTTCGATCGCGTGGTCGCCGAGACGGACGGCCCCTACGTGTGCGGAGCACAGCTCAGCGTCGCGGATCTAAAGCTCTTCGCGTGGCTGCGCGGGATGCAGAGCGGCAACCAGGATCATGTCCCGACGGACATCGTGGAGCAGGAGTCGGCTCCCTTGGCCGCGCTGCGTGACGCGGTCGCGGAACACGACGGCGTGAAGGCGTACTACGAGCGCGTCATGAAGTAGCGCTTCATTCGCACGCCTCGAGGCTCTCGATATAGCTCCGCACAACGGCGATCCCTTCACGGTCGGCGATCGAGAGCCCGATGGGGGGCATCCGCGCGAACCCTTCATCTTCCACGCGCAGGATGATCCCGGAGTCCGACGGGAAGCCGGGGTCGATCCGCAGTGTCCCGGCGTAGCGCCCGAAGACGAGTGGCTCGCACAGTCCCGTTTCGGCGAGCGGAACATCGAAGCGCAGGTCCATCGCCCCGACGCTGCCCGCGAAGCCGCCCGGCTGGTGACAGTGCCCGCAGTTGGCGTGGAGCCAGGCGCGCGCGCGCTGGGGAAGCGGGCCGTCCGCGAGCGGGTCACGCAGCGGTACCCCGTCGTACTCCCCGGTCAACAAGCCCACGTCACGCATCGCGTCGAGCTGGTGCGCAGAGCGTCGCGCGGGACCGTAGTCGTTGACGCGCGCGATCTGGGGGAGCGTGAATCCTAAGATCGGTTGCGCGCGGCTGTGGCACGAGGTGCAGCTGACCTCGCTCGGGACCAGGTAGTCGAACGCTCCGCCATCGACCGATACGAGCGGGATCTCGACGGCGCCTTCGTCCCGGCGCGCTTCTGCGCCGTCGTTGTCGAAGGTGTAGCTGAAGAAGCGCAGTCCGCCGTCGGCGCGTTGCTCGGAGAACCGAACCTCGAGCGCGCGTTCGCCCCGCGTGGTCTGCATCGCGAAGACCTTGATGAGCAGCGTGCCGGTCGGCAGCGCGACGCGTCCGTCCGTGATCTCGATCTGCTCATCCGGCGGGACGACCACATAGCGCGTCTTGTCCGCGCCGTCCGTCCAGAGCGGGGAGAGGACGTCGTAGGGAACGAGGTCGGGCGCTGGGAGCAGCGCGGCGACGTCGGGGAAACAGCCCGTTTCGGAGAGCAGCGGGAGCGGTTCGCCGGAGGCGTCGAAGGGATCGCAAAAGACCGACGCGAGGCGCGGAGGGAGCGGCGCGTAGTCACAGCTCGCGAGGAACGCGACGAGCGCGAACGTCGACCAGAGCTGCGCCGCGCGCGGGATCACTTCGCCTCGTCACGATCGCGACGCGCGAGCCTGAGCATGAAAAGCGTCACTCGTCCGCGGCGACCAAGCGGACGCGCCACGCGACTCCGTCCGCGCGGTCCATGACCATGATCCCGGCTTCCTCGAGCTCGCCGCGGATCGCGTCGGCGCGATCCCAGTTCTTCTCGGCGCGGGCGTCGAGCCGCTCCTGCAAAAGGCCGTCGACCTTGTCGCGGGTGAGCCCGAGGGTCGGGAGGCGCTTGTCTTTGACCTGCTCTTGGAAGTCGGCGGGCGTGGTCGTGAGGAGGCCGAGCGAGTCCGACAAGAGCGCGAAGGCGGCGAGCGCTTTCTTCGCGATCGGGCCGGCCCGCTTCTTGGCCTTCTTGTGGTTGCCCATGCGGTTCACCGCGCGGGCGAGCTCGAGCGCGTAGCCGACCGCCTGCGCGGTGTTGAAGTCGTCGTCCATGGCCGCGTAGAAGCGCTTCTCGAAAGACTCGGCGAGCTCGACCACGCGCTGGGCGTCTTTGCCCAGGTCCGCGGCGACCTGCTTGACCGACTCTTCGCCGCCCATCTCGTGGGCGACCTCTTGTGCCTCGTAGAGCCGCGCCAAGAGCGCGAGCGCGTTGGGGAGGGCTTCGTCGTGCCATGGGAGCGAGCTCCGGTAGTGCGCCTGCAGATAAAACATCCGCATTGCTTCGGCGGGGAACATCCCGAGCGCTTCGCGAATGTTGAAGGCGTTCCCTTCGCTCTTGCCCATCTTCTTGGCGCCGGCATCTGCGTCGCCATCGTCTTTGGTCTTGTTGGACCCGACCTTGCTGCCCTTGGCGACGGTGAGCATCCCGTTGTGCATCCAGTACTTGGCGTAGGGCGCGTGCGCGTGACCGCACTCCGACTGGGCGACCTCGTTCTCGTGGTGCGGGAACACCAAGTCCAAGCCGCCGCCATGAATGTCGACGTCGACGCCAAGGTGTTTGCTCGCCATCGCGGAGCACTCGATGTGCCAGCCCGGGCGTCCCGGTCCCCATGGCGAATCCCAGGTCGGCTCTCCCGGCTTGGCGGCCTTCCAGAGCGCGAAGTCAAAGGGCGCGCGCTTGCCGGAAGACGCGTCCGCGGAGGACTGCAGCTCTTCAACCTTCTGACCGCTCAGCTTGCCGTACTCGTCGAAGCTCTTGACGTCGAACCAGACCGAGCCATCAGCAGCGTAGGCGTTGCCGTGCTCCACGATCTTCGCAATGAGCGCCTGGATGTCGTCGATGCACTGACTGACCTTCGGCTCGTGATCCGGACGGATGAGCCCGAGGTTGTCGGTGTCCTCGATGAAGCGCTCGATGAAGTGGTCTGCGAGGCGCTGCGGCTCCCAGCCTTTCTCGGCGGCGCGGGTGATGATCTTGTCGTCGACGTCGGTGTAGTTGCGCACGAACGTGACGTCCCAACCGCGGTGCCGGAGGTAGCGGGCGACCATGTCGAACACGACCATCGCGCGAGCGTGTCCCACGTGACAGTCCGCGTAGACCGTCATGCCGCAAACGTAGAGGCCCACCTTCCCTGGGTGAATCGGCTGGAAGTCTTCGGTTTGACGCGTGAGCGTGTTGTAGAGACGGAAAGGCTGAGCCATGCGCCGGATATAGACCAAGAACCGCCGCTCGCCCAGGTCCGCGCTTGCAGGCAGGGCGTCGGCGGGCGGATTGAAGCCTCAGCTGGTAAAAAGCGTCATGGCCTTCGCTCTCCGATCCGCGTCGTTCTTCGCGACCTCCGCGGTTTGCCTCACCCTCGTCGTGCCATCGTCCAGCGCGGCCCAGGCCTCGATTGAGAGCGTCCTGGCGGACGCCAAGGTCGCGTCGGTGGTGTGTCAGTTGAACGAGGTCCTGGTCCCTGCCGCGTTCGAGTCCGGGCGGGAAGACGACGCGACGGTCACGCTGGATCAAGGTCGGGTGAGCGTGAGCGTGAGCCGGGGCTACTCGCGGACCTGTCTCCGCGAGGTCTTCTCGCGCGCTCTTGGCACCTTGGGGCCCAACGCGCAGATCGAGACGCAGACCGTTCGCTTCTCGGGCGCGCCGAGCCGTCACGCGGTGAGCTCGCGGGCTTTGCGATGGGTCCTCGCGCAGATGGGACCGTCGGTCGCGGAGTGTGGTCGGTCCAACTCAAGCGCCCGGGTGACTCTCGCCGCGCGCCGTGAAGGCGTGCTCCTCCGCGTGAGCAACCCGAGGGCCAGGGAGTGCGTCCGCGGACGCTTCGAGAACGTGTTGACGCGTCTCGCGAACGTGATGCGTGGTCAGCAAGTGAGCCGAGCAAGTGCGCGGACACGAATCGCGTTCGCGGCCGACCGTTCGGAGATGGTGGATCCGTTTCAACGAGCGACACCGCGTGATCAGCGCGCGACGGATGCCCGCAGCAACGAGGTGCTCGTCCCAGACAGCTGGGTGTCGATGGACGCGGCGTCGGGTCGCGCGAACCGGACCCCGCGGACGCGCAGCCGCAACAACACGAGAATGGCTCGCCCGCGCGCGACAGGCGTGCCAATGGGCGAACTGGTCTCTCCGTTCGGCGACCCGTGAGCGTGATGCCTTCGCGAGTGAGCGCTCATGTTCTGTAGCGCGTGCGGCTTCGGCCTCGATGCGGAGGCCGTCTTCTGTAGTCGATGTGGCGCGAAGGTCATCCGCGACCCGCGACCGAGCGGAGCGCTCTCGCGCGCGGAGAAACAAGAACGCGCGAGAGAGCGTCGCGAATCGATCGCGCGGGCGCGTGAGTATGTCATTCACTCGCAGACGCTCGCCAACGCGCCGTCGCCCTTCAACGACACGATGTCGATCAATCTTGAGGCGCTCGGCATCCCTCCGGCGTGGAAGGTTTGGTCAACGATCGGCGCGGTCGTCTTGCTCTTGGTCGCGCTCGGGGCGGCGGGGGCGTACGCGATGAGGGCCTTTGACGAGCCCGCCGAAGCCGTTGGGACGGCCGAACCGGACGCGCCCGTGACGATCGCGGCGGTCCTCCCCGAGGTGACCGAGGTCGCGGCGGTGACACCTACTGAGAGTCCTGTTCCGACCACACCTCCGCCAACCAGACCTCCGTCAGAGGTCGCGGCGACAGACGCGCCCGAAGCGCCCGAAGCGCAGGCGCCGGAGACCGAGGCCGAGGCGACGGCAATGACCGAAGCGACGGCAATGACCGAAGCTGAGACGCCCGCGCCCGTCGCGATGTCGCGTACACGTCGCGCGCGTACACGGCGGACCGCGATGAGCTCTCCGATGACCGCGCCGCCAACCTCGTCTGCAATGACGCCGACCGCGATGACGCCAACTGCGACGCCGACCACAATGAACCCGCCCGCGCCCTGGTCGGGTTCAACGCCACCGAGCGACGAAGGAGAGGCGCCGCCGCCGGACGAAGACCCGGGGTTTGTTTCTGCGGCCGCGTATTCCTCTCGCGCGCGCACCACCGTTGCGCGCCGACACGCCGGGGACATTCAGCGGTGTTTCGATCGCGCGATCGCGACGGAGCCGACGCTCTCCGGAACGATCTTGGTCGGCTTGATGCTGATGGAAAACGGGCAGGTCGCGGGCGGACGCGTCATTCGGAACACGACCGGTCACGACGCGATCGGAAACTGCATCACCACGGCGGCGCGTTCCTGGCGATTGCCGCCACCACCGCCGCGCGCGTTCGAGTTCCGAATGTCCTTCTCGCGCTGACGAGCAGCTCGCTAGAAGAGACCGATCGAGAAATGGAACGCGCCGAAGCGCTCGCCCAAGTTCTCGCGTCGCAGGAGCACGAAGCCATAGTCGAACGCGATCGGTCCGACCGGCGTCTGCAAGCGGAGGCCGATCCCCGCGGTTGGCCTGAGGTCGAGCGGGTTGAACTCCGAGGCTTCTGCCCAGAGGTTCCCGAGGTCCGCGAAGAGGCCACCGTGGAGGCCACCGAAGATTGGGAAGCGGAGCTCACCCCGGAGCACGATGAAGGTATCGCCACCCTGGACGACGTTCGCCGCGGACAGATCTGGGTTCCCTGCGATCTCATCGGCGAGGTCTTGCGGGATCATCGCGTCCTGAAGGTAGCCGCGCATGTTGTCCACGCCGCCCAAGAAGAACTGCCGGTTCGGGTACGTCTCGGAGCGATCCTGTAGATGGAACACGCGACCGAACTTGCCTTGGACCGCGAACACGACGGACTCGCCGATCGGGATGTACCCCGTCGCGGTCAGGACGCCGCGGACGTGATGGCTGAAGAACTCTTGCGTCGTGTCGCCGACGAGCAGCTCTTCCGAGGCGATGGTGCGCGCCCACTCCACCGTCGCGGAACCAAGGAAGCCGCGCCGCGGAGTGAAGGGGTTGTCACGATAGTCGAGGTCAAGGGTCGCGCTTGAGGCCACCAGCGTCGTGCGGCCTTGAGGAACGCGGAGCAAGCGCCGGAGCCGCGGGTCAGTCGTCCCGGCGAGGATCTCTTGGTACGTCTCGTCGTCAACCAAGAGATCCACGTCGTTGTTCTCGATGTCTCCGGAGAGCGAGATCGAGACGTTGCGGTCGTAGCGATACGCGAACGTTAGGTCGAAGGCGTTCTTGTCGAGGCCGAAGTTTCGCTCGTTCTCTCGCGAGTGGCTCAAGCTCAGCGTCGTGCTCAGGTTTCGGATGCCGACATACGGCATCACCAGCGACGCGGTGATCCGGCGCTCCAATCGGTCGAGAAGCGAGAGCGCCTCGAAGCGTTCTTCCAGGATCGGGTCGAGGAAGAAGAACTGGTTCGCGATCTGGATCCGGAGCGTCAGGCCGACCGCCCAGCCGAAGAGGTTGCGGTAGCCGTACTCGAAGTCGCCGCGCACACCTTGACCGGTCGAGATCCCAGCGCGGAAGTCGACGTACTGGTTTCGACGTTCGCTTACCGAGACGGTCAGAGACTTCACGCGCGCGGGGAGATCCGCGTCGAGCGGCGCGACGCTGACACCGCTGAAGACGCCGAGCTCCATCAGGCGGTCTTGCGCGTTCCGGATCAGCGAAGGTCGGAGGAGATCACCGCGCTGGACGGGCAGGACGCGCGCGATGAGGCGCTCGCTGGTGCGATCTGCGCCTTCGATCTGGATCTGGCCGACGATCACTTGAAACCGCTCAACGATCCGGAGCGTGACCTCGGTCCGCGTACGGTCCCCGCTGAAGCGCACATCGGGCTCGACGCGTACGTAGTAGTAGCCTTGCTCTTGATAGAGGCGCGTCACGCCGGACACGGCGCGCTCTAGCGCTAGGTACGAAAACGGTTCGTCGCGGGTTAGCCCCGCGGCCGTGAGAATCGCGCGGGAGGTGAGCGCTTCGTGGCCAGCGACGTCGAGTCGATGAAGCATCGAGCGCGGCCCCTCGACGATCGGGATGTCGACGCGCGCGCGCGAGCTGCCCAGATCCGTGAGCCGTGCCGGACCGACCTGCACCCCGAGGTAGCCATCGGCTTCGTAGAGCTCGGTGAGGTGCTCAATCGCTCGGGCGTAGGCGGCGGGGTAGTAGATCCGCGCGGGGTCGACCTCGACCGGACGCGGGGTGCGCCGGATGCGCTGGCGCGGATCCGAAAACGCCGCGTCAAGGGTCTCGTCGTCGACGGGATCAAAGAGCCCTTTGCGCTCGAGCTCTTCATCCAAGAAGGCGGCGACCTGGTCACGGAGAAACGATCGCTCGAAGTGTCGCGCGCCCGCGAAAGTCGTGCCGACGACGCGGACCTGACGACCGGGCTCGACGGACACCACGAGCACCGCGTGATCTTCGTCCTCGCCGGCGATCGTCCGAACGCTCGCTTCCACTTCGCTAAACCCAAGGCGGCGATACTGATCCAAGACGCGCTGCCGCATGCTCTCGACAACGCCCGGCGCGGTGAGTCGTTCCTCGCCGACCTCCATCGCGTCGTATACATCGCCACGAGTGAGCGGAGCCGGCCCGCGGATCTCCACGGTGTAGCGGCGCCCAATGTAGGACGGGAGGATCACGATCGCCCCGGCTTCGGTGCGATCAAAGCGCGCAGGTCCGAGACGCGCGGCCAACCATCCGCGCGCGCGAAGACGCGCTTCCGCCTCGCGAACCGATTGCGACAGCTCGCGCTGGTTGAGCTCATCGCCGGCCTGAAGCAGCAGAGCGGCAGCGCGGCTCTCACGGGGAGGCGGGTCGCCCTCAAAGAGCACCGCCGCGATCTCAGTCGGTTCGCCTTCATCCACCGAGACGTGGAGGACCTTTCGCGATGGGTCGTCCGTATCGCGCAAGGTGACACGCAGCGCGAGCGCATCGTAGCCCCGTTCCCCATACGCCTCCCGGACGAGCAGCTCGTAGCGCGCGATCGGATCCGCGGGCGCGCCGTCTTCCTCGTCGTCGAGGGCGAGCTGAATCGAGAGATCACCGCCCTCGGTGACTTGCATCGCGCGGCGCAGCTCCGCGTCGTCGAGCACCTCGTTGCCCACGATCTCGACCCGCGCGATCACGACCTTGGGCGTGAGGACCGCGACCACCCGAACGCCTCCGCGCTCCGGGACGAGATCGATCTGCACGTCGGCCCAGCGACCGGTCTCGAGGAGTCGTCGAACGGTCGCGCGAATCGTCCGCCGGGAGACCTCCGCGCCGATCCGCAGACCGACATCGCGCTCCGACGCGACCGCGCCTCGAGGGCCGCCAACTTCGACCGCGACGACGCGCCGGCCCTGCAGCTCCAGCGGGACGTCCGCGGAGGCGGGAGCGGCTCCGAGCGCTGCGCCGAGGGAGCACGCGCAGACCCACAAGAGGATCGCGCGCATCGGTCTGTCGGCGCCGCGCACGTGCCCTTGTAACACTCGGATCGCGAGGCCGCGAAACACTCGCGATGAGCTTAAGAGAGCGCTCCAGAAAGCGCGCTCATCGCCACCCGTTCCCGCTCGGATAGCTCCGCCAGGAGCGCGGATGCCTTCGCGATGTCCCGCTCATGACCCGTCGCTCCAGCTTGGTGAAACCGGCTCGCGACGTCTCTCCAGAGCGCGGCGATTTCGGCGTACTCGGCACGCGCAGCACCATACGCCTCGAGGCCAAAGCGCTCCGCGCACTCTCCGAGAAAGTCGCGATAGAAGTTTCGGAACAGCGAGCCCCCGGTCCCGGCGCGTTCCATCAGCATCGCGCTGGTTTGAAACTCGCTCTTCCGATCTCTTGAGCGCGAGAACCACTTCGGCACCTCCACGCTCGCTTTCAACATGCCCTTGTAGCCGAGGTTCTTGATGGGCGGGTTCAGGAACACATCCGCGTTGCGCTTGATCGCGCTTGTGACGATCGGCTCCAGTACATCTGGCGGCGCTCCAGCGATGGTGTAGCTCCGGTTCTTGGCCGCCATCGGCCCCTTCTCGGAGCGCGCGAGCGCGAGGCTCTCGAGAGAGGTCGTCGCGCGCGAACCTTGCTGCTGAGTATCGACGAGGAGCGCGTTCGTTTCGTCTGCTCCGTACATCGCGACGAAGTGTCCGGCGAAGTGAACCGGGTCGCTGAAGTAGTCGAGGTGAAAGGAGTCGAGCTGAAGTCCGACAACGTTTCCCAGCTCCAGCTCTGCGCTGACGTTCGCCCACGCTTTCTTGCGCGAGGTCGTCTCCTTCATCGTCAGCGTGAGCCCAAGATTGTGGCAGAGCGTCTGGGTCAGCGCGTACGGCTTCGGCCGCCCACCGATGAACGGGAAGGGCATCGTCTTGAAGTCGAAGTAGCCAAAGCCGAGGCCTTCGCCGATCCCGAAGAGCATCGGCTCACTCAGCGTGATCCCGCGCTGACGCAGCAGCGTGCCGGTCGCGGTGGTCTCGCAGTGTTGACCGATGAAGGGCGTGAAGGGGTCGAGGCGCACGACTCACGTTCGCTCGATCCGTGCGCAGATGGGAAGACGAAAGTGCGTTCGCCCGAGCCGCGCGGCGCTCAGGCGAACACGTGGTCGCTCCTGTGTCCTCAGACCTGGGCCATGCCGCCGTCCACGGGGAGATCGATCCCCGTGACGTAGGAGCTGAGATCGCTCGCCAGGAAGAGCGCGGCGCCAGCGACCTCATCGGCGGTGCCAAAGCGCGCGAGCGGAACCTGTTGCACGATGCTCGTCGCGAACTCGTCAACCGCGGCCGCGGGCATCCCGAGCTTGCTGTAGATGGGCGTCTCGATGGGCCCGGGGCTGATCGTGTTGACGCGGATGCCGCGGGCCGCGAACTCTGCCGCTGAGGTGCGCGCGAGCGATCGCAACGCGGCCTTCGTCGCGGCGTAGGCGGTCGCCCCTGGGAGCCCCTTGCCGTGAACCGCGCTCGCGTTGACGAATACCGATGCGCCGTCCTTAAGAACGCTCGCCGCGTGCTTGAGCGCCAGCCACGCTCCTCGGATGTTGACCGCGAACTGCTTGTCGAAGTCTTCGAGGGACGCTTCCGTGATCGGCGCGAAGCGCGCGATGCCCGCGTTGAGAAAGAGCACGTCGAGAGCGCCGACTTCCCGCTCCACGCGTTGAAAGAGCGCGGCGACCGCGTCCTGGTCTGCGGCGTCGGACTTCCACACCTCGACCTCCTTTGGAAGCGTCTCGCGCGCCTTGGCGAGGGTGTCGGCGTTGCGACCCGTGACCACGACCTTCGCGCCTTCTTTGAGGAAGCGCTGCGCGGTCGCGAGGCCGATGCCCGTGGTGCCGCCGGTGATGAGGACGGTCTTGTTCTTGAGGAGAGTCATGTCGCTTTTCTTTCTGGTGTTCTGAGGTGTCTGAATGAGTGTGTGTTAGTGACACACGTACAATTACGGTTGCGGCCGTTGAGGCGCAAGGGGCCAACGCGGTTCAGCTCTCGATTTCCTTGACGAGCTTCGCGATCGAGACGCGGCGGAGCTCTTTCGCGAGGACGTCGTCGAGCCGCGATTCCAGGCGGTCGAGAATGGCGGGGATCTTCTTGGCGACCGCGCAGTTCGCGCCGGTGCAGTCGTGGCTCTTGAGCTCGGCGTTGCCGTTCGTCGCCCGGAAGACGTCGAGCAGCGTGATCGCGCGTGGGCTCTTCGCGAGGGTGGACCCGCCGCCGGCGCCGAGCTTAGTCTCGATCAGGCCCGCTTCGCGCAGACGCGACATGACGGCGCGGAGAAACGCGGCGTTGGTGCCCGCGCTCTTGGCGAGCGTTGCCGAAGTCACCAGCCGACCGTCGTTAAAGGCCAGCGCCGTCAGCACATGGGTCGCGAGCGCGAAATGTGTGTTGCCGGCGATCATCTGTCATCACTCTAAGTACAGTTTGCGAAGCGTCAACTGGATCGCGCGCCTGTCTGGGTTCGCGGCGCCTGGCCCGACAACAGTTCGTAAAGCTCGGGCGTCACGACAAGGAGCAAGGGGGAGAAGCACGGGTTCATCAGGGTCGCGCCATCTGACGACCAGGTCTGGTGAAGCACGCCCTCGGCGACGACTTCTTTCCCTCGAAAGTTGTCACGCTCCTCTTGCGTCCGCAGAGCCTCCGCGGAGTTTGGCGGAGCCAACATGACGAGAGTGCCGTCGGTCAGTCGGATCGCCGCGTGGCCTATGTAGACGGGCGCGCCGACCGCCGCTTTTCGTACGTCGAGCTCGACGT
>CALJDU010000004.1 GCA_938024995.1 uncultured bacterium
TCCGGAGGTAGCGCTCGGTGTACCAAAGGAAGGTCAGGATGCCGTCTCGTGCGCTGGTGCGTCGGCCGGGAGGCTCTTGGTCGAGGAAGGCGTACGCGGTGGCGATCGAGTTGACGTACTGCACCGTCTCTTCGTGCAAGAGGTTGAAGCCCTGGTCGCCGCCTTCGAACGTGCCGTCGTCCGGGTTGCCGTCGAGGTAGACGTCGGCGTAGCTGTCGCACCCAGGAGTACGCGTTCCGTTGCACGGAGGTCGCATCGCCGAGTAGTCGTCGTTGTTGATGCGGCTCCGCGCGAAGGTGTCGCCGCCGCGATCGGTCGAGTCGCCGCGTTCGCATGTCTTGGTCACGGACTCGGTGAGGACGTAGACGCTCGTCGCGCCGGTGCCGAGGTTGAGGTCCATCAGGTGACCACACTCGTGAACGACCACACCGAGTCGCTGCATCGCGGCTTCAGGCGTCGACGCGCCGCCCGCGAAGAGCTCTGAGCAATCGCCGAAGCTGGGGTGCATCCGTCCGCCGACGACGACATGCGCGCCGACGGGGTACCGACGCTGAAGGATCTCGTCGTAGTACGCGGGAGCGGTCGTGAACGCGATGTCGGAGATGTCGGCCGACGCGTTCGGCAGCGTCTCTGTGTACATCCCATCTGTGCAGTCGGGGTCGACGAGCGGGCTCATTGGAGGCGGCGTGGTGTCGCCGCTCGAGGTGTCTCCGCCCGTTGAGGTGTCTCCGCTCGTCGAGGTGTCTCCGCTCGTCGAGGTATCGCTGCCGCCGCGATCGTCATCACCACACGCGACCAGAAGAAAGGTGAGAACCGAAAAGAGAACCAAGCGCTTCATGGCGCGAGATTGCGACAAAATGGCAGTGGGCGCCAGCGGTCGGGTGAGCTGGCGATTTCGCCGAAAGATTGACCGCTAAGTGCCGAGCGCAGATTCTTCCCGCGATGCCGGCCGGCGCCGCGATTCGGTGGGTACCTTATACGTTAGCGACGTTGGTCCCGCTGGCCTGTTACCTCGCGACGGCTTCTGCGTACGGCTACTGGTTTGACGGGGGAGAGTTCGTCGCGGCGTCTGCCGACTTTGGGATCTCGCACCCACCCGGTCACCCGCTCGCGCAGATCATCGGCGGCGCGTTCACGCTTCTGCCGTTTGGTCCGATCGCGTTTCGCGTCGCGCTGGCTTCGGCGTTCATGGCGGCGGTCGCGTGCGGGTTCCTCTTCCGCGCGATCGAGCAAACCATCGAGACGCTGGCGCCGTGGAAGAGCGTCGCGACACCGCTCGCCTTGGGCGCCACGTATGTCATCGCCGGATCCTCGGGCTGGTGGTTCCAAGCGGTTCGGCCAGAGGTCTACGCGCTCCAGGCCGCGCTCATGGCGTTGGTCATCGAGCGACTGGTCGCGATCGAGGTGCACGGCCGCGGTGGTCGCGCGCTCAACGTCGCCGCGTTCGCGCTCGGCCTCGCGCTCGCGAACCACCACTTCCTCGCGTTCCTGATTTTTCCGGCAGCTGCCGCGACCCTCGCGCGCTTCATGATGACGCGCGGGGTCAAGCCGCTCTTGGTCGCCATCGGTCACACCCTCGTCGGGCTCCTCACCTACATCTACCTGCCGCTCCGCGCGCTCGCCGACCCTTACGTGAACCTCGGCGAGCCGAACACGGCCTCGCGCGTCTTTTGGGTGGTGAGCGCCCAAGCGTTTCAAAAGAACCAAGGCGACGGAGTGCCGCAGCCTTTGTGGGAGCGCTTCGCGGACGTCGGCGTACAGCTCGTGCTCACGCTTCACCCGGCGACGGTCTTGTGCGCGCTCTTGGGGATCTACGTCGCGCTCCGATATCGCGCGTCACGTCGCGTCGGCTCGCTCTGGATCGCGATCCTGGTCGTCTACGTCGCCGCTCGCGCGTGGCTGGGTTTCGTGCGGAGCAACCCCGACGCGCTCGGTTACTTGATGCCGGGGATGGCCGCGATCGGCGCCTTGGCCGCGGTCGCGCTCGCGGGCGTGCTGCGTTTCGTCGGAGGCGAGCTGCGCAAGCCGCGCTTCCTCGCGCCGGTCTTCGCGTACGCCTTGATGGGTCTGGGCGGGTACAGCTTGATCCGAGGTCGCGACGCCACGCTCGCGACGTTCCACGACACCGACGACCTCGACTCTGGGTTCCGCCGTGATCTCCCGCCGCGCGCGATCGTGTTGAGCACCCAGCCACAGACCGCGTTTCGGTTCTGGGGCGGCGAGGCCGAAGAGCTGCTCCGCCCGGACGTCACGTTCGTCTCCGTTCCGCTGCTCCCGTATCCTGGGATGATCGACCGGTTGGTGCGCCGCGCGCCCGAGCTTCGCGATCTGCTCCGCGGTCAGCGCTTAGACGACGAGTTCCGCCTCCCGGATCTGCAGAGCTTGGCGGCGGTGCGGCCGACTTTGCTTGAGCTCGACGTTCGCGTGCAGCCTGAGCTCTACGACACGCTCATTCCGAACGGCCTCTACTACCAGGTGCTGGCCGACGGAGCGACGCCGGCCGATGTGCGGATCGGAGCCGCCGCGCGGGTGTCGTGTTGGTACAAGATCGCCAAGACGCTCCGCACGCCAGATGACCCCGAGACCCGCGCGCAGCTGCTCTGGAAGTTCTACATGGACGCGCTCTATTTCGCGGGCGTGGGCGAACAAGAACGCGCGCTCACCGTCGTGCGCCGCGCGCGCAAGCTCAACCCCGACGAGATCCACTTGGCTGCGCTTGAGGCGGCGATTCAGCAAGCGCTCGCGGGGTTTGGCGGTGCGCTCGACATTCGGCCCTTCCTCGTGAACCGCGCTTCTGACGATCCGCGCGAAGTTCGTGAATAGAGGGCTCAGCCTTGCCGTTCGGAGGAACGAACGCTAACGAGAGTGCGATGCGCATCGTCTTTGTGATGGACCCGATCGATACCGTGATCGTGGATGAGGACACCTCGTTCGCGATCATGTTGGCCGCGCAGAACGCCGGGCACCGCGTGGATCACGTGTTGGTGCGAGACGTCTTTTTGGAGCACGGGCGCGCCAAGGCCGCGCTGCGTCAGGCGACCATGCAGCTCGACCCGGCGGCGCCGATCACGTTGGGCGAACAAGAGGTGGTCGACCTGCGTGATGTCGACTGCGTGTTCATCCGCAAAGACCCGCCGTTTGACGCGGACTACCTCTGGCTGACGCTCGTGCTCGAAGGGCTGCGCGGCGAGACGCTGGTCCTCAACGATCCGCGCGGTCTTCGCGACGCCAACGAGAAGCTCTACGCCTGTCACTTCCCGGACGTGATGCCCAAGACGATCGTCGACAGCGACGCGGCGCGCATCAAGCGCTTCATCGACACGGTGGGCGGCAAAGCGATC
>CALJDU010000005.1 GCA_938024995.1 uncultured bacterium
GTCCGACTCTGCGTCCTCGCCGGGACTCTGACGTTCTGGCCAGGCCTCCTTGGCGTCACTCACGACGAGGAGGTCGTCTTCGAACGCAGCGACGGCTCGATGCGCCAGCGGCAGCGTCTCATGAGCTTCGCCACGTAGAACCACAAGCGCGCGCGAAGGCAGCGCCGAGCCTGTCACGACAGAATCAGCTCCCCCGCCGCTTGCGGAGCTTGGCGGCGGCTTCGCCAGGAGCGGCTGTGTAGACGAGATCCCCTACCGCCCCGCGGCTTAGCTCGGCGGCGTTCGCCTCGTCTGTGTCGATGTGCATCTCGAGCTTGTAGCTCGACTTCACGCGAACGAGCACATCGCCAAACACCAAATCGCGAGGACCGCCCGTGATCGCGATCTCGACCTCGTCTTTGTCCTTCACGCCAAAGTGCTCCGCGTCCTCCGGCGTCATATGGATGTGGCGGCGCGCGCAGATGAGGCCTTCTTCCATGTGGACGGTGCCCTTCGGTCCCTCAAGCGTAATCGGCGCCGAGCCTTTCACCTTGCCTGAATCGCGAATCGGCGCGTCGACCCCGAGCCGGAACTCGTCGGTGCGCGAGACCTCGACCTGGACGCCGGGGCGAAGCGGACCGAGCACGCGGACACCGTCAATGCGGCCGCGCGGTCCGATGAGGTTCACTTTTTGCTCGGCGGCGAACTGGCCGGGCTGGCTGATCTCTCTGTAGACGCTCAGCTCGCTGCCTTCGCCAAAGAGGATGTCCATCGTCTTGCGGTCGAGGTGCAGGTGACGCGCGCTCACGGCGATCGGGATGGCGCGGGGCGACTTGACGTCCTTTCCACCGCTGACCACGCGCGCGCTCTGCTTGGCGATCATCAGCTCTTCGTTGGTCGCGACCACGAGCGTCTTCACGCGGGCAGTTCCGCTGCTCACGTCCTGGACGGCGTCGTCATGACTGACCCGGGCGTCGCCGTTTTTGTCCTCGTCGATGCGGAGGCCGAGGAAGCCGAGCCGCTGAAGGATTCGGCGACGCATCTCGGCGCTGTTTTCGCCGATCCCGCCCGTCATGATCACCGCGTCGACTCCGCCGAGCGCCGCCGCGTACGCGCCGATGTACTTGCGCACGCGATGCGCAAAGGTCGAGACCGCGAGCCGCGCGCGATCGTTGCCTTCCGCCGCCGCGGAGAGGATGTCGCGCAGGTCGTTGCCCAAGCCGGAGAGCCCGGCGAGTCCGCTTTGCTTGTTGAGCGCTTTGTCCGCGCCGTCGACCCCAAGCTCGCGCGCGAGCAGCAGGACCACGCCAGGATCGATATCGCCCGAGCGTGTCCCCATGACGAGGCCCTCGAGCGGCGTCATGCCCATGCTGGTCTCGACCGACTTCCCGTTCTCGATGGCGCAGATGCTCGCGCCATTGCCGAGGTGGCAGGTGATGAGGCGGAGCTCGTCGAGCGGTTGGCCAAGGTGGTCAGCGGCGAGCTTCGCGACGTACGAGTGACTCGGCCCGTGGAAGCCGTAGCGACGAATCCCGTGCTTCTCCGCCAGCTCTTGGTCGATGGCGTAGGTACGCGCGCGCCTGGGCATCCGGACGTGGAACGCAGTGTCGAAGACCGCGACGTGGGGAACGCTCGGGAACGCTTCGCGCGCGGCGGCGATCCCGGCGAGGTTGGCGGGGTTATGAAGCGGCGCGAGCGGGACGCAAGCCTCGATCGCCTTGATCACTTCGTCGGTGATCTGCGTGGCGTCGTGGAAGGAGTCGCCGCCGTGCACCACCCGATGGCCGACCGCCTGGATGTCGTGCTCCTTGATCTCTGGGAGCAGCTCGCTGAGGGCGTCCTTGTGGGAGCGGCCGTCGCCGATGCGCTCGGCTTTGCCTTTCGCGACAGCCGCACCGGAGGCGACGTCGACGACTTGGTACTTCACGCTCGATGAGCCGCAGTTGATGACGAGTACGTTCATGCAGTCCCCTTTCGCGTCGCGCGCTAGCGCTCGCGAGATGTTTCGCGCGAACACTATTCTTAAAGCGGAACGAGCGCATCCTGTTCCTGCGCTCTTCGCGTCGTCGAGGTCGTCTAGTCGTGGTAGGCGTAACCCTCTTCCTTCTTGTCCATAAGGGTCGGTATGACGCTACGAGCCATTTCGTTTTCTCTGTTCCTCCTTGTCGCGTGCGGCGGCGACGATGACGCGGTCGATACCGGTTCGGCCGGCGACACGAGCACCGGCGGCGACACCGCGGCTGACACCAACGCGGCTGACACCAACGTTGGCGATACGAACGTTGGCGACACCAACGCAGCCGACACCAACGCAGCGGACACCAACGCAGCGGACACCAGCAGCGGCTCGTGCGTCGCGGGCGCGGAGGTGGTCACGTTCACGACGAGCGACGACGTGACGCTTGAGGCGGACCTCACGCTCACCGGAGACGCTGCCGATCCGGTCGCTATCCTCTTTCACATGATCCCGCCGTCCAACACGCGGACGAACTACCCGGCCGAGTTCATCGCTGCGCTGACCTCTCGTGGCGTCAACGTCCTCAACGTAGATCGGCGCGGCGCTGGAGGTTCCTCTGGTGTCGCGGCCGAGGCCTACACGGGGCCGACCGCCAAGATCGACGCGCAGGCCGCCTTCGACTTCTTGGCCGCGCACTCATGCGTGAACACGTCGCGCTTCGTCTTGGTGGGCGCGAGCAATGGCACCACTACGGCGCTCGACTACACGGTCGCGGCCGAGACCGACGACGCCTACCCGCTCCCGAGCGGGCTCGTCTTCCTGACCGGCGGCGGGTACACGGAGAGCCAAAACCGAATCGCCGACCACCGGGCGCTGCTTGAGCCGCTCCCGGTGACGTTTATGTGGGCCGAAAACGAAGCGCCCGCGAACACCTGGGCGACTGGCTTCCAGGCCGACGCACCTGACGGCTGGGCGTTCCTCTCCTACGCGGAGGGCGACCACGGCACGCGCAACTTCACGCGTGCGCCGGCGTCGGTGAACGACGTGGCGGACGCGATCGGTTCCGCGCTCGCAGAGTAGATGACGGCGCCCGAGATGTGCCCGTGCGGTCTCAAAGACACCTACGACGCCTGCTGCGGTCGCTTTCATCGCGGGCTCACGGACGGCGTTGAGCCGGAGACTCCCGAAGCGCTCATGCGCTCGCGTTTCAGCGCGTTCGTGAAGCGCGAGCTCGACTATCTCTACCTCACGCTGCACTCGAGTCATGACGACCGCGCGCGCGCTCCCGAAGAGTGGAGGCACGCGGTCGAGCATGGGCTGGAGCGACTTCACTACGAAGCGCTTGAGATCCTCGAGACGACTGAGCCGGATCGGGACGAGGTCGCGACCGTGACGTTTCGCGTGGAGCTCTTTGAGGTGCGCAAGGAAGGGCGCGGCAAGAAGAAGAAGAACAAGCGCGTCGATCTCTCGTTCACAGAGTGTTCGCGCTTCGCGAAAGAAGAGGGCGGTTGGCGTTACCTCTTCGGCGAGTCCGTCCGGACCACCTAACCCCGCGACTCACGCCTGTTGTTCACAAGTCGTGAGTGAACGTGTGCGTGCGCGCGGGTCGGTCCGCGCCACCGATGCGCGAGACCGCGGTCGCGATACAGGAGAGCGTTCCGCCGTTCCCGAGCCCCGGCGGAAGCGCGGCGCCCATGAGCTGCATGCGCCCGTTGACGTTCACCTGGACCGTGAGCGTCACGGGGCCAGGCTGGTTTTGGATGCACTGACGGATCGCCCAGGCGTTGCCATCGATCATCGCGCGCGCTCGAGCGTCGCTATAGCTCGTGACCGGAGGCACGGGCGGGGCGACCGCACCGGCGGGGATCGTCACGGTGCGCTGCGACGTGAGGCCGCGGGCGACCAGGAGGTTGACGGATGCCGCTCGTCGGTTGGCGATGGTCTCGATGCAACGACGGTTGCGCGCGGGGCGGACCTGTACGAGCGCCCGGACGCCTCGCGCGCGCGTCGCCGTGACGACGACACGGACGCGCTGGTTGACGTTGGTCTGGCACGTCGCGATCTCTGTGACGATTTGATCGGCGACCTGGTCGAGCCTCGCTTGGGTGAGCTCGCGCGTCTGCGGGGGCCGACCCGTGATCGGGACCCGGACCTCCAAGCGCCTCTCCTGCTGGAAGCGCGCGAGGCGACGGGTGAGGTCTTGGGTGATCCGTTGGTCAAGGCACCGCCGGTACGGACCTGACGCGACGCCGAGGATCCGGACCAGGTTCTCTTGGTTCGCGGGAGTCACGACGTGGGCTGTCGGCGGCATGCGTCGTCGCGGGGCTGGTCTCGTGCGCGGCGGTCGCTGGATACGAGCACGCGCTCCCGGGGGCACGACCGGGCGGGGAGGGGGAACGGGAGCCACCAGCGCCATGTCGGGCTTGGTCGGTCGATCGCGGATCCTTCTGCGCTGCCAGCGAACCGAGTCGCATTGCGCGACGGCGCGGCGAACGGACTGCTGGGTTTGCCGGCGGAGGTCGCCTTGGGTAAGGCCGCGGTCACGCCAGCCATAGGTCGGCTGAATCATCGCGAGCTCCACGAGCGTGAAACCGCTCTCGTTCGCAAAGGCGCGGAGCGCGGGCGCGTCCATCTCGAGCAAGAGGTCCCACTCGTGCGACTCGTTGATCGCCATGACCGCTTCTTGTCCTTCCGTGACCTCGAGCAGGTGACCCACGGCGCACCGCGTTCCTTCGTGATCAACAAAACGCGGGCGTCGCCCAGCGACCTCATTGTTGATCGGGAAGACGCCGCGCTCGCGATAGTCCGACAACGCGTCGAGCAGCCGCGCGCGCTCTTCCGTCTGCGCGTCGTTGAGGTGATCGGTGTCCGCGCCGCGGAGCTCGGCTTCGACCCACGCGAGATGCGTCGTGATCCGGAGCGACTCGCTGTCGGACGCGTTCGGGGCGCGACCAAAGCGCTCGACGAAGCTCTGATCCCCGACCACGGGGTTGATCGTCTCGAGCGGCTCGGGAACTTGCGCATCCGCGTTATGGGTCACGAGGACGGCGAATGTGAGGACGAGGCTGGCGACGAGCTTCATATGGAGTTGGACGTTCTGTGGGCGAGAAAGTTCTCTCGGAGCGACTTCTCGCGGGATCGGGAACCGAGGATGAAAGCCCATGCTTTCATGTGCCCACGAGCCGGCAAAGCGTGACCGGATTTCTTCCGACGGAACGAAAAACGGCCCGCGTCGAAACGCGAGCCGTGCTCCATCGATGAGAAGGGGTTCAGCCGCCGTAGCGCTTGCGGAAACGCTCCACGCGACCTTCGGTATCCATCATCTTCTGCTTGCCCGTGTAGAACGGGTGCGAAAAGGCGCTGATGTCCACGCGGTGCACGAAGTGCTCGACGCCGTCGATGTCGCGGGTTTCGCCGCTCTTCATGGTCGACCGGCTGATGACTTCAAACTCCCCGTCGACGAAAACGGCGGGGTGATACTCGGGGTGAATGTCGGGCTTCATCTTATTCTTCTCTTAGAGCGGCCGCTTGGCGCGCTGAAATCGGATCGGGGATATGCCCGATCCAGCGGAAAGCGTCAAATCGAAGGGCAGCGTCATCTCAGGAATGCCCGCAAAAGCCTCTCGCGGCAGCTGCAAAGGCCTGTCGCGGCTCGCTGCAAAGGCTTCCAAGAGACCTTATTCGTCGATGCAGGAGAGCCCCATCACGTGCACGGGGTTCGCGAGGTCGGCGCGGCGGCCCGCGATCCACGTGGTCCACCACATGGAGCCAATGCGCTCGATCCCGAAGTCGCTGGCGAAGTCGGGATCGGCTGGGAGCGGGATCGCGAGCTCATGGGTCAGGGTCCCGTCTGCGTTCACGATCATGAACTCCAGCTCACTGCGGTCATCGCGACTGTCGTCCAACACGGTCAGGAAACGACGCGCCGGGTTGCTCGAGGACCATGAGGCGGAGCGCGCAGGGTCAATGCCGATGCGGAAGGGCATCTCGCGCGCCTCTTGAACGACCGCGCCGTCCTCGTCGAGCAGCTCATACGTGGTCGCCTCACGCGCGTCGGTGTTCCAGTAGACGAAGCCTTCCGAGGTCGGGAAGAGAACCGGCACACGCGCGTAGCTCGCCTCGGATCGCGTCATGGGGAGGACGACATCCAGGTCCGGAGTGAAGCGCGTGAAGCTTGTCCAGAACTCCTCGCTGGGGATCACGTGATAGCCGTGCAAATAGACCGCGTCGCCGCGGACGTGAAGTGTGCCGCCTGAAAAGTCGCGCCCTTCCACGTCGAGATCCAAGCGCGTGACCTCACCGCCGACCGGGAAGGTCCACAAGCGCGCATCGTCGCGCGAGAGGCAGCCCGCGATCACGCGTCCGCCGACGAACGCGACCTGACGAGAGCTGCTGCAGTGACTCGGGGTGTCGGGGAAGGCTTCGACCGCGACGCCGTCCGGGGTCGCGCGAACGAAGACCGGTCGATCCTCGCTGCCGATTCGCTGCACCCCGTAGTGAAGCCCGTGCGCTTCGTAGAGACCTGGTACGCGAGTGATGAACAGCAGGACGAGCGTGTCGGACAACAGACGCGGCTCTCCGATCGGGCGCATCGCTGCGTCGAGCTCGCGACCCCACACGTTCGCGATCTCCGAGCCGCCATAAATACTGTGGGTCCAGAAGACGAACGCGCCGCCCCCTTCGCGGCGAACGATCTGCGTGTTGCTCGCCCAGCGACAGGTGCTGCACCGATCGTATCCACCCGCGCCTTCCCGTACGTCGATGATCTCGGTCGGTCCGATCGCGAGCCCTTCGTCGACGAAGCCATCGCAGTCCTCGTCACCGCCTCCGCACATCTCTGGGCTCGGCGCGCTCGGCACACACATCGCTTCGCACGCGGTCTCGGCGCACGCCCCGCGGCCACAGGTGATCACGGGGAGCGTTTCGTCGACGCGTCCGTCGTCATCGTCGTCGAGCCCGTTGCAGATCTCGGGCGGCCCTTCCGGTTCGGCGGTTCCAGAGTCCGGGACCGGGTCGATCGTGAGCGCGGATTTGGACCCGCACCCCGCGAACGTGAAGAGCGCGACCCAGAGCGACGCGCAACAAAGGGCACGGCGCGTTGAGGTCATCGCGCTAGCTCCAGCCGAGGTAGATGATGACGACGACGGCTACGGCCCAGAGCACCAGGTTGAGCAGGAAGGGCTTGTCGCGGAGCATCTCTTCGGTGGGGCTCTCAGACTCGGGGCGGCTGCGGACCAAGTGCAAAAAGCGGAAGACGCCGAACGCGGTGAAGAGCGTGGTGCCGATCAGGTAGTCGGTCTTGAACGTCTCGCGCGTGTGCGGGTCGAGCGTGTACATCGCGTAGACGCCGACGGTCGCGAGCCCGGTCAGGACCAAGAGCGCGACGAGCGCGGACTTGCTGTAGTGCTTGAGGACCTTGCGCTGCTTCTCGGCCGAGACGCCCTGCATCAGCTCGTGCATGCGCTTGCCGAACCCGAGGTAGGTCGCGAGGAGCGCGGTGACCAAGATCAAGTAGTCCGACGGATCGACGCGGGCGGCGTTCGCGCCGCACAAGACCCGGAGTTCGAACCCGAGCGCGATGCAGAGCACATCGACGTATGCGATGTGCTTGAGCTTGTTGGTGTAGGCGTACTGGAGGATGAGGTAGCCCAAGATGGTCGCGAGGACCCAGGGGCCCAGCGCAAACGACATGCCCAACGCGAGCAGCGCCAAGAAGAGGCCCAGTCGTAGCGCCGCGCCTTCTCCAATCGCTCCAGACGCGATGGCCCGGAAGCGCTTCTTCGGGTGCGCGCGGTCGGCTTCGACATCGGAGAGGTCGTTCAGGATGTAGATGCTGCTCGCGGCGAACGAGAACGTGAAGAACGCGCCCACGGTCCGCAGCACCATCTCTTGATCGAGCAAACCCTTCGCGAAGACGAGGGGAGCGATCACGAAGAGGTTCTTCACCCACTGATGCGGACGCATCGCGCGGATCGCGGCCGGCAATCGGTGCTTCCGCGTCACGTTCCCCTCGCCGGGACCCTGTTGAGCCTGGTCGTCCGCCATGAATCGCGGACAATATATACTGAAGAATCAGAGCTCGTAGGAAAGTGACAGCTTGAACGCCGCGGCTGCCGGGACGTTCCGCGCGAAAAAGACACTGTCCATTCCGAACCCAACACCGAATCCCCCGTGCACCTTGACCAAGGTCTCGAGCCCGAAGGCGTGGAACTCGACGCCGTCACCGAGCCCCGCGACCCCTTGCCGCGAGAAGCCCTCATCTCGACCTTGCACAGTGAACTGCCCCGCGAAGCGCACGATGAAGAGGAAGCGACGGATGAAGGTGCGGTCGATCCGGATCCCGGTCTCTGCGCGGTAGACGAGCTGGTCGCGAATGTCCACGGGCTCGCCAATCGCGACCTCACGCGGCGTCGTTCGGATCGCGTAACCAAGCGTCGCCTGAACGAACTGGTCTACCTTCCTCCAACGAAAGCCGTGACCCAGCGCGAGGGTGGGCGTGATGTCGACCTCGCCGTCACCCGTCGGCAGGAGGTTCGCGGTGACCGCCTGCGACGGATCGTCTGACTGAGGAAGCGGGTCGCCCGTCGGGAGGCCGACGAGCACCCCAAAGGAGAGGTTCACGGGCTTCGTCACGAGGCCTGTGAACAGACCGATGCGAATGTCGCCGAGACCGGTCGTCGCGCCGCGATCGACCAGCACGTTGCGCCGGACCAGTTCGCCGTCGATCGTCGCCATGAGCCAGCGCCGAACGATCCCGACCTCGCCATAGACCGAGAGCGCGTGCTGACGATACGGATTGAGCGAGACCGTCTCACCGTCGGGACCGAAAAATTGATCGGCGCGGATGAAGCGGTAGCCGAGGTTGACGTACGCGCTTCCCGGTTCGCGAATCCACGCTTGCGCGCTGGCGGCCTCTGGCGTGAGAAGCGGAAGGGTCGCGAGCGCGATGAGCGCGACGAGCGTGAGCTTGAGCGTCTTCATCATTCTGTCCCCAAGAGCTCGGCGCGGCCGAACGCGACGCCGAAGGGCTCGCAGTAGATGTGTACGTAGGCGCGCTCCGGGAGCTCGCTTAGCTCGAGCGGGAAGGTCGCGCCGCCGGTCAGGCTGGGGAGCACGCCGAGGTTGATGTCGACCTCCGGGTCCATGGGCGCGAGTCGTTCGCGTGGGCTGATCACCAGGATGAGCCCGGGCCCGCGGTCGACTGAGAAATCATCGCTGATGACGAGCTCGGTCGCGGAGAGCGT
The DNA here is from genome assembly GCA_938024995.1 of uncultured bacterium. Taxonomy (GTDB): domain Bacteria; phylum Myxococcota_A; class Polyangia; order Polyangiales; family Houyiibacteriaceae; genus CALJDU01. Next base: position 9,181 of record CALJDU010000005.1, read on the forward strand.
CGCGGTGCCGGTCGCGTTGTAGCCGCTCAGGCCCATGAAAGGTCCACTGAGGGTCGTCGCGTCGCCCGTGTCAGGCGTTCCGGCGTCTGGTTCGGCGTCGGTTCCAGCGTCGGTTCCCGCATCCGTCCCCGCGTCTGTTCCCGCATCCGGTTCGGCGTCCAGGTCCGCGTCGTGCCCTCCGTCAACCAGGTCGAGCGGTTCTCGGAGGTCTGTGAAGATGGCTTCGCAGCCACCCGCAAACACGAGCAAGAGCGCGACGCTCCCGATGTTCCACAGCTTCACGCCCACACCTATGCACCACCGAGAGGTCTGTTACAGCGAACCTCGCCGGTGACCGCCGCTCGGGTGATCGCCGGTCGGAACATTTGACCCCATTCGCTTGTCCACTCCTTGGTCGGCTTTGTAGTGTGCGCGCGCGCGGTGACCCGCGTTGAAAGGACGCTCCTTCATGTTCTCGCTCTCTTCTTCGGTTCTCTCTCGCCCCGGCTCCGGACGCGGGCTCCTCTCCGCGTGGGTGGTGGGCTTGCTCTTGAGCACGGTCGCGCTGCCCGCTGAGGCACAGAACCCGTACGACGCCTTTCAACGTGAGCTCTCTCGTCGCGCGGAGCGTCAAGGTCGCGCCGCCGCTGGCATGAACCCGCTGCTGGAGCTGTGGAACGGTTGGAGCGAAGCGCCGGAAGTCACGACGCGAGAGCTGGAGCGTCTCTCGACCAGCCGTCGCCTCACACCTGCACGTCGCGCCTACGTTGGGGCTTTGCTCGCGCGGGTGAAGATGAGCGCCGGTGATGTGGACGGAAGCGTCGCCGCGATCCGCGCGCTCGGGTACCCGGAAGCGTGGCAGGTCGTGGGTCCTTTTGAAAACGAAGGCAAGCGCGGCTTCGCCGAGGCGTACGGTCCCGAAGAGAGCCGCAACGCGCCTTTCGACCCAGAGGCGCGTTGGGAAGGCAAAGAGCGCGAGGTCTCGTGGCGCGTGAACCCGTCCGCGAGCTTCTTCGGTTACACGAACTTCGACGCGGTCTTCCGTCCCTACGAAAACGTTTGCGGTTACGCCGAGACGATCGTCGAGTCCGAGCGCGCGCAGGTCCTGAGCGTCTTCCTCGGCGGAGGCGGCGCGGTCAAGGCGTGGTGGAACGGCGAAGAGATCCTCAGCGATGAGAGCTACCGACGCCCCGACCCCGATCGGCACGTCGCGATGGTCGGCGCGCACCTCGGCGGCAACCGGTTGCTCGTAAAGTCGTGCGTGACGGATTCCAACTGGGGTTTCTACGCGCGCATCGGTGACGCGAGCGGAGCCCCCGCGAGCAACGTCACGTTCAGCTCGTCGATCACGCCGTCTGCAGGCGAAGGTCACGGCGTCCGCCTGCCTCGACGTCCGCTCACCGCGCCGCTCGACGATCTCGAAGCCGCGGCCGAAGGGGACGACGCGAGCGCGGAAGCGCTGGAGAACCTCGCGCGCTTTCTCTCGACCACCGGCGCCGATGACCCGGCCGAGAACCGCGCGCGTCAGCTCGCCGCGCGGGCCGCTGACGCAGAGCCGACCGTGTTGCGTCTTCAGCTCGCCGCCGGGCTCGCCGCGCAGCGAGGCGAGATGATGCGCTTTGTGCAGCGCGCGGAAGAACTCGCGCCGAACGATCCACAGGTCAAGCTGATGTCGATTCGCGTTCGGGCCTCCAGCCTGGAGCCAGCCAGCGCGCTCCCGGTCATCGACGCCTTTCTCGCGGACAACCCGGGCGGCGTGGAAGGGCTGAGCGCCGCGCTCATCCGCGCCCGTGTTCTTCGGCAGCTCGGTCTCCCGCAGACCGCCCGCGCGCAGATCGAGACGCTTGCGGCGCGCGCGCCGAACGCCCCGAGCTTCATCCTCGCGCGCGCGGAAGCCGCCGATTGGGTGGGCGACACGGACGCGGCTTTGGCGCGTCGACGCGAGGCGCTCGCGATTCGCTACGACGATCTCGGGAGCCGTCGAGCGATCATCGGAGACGCGGTTCGGCGCGGAGAGAACCAAGAAGCGAAGGAGCACCTCGCGGTGGTCGCGCGCTTGGCCGGCGATCGGACCTCGCAGCTTCGGTACGTCGCGGCTATCCAAGAAGCCATCGGCGACACCGCCGAGGCGCAGTCGACCTTCCGCGCCGCGCTTGAGCTCGCGCCGGAAGACGCCTCGACCATGGTCTCGCATGGACGCTTTCTTTTACGTCAGAACCAGAGCGACGCCGCGATCGCTTCCTTTCGCGATGCGCTCGAGATTCGTCCGCAAGACGCCGCGACCCGTGAGCTTCTCGAGAACGTGCGTCCACAAGAGCGACCCGACGAGCGTTACGCCGCGACCTCCGAGACGTTCCTCGGGCGCCGCAGCGAGACCGCGGGGTACCCGCTCTCCGTGCTGCAAGACCTCACGGTCAACACCGTGTTTGAGAACGGGCTCGGCTCAAGCTTCCGTCAGGTCGCGATTCAGGTGCACGACGAAGAGGGCGCGCGCCAGATGCGCACGTACTCGATGCAGTTCGACCCAGGCGCTCAACGGCTCGACCTCCGAAGCGCCAAGGTGTTCCGCGCGAGCGGGCAGGTGCTCGAGGCGACGCAGACCTTCACGCGTCAGCTCGGCGAGCCCTGGTACCGCATCTACTACGACACCCGCGCGTTGGTCGTGGTCTTCCCGGACCTCGAGCCGGGCGACACCGTTGAGCTGCGCTGGCGAACGGATGACGTCGCGCACCGCAACCTCTTCGCGGACTACTACGGCGACCTGACGTTCCTCCAGGGGACCTCGCCGATCGCGCACAAGGAGTACGTCCTGATCACGCCGTCATCACGAAACTTCCACTTCAGCGATCCGGGCCTCGAGGGTCTTCAGCACCAGCGCACCGAAGAAGACGGCAAGCGCACCGATCGCTTCGTTGCCGATGACGTCCCCGCGATCCGCGCGGAACAAGGGATGCCTGGCATGACCGAGATCGCGCCTTACCTCCATGTCTCGACCTACGAGACCTGGGAAGAGGTGGGGCACTGGTACTGGGGCCTCATCCAGGACCAGCTCTACGCCGATGACTCGCTCAAGCAGACGGTCGCCGAGCTCGTCGACGGCAAGGAGAGCGAGCGCGACAAGGTCATCGCGATTCACGACTGGGTCGTGGCCAACACGCGTTACGTCGGTCTCGAGTTCGGCATTCACGGCTTCAAGCCTTACCGCGTCCCGCAGATCGTTCAGCGCGGCTTCGGTGACTGCAAGGACAAGGCGTCGCTCCTCTACACGATGTTCCGCGAGGCCGGCATCGACGCGCACATCATCTTGGTGCGCACGCGCCGCAACGGGCAGATCACCGACCTTCCGGCGTCCCTCGCGGTCTTCGACCACGCGATCGCGTACGTCCCCGGGCTTGACCTCTACATCGACGGCACCGCCGAGCACAGCGGCATCACCGAGCTCCCGCAGATGGATCAGGGCGTCACCGTGCTTCACGTTTGGCCAACCGGGAGCGAGCTTCGCCGCACGCCGATCTTGCCCGCTGATCGCAACCGCCGGACCCGCAACCTCGACATTCGACTCGCGGCGGACGGCAGCGCGGACCTCACCGTGAGCGAAGAAGTGCGCGGCGCCCAAGCAGCGTCGTACCGCAACACCTACGCCGCCGAGGGCACGCGCGAGGAGCGCTTCGAGCGACGCATGCGCGGCATGTTCCCTGGCCTCGAGCTGACCTCACAGCGCTTTGAGAACCTCGACAACCTCGAGGTGCCGGTGACCTACCAATACGAGGCGCGCGTTCCGCAGATGGCGCAGAACGACGGCGAAGGTCTGACCATCGCGCCGTCCACGCTTCAAGATCTCGTCCGCTCGATGGCGCGAAACTCGGAGCGCGGTTACCCGCTCGATCTCGGCGGTACCAACAGCTATGTCGAGGAGCGCGTCGTCCGCGTGCCTGCCGGACATCGCGCGACCCGCGTTCCGGAGAGCGGCACGGCAGAGAGCCCGTTCGGGACCCTTCGCATGACGGTCGAGTCGGACGGGGAGCGCGTCGAGACCCGCACCGAGTTTTCCCTTAACCGCGACCGGGTCGAGCCCGGCGAATACGAAGCGTTCCGCGGTTGGGTTCAAGCCGCTGACGTCATCCTTCGGCAACGCGTTCGGATCGAGGGAGCGAACTGATGCGCGCCGACAACCACACCCTTCGAGCCCGCAGCCTTCGAGCGAACATGAACACCGTATACGTCAGCCGAGCGCTCACCCTAGCGCTGCTCCTCACCCCGCTCCTCACTCTCGCGGCTTGCGGCGGTACCCAGACGCAGACCGCTCGACGCGCGCCCACCCTCGACGACATCCGTCGCCGCGCGGTTGCGCTCCCAGACAGCGCGCGTTGGCAAAAGCGTCGCGCGGTCGCGGAGCTCCTCTGGCCCGACGGCGATCCCGTCATCGCGTTTGAGCAGCTGGGCAAGGCCCGCGCGCTGCGTCCGGAAGACACCACGCTGGCGTTGCTCCTCGGGGTCGAGCGTCAGCTTCACGGGTACCCGGCGGCGTCGCTTGATGCCTTGATGGAGACCATCCAGCTCGCGCGGACGTCGAACGAAGCCGACGCGCGCTTCAACGCCGAGGTCGCGGTCGCGGCCATGACCGATCTCCTGGGCATCGCCCCGAACTTCCCGTCACGGGTCCGGCCCTTCCTCGACGAGGTCTTGGCGGATCCAGGGCGCCTCGGGGGCGCGACAGAGCACGAGCTGCGTGAGCTCGCGATTGAGCTCGCGTTTCGGCGCGGAGACAAAGCAGCCGCGGACGCCTTCGCCGCGCCGTGCATCACCGACTGGAAGGTCGCCGGCCCCTTCGGGCCACGAGAGCTCCTCGGTTTCGATCGATCGTTCCCGCCGGAAGAAGGCGCGCTCGCCGCGGCCTACGACCTCGGCCCGAGTCGGGGAGAACGACCCGTCCGAGAGATCGAAGCGCGCGGCTGTTCCTCGCACCTCGGAAACGGTCCGGTCCCGATGGGCGGCACGACCTACGCGGTGGGTGAGATCGAGGGCGGTGACCAGGTGCTGCGCCTCGAGACGCCGAACTCGGTCGAGCTCCGCATTGATGGCGAGGTCGTCATCCGGCTCGATCGTCGTCGCGAGCCGACCCCGCGCGTGACCTTCCATCGTCTCCCGCTCTCGCCGGGGACGCACCAGATCATGCTCAAGGTCACGACGCGTCACCCGAACCCGGTCGTGATCGTCTCGTCGTACCCCGCCTTCGACGCGTCGCTCGACGACGCGAACGGGCCGTACCACACCTACCTGAACTCTGCGGTTCAGCTCGCGCGCGGTGACGTGGTCGGGGCCCGTGAGACGCTCCATGATGTCGAGGACGGCTCGCCGGTGGTGACCTTGTTGAAGGCCAACGTGGCGCTCGCGGATCCGCTGCGCGGCGACGACATTCGGCGCGACGAGGCGCGGCGTCTGCTCCGCATCGTGGCGGAGCGAGACGGGAACGCCTGGTTCCCGATTTTGCAGCTCGCGAACCTGACCGCGGCAGAGGGTCGCGATCAGGAAGCGCTCTCGGTGGTGAAGGACGCCGCCGACCGCTGGCCCGAGATCGTCGGCTTCCCGATCACCACCGTGGGGCTCCTGCTCAACCGCGGCTGGGACGCGCAGGCCACTGAGTACATCGCGCGCGCTCGCGCGATCGCGCCGGAAGCGTGTGTGCCGATTCAAGCAGAGCTCGCGAGCGCGCAGCGTCACGATCGAACCGCGGAGATCGAGCAAAAGATCACCGCGCTGATGGAGTGCGACGCGCGCAGCAATGAGCGCTACTCACGGCTCCGCACGACCCGTCGCTGGGACGAAGCGGGGCGCGAGCTGGAGCGCTTGGCGTCGCTTGAGCCCGCGCAAGCGCGGAACCGGATCATGTCGGCGCGCCTTGATCTCGCGGAGAGCCGCGGCGACCAAGACGCGGTCGACGCGATCCTCAGCGAGCTCGCCGCGCTTCGTCCGCTCTCGGCCGACATCGTGCGCACCCGCGCGGACCGTCTCTTGGCCGGCGGAGATCGCTCGGGCGCGCTTCAGACTTTGGACTCCGCGCTCGCGCGTGAGCCCGAAGCGATGAGCGTGCTTCGCCGCGTTCGAACCGCCCTCGGAGGTCGCGACGAGATCGCGAGCTTCCGGCTCGACGGTGCGGAGGCGCTGCGTGAGTTTGAGGCGTCCGGTCGCGAGTACACCGAGCCTCAGGTCTTGGTCCTCGACTACACCGCGGTGCGGGTCTTTGAAGACGGTTCTTCGCTCTCGCTCACGCACCAGATCTACAAAGTACAGAGCGAAGAGGCGATCGACGCGCAAGGCGAGTTCTCGCCGCCGCAAGGACAGCTGCTCACCCTCCACACCATCAAGTCGGACGGGACGCGGCTCGAGCCGGACCTGATCGAGGGCAAGGAGACCATCTCCATGCCGAACCTCCAGATCGGTGACTACGTCGAGTACGAGTACCTCCAGGTGCTCGACGCGCCGATCGCGTTCCCGCGCGGCGTCCTCGGGGACCGCTTCTTCTTCCAGAGCTTTGAGGTCCCCTTCGACCGCACGGAGCTGATCGTGATCATGCCGGAAGACATGCAGGCCACGGTTGATCCGCGCGGTCCGGCGCCGACCACGCAGCGCACCGTCGCGGATGGTCTCGCGGTCTACAAGTGGCGCCTCGACGAGAGCCGCCCGGTGGTTCGAGAGCCGGGCAGCGTCAACACGCGTGAGTTCATGCCCTCGATCAACTGGGGCATCGGCGCGACGTGGGAGCTCTTCGTTGAGAACCTGATCGACGTCCTGGCGGATCGCGACGTCGCGGACCCGGCGGACGAACGCCTCGTCCGTGAGATCACCTTGGGGGCCCGGACCCAGCGCGAGCGCGCGGAGCGGATCTACGACTGGGTGCTTGAGAACGTCGAGAGCAGCCGCGATCTCTTCGGGCTCTCCGCCGCGATGGTGTCGGGGCGCACCGGCAACCGCGCGCGAGTCCTGCACTACTTGTTTGGGCTCGCTGAGATCCCCAGCAAGCTCGTGTTGATCCGCGGCTTCGGCAACGACCAGACGCGGTCCGATCTCGCGGACGACGACACCTACAGCAACCTGCTCGTGATGCTCGGGAGCGGTGAGTCGGCGATGTTTGTGAGCGCGGCGGCGCGAGGCGTGCCCTTTGGTTACGTCGCGCCGGCCCTTCGCGGACAAGACGCGCTCGTTCTGGAGCCGGGCGAGAACCGGATCGAGATCCCGCGGGAGACCGTGCAAGCGGACACGCGACGGATCAGTATCGACCTCGTGATCGCGCGCGACGGTACCGCGGTCGCCGAGGTCACCGAGCGCTACACGGGGCTCGGCGCGATCAGCTGGCGCGGGGACCTTGAGGGCATCCCCGCCGCGATGCTCGACCAGCGCTTTGAAGAGGCCTACGCCTCGCGCGTGATGCCGGCGGCGACGATGCAAGAGCTTCGCATCACGGGCCAAGAGAACGCGGATGAGCCGCTCACGCTTCGTTACACCCTGGCGGTCCCATCGGTGGTGCGTCGTCAGGGCAATGAGTTCATCCTGCCCGCGGGCCTCTTCGCGTCGTACCTGGCGCGGACCTTTGCGCGCCAGCCGTCGCGCACCCAGCCGATGTTGATCGCGCCTCCGGTCGATCAGCAGGTCCGGATCCGCGTTCGCCTTCCGCAGGGCGCGAGCTTCACGCAGGAGCTGGCGCCGACGGAGCTGACGGGGCCGCACGGCGCCCGCTTCGAGATGCAGACGCGCGTTCGTGACAACGAGCTCCGCTTGATGCGGGACGTAAAGCTCCCGCTCGCGCGCCTGAGCCCCGAGGAGTACCCGGCGTTTGCAGAGTTTTGCCGCGCCGCGGACGCTGCGGAACAGCGCGAGATCCACATCACGATGTAGCTGGGTGTTCTCAAGGGTTTGAGTCGCAAACCCTTCTCGCCTACGGCGATTCACCCAACGTTCGCTTCGCGAGTCGCAGATCCTCGCTTCGGCGCTCCTTGTGCTCGCAGGCGGTCGCTGCGGGCTTTGTCCGTCGTGGTCACCCCGCGTTTCGAACGACTTTTGTCTCAAGTCGTTCGCCTCCTCGCGTGCCGGTCTCTGTCGGCTCGTGTAGTCTTCGCGCGTGCTTTGCGGCACTGGCCTGGCCACGCGCCCGCCGTCCCCCACGTTCCCCGACGCGTCCGAGTGGGCGCTCCGGGCAAACCATAAAGAGAGAGAGCGATGCCAAAGGAAGCCACACCGAAGGACACGTTGACCGTCACGGACAACCGCACCGGGAAGACCTACGAGCTCCCGGTCGAGAACGACACCATCCGCGCGATGGACCTGCGTCAGATCAAGGTCAAGGACGACGACTTCGGGATGATGTCCTACGACCCGGCGTACAAAAACACCGCGTCAACCAAGAGCAACATCACGCTCATCAACGGTGGCCAGGGCGTCCTGCGTTACCGCGGCTACCCGATCGAAGAGCTCGCGGAGAAGTCCTCGTTCCTCGAGGTCTCCTACTTGCTCTACAACGGCGAGCTGCCGACGCGCTCGGAGCTCGAGGGGTTCCGCTACCAGATCACGCATCACACGATGGTTCACGAGAACATCCGTGAGTTTATCGACGCCTTCCGCTACGACGCGCACCCGATGGGCATGCTCGTGAGCACGGTCGCGGCGCTCTCGACGTTCTACCCGGACGCCAAGGACGTCGAGGACAAGCACACCCGCCAGCTCCAGATGTACCGCTTGATGGCGAAGATGCCGACGCTCGCGGCCTACGCCTACCGTCACCGTCGCGGGCTCCCGTACGTTTACCCGGACAACGACCTCAGCTACTCGGGCAACTTCTTGAGCATGCTCTTCAAGATGACCGAGACCAAGTACACGCCGAAGCCCGCGATCGAGAAGGCGCTCGACGTGCTCTTCATCTTGCACGCGGACCACGAGCAGAACTGTTCGGCGACCGCGATGCGCGGCGTCGGTAGCTCCCGTGTCGATCCCTTCAGCGCGGCCGCGGCGGCCTGCGCGGCGCTCTACGGACCGCTCCACGGCGGCGCCAACGAAGCGGTCATCCGGATGCTCAACGAGATCGGCTCCGTGAAGGCGATCCCCGAGTACATCAAGCGCGTGAAGAACCGCGAGGTTCGCTTGATGGGCTTCGGTCACCGCGTCTACAAGAACTACGACCCGCGCGCGCTCATCATCAAGAAGCTCGCGTACCAGGTCTTCGACGAGGTCGGGAAGAACCCGCTCATCGACATCGCGCTCGAGCTTGAGCGGATCGCGCTCGAGGACGAGTACTTCGTGAGCAAGAAGCTCTACCCGAACGTCGATTTCTACTCGGGCCTCATCTACCAATCGATGGGTCTGCCGATGGATCTCTTCCCGGTGCTCTTCGCGATCGGCCGCACCCCCGGCTGGCTCTCGCAGTGGGAAGAGATGCTCACGGACAACGAGCAGCGCATCGCGCGCCCGCGCCAGGTCTACCTCGGCGCCGGAAAGCGCGAGTACGTCCCGATCTCGGAGCGCTGAGCCCAGAACAGTTCGAGTGAGAAGGCCACGCGCGAGAGCACGTGGCCTTCTTCGTTTCCCTCGCGGGCGGGAGCACTCGGTGCGATACTCGTCGCATGCCCGACGCGACCGAGATCATCGCCTTCTGGTTCGACGAACTCGAGCCGTCTCAGCATTGGGAAAAGGACCCCGCGTTCGATCAGATGGTGCGCGATCGTTTTGGTGCGGTTCACGCTGCCGCGGCGCGGTGTGAGACGCACGGGTGGCGCGAGTCCGCGGACGGGCGGCTGGCCGAGATCATCGTGCTCGATCAGTTCTCGCGGAACATGTTTCGCGATCGTCCAGAGGCGTTCGCTTGGGACCCGCTCGCGCTCGCGCTTTCCCAAGAGGCGATCCGCGTGGGCGACGACAAGCGCATCGCGGAAGATCGTCGCGCCTTTCTCTACATGCCGTTTATGCACAGCGAGTCGGCCGCGATCCACGAGGTCGCGGCCGAGCTCTTTAAGCCGTTTCGGAACTACGAATTCGAACTGAAGCACAAGGCGATCATCGATCGCTTCGGTCGGTACCCACACCGCAACGCGATCCTTGGCCGAACCTCGACCCCAGAGGAGCTCGCGTTCTTAGAAGGTCCGGACTCGTCGTTCTGACGTCAGTGGGTCGCGACCTCTCGCCACGCGCCGAGATGTCGCCTCAGCTCTTCATGCCGAGGCTTAAGCCTATCGCGCCCAGCACTTCTTTGATCTCACGGAGCGGTTTCCGCCCGAGGTTCTTGACGCGGAGCAGCTCGGCTTCGGTCTTTTGAACGAGGTCGCCGATCGTCTTGATGTTAGAGCTCGCGAGGCAGTTCGCGGAGCGCACCGAGAGCTCGAGCTCGTCGATCGGTCGCGAGAGCCGCTCGTCGAGAGACGGCGCAGGCGCGCTCGGCGCGGAGTCGATCTTCATCCCGAGCGAGAAGCCCATAAACGACAGGACCTCTTTGACCTCGTTGAGCGACTTCCGCGCGAAGGCCTTGGTCTTGAGGAGGTCGGCTTCGGTTTTCTGAACGAGGTCGGCGAGGGTCTTGATGTTCGCGTTCTGGAGCCCGTTCATCGAGCGAACAGAGAGATCGAGCTCGTCGATCGGCCTCAGCAGACGCTCGTCGATCGTCTGTTCTCCGGCCGGGGTCGCGCCGACGTGTTGGGTGGCGTGCGTCCAGCTGAGTACGGACTCGCGCGTCGATGGCGCGGACGCGTCCGCGAGGAGACCGAACGTGCGCCTCGTTCGCCGATCGGAGAGCGTGTCACTTTCGTTTTGGAGCGCGGCCTCGAAGATCACTTCTCCTGCTCGCTCGCTCTGTCGAGCGCGGGCGAGCCAACCTTGCGCGTCTCCTTCCGGCGCTCCCGCGACGCCGATCGCGAGCCGCCGCGCTTCGGCGATCGCTTCCCCCGAGACCGGCACAAACACCTGTGCGACATCGCCACGGTCGGCCAAGCCCATCTTGTTCATCGCGGTCGGGTGCATACCGATCGCGCTTTCGTCCCAGAGCTCGATCGCGAAGCCACCGATGCGTTCACCAAACGCGACCACAACGGGGTGCTCGGCGGTTCCCGCGAGCGATTCGTACGCCACCTTGTCCTTGTCCTCGATCAGCCTGCGCGCGGCCCGAATGGTCGTCACAATGCCGCGCGCTTCGAGAACCGACATGATCCACGGCCGGAACACCACGAGGGCCGCCTCGCGGGGAAAACGGATCGTCGCTTCGGGAACGTCCACCGGAACGACCGTGGCGGCAGCGGAGTAGTCCGCGCGCTTGTCGCTCAACAAGATCCGGTGCGCCTGCGCGAGGAGGTTCGCGCTCAATTCGTCGAGCGCGGACTGAAGCGCGCCGGCGTACTCTCGCCGGTCGGCGCCGCTCTCTGCTTCTTGGACGCACAGGTTCGCCGTGAGGACCGACTCGACGTCCTGCGTGAGCACGGGCCACTGGGGATCGCTCCCGCGCAGAGGGCGGAGCCCCGCCGGTAGGATCGGCCACACGTCGAAGAAGAAGCGCGCGCCTGCTTCGCCGACCGCGGCGCGAAGCGCGGTGACCCCTGAGAGCGCGCCGTCGCTCGGCGGGGTGAGGTCCATCGTGAGCGACTCGCGAGCGATGCGGTACATCTCGCCCGTCGGGCGCGAGAGAAGATCCGCGACGTAGGGGTACGCGAGCGGGTGAAGGACGGGAGCGGCGAGCGCGACGTGGGCAAAGCGCTCGCCGCGTACCTTCGACTGGATCACTTCTACGCCGCACTTCTCGCAGACGATCCCGCGGTGCTTCATCCGCTTGTACTTGCCGCACGCGCACTCGAAGTCCTTCCCCGGTCCGAAAACGCGCTCGCAGAGCGGGCCGCCGGAGACCGGCTTGTTGGCCTCGTCCAACGCTGACGCGTCAGTGATCTCTCCATGCGAGTCTTCCTGGATGGAGTCGCGGTTGGCGATCGCGATCGAGATCTCGACGAGCTCCGCGGGAGCGGCTGGCTTCTCGAAGAAGGAGAAGATGTCACGCATCTCGCCATCTTTTCGGGGCGCTGGCGCGGGCGGCGGGACTTCTTTCGTGCCGATGTCGAGGCGCAGCGCAAGCGCCCGCAGCGTTCGCTCGAGCACGTTCGCGGTCGCGGGCCGCCTGAGGAAGAGCGGCTCGTCGAACGCCGTTCCCTTGACGATGGATTCGAAAAGGCGGGTGCGCCCATGAACGTCGTCGCACTTCACCGTGGTGAGCTCACGTGCCGCGTGGAACGCCGAGGCGGACTCGAGCGCGTTCACCGTCGCGTGGCTCACGAGCTGTCCGCCCATCACGACCCCTGTTTCGACGGGTTGCCGGAGCACCTCGGTGTACGGGCCGATGTGACGCGCCTCGAGGTGGTCGCTTGCGCAATCGATCTTCTTGACGGTGGCGGTGCCCGCGGGACCGTCCCAGGTGAGCGGCGCGGGGAGTCCGTCCGTGATCGCCCGAACGACAACCTCACGCCCATCTATGGAGAGCAGGTCGCCGACGCGGAGCACGCGTTCATCGCGGACGACAACCTCGGCGGTGCCGTCTTCTTGGTTCAGCGTCGCGCGGTGAACCTTTCCCGAGACCTTCACGGGACAGTAGAGCGATCGGTTTCGAACGGAGCCCGCCTTCTCACCGAAAATCGCGCGGAGGAGCTTCTCTTCCTCTGAGAGCACTCCGTCTTCGAACGTCTCGGTGGACCCGATGAGGATCGTCCCGGGGGCGACGGTCTCGCCTTCTCGCGGCAGCCCGTGTTCATCCAGATGCGCGAGCGCGTCTTCTCCGAGGTTCGGGAGATCCCGCGAGAACGCCTGCTTCTTCTCCGGATCACAGCGAAGCGCGTAGCGGAACGTGTGCACTGAGGTGAGCAGACGCGCGAGATCGGTTCGGACGTGTACGCCTTGTCCCTCGCGGTGGGCGGTCTCGACGGTCTGGGTTTCGGTCGTCATCGCGGCAAAGGATACGCTCTTCGTCGGCGCTTGCTTCCGCAGTGCGGGCGGTTGGAAAGAGGCCGTCAGCAATTCGTCCCGAACGTGGGGCTTGAGAAACGCGTTGTGGAACACGAACAGTGGCGTCGCGCGAGGCCTTGGTGACGCACGTGAGCTCTACGTGTTCGCTCGGCTCTTCGTTCGGCTCTTCACTCCGCTTCGCCCTCGGACTCCAGCTTGATGTTCCCGCTGAGCCATCGCGGCGGTCCACCGTCGTTGGTGAGCACGCCACCGAAGGAGAGGGTGAGCGTGTCGGAGATCCGCGGGCGCCAGTTGCGATCGACCGCGACAACGCCGATCTCGATGTCTCCTTCGTGCTGGTCAGTGCCCGGGTTGATGGTCGCCTGCGCCGTTGCGGTGTCTCCCACTTCGGCTTCCGCTAGGTTGAACGGGATGATGATGTCTACCTGCACGTCGTCGCTGACCAACGAGACCCAAGTCGGGGCCGGCTCCACGGAGCGCATTGCCGAGCGACCTTCAGGGAGGGGGGTGTACTCAAGCTCGAGGCCGGAGACGTCGGTGACAAACGACGCCTCAAGTACTTCGTGAATGATCACGGGGTCGCATGTGTAGAAGCAGGCGCTCGAGACGAAGGAGAGGATCGTCAGCGCGAGCGACGACGATGGGCGAAGACGACCAAGCATGTGGTCATTTGAAGCAACAAGTACGCCGACGGAAACACGCGGGTTATTGAGCGCAGTGTGTGCCTGCTGATGTGTCGTCGCTGCGGAGCGTTACCCCTGCGCACATCACTGCGCATATCACCCTGCGCACACCCTCCGCACATCACCCGCGTCGCTCACGTTTGAGGGTGAGGCGCTACCACTCGCCCGTGCTGGGCATGCTCTTCCACGGCTCCTGGAGCGGGAGCGCGTCGCCTTTTTGCAGGAGCTCAATCGAGATGTCGTCGGGCGAGCGAACGAACGCCATCCGACCATCGCGTGGCGGTCTCAAAATCGTCACGCCGCTCTCCTGGAGCGAAGCGCAGAGCGCGTAGATGTCGTCGACCGCGAACGCGAGGTGACCGAAGTTGCGACCGCCCGTGTACGGCTCTTCTTGGTCCCAGTTGTAGGTGAGCTCGATCTGCGCGCTGTCGGTATCGTCGCCGGTCGCGAGGAATACCAGTGTGAAACGGCCGCGCTCGTATTCGCTGCGGCGCACTTCACGGAGCCCAAGCTTGCCGACGAAGAAGTCGATCGCGGCGTCGAGATCGCGAACACGGATCATGCTGTGGAGGAACTTCACGCTCTCGCCTCCTCGCGGACCGACCGAGCGGGATCAAGTACGTCATCGAGGAAGGCGTAGGTGTCTCGCCAGCTCTGACGGGAACGCTTGCGCCAGACGAAGGCTTGGAAGGCGTGATGCTCACCTTCGTAGACGCGGAGCTCGTGTTTTGAGCCTCGCTTCTGAAGCGCACGCGCGAGTCGATGGGAGTCCGCTTCGATGGGGTCGTTGTTGCCGACGGTGATCATCATCGGCGGAAGGGCGTGTTCAGGTTGCGCGTCGCTCTCCAAGATCAAGAGCGGGCTCGCGAGATCGGTTGGCGTCTTCGCTCCGTCGACGTACGCGCCACAAACGGTGTGGATGCGGTCGATGATCCAGCCCGGCAGCGGCTTCTCATCGGCGTAACGGTTGGGATCGGCCACCTGGAGAAGACCACACCAAGGGAGCGTCGCCATCGGCACCTGCCCGAAGAGGTCGGTGACGTAAGGCTCTTCGCGCCTGAAGCAAGCGGCGGTCGTGAGCGCGAGGGAAAGATTCGCGCCAGCGGACTCGCCAGCGATGATGACGCGGGTGGGGTCACCCGAGAACGCGGCGGCGTGCTGTAGGACAAATCGGTAAGCCATCGCGGCATCTTCGAGCGCTGCCGGGAACTTGTTTTGAGGTGCCAATCGGTAGTTGATGTTGAAGACAACGTACCCCCGGCGCGCAAACCCCAACCCCATCATCCAGTGGGAATCTTTAGATAAGATCCGGAATCCGCCTCCGTGAATGTAGAGGACAACCGGCATCGGTCCGGTCGCGTGTCGGGGGACATACACGTCAAGCAAGTGGTGCTCCGCGCCGGTCCGCGCGTAGGGGACATTCGTCACCACATCGACGTCGTGGTGCGCCGGGCGCGCGGCTGGATGGAGCTTCGCGACCCGTGAGAGACCACGCAGCGCTCCGTCGATGGCGACCCCTGACGCACGTGCTCGCAAACGTTCTTTCATTCCCATGTCGAGACTCTGTCCTGGATCGACTCGTTTCGCATGCCGATCGGTGTTAACCTATGAGTCGAAGGAGTATTCGTCATTTCTGCCAAGCTATTCGTCGGCAACCTCAACTACCGCACCTCGAAGGAGGACCTCATCGAATTTCTCTCGCCCGCGGGCGAGATCGTTGAAGCCTTTCTTCCGGTCGACCGGGAAACCGGAAGACCACGTGGTTTTGGGTTCGTCACATTCACATCCCCAGAAGCCGCCAAGGCCGCCATCGCTCAGTTCGATGGCAAGGACCTTGGTGGTCGACCGGTCCGGCTGAAAGAAGCCGAAGACCGACGCCGCGGAGGACCCCGCCCAGGCGGTGATCGTGGGCGCGGCGGTGGTGGTTTCCGCGGAGGTCCCCCTCGCGGTCGAGGCGGTCCACCCTCGCCACCTCTCGACACCACAGAGGGTGGCAAGCCGTACTACGAGTCCCGTAGCTACGAAGGCGAGGAGTCATCCGACGACGGCGGCGGTCGCTCGGACGACTGGCGCAGCAAGAAGAAGAAGCGCGGCAAGGGCAGTCGCCGTGGCCTTCGAGGAAAGAAGCGCAGCCTCTAGTTGCGCGACTACGAGCCGGCGAAGGTGTAAGCCGACGCCGCCATGAACGAAAAGGGCGCCTTTGCGGGCGCCCTTTTCATTCCGTCTCTGCTCTTTGCGGTCAGCGCATGTTGGCGGACTCGGCGCCTTCCTCAAGCGCCTGCGCCGCCATCGTCAGGTTGGCGCCCGTCTCTCGTAGGTCATCGGAGCCATCGTTGAGCCCTCTGCTGAATTCACGCGCGGTCTTGGTGAGCTCACGCCCCGCTTCGCGCGCGGTCTCGGAGGTAATGCGGCGCGCGTCGTTTTGGAGCTGTACCGCGCGCTCGATGAGCGACGGAGTGCACAGCGAGAGGTAGTCCTCATCAAAGTCTCCATCGTCGCCGGCGATGACGATCACGCCGCGCTCGCCTCCGACGGAGCCGATCCGTGCACAGGCGTCTTCGTGAAGCGCGACGTCGTTGCCCTCGTCGATCGACATCACGAGCTGCGCGTGACCGTCCACGACCGAAACGGACTTCACGCTCCCGACTTCGATTCCCGCAACCGCGACCGGCGCGCCTTCTTCGATTCCGTTGGCGTTGCTCAGGCGCGCGGTGATCGTGTCACCGCTGCTGCAGCCAGCGAGCATCAGGAAAGCGATGGCGAGACAGGAAACAAAACGTGTTTTCATTGCTCCCGAAATAATCACGGTGGGGCCGCCAGCAAGACTTAATCGGATCGCGAGATGACGATATTGGAAAGCGACGAAGGAGCGCAGAGCGGAGCGAACATGGGAGGGAGGCTCCAAATCATTTACTTATTTGGAGGGAGGGGCGGACAGTCCCTCCAAAGAATATCACGCTGTGTTTCCAGTATGTTTCGGGGAGCGCTGCGGCGGCGAACGATGCATGCGTTTTCTTGATGCGCTACACCACCTCTATGAGAACGACCGCGCTTCTTTCTTTCCTTCTTCTTCTCTGTGTCGCGTGTGGTGATGACGACACCGCGACGGACACCGGCGCTCCCGACGCGACGACCGACGCGAGTGAAGACGCGACCACCGATGCTGGAGACGATGCGGCCGACGCCGCCGACAGCAGCACCGATGCCGGCGAGGACGCAGGTGAGGACGCAGGCGAGGACGCGGGCAGAATGGGATCCATTGAGTCGATCTGCGAAGCGATCACGCTTCGAGAGATTCGCTGCGGAGATGAGCCATCGGACATTGACGAGTGCGTCGCGGAGACCGGCTGCATTGAGTTCCGGCCCGATGCGCTCGACGAGATCGAGAGCTGCTTCACGGAGCTCGCGTGCGACACCTCGGACGACCCCTGCATCGACCTCATGTCGCTCGGCCTCGAGCCCACCCCTAGCGCGGCCACCTTCCAGACCGACTGCTTGGCCCGCCGCGAGACCTGCCGTGATGAGCTCGGAGACAGCCCCTTTAGCGATGACACTTGCTTCTTGGGCGTCCTCTCCGACGACGAGATCAGCCGGTTGAACGGATGCCTCGAGGTTCCCTGCGACGCGGCGCGTGAATGTCTCGACGCGCAGCTCGAGTGCGGTCCCGAGATCGAAGGCACGATCTGTGACGGCTTGGTCGCCTACGACGAGCGCTGCTCCGCGGACCCGCCTCGCGACCCCGCAGAGTGCGAAGCCGAGCTCGGCTGCGTTCGGTTCCGCGAAGACGCCAAGGCCGAGATCCGTGATTGCCTCGCGACGCGTGAGTGCGGGACGAGCGACGATCGCTGCTTCGACCATCGCTTCTTGGGCGTGATCCCGAGCGACGCGGCCGCGGAGTACTTCACGGACTGCGAAGCGCGCCGCGTGGACTGCGGCGCCGGCTCGTTTAGCGATGACTTTTGCTTGCTTCAGGTCGGGAGCGCCGAGTTGATCGCGGACGCGAGCGCGTGCCTCGCGCGGCCCTGCGACACGATCCGCGACTGCCTGGGCGTGGCGGTCAGCTGTGAGTAGGCGCGTCGCGCGCTCGGTCGCGCTCTCGTTCGGGCTCGTCGCGATGTGCGTGACGGGGTGCGGCGACGACGATTCAAGCACGGGCGACACCGGGAGCGCGGACGTGGGGATGGACACGGCACCCGACACGTCGACCGGCGCCCGGGTCATCTGCGAAGGCAGCGTGGCGTACGACGAGAAGTGCGGCGACGATCCAATCGAGCCGATCGAGGAGTGTGAAGAGGAGCTCGGCTGCGTACCGTATCGCGAGGATCTGAAGGCGCTCATCGCAGAGTGCATCGAGGAGCGCGACTGTGGCACGAGCGATGACATCTGCTTCACGCGCATGGGGATCGAGTTCACGCCGAGCGCGGCCGCGGAGGCGTTCTTCACCGCGTGCGAATCGCGACGACGCGAGTGTTCAGATGCGTTTGGCGCGGACTGGTGCTTCGTCGAGATCGCGACGGACGAAGCGATCGGGATGCTCGACACGTGTCTGGACGAGCCATGTGGCGCGATCCAGCGCTGCTTCATTCCCGTCGTCACCTGTCGCTGATCGTGGAGCGGGTGGAGAGGCTCGGCAGGTGGCTCGCGAGCAAGCGGGTCCTCGCGGTCACCTTTGCCTCGACCCTCGTCATGACGGTTCTCTTCGGGGTCGTCATGCTCGTCTGGGACTTCGAGCTCATCGACGAGATGTACCGCGCCGACGTGATCGCCGCTCATGTGCGCGCGATGTCAGCGGAACAGCGAACCGTTCACGCGTGGATGACCGCGACCCTCGATGTCGCCTACCCGCTCGCGTACGGCGCGTTCTTCCTCGGCGCCGCGCTTCGATTTTTCGACCATCGGTGGCTCGCCCTCCCCGCGCTGCTCGTGGTCCCGGTCGACCTCGCGGAGGGCGTGACGCAAGTGCTCCTCCTCAACGGGAACATGAACGTGCTGGGCCTGAAAACGATCCTGACGCCGCTCAAGTTCGCGTTCTATCTCCCCGCGCTGGCGATCGCGCTCGTGGGTCTGATATGCGCCGCGATCCGTAGGTAGGCGACGTGTCGGCCCGAAGAGCCAGAGTCAGTCGCCAACGCGCGGGGTGCCGTGCAGGCCGTCGCTGCTGTCGGTGATCTCGCAGTCGATCGAGAACGCGCCCGGCGTGAAGACGATCGCGATCTGACACATCTCGTCCAAGGCATCGAAACCCCAGATGACGTCTTCGTCGGTCGGGTTGTCGAACTCGCACTCGAAGTGGAAGCCCGTGCCGGCCGGGATGGTGAGGCCGCCATCGGGGA
This sequence comes from uncultured bacterium, assembly GCA_938024995.1. GTDB lineage: Bacteria > Myxococcota_A > Polyangia > Polyangiales > Houyiibacteriaceae > CALJDU01. The sequence continues at coordinate 28,151 of CALJDU010000005.1, forward strand.
ACTGCGTCAGCTTCGGCGTGTGCCAGTCGGTGTTCGTGTAGATCTGCTCACCCACGGTCTCGCCGTCCCACAAGGACACGTTCACCCGAACCCCGAGCTCGTGCGTGTGGGAGCTGAGGAGCTGGAGCTGGACATCGTCCGTCATCTCGCAACGCGTCCACTCGTTCGCGGAAGAGCGCGCCGGAATCGACAGGTGCTCGTCGCGAACCGAGAAGCCCCAGATCGTGCTCTCCACCTCAGAGTTGTCGACCGTGTAGGCGTTCAAGTAACTCTGCACGAGGAGCTCTTCCGGCGTGTTGTTGAAGTAATGGATCTCGTGCAGCGCGAGCAAGCGTGGCGGGAGCTGCGCGACGATGCCCGGGCCGAGATCGATCGCCTGCTCCGCGCTCTGCGCGCCGTAGAGCTGGATCGCGCCCTCCATCAGCTCGGGGTAGGCGTCGTAGAGTTCACGACAGTCGTACTCTCCGGGTTCGAGCGCCTCGAGCTCACCGAGCCCCAGCAGAAGCGTGAGCGTCTGGTGATGGATGCCGGGCGTGATGCGGGACTCCGCCTCGTTGATGTTGATCACGCGGCTGTTCGGGAGCGCCTCCAGATTGCACTTCCAGATCTCGGTCATGGGCGGCGCCATCGTCTCGTAGCTCACCTGGAAACCGGTGCCTTCTGGCGGAGGCTCGAGGAGCGGAGCGGGAGGCGGGTCTTCACCACACGAAGAGAGGGTGAGGGCGAGAGAGATGGTGAGCAGCAGCCCGAGGAAGCGCGACATACTTCACGATCGGCGAGACCGCGCTCACGTGCAAGTGGCGTCGTTTCCGCTCGTGCTTTCGCGTACAGTGCGCGCGATGGATTTCGAGAAACTCGGCGCCTTTTACCTCGGCAAAAAGTTCGACGTCTCCGCGCAGGAGCCGACCGACGACCTGGTCCTCTATGACGCGAAGGATCTGACCACGCACGCGATGTGCGTTGGTATGACCGGCAGCGGCAAGACCGGCCTCTGCTTGTCGCTCTTGGAAGAAGCGGCGATCGATGGCGTGCCCGCGATCGCGATCGATCCCAAGGGCGATCTCGGAAACTTGCTCCTCAGCTTTCCTGGCTTGAGCGCCGGAGAGTTTGAGCCGTGGATCGATCCGGCCGACGCGACGCGGCGCGGTCAGACCGTGGGCGAGCGCGCGGAATCGGTCGCGGCGCTCTGGAAGAAAGGGCTCGCGAGTTGGGGTCAAGACGGATCGCGCATCCAGCGCTTCCGCGACGCGGTCGACATCACGATCTACACGCCCGGGTCGACCGCGGGCGTTCCCCTCTCGGTCCTGCAGTCGTTTTCAGCGCCGAGCGACGCGGTCCTGGACGATCGCGAAGCGCTGGCCGAACGCGTAAGCGGATCGGTCAGCGGGCTCTTGGGGCTCGCCGGGATCGACGCCGATCCGATCCAGAGCCCCGAGCACATCTTCTTGTCGAACGTGCTTCACCGGGCCTGGTCCGAAGGTCGCGATCTCCCGCTCGCGGAGCTCATTCGATCGATCCAGCGCCCGCCCTTCGATCGCGTCGGCGTGATGGACCTCGACTCCTTCTTCCCGGCCAAGGACCGCATGAAGCTCGCGTTGCAGATCAACGGCGTGCTCGCGTCACCGGGGTTCCAAACCTGGATGGAAGGCGAGCCGCTCGATGTGGGCAAGCTCTTCCGCACCGAGTCGGGGAAGCCGCGCTTGTCGATCTTGTCCATCGCGCACCTCAACGAAAACGAGCGGATGTTCTTCGTGACGCTCTTGCTCAACGAGATCGTCTCTTGGGTCCGAAGCCAAGCCGGAACCTCGAGCCTCCGCGCGCTGCTCTACATGGACGAGGTCTTCGGCTTCCTCCCGCCGGTCGCGAACCCGCCGAGCAAGCGCCCGATGTTGACGCTCCTCAAGCAGGCGCGCGCGTACGGGCTCGGCGTGATGCTCGCGACCCAAAACCCGATCGACCTTGACTACAAAGCGGTCAGTAACTGCGGCACTTGGTTCCTGGGGCGGCTGCAAACGCAGCGCGACGTGGACCGCGTGATCGACGGTCTCCGCGGCGCGGCCGATCAAGCCGGCAAGGCGCTCGACCCAAAGAAGATCCGTTCGCTCCTCGGCGGTATGAAGAGCCGCGTCTTCTTGATGAACAACGCGCACGAGGACGAGCCGATCGTTTTCCATACGCGCTGGGCGCTCTCGTACCTGCGCGGTCCGCTGACCCGTTCGCAGATCAAGAAGCTCACGAAGGAGAAGAAAGCCGACGTACCGGTCGCCGCGATGGGGACCCCCAAGCCTCGTCGCGTCGCCGACATGGGCGCCGGCGCGGTGGGCGGCGTGGCGGCGGCGGTCGTGGGGGGCGTGACCGCCGAAGAGAACGACGCGCCGCGACCGGTCTTGCCCGATCATGTTGACGAGTGCTTCGTGGGGATCCCGCGCGGACGTTTCGCGTACCAACCGGGCGCGCTCGCGACGGTGCGGGTGCACTACGCGAGAGCGACCGCGAAGGTGGATACGTGGTGGGAGCCCACCTTCCTCGTTCCGCTGGCCGAAGACCTCGGGTCGATGTGGGATGGCGCGACCGTCTATGATGAGAACTCGCTCGAGATCACCGACGAGCCGGAGGAGGGCGGCGCGTACCTTCCGATCCCGCGCGGCCTGACCGGCAAGCAGAAGATCCGCTCGATCCAGGCGGCGCTCAAGAAGATGATCTACCGCGACCACGAGCTCACGCTCGGTTACTGCAAGCCGTACAAGCTCTACTCGAGCGTCGGTGAGAGCCGCGCGGAGTTCACGGCGCGGGTGCAGCACGCGCACCGCGAAGCGCGGGACCTCGCGCTGGAGAAGCTCCGCGACAAACAAGACGGCAAGATCGAGAAGCTCAAGGAGCGCTTGCGCAAAGCGGAGCAGAAGGTCGAGAAAGAAAAGTCGGAAGCATCCCGCCACAAGATGGACGCCGCGATCTCAATCGGGACCAGCGTGCTCGGCGCGCTCATGGGCCGCCGCGTGATGGGGCGCGCGACGTCCGCGGCGCGAGGAGTGGGTCGCGCGGCGCAACAGTCGGGTGACATCGATCGGGCGCGCGACGACGTGGCGGCGCGTGAAGAGGAGCTCGAGGAAATGAAAGAGGAGCTCGAACAAGATCTCGAGGCGCTCAAGGCCCGCTATGAAGAGCTCCCGCCGATCGAGGAGATCAAGGTGCGGCCGAAGAAGAGCGACTTCGAGATCAGCCGCTTCTCCATCGCGTGGGTCCCGGTCGCGCGCTAAGCGCGAGACGTGTGCGGATCTGGCAGAGGGGCCAACATCTTCGAGAGCTCGCGCTCCTTCCGCACTTCACGGGTTGCGATGCTCTAACGTCTACGGGCGTACCGAGGGACGCACAGTCGGTCTCGGCACTCGGCTCGCATGCGTCGTCGCCTCGGCTGCACCGGACACCGGACGTGCATCCGCGTTTCGGCTCGCTTGGCCTCGAACGCTTCGCGGTGCGCGCGAGCGATTCCGATTGGCGCACCACACGCACCTCTGAGCGCGAGGCAGTCGTCGTTCGTGTCACAGCCGCGGAGCTCGGCGTCGCGAACAGGGCGCAAGACACAGCCTGCGATGCAGCGGAGGTCTCGGCGCGGCGGGTTCACCGACGGGCAGACGGCGGGTGCGTCGGGGATGTCTGTGTCGCCTAACGCACGTGCGTATTCGGCTCCACATCGATCGCGGACCACATCGCAATCAAGGACAGTCTCGCACGGTGGACTCGGGGCAGGCGGCTCGACCGCGGCTCCCTCTACGACCGGTTCCCCGACCGCTTCGTCGATCGGCTCAACAACCGGCGCCGCGAGCTCCTCACGCTCCGGAGCTTCCGTTTGAGGCGCTTGGATCGTTGGGGGGATGAGGCTTCCTCACTGCCGCACGCCAGCATCGTCGCGAGGAGCACCGCGCTCAGACAGAGGTTCGCGCGTATCATGCTCGGATTCTACTGCAACACACGCGCGGTGACGCGACCGGTGTGGTCGCGACGTCGCTCGTCATCGTTGTCTTCGCGGGACGCACAAGCGCTGGTCGTCGCACTCCGCGCGCATCGGCGGGAGCGTTGGAGGCGCGGCGCATCGAACCCGGGCGGCCAGCTCGTCGCGCTTCGCTTCGTACGCTGCGCGCTGCGTCACGGCGACCGCCGCAGGTCGCCCGCACAGGCCGGTGAGCGCGACGCAATCATCGCTGGACGCACACGCGCGGAACTCCCGATCGCGAACATCGCGGAGCCGGCAGCCGTCGTCGCACTGAAGATCTTGAAGCGCGTACTCGACGGGCGGACAGATGTCCGGCGCGGGCGGAATGTCAGTGTCACCGAGTGGCCGCGCGAACGGTTCGCCGCAGCGGTTGTGGACGAGGTGACAGTCAAGCGCGGTCACGCATGCTGGCGCTGAAGGCGCCGCGGGTTCGGGAGCGGGATCGGGGGGCTCAACCGGCGCGACCGAAGGCGCGACCGAAGGCGGAGTGGTCGCGGTCGCGCTTTGCTCTTCTCCGCCGCACCCCATCCCGATCGCGATCAGCGCGCTCAAGAGAATCACGGATGGGCAGAGGCGGGTCGTGTCCTTCATGGTGTCGAGAGCGTACTTCACGCGCATCGAGATGCGCTCTACTCGACCGCCGGTTCGAACAAAAAGTAGTCGTCCGCCTGGGGCTCCTCCTCCGACCAGGTTTGCTTCGCGACGAGCGAAGGCGCGATCGCACGTAGACGATCGAGCGCGTCTCGCGAGAGCGTTGTGCCGGAGAGATCGAGGGACTTGAGACGAGATAGCCGCGACGCGTTTGCCTCGAAGAGCGCAACGTCTGCATCTTTGAGCGCTCCGTTGGTGAAGGCGAGGTCCGTGACTCGCTCAAGATGAGTCGAGTGAAGCGCGACCGACACTAGCTCCGAGAGCACTTGAGTCCCCGAGAAGCGTAGGACCCGGGGAGCGTGGCGCGAGAGGAAGCGCGCCACCGCGGACGTGTCGACCTCCGCGCGGCGAGGGTGCTTCAACGTGAAGGCCGTCAGGCGCGGGAGCTTGGCGTTCGCTAGATCGCTCTCTCCTTTGCTCCCAAGGGAGCCGACCTTGAGCGTGAGCTGGGTGAGCGCGTCGTGGCGGAGCCCATCAAAGTCTGGGAGCACGCCCGCGAGGTAGACGTACTCGAGGTTTGGGCAGTGATGAATGAAGGACGCCATGTCCTGGAGCGGCATACCGGTGGAGATGTCGTAGACGAGCGCCCGCATCGCGAGCGGGGGATGCTCCGCGAAGACGCTCGCGAGCGTGTACGCGCGATCGTAGATCATCCGGCGGTGGTTCGCGCCCGCGCACGTGACGCGGAGCGAGTACATGAAGCGAGCGGAGGGAAGCGCGAGGACCGCGCGGACCAGCGCGCCAACGCTCGTGGAGGTCTTCGCGTAGATCCGCGCTTCGCGGATGAAGCCGCGCTGAAAGTCGATCTTGAGGCTGTTGTTCTCGAGCGCCTTCTTTGGGTAAACGCTGTTGGGTCGGTTCTTCACGAGCGCCGCGATGTTCTCGTTGAGGATCGCGCGTTGTCGCTTGAGGTCGCGACCGGCGACCGAGAGCGCGATGAGCTCGGCGCGCGGGTCGCCCTCGGCTGCTAACCAGTCGCCAAGGACGAGCCACGCTTCATCGTCGCGGGGATCATCGACGACCGCCCGTTCATGTGGGGGGAGCGCTTCGAGCGGCGTGCGGGAGATCTCGACGAAGCCCTCCGCGAGCTTGGCTTCGATCCCGCGCTTCATCGCGATGTCCGCCTTCGCGGCGTCAACGAAGCGCCGGACCCGCTCCTTTGAATGCCCGTCGACCACGGTGACGACGACGAGCTCCGCATCCCGCTGGGTGACGCGATAGCGATCGTCACCTCGCGCGAACTCACGCACCGCGGAGACCGCGCGCGAAGCGAAGCGAAGAAGCGGTTTGCGCCACGGAGCCGCGACGTCGCGTCATAAGCGTCCGCCGGGGGCAGTGAGAATGGAGAGGCCGATCAGCCCGCCGTAGAGCAGGAGGATCCCGAAGAAGAAGAGCGCTCGGTAACCAAAGGTCGCGAGCGCGGCTTTGTCGGTGCTGACGCCGTGCAGCTCGCGAAGCCCGACCATCTCGATGTATGACGTCCACGCGATCGCGACCAGCGGACCGACGCACGGCACGACGTAAAGCACGTAGGGCGCGTTGCTGTACGAGATGACCTGCATCGTCGAAGTGAAAGGCGCGCGAGTGGCCTTGAAGAGCTTCAAGATGCCGTGGCTCATCGCGGTCCCGATCGCGACGCCCATCCCGCCGGCGACCGGTGCCTGCAGGACCGTCATGGGCAAGATGCAGATAGAGAGGAGCCCGAAGTACGCCGCGACGCCGAGCGCGAGGTTCTGCTGCGTGTTCCCGATCATCGCGTAGGTTCCGCCCGCCGCGGCGAGCATTCCCAGCACGATCACGACCGCGCTCATGAGTTGACCGATCGTGTAGATCACGATGCCGTACCCGAGCGCGGGGCCATCCGCCGCCTCGACCGAAGGCGTTCGGAAGAAACGTACCGGGTTGAACATCACCGCCTTGGTGTTGTCGATGAACGCTCTTCGGTAGCCGAGCTCGCGACGACGCTCCCATGGCACGGGCAGCGGGAACCCGCCCTCGGCGCAGTTTTGACACACCTCACGTCGCGGGACGCGGGAGAAGATCGCGCGCTCCCCTGCGAACGAACCACAGCGGGAACAGATGTAGCGCGCGTCTTCATCAGGATGCGTGGCGCAGCGCGCGCCAGGCGGAACGCGTAGCTCGCCGGGTTGTGGCGCGGGAGGTGCTTGGCTCTGATTGTTCTCTTCGCCCTTCTCTTCGCGGGCGCTCTCGTTCGGCGACTCGACCGACGACTCGACCTTCTCGCGCGTGTCGTCCGAACCCGCGGGCTCGGCGTTCGGATCGCTTACGTCGGTCACAGGCGATCTAGAAGCGACCGGTCGCCGAGAGGAACGTCATCTTGTCGTTCGTCTCACGGACACGCGCGGACAGGATCTTCACGACGTTCCAGAGCAGCTCGTAGGAGAGATCTTTGTTGAGGAACATCAGGTCTTCGAGCGCGTCCTTTTGAATCACGAGCAGCCGCGCTCGCGAGTGCACCTTCGCGTCGGCAGAGCGAGGCGAGTCATCAAAGACGGAGAGCTCTCCGAACGCGGCGCCCGGTCCAAGGACCGCGAGCGCTTCTTCGCCCATCCCCGCGATCGTGCGCGAGATGCGGACCTTGCCTTCCAAGATGAGATAGAGCGCGCCGCCGGTTTCGCCTTCAGCGAAGATTAGGTCGCCGGTGCGACGGTTCTCTTCGGAGGCGATCTCCGCGAGCAGCTTGAGGCCGCGCGGCTTGATCTTCGCGAAGAGCGCGATGTTCCCGAGCGCCTCGATGATGCTCTCGAGATCGTGGACGTTGGCGCTGCCGCTGTCCGCGTCGCTATCGGTCGAATCCGCGCCCTGCTCGGTCATCTCGCCTACGGTAGCGCGTGCGGTTGTCTCACCGCAATCTTGCGGCGGCGGCAGCCGAGCCTCAGCGCTCGATCTCGGCTGCCGCCGTCACGTGCTTCTTGACGGTGCGCCGGTCCAGACCGGTGATCTTTCCGACCTGCTCGTAGCTCCCATGCTTTCGGTAGAGGAGCGCGCAGTAGCGGGCCAACAGCTCCGCCGACGTCATCGTTCCCTCGCGAAACGCGCTCGCCAGACCTTCGTTCGCGTGCCTCTGTCTTGGGGCAGGACAGCTGCCCTCGAGGAGCACGCGACGGACGCACTGCTCGAGCTCGCGCACGTTGCCGGGCCAGTCATGTCGAAACGCGAACGGCTCGATCGCCGCGACGATGTCCGCGGTGAGCGCTCCGTCGGTCAGCGCTTCTTCTCCCAGGAGCCGCGACACGATGGTGTTGATCAGCTGCCGGAGCTCAAGCGGTTCCTCCGCGAGGCGGTCGCGAAGCGGGGGGACATGAATCACCGTGGACGAGAGCCGGAAATAGAAGTCGTCCCGGAAGCGGCCAAGCGCGCGAAGCTCGTCGAGCGACCGGTGGGTCGCCGCGATCACGCGTCCTTCGAAGCGCGCGGCTTTGTCTCCGCCGACCGGCGTGAACTCGCGCTCTTGCAGCACGCGAAGGAGTTTGACCTGAGCCGGCACGCTGACCTCGCCGATCTCGTCCAAGAAGACGGTGCCATGCGCGGTGCAGCGAGCGAGCGCGCCTTCTCGCTTTTGAACCGCGCCCGTGAACGCGCCTTTGACGTGACCGAAGAGCGCGGACTCCAAGAGCGCGTCTGGGTGTTCGCTGAGGTTGAGCGGCACCAAGAGATCTTGGTAGCGAGCGGTGAACGCCTGCGCCTTGGCGTCGTACCCAATGAACCCGGACCAGCCGATCGATCGCGCCGCCGCGCCTTTTCCTGTACCGGTCTCGCCGACGAGGATGGTGGAGAAGTCTTCCATCCGGTTCCACAGGTGGCCTTCGTAACGCGCGATGTCGTTCGTCATCACCGCGCTCCACAGCCGCTCTCGCAAGCGGCGGGTGGCGCGACTCGTGCCGGTGAGTTCTTGGATGAACCGCCAGGCGCGACGCATTTGGTAGAAGAGCTCAAGCACGCGCGGAACGCGAGCCTGGGGGAAACCACGCGCGGTCAGGTCGGCGGTGAACTCGCGCGCGAAGGGGACGTTCACAGGATGATTCGCGACCGCTTGCGCGTCGATCAACGCGTCCAGCGCGTCCGCGTATCGGTGGAAGGCGAAGAAGAGCAGGGCGCCTTGGGCGATCGAGCGGTCTTCACCTTCGAGCTGCGTCAAGTGAAGCGGTCCAACGCGCACCTCGAGCGTCTCGGTCAGCTCGTCGATCAGGGAGTCGTCATCCCCCGCGGTCGCGGAAACGATCGCGCGGTCGAGGCTGTCCCGTTCGTCGCTGAACGGGTTGCGGTAGGCGGCGCGGGCGACGAGCTGGTAGAACGCGCGGTCCTTCGGCGAAAACGTCACGTCGCTATCCTATCTCGTGCGCGAAGCGTTCTCGCGGGACCTGCGGTAACCGCGCCCAACGCGAGGCCGCCGACCAACGCGCCGAGCGATCCAATCGCGACGCTCGAGAACGAGTCCGGGCCGTAGGGGATGAGGTCCGATGCGATCGCGCGCAGGACAAAGCAGGCGCTCCACCCCAGCCCGGACCAGAGCCACCATCGAGGGGTCGCCGCGACTCGCATTTGGAGCCCACCAACAAGAATTCCGAGCACCCCGCCGAATACCGCTCCAAGTAGTAAAATAACCTCAAGGGGTGGGTTTGATGAACCCTCAAAGAAGGTCGCTGCCATCCCGCAGAGCCACCCAAGGGTGATACCCATCGCGGTTTGTACAACCCATAGGTGTCCCACACGATCGCGCAAAGGAATCCACTGGCCGACGCCAATGATGACGCCTTCAAGCGTCGCTGTAGCGACCATAAACGTCGCCGAAACAAGGGGTGTTTCTGCATTGAAACCGGTTGCCAAATGCGAGAGAAGCGTTGAGGAAACTTGCGTGACCACTCCACCCAAAAGTGTCCCGAGTCCACACCCAGTGAGCCAATGCCACCAAAACTTGGTGGGATCGGACGAATATGTCATTGATTTCACAGTCGGAGTGTCATCTCTAGCTTGACGATTTCTGCTGGCATCATAACAATACACCCAAGGGGCATCTTATGATTCGTTCGATTTCAGCAGCGGCCATCTTCTCCGTCGTCGCGGGCTTTCTGGCACCAACGGCGACGTTCGCACAAGCGGAGATCAGCGGCACGTTTGTGGACTATCTCGGGACGGCGCCCAACGGAACGATGGTCAACGCGGCGGGCCGCTCAATGCGGTATCGCGAGAGCGCGAGCACGCCGCTCTCTTGCGATGCTTTTCGACCAGGGACCATCGTCGAAGAGATCCTCGTGACCGTGACCATCGGCGGGACCGCGCGCGATGCGAAGAACTCGTTCTTCCTCGCTGAGATCCCGACTGTCGCGGGCCCCACTGTCGACGCCGACGGACGCGGCATCTCCTGGTCCGGTGAGTACGTCGATGGCGCCGCGCGTCTCCGCTTCGACCAGAACCTGGGCTACGCCCTCACCGACCGCTGGGTGATCGCCGACGTCACGGTCACGAACACCGGAACGGTTCCGGTGACAGACCTCTACTACGGCCGCAATGGTGACCCGGACCACGGTCGTTGCAGCATCGGGACCGACTTCCGCACTGAGAACGACGTCTTGCGCAACCAGCCTGCGGATGGCTCCGCGCTCATCGTCAGCCGCGCGAGGGGCACCCCTAACTATGTCCTCGGCCTCGGCGCGTTCGATCCGCGCGCCCGCGTTCACAGCAGCGGCGCGGTCAACCTTCCGGCGGACAGCGTGTGGACCACCGCGAACGATCCGAACGGCGTCTACGAAGACTGGCGGATCGCGATCGCCTTCCGGGAGGAGACGCTTGCCCCGGGTGAGTCGATCAACATGAAGTTCGCGTACGTCTGGGGGCTCGACGACGACTCGGTGGTCGAGCGCTTTGACGATCTCTTCTGTCAGCTGGTGGACACCGGGACGCGCTGCGTGACCGGGGGTCGAAACGGCACCTGTTACGAAGGCGCGTGCTGCACCGGGTGTTGGGATGGCGTCGCCTGTCAGGGCGGAACTGAGGTCAACGAGTGTGGCCGCGGTGGCCGCGCTTGCGACGACTGCGTGGACGGCAATGAGTGCACCGTCGACCGATGCGGCTCAGGAGGTTGTGACAACCGTCCAGAGCCTGCCGGGACCGCCTGCGACGACGGACTCTTCTGCACCGCGCCGGACATGTGTGATGGCGCGGGTCTGTGTACGAGCGAGTCACGTCGTTGTAACGATGGCCTCGCGTGCACGATCGATGCGTGTGACGAAGCGGCCGACGTCTGCACCAACACGCTCGGCAGCGACTCCTGTTTGATTGGTGGCACCTGCTTCGATGAGGACGACGCTTCGCCGAGCAACCCGTGTTTGATCTGCGACTCGGACGCCAACCCGACCGCGTTCTCCTTTGCGCCGGCGAGCACGCCGTGCAGCGACGGACAGTTCTGCACCGTCACCGATCGCTGTGATGGCCTTGGGTCGTGCGACGGTTCGGCGCGAGACTGTTCCGACGTCGCGGCGTGCACGCTCGACACCTGCAACGAAGCCCTCAATCGTTGCGAGCATGAGACCATCGCGATGACCTGCGCCATCGGCGGGATGTGTATCCCGGCCGGTGAGGTCAACCCCGCGAACGCGTGTGAGGTGTGCGACCCGTCGATCAGCGCGACCTCGTACGTCCCTGCGCCGACGGGAACCGCGTGCGATGATGGGAGCTTCTGCACCGATGGCGACGCCTGTCTGGCCGGCGCGTGCGAAGGCACACCGCGAACCTGTGGCGACGGCGCGAGCTGCACGACGGACTTCTGCAACGAAGCGGCCGGGCGATGCGAAAACACCTTGATGGCCGGTTCGTGCTTCATCGATGGGTCCTGCTTCGCGGCGGGGACCAACAACCCAGCCAACCCCTGCGAGCTTTGCGACCCGGTGGTCACCCAAGCCGCGTGGTCCCCGGCTCCTGCGGGCGCGTCGTGCGACGACTCTTCGTTCTGCACGATGAACGCGTGTGACGGAGCGGGCGCCTGCGACGCGACACCGCGTGACTGTGACGATGGGATCAGCTGCACCACCGATACCTGCAGTGACGGCGCGATGCGATGCGTCAACGCGGTCACGACCGGGTGCTTGATCGACGGCGCGTGCATCGCGAACGGCACGATCAACCCTGACGACCCGTGCCTGGTGTGCAACGGCGGCGCGTCACGGACCGACTGGTCGAGCGCGCCGATGGGGACCTCTTGTGACGACGGTGAGTTCTGCACCGTGGACGATGCGTGTGACGGTCTTGGCGTATGTGGAGGAGACCCGCGCACCTGCGACGCGGTCGGAGCGTGTAGCTCCGCGGCCTGCGCCGAGGACGTCGACTCCTGCATCCTCACGGTCATGCCTGGGTTCTGCGCCATCGACGGCATGTGCGTCGCCAGTGGCACCCCGAACCCCGCGGATCCATGCGGTGTGTGCGACCCGAGCTCCGACGCTTCGGATTGGACCTACTCGGCGGACGACCCGGCCTGCGATTCGGACATGGACTGTGTCCCGGACGCGGTCGAACGTTCCGGAGGGGTCGACCAAGACACGGACGGCGACGGAATCCCGGACTACCTGGATGACGACGACGACAACGACACGATCGACACGTGCACCGAGGTCGAAGACGGCGAGATTCACGGTTCCGATATCGATGAAGACGGGACCCCGAACTACCTCGACACGGAGTCCGACGGCGACGGGATCGACGACTCGGTCGAGCTTCGCGAGGATGACGACGGCGACGGGATACCCAACTATCTGGATCCGACAGATGGCATGATGATGGACGCGGGTCCTGACGCGAGCGACGCCGGTCCTGACGCCGGAGACGCGGGGCCCGACGCGGGTGACGCGGGACCCGACGCGGGTGACGCAGGTGACGCCGGTGACGCCGGTGATGCCGGTGACGCGGGTGACGCCGGCGACGCGGGCGACACCGGAGGTGCCGACACGAACGACGCGAGCGCGGACACCTCGGCGGACACCGACCCGGATCTCTCCGGTGTCGCGGGTGGCGCGTGCAAGTGCCACGTTCCGGGCGGCGGCGAGTCCAGCCACTTCCTCTGGTTCACGATGGCGCTAGGCGCGTTCTGGCTGCGGAGGCGGCGATGAACAAGTCACAGACAATGGTGCTCGCGTTGGTGCTCAGCGCCTTGGCGTCGGGTCCGGTGAGCGCGAGCGCGCAGGCCTTCGAGGTCAACGGTCACGCCCCAACGCACTCCGCGGATGATGGCTTCACGGTCGGCGGCGCGCAGGTGCTCCCGCACCTACGACCGGGCGTACGGCTCGACCTCGACTATGCGCACGACCCGCTCATCATTGAGCAGCGCTTGGGCGAGACGGACACCGAGGTGAGCTCGATCGTCGAGCATCAGCTCTCCGCGCATCTTCACGGCTCGATCGGTCTCTTCGGTCGTCTCGAGATCTTCGCGGGCCTCCAGTTCAACATCTTGCAGTCGGGTGACGACTACCCGGGCTATCTCTCCGCGGACGGAACCGGGATGGGCGACCTCTGGTTGGGCGCGCGCGTGCGGCTCTACGGCGAGCGAGACGACACGGTCGCGGTCGCGCTACAGGCTGCCGGCACCATCCCTCTCGCGTCGCTGGCGCAGGACGCCTCGCTCAGCGGAGAGACCGGCTGGCACTTCTGGCCACGTCTGTTGGTGGAAGCGCGTCCGGGGCCCGTGAAGCTCCGTTTCGATGTTGGCGCGAACCTTCGCGAAGAGTCGGTGCCGCTTCGCAACCTGATCGTTGGACATGAGCTGACCTTCGGCGTCGGCCTCGAGGTCGCGATCTACCAACGCGCGCTCCGTTTGCTCGGCGAGATCCACGGGCGCACCTCCTTCTCCGAGTTCTTCTCACGCGAAGAGACGCCGGTGGAGTGGGTGCTGGGGCTGAAGTACCACACGCCGACTGGCTTCAACGTCGGCGTGGGAGGCGGGGCCGGACTGGTTCGCGGATTCAGCGCTCCGGATCTCCGCGTCTTCGCGATGGTCGGATTGGGCGCGCCGGACCCAGAGCCCGAACCCGAAATCGGAGACCGTGATGGCGACGGATTCTTGGACGACGTCGACGCCTGTCCCGATGACCCAGAAGACTTCGACGACTTCGAAGACGACGACGGATGCCCTGAGCTCGACAATGATCTCGATGGCATTGAAGACGGCAGCGACGCCTGCCCGAACGATCCTGAGGATCGCGACGGGTTTGAAGACGAGGATGGTTGTCCGGACAACGACAACGACCAAGACGGAATCCTCGACAGCGCGGACGCTTGTCCGAACGACCCCGAAGACATCGACGGCTTTGAGGACGAAGATGGTTGCCCGGAAGCCGACAACGACCAAGACGGCATCTTGGACGTCGACGATGACTGTCCGGAGGTGCCTGGCGTGCCTGAACACCACGGCTGCCCCGAGCCTGAAGAAGGTCAGCTCATCGAGGTTCGTGAGAACCAGATCGTCACCTTCGAGCACATCGCGTTCCCGTACGGACGCTCGCGGATCTTGCACCGAAGCTTCCCGACCCTTCGGCAGATCGCGGAGCTCTTGAACAACACTCCGGAGTACGCGCACGTCGTGATCGAGGGGCACACCGATCACGAAGGAAGCGATGAGTTCAACATGGACCTGAGCCAGCGCCGAGCGCGTCAGGTCGTGTTGTGGCTGGTGCGGCGCGGTGGGGTGGACGCCTCTCGCTTCGTGGCGACCGGCTGCGGCGAGAACCTGCAGATGCTCGAGGGGGGCGAGACCCGTGCGGCCAATCAGCCCAACCGTCGCGTCGAGATCCGCTTGCTCGAGAACTTCACCCGAGCGGTGCGCGCGGGATGCAACGCGATCGCCCAAGACGGCACGCGAGAAAACTAAGCGAGAGAAAACGCGCGAACCTCCACGCCAGCGGAGATTCGCGCGCTTTCTACCCATCCGGTGGGCTGCTAACCTGAGCAGACCGGATGCTCCGTCGCCTAGAGAAGTACGAACTGCTTGAGGAAATCGGGCACGGCGGAATGGCGACCGTGTACCGCGCGCGAGATACCCGGCTTGAGCGCCAAGTGGCGATCAAGGTGCTTCATCCGCACCTGCAAAAGGCGCCCGAGGCGAGGGTGCGCTTTACCCGTGAGGCGAAGAGCGTCGCGCGGCTCAAGCACGACAACATTCTCGAGATCTACGACTACAGCGGCGAAGAGTCGGACGAGAGTTTCATCGCGGCAGAGCTCCTCACGGGGCCGACCCTGAAGCAACACATCGAGCGGCGCGGCGCCCCGATGCTCGCGGAGATCGCGGCCTGCGCGACCATCGCGATCGCGAGCGCGCTGGAAGAGGCGCACGCCAAAGGGATTGTGCACCGCGACGTGAAGCCCGAGAACGTCCTGATTCATGAAGCGCGCTGCGTGAAGCTGACCGACTTCGGCATCGCGCAGATGGTCGACTCCCAATCGTTTACGCTGACCGGACAGATCCTCGGCTCGCCGGGGCACATGGCGCCCGAGCAAGTGGAGGGCGAGTGTGACGAACGGACGGACCTCTTCTCGCTTGGAACGGTCCTCTACTACTTAGCCGTGGGGCGCCTGCCGTTCGTTGGGCGTAACCCGCACCAGGTTCTTCGTCGCGTGATGGAAACAGAGTTCGCGGATCCGCTTCGGCTTGAGCCGACGATCGGCGGGCCGATCCGCGACGCGATCCTCGATTGCATGCGGCGCGATCCTGGCGATCGTTTTCAGTCCGCGGGCGATCTCATCTCACGTCTCACCGAGATCGTCGCGGACATGGGCATCGATGATCCGCAGCGGGCGCTCGCGAGCTACCTCTCGGATCCCGATGGGGCGTACGAAGCGAACGTCAGTCGGTTTGTTCCGCGCTTGATTGAGCGAGGCAAGGACGCGAACGCGCGCGGAGATGTCGCCGCGGCGCTTGACCACTTCAACCGCGTGCTCGCGTTTGATGACGGCAACACTGAGGTGCTCTCGCTTATCGAGCAGGTCGGCCGCGGGACCCGGACCTCCTGGGTGGTCGCGGGCGCGTTGCTCTCCGCGCTCGGCGTGTCGGCCATCGGGATCGCGGGTTGGTCCTCGAGCCAGCCGCCCCCGCTCGCGTCGATGTCGCCGCTCGGTTCTCAGGTGAACGTCGCGATCGGCGAGAGCGCGGCCGGTGGGAGCGCGCTCGGGGAAGGCGCGCTCGGTGAAGGCGCGACCCCGGAAAACGTCGCGGGTGCGGTTGGAGAGAACGCGGTCGGTGACGATCGCGTGGGTGAGAACGCGGCGAGCGAGAACGCGGCGAGCGAGAACGCGGCGAACGAGAACGCGGCGAGCGAGAGCGCGAGTGAGAACGCAGCTGGCGACGAAGCGACCGTGGAGGATGAGCCCACAGATGTTCCGGAAGTTCGCCTCGCGCGGGTCGCGCCCACGCGGATGGTGCGCGAGCGAGCGACCGGTCCGCGCCGCGTGCTCTTTTCTCCAACCCCCGCGAACGTCTCGATCGGGATCGACGGTGCGGCGCCGCGTCCTTATGGACCCGCGTTCAGCGAGGTCACGCTCGCGCCAGGGCCGCACACGTTTCGGATCGTCGGCGCGGCGGACTGTTGCGTCGATCTCCAAGAGCGGGTCGTGATCCCGGCGGGCGCGGAGCCCTTCACCTTGCGGCGGCGACTTCAGTTTCGCGCGGCGCGTCTCTACGTGATCCCGAACACACCCGGCGCCGCGGTTGTGGTGAACCGGGGACGCGCGGGAGGTGGCTCCGGTCGCGCGAGAGAGATCTTCGAGGTCCCGATGGGTCTGGTGAGCGAGATTCGCGAGATCACCGTGACAGCACCTGGCTACGCCGACTATACAGGTCGAGTACGACTGCAGGCAGGACAGGTGACCCAGCAGCGGGTGACGCTGATGGCCTCTTCGGGCGGCGAGACAGAAGAATCTGAAGAAGATCCGACACGAGAGCAGACCGAGACTCGATCGAACGAGGTCGAGCGAAGCGCTGGGGACGCCCCTGTGCAGCCGCCTGTTGAAGAAGCTGAGGCAACCTGATTCGCTTGTCGCGTTCGCGGCATGAGAGATGGTGAAGACAGGGTAAGGAGAGCGCTCCGCGTGTTTGCGCGGATCAGCTCGTTGGCTCTGGCGCTGCTCACGCTCAACACGGTCGCGCTTCCGGTCGCGTCGGCAAATGACATCGAGGACTTTGAGCGCGCCCGGCTCGCCTACGGCACGCATGACTACGCGCGCGCGATCGCAATCTTGGAAGCGCTGGTCGGCGGTTCTGTTCCGCGCGTTCAGAACGAGGCGCTGGTCCTCGAGTCGCGGAAGTACCTCGCGGCGAGCTACCTCTTCATGGATCGCCAGGAGGACGCCGAGACGCAGTTCACGCTCTTGGTCCGTGCCGACGAGTCCTACGTTCTCGACCCGGTCGGTTTCCCGCAAGCGGTGCTCGAGGTGTTCGCGCGCGTGCGAGAACGCGTTCGCGACGAACGAGAACGTGAGGCGCGGCTCGCGGCGGAACAGGAAGAGGCGCGGCGCCGCGAGATGCTCGATCGTTTGCTCGCGCAAGAGAACCGCTTGCGTCGTCTCCGCGAGCTCGCGTCACAAGAGACCGTCGCGAAAGAAAACTCGCGCGCGCTCGCGATGATCCCGTTCGGCGTGGGTCAGTTCCAAAACGATCACGATCGCCTGGGTCGCGCGTTGCTCTCCACCGAGACCGCGCTCGCGGTGGGTTCGATCGCGCTCTTTGCGTTTCACTGGAACCTGCGTCGTGAGCGATCGGACATCGCGCCGATCATCGAGGGCCAACCGCTCACCCCGACACAGATCCGTTTCGAGCGGGTCGAGCGCGCGCTTCGGATCTCCAACTGGGTGGCGGTCGGCGCGTTCTTCACGACCGCGATCGCGGGCATCATCGACGCGCAGGTTCGGTTTCGCCCCGTTATCCGGCGTTCGCGTACCCGTCCGCTTCCCGCCGACCTCCAAGGCGAGCCGGAAACGGAGACCCGTGAGGCGCGCGGCGCTGAGGTCAGCGTTTCCGTTTCTCCATTCGGCGGGGCCCTGCGCGTGACCTTCTGAGCTTGATTCGCTGGGACCTCCAACGCCGGGGTCTGGGATCGCCCGTGATTCCCAGTAGATCCAAGTCCGCGAAACTACGATCTGAATTCTGCCTTGCGCGCGACTTGACAGGCCACGCTTCGCGCGTATTCTTCGCGTCCCCTTCCCCAGGGGTCCCATTTTTGTGGGGTTTTTGAAGTTTTGCGCGGGTTCCAACGGATCTGCGCTGCTCACAAAGCCTTTTCGCGCACAGAGCCTTTCCGCGACAGCGCAAGATTGACTAGAGAACGAACGAATGCCGACCATTAACCAGCTCGTCCGCAAGGGACGGAAGCAGATCAAGGCGAAGACCGATTCGCCCGCGCTTCAGCGCTGCCCGCAAAAGCGTGGCGTCTGCGTCCGCGTCTACACCACGACGCCCAAGAAGCCGAACTCCGCCCTCCGTAAGGTCGCGCGTGTTCGCTTGAGCAACGGCATCGAGGCGACGACGTACATTCCGGGTGAGGGTCACAACCTTCAGGAGCACTCGGTCGTTCTCATCCGTGGCGGTCGTGTGAAGGACCTCCCGGGCGTTCGCTACCACGTCGTTCGCGGCACCCTTGACGCCACCGGCGCTGCGGGTCCCTCGAACACCAACAAGGCCAACCGAACTCAGCGTCGTTCCAAGTACGGCGTGAAGAAGCCGAAGAGCTGAGGCTAAGAATATGAGTCGCCGCAGAGAAGTCCCCAAGCGTCAGATCATCCCCGACGCCAAGTACAACGATAAGTTGGTCGCCAAGTTCACCAAGATGCTCATGAAGGGCGGCAAGAAGTCGACCGCTGAGAACATCTTGTACGGCGCGTTCGACATCATCGAAGAGCGCTTCAAGGAGGACCCACTTGAGGTCTTCAAGAAGGCACTCGACTCGGTGAAGCCGCGCGTTGAGGTCAAGTCCCGCCGCGTCGGCGGTGCGACCTACCAGGTCCCCGTGGAGGTTCGCGCCGATCGCCGCGTCAGCCTCTCGATGCGCTGGCTCGTTCTCTACGCCCGCAAGCGTGGCGAGAAGTCCATGACCGAGCGCTTGGCTGCAGAGCTTCGCGACGCCGCCCAGGGTCGTGGCAACGCGTTCAAGAAGCGCGACGACACGCACAAGATGGCGGACGCCAACAAGGCCTTCGCGCACTACCGCTGGTAAGACCTACGATCGGCCACTTCACTTGATGAGGTGGTCGTTCTTCGGCTTCGGCCGAACCGTTCTCGCAAGATTCACATTCAGGAAGGTCCACGTGACGACACGTGGAAACCACCCGAGCCAGGAGCTGCTCCTTTCATTTCATGACGCCCCTCCCATAGAGAGACCAACCAGGAAGACCGCCTAGCCTTTGCTGCTAGCGACTGTTTGTTCTCGAAGCCCTCTCCGAATGATCCGACCCAAGGGTGGTCGAAGGCTCGGAGGGGCTTTTTTGCGTCTTGCGTTTGGTCAGCACCACTTTCTCCTCACTACGAACTCCTCGAACTCGAACTCACTGCGACTCCTCCGTGCCCCGCAAGTACTCACTCAACCACACTCGGAACATCGGGATCATGGCGCACATTGATGCGGGCAAGACCACGACGACCGAGCGGATCCTGTTTTACACAGGGGTGAACTACAAGATCGGCGAGGTCCACGACGGCGCAGCGACCATGGACTACATGGAGCAGGAGCAGGAGCGCGGCATCACGATTACGTCCGCCGCGACGACCTGTTTTTGGAAGCCGGCGACCGGTCTCTTCGCGGACCAACAGTTCCGCATCAACATCATCGACACGCCGGGTCACGTCGACTTCACGATCGAGGTCGAGCGCTCCCTTCGGGTGCTCGATGGTGCGGTCGCGGTTTTCGATGGCAAAGAGGGCGTGGAGCCGCAGTCGGAAACGGTCTGGCGCCAGGCCGAGCGCTACAACGTTCCGCGCATCTGCTTCATCAACAAGATGGACAAGCAAGGCGCCGACTTTCCGCGCGCGCTCAAGTCGATCAAGGAGCGCCTCGGCGCGCCTGCGCTCGCGGTGCAGATCCCGTTGGGTTCCGAAGGGGAGCACCAAGGCGTCATCGATCTCGTCAAGATGAAGGCGATGCGTTTTCAGTCCGAGAACCTCGGCGCTGAGTGGGACGAGATCGACATCCCGGCGGAGTTCGCCGACGAAGCGAATGAGGCGCGCGAGTTGTTGATCGAGCGCGTCGCCGAGCTCGACGAGGCGCTGGAAGAACGCTTCCTCGAGGACGACACGAACTTCAGCGAAGAAGAGATCCTCGCTGCCCTCCGCAAGGGGACGCTGGACCAGAAGGTCGTGCCGGTCCTCTGTGGTTCCGCGTTCAAGAACAAGGGCGTGCAGCAGCTCCTCGACGCTGTGACCAACCTCTTGCCGTCGCCGCTCGACATCCCGCCGACCGAGGGCGAGAAGGTCAACAAGCCCGACGTGAAGTTGCTCCGCAAGGCGGACGACAGCGAGCCCTTCGCGGGCCTCGCGTTCAAGATCATCAACGACCAGTTTGGTCAGCTCACCTTCATCCGGATCTACTCCGGCACGTTGAGCAACCGCGACTCGGTGCTCAATGCGACCCGCGGCAAGAAGGCGCGCGTCGGTCGCTTGCTGCTCATGCACGCGAACAACCGGGAAGAGATCAACGAAGCGTACGCGGGTAGCATCGTCGCGGCTGTGGGTCTCGGCGACGTCGTCACGGGCGACACGCTCTGTTCACCCAAGGCGCCCATTCTGCTTGAGCGTCTCAGCATCCCGAAGCCGGTGATCAGCGTCGCGATCGAGCCGCGCACGGTCGTGGACCAAAAGAAGATGGGCGAGGCGCTCGCCAAGCTCCAGAAGGAAGACCCTTCCTTCCGCGCACACACCGACGACGAGACCGGCCAGACGATCATCAGCGGCATGGGCGAGCTCCACTTGGAGATCATCGTCGACCGCTTGAAGCGCGAGTTCAAAGTCGAGTGCAAGGTGGGCGCGCCCCAGGTCGCGTACCGCGAAACCGTTCGTGACACGGTCAAGGCTGAGGGCAAGGTCGCGAAGCAGACCGGCGGCCGCGGCATGTTCGGCCACGTCTGGATCAATCTCGGCCCGAGCGAACCAGGCGAAGGCCTCGTCTTCGAGAACAAGATCGTCGGCGGCACCATCCCGAAGGAGTTCATCCCTTCAGTGGAAAAGGGCATCGCGGACGCCATGACGCGAGGGGTCCTCGCGGGCTATCCGGTCATCGATATCAAGGTTCAGCTCGTCGACGGCAGCTTCCACGACGTCGACTCCAGCCCGGCTGCATTCGAGATCGCGGGCTCCCTCGCGTTCCAGAATGGAGCCGAGGCAGCCGGAATTCATCTCCTTGAACCGCTCATGGATGTTGAAGTTCGGACGCCTGAGGAGTACATGGGCGACGTCATCGGTGATCTCAACTCTCGGCGCGGAAACATGTCGGGAATGGATGCGGTCGCCAACATGCAGATCATCACGGCGGTGGTGCCGTTGTCCGAGATGTTCGGATACGCCACCGACTTGAGAAGTAAGACGAAGGGACGCGCGGTCCCCTCGATGCAGTTCAAAGAATACGCCGCGGTACCCACAACAATTTCGGATGTCATCGTCGCCAAACAAATGGGCGTCTGATCGCGTTCTCTCTTAGGAGCAAAGCAACATGGGCAAAGAAAAGTTCGTACGCACCAAGCCACACGTGAACGTTGGGACCATCGGTCACATCGATCACGGCAAGACCACGCTCACGGCCGCGATCACCAAGGTGATGTCGGATACCTGGGGCGGCGACGTGATCTCGTATCACGAC
>CALJDU010000006.1 GCA_938024995.1 uncultured bacterium
TCGACGATGGCGAAATCGAAGCGGGGGAGTCGATGGAGACCGAGCTGGTCGTCGGTGAGGTGCGTCGTGTTGCACCCGGTGAGCTTCGTGAAGCGCTCCCTGGCTCGCTCTGGTCCGAGACTGAGTTTGAGACGATCGGCGAAGACGAGCGATCGACGATCCTCGCGGGTCGCGACCCGGCGCTCGCCCTGGGCTGGGAGGCGATCACCGCGGCGCACCCCAACGCGCATGACCTTCGTTCGAACGCGTTCGTCACGAACATCGCGGGCGTTGGCGGTCACGGCGCCGGCGGCTGCACGTTTCTGTCGCCGCACGGTGGCGAGACCAAGCCGTTCGCCGAGCGCAGCGCGTCTGAGCTGTACTTGATCGTGTGCGCGACCAACGACCGCATCGACTGAGGCCCCCGAGAGCGCGTCGCCTGCAGGCTGATAGAATCTTGGGATGCGGCCCGTCCTAGCGTTTGTGTTTTTGATCGTCGCGGGGTGTTCCGACACGCCCAACGCGGAAGACACCGGGCTTCTCGACGCGGCCGGAGACGTGGCGCTGGACGCGGTCGACGACGCCCGCGAAGACGCGACGGAAGACGCGGGTGATGGCGCGCGGGAAGTGAGCGAACGGATCCGTGCCGCCGACCGCGCCTTCGTTGCGGAGTTCGCGCGGGTCGCTGAAACCGCGACGGCGTCCGGGGTGCCCGACAATCGAGAAGGTCTCCTCGGTCGCAACCGCGAGTGGGGCGACCTCTATGCCGCGCGATTTCAGCTCGGGGCAGGGTGGGCGTTCCGCGTCGCGCTCGCCGCCGGAGACGATACGCGAGCTCGAGCGGCGTTCTCCGCGATCGCGGCCGGCGCGGCCACCATCACCGACAGCGGAGAGGTGCCCGCGCGGATCCCAGATGAGGTCGCGATGGGCGCGGAACCGTCGGCCGCGGACATCGCGAGCGGTGCGGCGTTCTTCTTAGGAGACGCTTGCGTCGCGATGTTGGCCGCGGGCGCGGGAGACGGACTCGACGACGCGGCGCGCGAGTCGGTTCGGGATGCGCTGGGTCGGGCGGGCCGCTGGCTCACGACGCAGCAGGAGATGTTGATGCGCATCGACGCGCGCGCGCCGAACCGGTTGCTCCACAACGCGGTCGCCTTCGCCTCGTGCGGCGCGTTGAGCGGAGACGACGACGTCGTGGCGGCCGCGCGTCCGTTCGCGAGCGCGGCCGCCGCGCTCTACAACGAAGACGACGGGACGTTCATCGAGGGCGGCGGTTTCGACACCAACTACCAAGCGGTCGCGGTGGTTCAGCTCATCGAGCTCAGGTGGTTTGACGAAGGCCCAGACGTCGTCTCGGATGCGCTCTCGTGGATGGTCGCGCGGACTAGCGCGAACGGGGTCGTCGACTCGACGGAGAACCGGCGGTCGTGCGGCGGCTGCGAAACGTTTCTCCCGGGCGACCCACCCAAGCAGCTCGGACCCGTGGTGTGGCTCCGCGCCCTTGCGTACGGCGGGGAGGACGACGCCATCGCCGCGGCCGACCGGTTCATCGGCTGGATCGCGCGAGAGCGGGAGACGTCCTGCTACGTCCGTGATGGCGAGCGCTTGGTCGCGCTCGATCTTGAAACCGCGTGTGAGTAGCGCACCAACTCGCGGTACAACGCGCGGGTGCCATACCGCAGCGCTGAGCATCGACCCGACGACAACGAACATCTCTCGCCGTCGGTGCTCTACCGCGTCGACGCCTCCGGCTCGGTAGGGACGAACGGTACGCACGGGCGCTCCGGTATCTCCGGGTCTTCGGGCTCGAGCGGGGGCGGCCGCGGCGGTGATGGACAAGACGCGACGAGCGCGGGCTCAGCGACGGTCGGACAGGACGCGGGTACGATCGTCATCACGCTCGCGCCCGGCGAAGGCGACCAAGTGATCCTCTCCGGCGTCGTGACGCGGGGCGGAGACGCGCGGACGTTCTCGGACGTCATCGAGATCGGAGAAGTCGGCACGATTGATCTCGTCGCGCTGGGCGGTCGCGGCGGTCATGGAGGCAACGGGGGAAGCGGCGGGGCGGGAGGTCGCGGAGGACCGGGCTCGGACGCGACACGCTACAGCAACGGCGGCAACGGAGGCAGCGGGGGCAACGGCGGAAGCGCAGGCGCGGGATCCAGCGGAGGCGCGGGCGGCGTCGGCGGCGACATCACGGTGCGCGTCCGACAAGAGCACACCCACTTGCTCATGCTCTTGCGTCACGACGTCTCGGGCGGAGCTGGCGGCAATCGCGGTGAGAACGGAACGCCCGGCTCGGGTGGCTCGGGTGGCTCCGGCGGCAGCTCCCACTCGTGGACCGAGACTGACTACTACACCGACTCTGAAGGGAACCGGCAGTCGCGCACCACCTACCACTCGAACGCGGGCGGCGTCTCCGGCTACTCCGGCTCGCGTGGTCGCGCGTCTTCTGCCCGACCCCAAGCGGGAGCTCAAGGCGCGGACGGCGCGTTCCGGATCTTGGTGGAGACCGCGCGCGGGGAGCTCTCGTACCCGTCGGTTTACCGGCTCCGCGTGCGCGACTTTGAGCACGTCAGCAAGAACCGCGACGAGATCTACGAGCCGGGCGAAAAGATCATCGTCGACGGCGTCACGGTCGAGAACGTGGGCGGGATGCCGACGCCTTCGCATCACGACATTCACCTCTCGCTTGAGAGCGACGGATGGATCTTCCCCGAGAAGGACTGCAAGCTCATCTTGCCTCGGGCGCTCCCGGCGGGCGAACAGGTCAAGGTGCCGGGCGAGCTCATCTTTGAGGTCGGCGGCTTCGATCCCAAGCGTCCCGGCGACGCGCTCCACCAGCTCGACACCATCGTGCATCGCGCGGAGCTCCCGTCGGTCAAGCGCGCGTTCGACGGCTATCACCACGAAGAAGACAAGGGCGTCTTCGTCGTGCAGTACCCGCTCGAAGCGACCGCGGTCGAGGGCCTCTATAGCTTGGCGCCAGGTGAGTCGACCTGGCTCAAAACGGTTCTCCGCAACGACGCGGCGGACGCTCTCGGCAGCGAGTCCGAGGCGCGCCGGCGGGTGCGCGTTCGCGTGTCTTTCTTCAAGCCGCGCGAAGGCGACGTGTTTAACACGATGTCGACCTACGACGAGAGCGAGTCGATCGCGGACGCCGTCGTCGACACGGCGCCGCTTGCCGCCTCAGAGCTCGGGCCGGCGCACGTCTCGTTTTCAGGCGTGGGCTGGAGCGCGGTGCACGACGAGTCCGGCGCGGTGATCGGGGTGGAGCGCGAGGTCCCGCTGCTCGAGGCGCGCACCACCAAGGAGCTCTCGGTCCGTGTTCACCTGAGCGATGACGCGCCGGCGTATCACCAGGCGCGCTTTCTCTTGAGCTTTGAGATTGGAAAGCTCGACGATCCGGAGGCGCTGCGTTTGGTGCAGCTGCGCGACTTCCCGGTCCGGGTCGCGACGCGTTACCAGCGCGACCCAGACAGCAACATGTTGCTCGTCGTGAACAACAAAACACGAGACGAGGAGATCACCGCGTGGCGAGAACAAGCCGCCACCCTCGGCTATCGCGTGAACCTGTGGGACGTCGCCCGCGAAGGGCACCTTGATCTCGTCGAAGCCGGCTTGCTCCAGGACTTTCGCGAGGGCACGATCGTGTTGCTCAATGATCGCGTCGATACGCCGAGCGGCGAGGAGCCCGCGAGCGCGTTTTTTGATCCCAGCATGCTCTTGCCGATGCGCGCGCACGGCGTGCATCTTTTAGTCGTGGGCGGCGAGGTGGACCTCGGGGCGTGGCTGCTCCCGCCGGCTCCCCCTGGCCAGTTCGCGCATGACTCCACCAGTGCGCTCTGCGCGGCGATCTTTCAGCGCGGCAAAGCGGGGGAGCCGCTTCAGACGCGCGGCCATGCCGATGTCGCGCCGGTTCACGTCCGCACCTTCAGCGACCTCCCGGATGTAAGCGGGCTGGCGCGGGAAGCCGAGAGCGTGATCACGCGGCTCGCGTTCGAGTTCCCCAGTCGTCGCTTCGTCGGCATCGCGAAAGAGAAGATCGAGCAAGAGCGCGAAGGCGTGCTCAAGCGCTTTCAGATCGGCACGGTCGAGGTGTGCGAGACGCTCCCCACGGCCACTGGCGCCGTTGTGCACATCGATGAGCGCGCGCGCCCACGCGCGGGAGACGCGATTCGGTCCGCCCAGACGCGCTTGACCTTGATGTTGGCGCAACGCTTCCCGGCAAAGATCGCGCGGCTCAGGACGGCGCTTGAGCGACCCGACGATGACCCCTCGCTCCTCGCGTCCGCGATCTTGAGCGATCTGACGGTCGAGCTCTTCGCGATCTTGGAGACGCGGTGGCGCGCCGGTCTCTCGATGAAGGAGACGCGCGCGCAGCTCCCGTTGCTGCGGACGCTGGTCGAGACCACTGAGAGCTTCGCGCCGATTGATCCCGAGTCGGTCGCTGGCCGTGTGCTGACCGATGTGGCCGCGCGGGTCGCCTGGGTGGCGGACGCGATGACGAGCTGGTGGGAGTGGCCGATCGCGTTCGCGCGTCGGGCGCCGCGGCTCAAGCTGGTCGTCTGGAAGCTCCTCGACGAATGGATGACGAACATCTTCACGGTTCCGTCGACCGAGGCGCATGACTGGAGCGAGGTCTCCAAAGCGCGGGTCGACGTCGCGCGAAAGCAGTGGCGCGTCACCGTGAAAGATCTGCGCGCGCAGTTGAAGGGTCAGAAGAGCGGGACGCGGCGCGTGACGGTAGAGGACGAGCTGCTCGCGGTGCTGCGCCGGGACGGAATCACGACCGACGCGGAGGTGCTGCGCTCCGGACCGACGCGGTCTTTCAAGGGCGAGGTCGCGTCCGCGCTTCGTGCCCAGCGGAAAGAAAACGCGGAGGCCCGCCGTGACGCGCAACGTGAGATGGAGGCGGCGCGAGAGCGCCTGGGTTAGCGGCTCACGAGATCGGTTTACGAGAGCGGCAAGTTCAAGGTCGGCGCGATCCGCATGTAGTCGAACCAGAGCGCGTCGCGGAGCGGACCGAGACACGCCTCCGAGAGGTACCGAAGCTGGAGGTCTTCCGTGGACTCGGGGTCACGGGTGAAGCGCGTGAGAAGACGCGCGAACAGGACAGACGCGCCGGCGAGATCTCCCGAGCGCATCAAGCAGTACGCGCGCGAGAGCTGGACGGTGTCGACGAGCGTCGCGCGGAAGCCGACGAAGCTCTTCAGGGGCACCGCGGCATAAGCCAGCGCCGCTTCTCTCCAGCGCTGCCGGTCGTGGAGGCAGTGCGCGCGATAGCGGAGCGCGTCGGCGTAGCCGGGGCGGACGTCGATCGCGCGCTCGAACCACTCTTGCGCGTTTTCTGGCTCGTCGAAGTCGTAGTGCCACATCCCGATGCAGTGAAGGAGAAGCGAGTCCGCCGGGTCGAGCGCGTAGGCGCGCAGGGATTCACGATCCCATGGTTGGAAACGCGGTCGGTTGATCGATCCGGATCTCCAGTTCTGGGTCTCCCACGTCACCGATCCACACGCTGACGTGGGATCCGCGGAACACGTTCCCGCCGTCGCTCGAGATCGCGAACGCGGGGAGACCGATGTCTTGCTCGAGCCGCCGATCTCCCGCGACGTCCACGATCAAGAGCGCGTGGTCTCCCGGGGCGAGTGGTTCGGAGCGAAACAAGTAGGACGCGGGAGGCGCGCGGATGATGTCGACGATGTCGATGCAGGGAACGGAGATCGTGCCGACGTGCTCGCCGTCGAGGTGCACTTCGAAGAGCCGCGCGTCTCCCTCGCATTGGCTGAAGGCCGCGTGAAGACGCAGCTCAAGCGGGGTGGGTTCCAGGTTGTAGGGAGAGGCGCGGAGTTCTGCTGGGCAGTCCGCTTCGCTCGCGGGCGGGGCCGTTGTTTGTGTCGCGCTCGCCGAACCACACGCGGCGAGAATTAGCGCGAGCGTGAGCGTCCGGACCATCGTCCATGACTAACACGAAGGCACTGCGATTCAGCGTGTTCGCGCGTGGTCGCGCTCGCGTCATGGGAGCCACGCGCCGTGAAAACGTTCACTATTTTCTCAGTGTTTGGAGCGGAATACGCTTTGCAACACGTGGCGATATGAAACGCGCGGTCATCGGGGCTCTGTCGATTCTCGTCTTGGGGTGCGAGCCCACGCCGGCGACCACCGCATCGTCTGCGTCCCCGGCGTCGGCACACGCGTCGGAGTCTGCGACGGAAGCGCCGACACCCGAAGCGCAGGCGTCTGACTTCACGAGAGGTTCGAACGAGACGCTCGCGGAAGCTGCCCATGAAGAGCCCGCCGCGGAAGCCGCTGAAGCAGAGCAAGCGCCGCTCGCCATCGCGCGCCGCTTTCGCGTGGAGAACATCCCCATCGACTACCAGCAAACCCCAGACTTGGAGCGCGGCCGCGTCAGCCAGACGCGAGTGGTCGCGGCGCTCGGCTTTGGAGAAGCGATTGGGCAGATCCGCGGGCCGCGAGGTCACGCGCCCTGGCTCTTCGAGGCAACGGGTTGGTCGTCGCCGTTCGTGGTGTGGTTCGAGGGCGACCCCGCTCATGTCTATGACCTCTCTTCATCACGTCCGCGCCGCTACCCCCTCGAGCCTTTCGATCCGTCCGCCGCGACCGTGTTGACCGAACAAGCCGAAGTCCGTTTCCTCAATCGCTGTCCGTCGGGCGCAGAGGTTTGCTTCGTCTTTGGAGAGAACGTCGGGCGGGTCGATGACCCGGGCGCGCCGGGAGGGTGGGTCGTGTCGCCGTATACCGGGGCACCTGAGCCTGGCGAAACGGTGTCGGAGCGCGAGATCGCGAAGGACACCTACCGCGATGTCCATGTACATGGCCGCGTTCGCGGTCCGCGCGAAGACATCTACTTTCGCGACCAGCTCGCGTTCTCGGTCCACGCCGACGAGGAGGTCAACGCGATCGTGTTTCCCGACGGCGACGACTTTGTGGTGTACGCCCGCGACTCCTCTGCGGTGAACTTCTCGGTTCACGCGAGTCGTCATGACGCGACCGGTCGCCGGCTCGGGGCGCCGACGCAGGTGAGCTTCCGACTGGGAGGTCGCCAGGCGCTGGACTGCATCGCGGGGCTGGATGCGTTTCCGGTTCTCGTGAGTCGTCGGCGGGGCTTCGCGTTCGCGTGGACCTCGCAGAAGAGCGTCGATACGCGGGTCTATGTGTATGACGGTCATCGCGCTTCCCGTGTCACCCAAGCGGTGCCTCCGGGTACGGATCCCGACGCCTACTTCCTCGACCCGCTTCAATCGCTCGCGGTGGTCCGCGGTGGCGCGTTGGTTTTTCGGGGCGACGCGCCGCTCGCGATGTCCTGGCGACGCGGAGAACGCTCTCTCGAGTAGCACCGTCTTTACACGCGAGTTTCATCGCGTTGCGTTCGCGCTACAGTCTCGCGATGCGAACGGTTGTGAAGGGGATGCTCGTCGCGCTCTTGGTGGTGGCGTTCGGCTGCGGAGACGACGACGGCATGTTTGTCGACAGCGGTACGTTCGACGCCGGTGACGCGGACCTCCTGGACACGTCGTCGTCGGACGGCGGGGCCGACACGTCGACCGGGGTCGACGCTGGCGACACGGATGTAGCGGACACCCACGCGCCCGACAGCGGTGTCGACGGTGGCGACAGCGGCGTCGACAGCGGGCCGAGCACCGATGGTCAAGAGCGCTACACGACAGATCGCACGCTCTCGCCCCTGACCGCGCGAACGGTGGCCGCGATGGAAGCGATCGTCGCGCGGGCCGACGATCTGCAAGATGACGTCTTCTCCAAGATCGGCGCCTCGGCGACCGTGAGCTCAAGCTTCCTGCGGTGCTTCGACGGCGACGACGTGATGCTGGGGGAGTCGACGCACTTGGCGGACACGGTTGAGTACTTCGGAGCAGGAGACGCCGCGGGAGGCGACCCGTACTCACGCGACAGCTTGTGCGCCACGGTCGGCTGGAGCGCGATCCGCGCGATCTCGGGCTCACCGTCTCCGCTTGAGCAAGAGATCGAAGCGACGCGACCGCGCTTCGCGATCGTCATGTACGGGACCAACGACATCAACCTCGGCAGCATCACGCGCTACGCCGACAACATGCTGACGTTGACCGACGAGCTCGCCGATCGCGGCGTGATCCCGATCTTGACCTCGATCATGGCGCGCGGAGACAGCGCCGCCGCCGACGCGAACGTGCCACGCTACAACTTGGTCGTCCGCGCGATCGCGCAGGCGCGCCAGGTGCCCTTCATCGACTACCACCGCGAGATGGAGCGCTTGCCCGACCGCGGGTTGAGCGGCGACGACATTCACCCGAGCGTGCATCGCGACGGGGGCCGCGCGCGCGGTTGCTGGCTCACGGAGGAGGGGCTCGACCACGGCTACAACATGCGCAACCTCCTCACGATGGAGACGCTGGACCGCGTTCGCGCAGCGGTCCTCGAAGGTGACGTGCCGCCCGATGTCCCGGGCCCGCCGAACGCGGAAGGCGACGGAAGCAAGGCGATGCCCTTTGTCATCGAGGGGCTCCCGTACACCCACGTCGCCAACACGCTCTTCTCGACCCACCGCGACATCGACGATTACCCCGGCTGCATGGCGACCCAAGACGAGAGCGGACCCGAGCTCGTTTACGAGCTCGTGCTGACCGAAGAGACCAACGTGCGTATTGGCGTGTTCGACCGCGGTGATGTCGACGTCGACGTGCACCTGCTCGACGCGCCGATGAGCGGAGGCGCGCCGACCAATGGCGAGACGTGCTTGGCGCGAGACCATACCGACGTGACCGAGCGCTTGCCCGCCGGGACCTACTACATCGTCGTGGACACCTTCGTGTCGGCGGCGGCCGGCGCCGAGCGTTCCGGCGAGTATCTGCTGACCGTCGCGGCGGAGTAGCTGGCGGAACATCGCGCGTTCCGCTGCCTCGCGCATGACGCAGATCGTGCTCAACCTCGGCAATTTCGGCCGCGCTTCCGTCGGCACATGGGTTGCACTACAAGGTCACATGACCCGGACTTGGCCTTCTCTGCTGCTCAGCCTCGCTCTCTTGATCACGCTCGTCGCCTGCGGTGACGACGACGGTGGCGGGACCGATACGAACGTTCTCTCTGATGCCGATCCCGGCGACACCGGGGGCGCGGATGTCGGGACGGACGCGGACGGCGGCGGTGTGGATACCGGCACTGGCGACACCGGCACTGGCGACACCGGCGGGATGGATGCGGGCGTGGACACGGGTGACCCCCCCGACACCGCGATGGACACGTCGACGATGCCGCCGCCTGACTACCCGGCGGACTGGCCTCGCGGTCGCGGTTGGGACTGGGTGCGCAACAACGAGCCCTTTGTCTCCGCGCTCTCGGTACGGATGGGCGCGCCGCCGCGCGCGTCGGTGAACCGCTACTTCGACGACTTTGGCGCGAACGCGGTTCATCTCTGGCAGACCGGGATCCCGACCGCGATCAACGGATGGCTCGACACGCGGCCCGATGCGCGTTGGCTCTCGTGGGTCGACCGGAACGGCAACAGCTCCGAGAACCGGATGCTCCTCGGCGGCGCGGGTCGACCGACGCGTGGTTTGATCGGCTACCAGATCGGTGACGAGCCGCGGGACCGCGCGCACTTCAACGACATCATGGCCGCGATGGCGCGCGTTCGGGCCGCGGATCCCGCGCCGCTTCGCATCTTCAACTTCACGTATCAAGCCGACGAGATCGACGCCTTCCTGCGTGACTCCTGCGCGAGCGGCGACATGGACATCATCAGCTACGACCGCTACTCGCTCGGCAACTCGACCTTCGAGACGATGGCGCTCTTCCGTGACGCGGCGCAGCGATGCGGCGTGCCCTACTGGCGCTACCTCCGCGGTTACAACCCGGCTGGCGAAGCGGTTCAAGCGGAGAGCGACCTGCGCTGGGACGCCTTTACCGGATTGCTCTTTGGCTACACCGGGCACAGCTGGTTCCTCTACAACGTCCGTGGCGGCGCGGCCGAGGGGATCCCGACGACGTTCTTTGGGAGCACCGACACCTGGGGCGCCGCGACCACCCCGCGCTTTACGCAAGCGGCCGCGATCAACCGCGAGCTGATCGTCTACAGCCGCGCGCAGATGCAGCTCCGCTCCACCGCGGTGGCGCTGGCCGCGGAGCGCGAGATTCCAGGCACCTGGCCGCCGGAAGGGTTGCCGTCGTGGCGCATGGGCGCGGGCGGCGATCGTTTCCTTCGCTCGGTCGACACCGATGGCGGCTCGTTCTTCCAGGATGTCATGTTCGGCTTCTTTGAGGACCGCTATCGCGACACGTACGTGATGGTGCTGAACCCGACCCACGAGAACGGCAGCTTCCCGACGGAAGGCAACGAAGCGACCCGCGTGACGCTCGGCTTTGACTTCGGCGCTTCGGGGATCACGCGGCTGCGTCGCCTCCGGCCAGACGGAACGCTGGTGAACGTCGACGCGAGCTCGGGTTCGGCCTCGTTCAACATCGCGGCCGGCGACGTGGTCTTCTTCAAGTACGACACGGGGAACCCCTTCGCGGGCTACTGAACCGCGCCGACGCGAAAGAGGTCGTCGATCGCGCTGCGTCCGCGGAAGGATGACGTCCGGCACAAAGGAGCGCCGTGGCGGCTGAAGCGGGAACACACGGACGCGTTCTTGGACGAGCCGCTGTGGCGCGGTACGAGCGCACTTCGTGATCTGATACCGTAGACCCGATCAGGTAGCACAACGGACGATGCGCCAGCTCTACAAGCTGGAGGATGCGGGTTCGATTCCCGCCCTGATCACTCTGACGGTCGACGTTTGTCGAGAGGGACACATGGAGTTTCGAGCAAGGTGTGAAGAGCTCGCGACGGCCTACGTGGATCGCGACGCGCGGTTCATGGGCCTCTTTCAGGATCTCTTCGCGTACGCCGATCACGTCACGCCCGAAGAGCGCGCGCACGTGTACGAAGAGCTCACGCGTTGGGTGAACCATGAGCGCGCTGGGCTGGCCGCGCGCTTCGCGATTCAGGCGGGCGCGTTGATCGAAGCGGGATGCGATCCAGGTCCGCTCGCCACTGCCATTGTGACGCCGCTTGTTCGCGTGCTTCGCGACGCCGAGCGTTTTCTTCTGGCAACCCAAGCATCCCCCGAAGACCAGAGCGATCAGGGCGTGTGGGTGGGACGTCGCGCGATCTCTCGGGCGTCGGTGGACGAGGTCGGCGGCAAAGACCCGGCGGCGGCGGAGGCGTACTTCTCGCTGGAGATTTGGTATCGGCCGGTCGTAGCGTCGTGGACCCGTGCGCGCGGAGCGATGATCGCGGCGCAGCAGAACGAGGCGTTACGCGCCGCGGTGGAAAAGCTCCGCTACGTGTCGGACGCCTCGTGGATCGCGATCTTGCTCGACACGGCGATGGATGAGCCCTGTGTGTTTCTCTTTCCGCAGCTCGGAGTGGCGTACTCCGCGGTGCTCGATGGCGTGACGGACCTTGGTCAGCTCAACGTCCTGATGGCGACGCCGCTTCGTGATCCGCTGACTCGCGTCGGCGCGGCGATGGCGCCATCCGAAAAGGCTCTCGCCGTGATGCAAGGCCGCGGCCCACAGAGCTGCGGCGAGAGCTTCTCGAGCTCGCTTCAGGCGCACACCTGGCGCTCGCTCAACCCCGAGACGGGTCTGGCAGAAGATGAGCGCTTCGAGTGGTCGGCGCCGGGTGGAACCGGGACCCACAGCTTGCCGAACGATTTCCAACCCGCGACGATCGCGCCGCTCGACGGCGCGCGGGTGTTGCTGCTCACCGGACCCAAACCGGAGCCCTGCCCAAACATGGTCTCGTTCACGCGCTCGTCTTCGGTCTCGAGGATGTTCAGCGCGTTGCCGGCAGAGGTCCGTGATGTGCGGAAGCTGTCTGCGGACGACGCCGCCACTTGGTTCGCGCGAGTGAAGACCGCGGTCGCGTAGCGGCGCCGATCTGGACGGTCACTTGATCCGGAAGGTCACCCAGTGATCTTCGGGCTCGAACTTCCCTCGCTCTTCGCTCACCTGCTCCAGCGCGCCGTCTCTTGTGAGCGCTTGGAGATCGGCGAGTGACCAACCATCGGGGAGGTCTGTGTCGAGCGTAACGTCGCCGACCTCGATCCACTGGTACTGACCGAACGGCAGGTAGCCGAGGTACTCGGACTTGAAGACGAACGACTCAGCGCATGTCTCTGCGGCCGTCCGCCGGATCTGCGCGAGCAACAACTCGACGCGAGGATGTGCAGTGCCAGTCAAGCGTAGGTCCCACAAGAGGCTAACAAAGACAATGGGTCGAGCGCGCGAGAGCGAAGCGAACGTTTTGGGTGAATCGCCGAATGCGGCCTTCGAAAACAGAGAGCAGCCAGACCCGCAGGGGACGCAGCGTTAGCTGCCGCTCAAGCATCAAAGCGGCACACCAAGTCACCGAGATTGGCAAGAGCCCGAGTGCTCCCGCGCGAACGCATCAGTGACGGGAGCCGAAGGCGAGCGGAAGCGGCGTTTGCGCGTGAGCGCTCCAACGAGCGAAGCGAACGTTTTGGGGGAATCGCCGAAGGCGAGGGGGTCTTCGAAAAAAGACCCCAACAAGAAGCGCAAGCTCGTGCGTCGAACGATCGGAGCGGAGGAAGCGAAGCGACCGTAGCGCAGAGCGTTCGTTAAGCGAGCGCGCAGAGAGCGAAGCGAACGTTTTGGGTGAATCCGCGAAGCGGAGAGGGGGCTCGAAAAGCCCCCCAACAACTAAACGTTCTCGAGAATGACCGCGATGCCTTGTCCGCCGCCGATGCACGCGGAGCCGATCGTGACCGACGCGTTCAAGTGCTTCGCCGTGTAGACCAGGTTGGTCGTGATCCGCGCACCGGTCGCGCCGAGCGGGTGGCCGAGCGCGATCGCGCCTCCGTTGGGGTTCACCTTGTCGTCGCTCAGCTCGAGCTCCTTTTGCACGGCGAGGAACTGCGCCGCGAAGGCCTCGTTCACGTCGATGAGGTCGACGTCGCGGAGCGTCATGCCGGCGCGCTTGAGCGCGTTCTTGATCGCCGGCGCGGGGCCGATGCCCATGAGCGTGGGCTCGACACCCGCGACGCCCCAGTTGACCAGCTTCGCGAGCGGCTTGAGGCCGCGCTCTTTGGCGAACGCGGCGTCGACGACCATCAAGGCGGCCGCGCCATCGCAAATGCCAGAAGCGTTGCCCGCGGTGACCACGCCGTCCTTCTTGAAGACCGGCGGGAGCTTCGCGAGACCCTCGAGGGACGCGCCTGCGCGCGGGTGCTCATCGCGATCGACCGTGATGGTCTTGCGGCGGCTCTTTACCTCGACCGGAACGATCTCGTCCGCGAAGCGACCGGCCTCGTGCGCCTCAGCCCACTTCTGCTGCGAGCGAACACCGAACGCGTCGCACTCTTCGCGCGAGATGCCGTACTTCTCCGCGAGGTTCTCCGCGGTCATCGCCATCGGCGTGTTGCAGAAGCTGTCGGTGAGCGACTCCCAGAGCGAGTCGATCATCTTGGGCGGCTTGCCGAAGCGCGCGCCACCATCGCGCATGCCGTAGATCGAGTGCGGCGCTTGGCTCATGTTCTCGGCGCCGACCGCGAGGACGGCTTTCGCGTCGCCCAGCAAGATCTGCTCGGCGGCGGTGACGACCGCCTGGAAGCCGGAACCGCACAGGCGGTTGACCGTGAGCGCGGGCTTGTCGATGGGGATGCCGGTCTTGAGCCCGACGTGACGCGCGCCGTAGATGGCGTCCGCGCTGGTCTGCTGAACGTTGCCCAAGATGACCTGGTCCACCTCGTCGGCGTTCAGACCGCTCTGCGTCAACGCGGCCTTGCTGGCGTGCACGCCGAGGTCGATCGCGCTGATCTTTTTGAACGCACCGCTCAGGGTGCCGAAGGGGGTCCGCTTGGCGGCGACGATCCAGATCTCTTTGGGCAGCTTGCTCATGCCTTAGGGATACGATCGTTTATGCGCGCGAGCCGTGACTTTCCGCGCTGTGTTTGTTGGCGGGTGCTCCGGCTCTCGCCGGTAGACCGAGAGCTCCCAATGAGCAAGTCGGCCTCCGTTGTCCGCCACTCCGGTCGCGGTGCGCTCAACAAAAACAGGGGTGAGCGCTCAGGGAACCTCGAGAACGCCCCAGTTGCCGTCCTGGAAGGGAGGCTCGGTGCCGCCTTCATCGTCGCGGGTCAGCAGGAGCACGGCGACGACCGCGCCGGCAGCGACGAGCACGCCCGCCGAGATGCCGATGATCAAACCGACCGGAGCGCCACCGCCATCGCTGGTGCGCTCTTCGTCGTCGCGTCGGCTGTTGATCTCGATGAACTCTTGGTTCGCGGTCTCGCGCGGGGTCGGAACCGTGACCTGCTGCGCTACGGGGAGCTCGATGTCGATGACGCGAGTCTCGCCCTCGGCCAATGTCACCTCGGAGAACGCCGCGGACGCACCATCGCGCTGAACGTCGAGACGGTGATCGCCGGGGTTGAGCGGGAGCTCCTGAGTAGCGCTCGCGGCGACCTCTTGATCGTCGACGCGGAGAACGTCGCCATCGGCAACGTTGGCGAGGTTGATCGTGACGTTTGCGATCTTCGCTTCGTACTCTTCGATCGCTTGCTCGGCGGAGCGACGAAGGCGCGCGAGGGGGCCGTCGGTGACCGTGTCGAGGAAGAGGCGGTAACTCGCGACACCTTCCACGTAGCGCCCGGTCTCGATCTGCGCGCCGGCGAGGTTCACGAGGATCGTCTCGTTCGGAATGATCTCGTAGGCCTCGCGGAACTTGTCGCGGGCGATGTCCCACTCTTCGTTTTGGGCATGCTCGACCGCTTCGCCAAAGAGGCCTCGCGCGCGCTCACGATCTTCTTCGCTCGGCGCGATCTGAACCGCACCTTCGGGCTCAGCGGGTGGCGCTTCTTCAACCTGCGCCTCGGCGTCATCGTTGCGCGTGATCTCGATCTGCTGCGCGCGGGCGGACGTTGGGAGCGCGACGCTGAGCGCCACAAGGGAGAGGACAAAGGAAAGGAAAGGGGAACGGCCGATCATGATGACGCGACGTTACCACGCAGACATGGACGGTTGAGACCCTCAAAAGGAGCGGCCACGCGTAACACTTTGGGTGGGCGAATGAGCCCATGGTGACAGCCCGCCCCGGATGATCGCGACAAAATGTCTCGATGCGAAGTAGAGGTGGCTACACGGGTATCCATGCGTAAGTGTTTGAAGTCGCTCGGTAAAGTGGCTTTTGTGTGCGGATACTCAGGCAGGTGCGAAGCGTGGTACGCAGGTTGCAACTTCACTTCGCAAGGGCAACGGCCCACCACTCAGAAGTTGGTGTCGTGTGACACCACAGTGCGACAGCACGACATCAATCAGGAGATAGACACATGCTTCAGAAGCTCAACCTCAGCAACTTGCACAACGACGAGCAGGGCCTTTCCACCGTCGAGTACATCATCCTTCTCGTTCTCATCGCGGTTGTCTCGATGGGTCTCTGGATGACCTTCGGTGAGAAGGTCCAGACCGCGGTCACCGACTCGACCGCTGAGTTCGACGGCACCGTCGGCACCAAGACCTGATATAAGCCAAGCCAAGATGACGGCTGTCGTATGACCCCCACTGAGATAGGACATTTTGCCATTCTCTGTGTCGTCATCACGGCAGCCGTTTTCGATTGGCGTCGGGGCGAGATTCCTAACTGGTTGACGCTCCCGCCGCTCGTGATTGCTCCTCTCGCCTATGGCCTCACCGCTGGCTGGCAAGAGGGGCTTCTTTCGTTGGGCGGCATCGTGATGTGCGGCCTCGTTCCCTACATGCTTTGGCGGAGCAGCGCGATCGGTGGCGGTGACGTGAAGTTGGTCGCCGCGATCGGCGCGATTGCGTTGCCCTTCGTTGGTCTTGAAATTGAGCTCTTGGGTTTTGTCTGCGGGGGTGTGTACGCACTGGGCCGCTTGGCGTGGGAGGGTCGGCTTCTCCACACGCTTGGAAACTCGCTCTACCTCGCCGTGAACCCAATTCTCCCGCGGAAGTACCGCCGGACCATCACGCCCACGTTGATGAGTACGGTGAGGATGGGAGTCCCCATGATGGTCGGCGCCATCGCGGCTCTTGGGGCCCGTTATCCTCAGCTCTTCCTCGGTTCCTGACAGGAACCTCACGTTCTTCCAACGAGGAGGACGTTCAACTCCCTCACACGTGCGTTGATTCCACGTGTTTCGGTCGTATTTCGAACCCATCCCGGTTCAACAACCTTCCTCAGGTGGGGTTCGAAGACCTGGCTCGATCTCTGCAAGCTCTCCTAGTCACGCTCTCACAAGGAGCCATGGACCCATGACGGACAAACCAAAACAATCACTTCTCCGTTGGGCGTTTTCGTACGCCCCCAACGTCTTGCGTCTCAGCGCGTTCATCGGGCTTTGCTATGTCGGCATCACCTTCGCGACCGCGAAGACCGTGGAAGCCGAGGTACGGGAGATCATGCTCGGCATGGGTTCCGAGCTGATGGCTTTCCCAGGTGACACGCCCGGTCAGGTCCGGCAGCTC
Organism: uncultured bacterium; assembly: GCA_938024995.1. Taxonomy (GTDB): domain Bacteria; phylum Myxococcota_A; class Polyangia; order Polyangiales; family Houyiibacteriaceae; genus CALJDU01. The sequence continues at coordinate 16,483 of CALJDU010000006.1, forward strand.
ACGCTGAACGGCGCGACCATCCAGATGCGCACTGGCTCGGTGAACCAGCCGATCGACGCGGTCATGGACCACTACGAGCGCATGTGCACTCGTCGGGACGGTCAGCTCGCGCAGCAGATTGAGGACCTCAGCCAGGGTCTGGTTCAAGGCGAAGACGGCGGCGCGGTGGACGCGACGGCGGCCGACGGAACCCTTCGGTGGCGCTCCGGCCCCAACGGTTTCGTGACGTGCTTGGACATGGGTGAAGACGCGGTCGAGACCGAGGGTCTGACGGCGCGGCTCTCAAAGTTCGTCGACAGCGGCGACCTCAGCGATGTCGGCCACCTTCGCTACCTCTACGCGACCGCCACGAGCGAGGGCCAGACGCACCTCGTGACGATGTGGAACGACAGCGAGCTCAACATCTACGAGATGTTCCCGACGGATGGTTCGGACGCGCGCGGAAGCGACCTCGACGGCATCCCCCGCCTGGAAGGCTCTCAGCGGATCCTCTCCGCGCAGGAAGACGGTCGCGCGTACGGCGTGGCGCTCTACTTCTCCGACAAGAGCGTCGACGAGATCGATGCGTTCTACCGAGAGTCCATGCCCGACGCGGGTTTCACGTTCATGGACGCGATGGCGGGCGAGCAGGTCGACGTGGAAGGCAGCCGCGTGATGGCGCTTCGCAACGAGGACAACCGCCTCATCTCGCTGACGGTGACGCCCACCGACGACGAGCAGGTCGCCGCCAACATCATCACCATCATCAGCTCGGAGGAAGAGTAATGAACACGCTCTCCTTCTTCCGGCGTGAGCTCCGCAAGCTCGACGATGACGTTCAGGGCATCGCGTACGTCGAGTACGTCACGCTTCTCGCGGGCGTCTCCATCGGTGCGCTCGGCGCCGTGATCGCGCTTGGCCCACCCCTCCTTGGCCTCTACCGGATGACCAAAGCGGTTCTCCTTTGCCCACTCCCATGAGACGGACCATGACGCGTAGAAGAAGTCTGATCGAAGACGAGCGAGCGGCGGTGTACGTCGAGTTCCTCGTCGTCTTCTGGCCCCTGTTCTTTCTCTTCCTCGGGACCATGCAGATCGGCATGGCGATGAGCGCCGACCTCGCGCTGCAGCACTCCGCCGACATGGCGGCCCGCTCCGCGATCGTGGTGTTGCCGGACGATCCTCAGTTCAACGGCGACAACGCCAAGAACGAGCTCAACTACAACAGCACAGCGAACCCGGGCTTCGTCGACAAGGCGCTTGGCCTGATCGAGAGCTTGTCCGGTTCGTCGCTGGCGAGCTTGTTCGCGGGGAGCGACGTCTCGACCTCCTTCATGAGCAACTTGTTCAGCAAGGGAGACACGAGGCTGAACTCGATTCGCTTCGCGGCGTTCAGGCCGATGCTGCCGTTTGCGCCCCATCCATCTGAAATCATGGACCCACGCTCCACGATTATCGACGCCATCGATGGCGCGGGCGCCCGTCTCCTCTTCGGCTTCGTCTACAACATGGGCGCGCTCTCCATCACGTTCCCCGAGACCGCTGGCGGTCCGATTCAAACCGCCGACCCCATCTCCTACGGCGGCAACACGCCGGTCACGGTTCGCGCGACCTACCTCTTCCACTGCGGCGTGCCTTTCGTGGGGCAGATGATGTGCAAGGCGGCCTCACAAATTCACCTGCAGTCCGAAGAGGGCAAAGCCGAGCTTGATATGGCGGTCGCCCCCTCGCTCATCAACGCCCTCGCGGTGATGGGTGTCGCCAGCGCCATTGGAGGCGGCAAGCAAGCCTGCTTCCTGGTCCTCCGCCGTGAAGCGACGCTGACCTACCAAGGCGCGGCCTACCAGTTCCGGAGCGAAGACTAATGCAACCGCAGCACACACAACCTCTCCGCAACCTCATGACCGGGCTAGGCAACATGACGGGGAACATGAGCGAGCTCCTCTTCCCGAAGAACCTCAGCTCCGCTGAAGGTGGCTTCGCCGAGAAGAAGAAGGACGTCCGCGCCCTTCTCGAGGACAACAACGGCGCGATCATGATCATCGGCCTCGGAATGGCGATCTTCTGTATCGGCATTCTCTACTACCTCGCCGGGGTCGGCGACGCGGTGGTCTACCGCGAGCGCGTTCAGGACGTCTCGGACACGGGAACGTTCGCCGCTTCTGCGGTCTCTGCGCGCGGCATGAACATCGTCGCGATCCTCAACATCATCAGCGCGATCTGCATCGCGATCTTGCTCGCGCTTCGCGTGGTCCAGGCGATCGCGATCGCGGGCATCGCCATCGCGTCCATCGTCTCCGCGCTTTGCTTCGGCTGCGCGGCTCCCGCGATCCCGCCGCTCCAGGCGATTCAGCAAGCGACCAACAGCGCCTACAACGCGCTCGAGCCGGTGATGAAGGCCATCAACAAGGGCTGCTACTACGCGCAGCTCGGCGTGAAGTATGCGTGGCCGGTCGCTTCGCAAGGGCGCGCGATCCAGGCGATGACGCTCAAGGATGACGTCTACGAGAAGTCGCAGTTCGGAATGGTCTGGCCCATCTACCCGGCCACCTTCCTCGGCTACAAGGAGAACGGCCTCCCGATCGAAGACGACTCGCTCTGGGTTCTCTGTGAGCGCGGCGGTGAGTACCTCAAGGACGCGGTCGCGCTTCCGTTCTCCTTCATCCCGATCATCGGCGGCAAGCTCGGCTCCTTCATCGGGAGCGCAGCGCAGGGCATCGCGCATGCCTTCTACCCGTTCTTCTGTGGCTCGCCCCCAGCGGGATGGACGCCTGACGCGATCCCGACCACCGAAGAGTCCGAGACCTTCCCGGCCGACACCTTCCGTAACGCCTGCAACAAGGGCTGCTCGGACGAGTCCACTGGAGCAGGCCGCGCGATGTGTGGTGACTGTCTTCCCGACCCCGGTCACCCAGGTTGCTCCGACGACCTCCGCAACACCTGCGAAGAGGCGGCCCGCCGTGAGCGTGAGTCCCTCCCGGTCTCGTGCCGCCTCGACGGGGCGGGAGAGCCCATGCTCGACAGCGATGGCGAGTGCACCTCTGTGGAGGAGCGCGATGGTGGCTGCGCGGGCACGGACGACCCGTCCGCGTGCCGGACACGGGTCAACCAAGCCGCCAGCCAGTGCTTGAGCGGCTTCACCGGGAGCGAGCGCAAGTTCGACTACCGCTACGAGGATCGCTACCGCGTCTACTACAAGGTTCTCCTCGAGACCGGCTGCCAGATCCGCTACTTCGACTCGGGTGAAGAGGGCAACATGAGCTCTTCCGCGACCGTTACGCGCGACCCGGAAGGCAACCGTATTCGCACCGCGACTCCGGCGTCTCTCATCAACGGTGAGTACAAAATCGATGTCGGCAGTGTTAACTCGCCCTATTCGTTCGGCGCCTGCTCCAACGGTGCGCGTTCCCCGTTCGCCTCCTACTGCGACTACCCGAACGTCTCCCCGACCCCGGGCGGAGTGGAGTGCAACGCGCTCCCGGATGGCGACTCTGCCTACGCCAGCTTCTCGAGCGGTTCGCTGCACTTCACAACTGAGAAGCGCCGCGTGCTCTCCGAGATCTACCAGTGCTCACGCACCGTCGAGAAGGAGCTCGAGGTTGAAGGCGGCGAGGCCGGCGGCAGCGGTGAGTGGAAGCCTCCGCAGCGCGTTCACGGCGAGCTTCGTCTTGGCGACAACGACTTCCAGTACCGCTCGGTCGCGATCGCGATTGCGCCTCCGGACCTCGGAGACCGCGGCGTTCAGTTCGCGAACATGTACGCCCCAGAAGGGAGCGATCCAGGCAGTGGGTTCTCGACCTTCTCCGACTACGCGCGCTTCGGCATCGCGCAGTCCGAGTACTACTGGCAAAACGACAGCGGCGGGTGGTCCATGGCGGATCACAACATCGATGACAACGGCGCCGAGTACCTCTGGTACATGGGCTGGCAAGCGCGGATGCGCCGAACCAACCTCGCGACGATATTCGGCGGCGGCACGGGTGAAGGGTCAGCCGACGAAGGCGCGTTCACTGGGGCCATCCCATCTGGCGGCGGCAGCAGCGGCGGTGCAGGTGGCTTCGTGAGCTCGATCATAAGCGGACTGGTGGTGCACTAATGATGAAGCAAACGAACAACCGGAATCGTCTCGGGAGCTCCATTGGAGCGCGTGTTCGGAGACGGCGCGGCGCTGCGTACACCGAGGCGCTCATCATGCTCCCGGTCTTCTTCACGGTCTTCGCCGGCATTCACATGTTCCACGATGGCTTCACCGCGAAGATGATCGCGATGAACAGTGGACGAAGCGCGGCCTGGGCGATCGTCAACAACTACGACGAGTGCGGCAACGGCGGAGACGGCAGCGCGCCTCCACCCGTTGCGGGCGAGAGCGGACCGCCTCCAGGCGTTGATGTGCCGCCCGGCGTGTCTGATGATCCGGCCACGGTTGATGGCGAGGTGACCGATGGTGGCCTCGGCGGTTCGGAGTCTGGGACTGAAGGCGGGATCAAGGCCAACAGCATCATCAACGGCGTGATCGGCAGCCTCTTCGGCAAAGAGCACAACGTTGTGCAGACCGAGTCCTACGATGTCCCGGGCTACCTTGGCGGCGGAACCCGCGAGGCGAGCCCAGCCAAGTACTGGGTCATCTGCAACCCGCGCCCGGTGAACTTCGGTGAGCTTCTGAAGAATATGTTCTGCAGCCTCACCGGTTTGTGCTAGCGCGAACCCTGCGTCCTCAGCTCCCCTATTTGAGCTGCGACGCTGGTTGAGAATGACGCTGTGATGGTTTTTCCATCACAGCGTCTTTCGTTGTGAAGAAGCGTTTTCGTCGAGAGACTTCGAGCGTTCGCACAAGCGCGACTCAAAAACGGTCCGTCTCGGATTTTCCATTGCAGCGCTCATCCTTGTCGGCCTAGTGTCCGCGCCTGGGGCGAGCCGGTCGGAAGTCCTTCCGCAGCGGATACACGATCGGGTATCGTCGCCCCGAACGATGGGTGAAAAACGATGAACCGAACTGCTTTGGTTGCCGCAGTCGCAGTAGCGCTCGTGGGCGTTCTCCTCTTTGGCCTCTACATGAAGCGCTTTGAAGAAGAGGCAACGGGCGGTGCGCCTGTTTCCATTCTCATGGTCACACAAGATGTGGACATGGACACCGCGCTGACGCAGCCGATGCTCGCGGTCCGCGAAGTGCCACGCGCGTACGTCGAGTCGCGTCACATCAAGGCGGCGGACCTGAGCCGCATCCTTGGTGTTCGCGTCAGCACCGGCCTGCGCGCGAACCAGTCGGTGATGTGGAGCGATCTCTCGACGGCCAACGAGTCACGTCGTGAGCTCTCGACGCTGCTTCGCGAAGGCATGCGCGCGATGACCGTAAGCGTCGAGGGACGGTCCGCGTTCGGTGGTCTCCTTCGCGCCGGCGATCGCGTCGACGTTCTGCTCTCCGCGATTCGCCCCAACTCCACGACGCGCGTCACCCTGCCGTTGCTTCAGAACATTCTCGTCCTCGCGGTCGGCGCGGACACGGGTGGTCCGGATGCCGCGGAGAAAGCGATTCGGCGCGGCGGAAGCCGTGGTCGTGAGGTCAGCTTGGCGGTCACCATCGAGCAGGCCGCGCTCCTGACGCACGCGCAGGACACCGGCGCACTTCAGCTCATCTTGCGTAACCCCGACGACGTCGAGATTCGCGAGAACATCCCGGACACCACCGACACCGACCTCATTGAGGCGGCTGAGCGGGTGAAGCGGAGCCGTGGTCGCACGCGCCCGACGCCGATGGTCGAGATGATCGAGAACATCACTGGCGGACGCCGCTAGCACCACAGCCGCCCGGTTGGCGGCGCAAGAACACTGCTGGCCTGTTGTGGCCATTCGATTTTGAGAATGAAGACCTTGAAGAGGTTCCGGAAGATGAAAACGATGATGAATGGCTTGAAGTTCTGCCTCGCCGCGGCAGTCGTGGTCGCCTCCTTGTCTGTCGCAGCCGATGCCGACGCGCAGCAGCGTCAGCGCGAGCTTGAGCTCGAGGTCGGTACGCAGCAGAGCATCTCCGCGGACGGCGTCCGGAGTTACTCGGAAGGTGTTCGCGGAATCGCCGCGGTCCGCCTGACCGGTGACCAGAGCCAGTTCGTGATCCTGGGGGAGCGCGCGGGTCAGACCTCGCTTCTCCTCATCATGCGCGACGGTTCCCAGATCCAGTACCGCGTCACGGTCACCGACCCGAACGCGACCGAAGAGACCGGCGGCGTTGACCCGTCTGCCGTCAACGAGCGCGAGAACATCCGCCTCGACCTCTACTTCGTCGAGATCAACGACAGCTACAACCACTCGGTCGGAATCGGCTGGCCTGGCTCGATCGGCACCGGCACCGCGGAGCTCGACTACAGCCTCGCCAACCCCGGCTCGATCAGCGCGACGGAGTTCTCGCTCAACGCGCAGGCGCTCCTCCCGCGTCTTGACCTCGCGCAGTCCAACGGCTGGGTCCGCATCTACCGTCAGGGCGCGATCGTGACCGCGAACGGCACCGAGGCTCGCTTCAGCGCGGGCGGCGAGGTCAACGTGCAGGTCCAGGGCGCGCTCTCGGGTCAGGTCCAGAAGATCGAGTTCGGCACCGAGATTCAGTGTCTCCCGCGTTACGACAGCGAGACCGGCCGCATCGAGCTTCGCATCACCGCGAACGTCTCCGACCTCAGCGATGACCGCGGCACCGGCGTTCCCGGTCGCGTCACCTCCGAGCTCAACACGCTCGTCAACCTCCAGCTCGGTCAGTCCATCGTTCTCGGTGGTCTTATCGCGCGGACCGAGAGCCGTACCCGCGCGGGTCTCCCGGGCCTCTCGCAGATCCCGGTTCTCGGCGCGCTCTTCGGTGTCCACTCCCGACGCTACGAAGAGACCGAAGCCCTCGTCTTCATCGTCCCGAGCGTCGTCGACGGCGTCTCTCTCGCGCAGCGCAACCGCATCGAAGAAGCCATCCGCGTCTACGAGGAGTTCCGCGGCGGTGTCGATGAGACGGAGATTCTCGAGCAGCCGCGTATCCAGCGCACCGGCAACTAGTTAGTAACGGGGTCGCGTTGTGAGCGTCGTTATCCTTTCGATCGAGATGCCCGATGGCTCGGTCGAGGAGCTCCCGATTCAAACGGTGGGTCCGTTTGTGGTCGGGCGTGATCCGAGCTGCCACATCGTGCTCCCGTCGCCGGAGGTCAGCCGGCGCCACCTCATCATCGAGGCCGTTTCGCAGGGCTTCAAGGTCACCGACCAGTCCGCCAACGGCACGATGATGGGCGACCAGCGCGTCAAGCGCAGCAAGGTCCGCATCCCGCCGCTCGTCCCGATGAAGGTCGGGCCGTACACGTTGCGCTGCCGCATGCAAGGCGCGCCGAACGTGCAGGTCGCGGGTGGGGGCGCGGTGCCGCCACCTCCGCCCAAGAAGAAGAAGGAAGACGACTTCTTCAGCGTCTCCGCGGGAACGCGCGACATCTCAAAAGAGCTTCGCCGCCGCGTGCACCGGATGCTGCTCGACTACCTCGACCTCGCGACGCTTGACCGCTCGCAGATGGATGACGCGACGATGCGTCCCAAGGTCATGGAGGCGCTTCGCCGGATCCTCGCGCAGGTCCAGCAAGACCTTCCGCCGACCGCTGATCCTCAGGCGTTCATGCTTGAGATGGCGGACGAAGCGCTCGGTCTCGGTCCGCTCGAACCGCTCCTCGCCGACGATGCGGTCAGCGAGATCATGGTCGTCAATCCGTACAGCATCTACATCGAACGCGCCGGCAAGCTACAGCACACCGACATGCGCTTCACCGATGACGAGTCGGCCCGCGCGGTCATCGAGCGGATCGTCACGCCGCTGGGTCGACGCATCGATGAGTCCACGCCTCTGGTCGACGCGCGACTGAAGGATGGCTCACGCGTGAACGCGGTCATTCGTCCGCTCGCGATCAACGGCGCCTGCATCACGATCCGAAAGTTCCAAAAGGAAGCGCTCGGCTTCCCGGATCTGGTCGGCTTCGGGAGCATGACGCAGCAGATGGCGGACTTCCTGATTCGCTGCGTGAAGGTCCGAAAGAACATCATCATCAGTGGCGGAACGGGAAGCGGCAAGACGACCTTGCTGAACGTTCTGAGCGGCGCGATCCCCGAGAAGGAGCGCGTCATCACGATCGAGGACGCCGCGGAGCTTCGCCTCAAGCAGCCGCACGTTGTCTCGCTCGAGACCCGTCCCGCGAACATGGAAGGCAAGGGCGAGTTCTCGATTCGCGATCTCGTGAAGAACGCGCTTCGTATGCGTCCTGACCGTATCGTCGTCGGCGAGTGCCGCGGAGGCGAGGCGCTCGACATGCTCCAGGCGATGAACACGGGTCACGAAGGCTCGATGACGACGACTCACGCGAACAGCCCGGCTGAAGGTGTAAAGCGTATCGAGACGCTTTGCCTGATGTCCGGCATCGACCTTCCCTCCCGCGCGATCCGCGAGCAAATCTCGGGCAGCGTTGACATGATCATTCAGCAGTCGCGCTTCTCGGACGGGTCGCGTCGCGTCGCTGCGATCACGGAGCTCTCGGGTCTCGACGAGAATCTCGAGTTCCAGCTGAACGACATCTTCGCGTACTATCGGACCGGCACTGGGGACGATGGGAAGGTCCTCGGGGAGTTCCGCGCGAGCGGTTACCTCCCGTCGTTCCTTGATCAATTCATCACGTACGGACTTGTGAAAGATGGGCAATATCTCTGAAGCAAGACAGATGCGCCTCTGCGCGTTGACGGGAGGAGCAGCATGAACGCGTTCCTTGCGAGCACCTTCGCGGGCATCTTGGGCGCGGCCTTGGCGTCCCTCGGGACGGGCGCGGCCCTGTACTTCGCGTTGATCGACGAAGACAACCCGATCCGCACGAACTGGGCGTTGTACTGCGCCAAGCTCGACGGGGAGCTTCAGTTCCAGCTGATCCGGAACACGGGCGCGAACATCGCGCGCATCCAGGTCGTCTCGATGGCGATCTTGATTGCGCTCTCAATGGGCCTCGGCGAACCGGTCCTCTTCATCCTCGCCGGCTTGATCGGCATCCTGCCGTACGCGGTTCTGTCGTCCAACAGCGCGAAGCGTCGCGAGCAGCTTGAGCTCCAGCTCGACAGCTGGCTCTTGATGCTGGCGAACGCGCTCAAGGCGACGCCCGCGATTGGTGAAGCGATTCGTTCGACCATCACGCTGGTGCAGCCGCCCATCGCGGAAGAGGTCGACCTCATGACCAAGGAGAACCAGCTCGGTACCCCGCTCGACAAGGCGGTCCTCAACGCGTCCGAGCGCATGGGCAGCCCGACGATCAGCGGCGCGCTCGCGACCCTGGTCATCGCGCGTCAGACCGGTGGTAACTTGTCCGAGATTCTCGAGACCAGCGCGGGCTCGCTTCGCGAGATGCAGCGCCTCGACGGTGTTGTCCGCACAAAGACCGCGGAGGGCAAAGGCCAGCTCTGGGTTCTCGGCGTCATGCCCTTTGTCATGACTGGCCTTCTTACGCTGATGGACGAGAACTGGCTCGTTCCGCTCACGAACACCGGTCTCGGCTACGTCGTCCTGACCCTCGCTGGTGTTTTCTGGCTCGTAGCGATCTTGTGGGCGCGCAAGATCTTGGATGTCGACATATGACTGGCTCACGTCTCATTGGTCTCATCGCGCTTTGCTGCATCGGCGGCGGGCTCTTTGTTCTCGCGTTCATCCTGGGTCGGAACCCGATCGCGGAGCGCCCCGAGCTCGGAAGCCGCGGTCTCCAGCGGAAGCTCGCGCTCGAAAAGGGCGGCCTCTTCGCGACCTTCGAGCCGCTTATTCGTCTGATCTCGGGCTGGCTCTCCGGGCTCCCGATCGCAAAGCGTCGCGCGGACATCGACAAAGACATCACCCACGCCGGCGACTGGCTCGGTCTCATGCCCAACGACCTGATCGCGATGGCGATCCTCTCGTCCATCGGCATGTTCTCCGCCGGTCTGTTGCTCTCCTACCTTGGCGACACGACCGCGGTGTTCGCGGTGTTCGCGGGTGCGCTCGGTTTCGCGATGCCCTTCATGCAGATGAGCTCGGTCGGTGGTGAGCGCTTCAAGCACATCAACCGCTCGCTCCCGACCGCGATCGATCTCGGCGCCCTCTGTATGGGTGCGGGTCTCGACTTCCCGGGCGCGATTCGTCAGATCGTCCTGAAGTCGAGCAGCAAGGACATCATCCTCATCAACGAGTTCCGCCGGATTCTGCAGGAGCTCGAGCTCGGTCACACGCGACGCAAGGCGCTTGAGTCGTTCGCGGAACGTTGCCCCACTGAGTCCGTCAAAGACTTTGTCGGCACGGTCGTCCAGGCAGAGGCGAAGGGAAACCCGCTCGCGGAGATCCTCACCATTCAAGCCCGCATGTTGCGGATGCGCCGCAGCGTCGCGGCAGAAGAAGCGGCAGCGCGAGCCGGCGTGATGATGATGGGCCCACTCATGCTCATCTTCGTCTGCATTTTGCTCCTGCTGATGGGACCGCTGGTCGTTCGCGGAATCGTTGAGAACAAGGTCTAGAACCGCGTGAACGCGCAGGGTGAGTCATGAACACATTCGTTGAGATTACGAAGCAAGACGGCACCAGTGACCGGCACCCGATCGTGGGTCAGCAGGTCACCTTGGGTCGTTCCGGAACCGCGGGGATCTCGCTTCCGCACGCCATGAACATGGAGCTCGAGCACCTCCTGATCGCCCCGCGCGGCAAGGAGGGGTGCTGGGTCGCGGTCACGCAGGGCGCGAAGACGCCCACCCACTACAAGGGCAAGCCGTTTCAGAGCGGGATGCTCAAGTGGAACAGCGAGCTCCGCGTCGGCGAGCTCACGATCAAGGTCACGAACAAGTCGACCGCCGCGAAGGACAAGAAGGGCCCGAGCCCGGTGCTCCTGCTCGCGGTCGTCGCGGCCCTCGCGTTCGTCGGCTACCTCGTGATCTTCAGCGATGGCACCGATTCGATTCCGTCCATCGAGGGCATCGAGCCGCCCGAGCTCTTCGTCGAGAACGGCGCCTGCCCGACCTCGGGCTCACCACAAGACAACGCGATGCGCCTCGAGAACCAAGCGCACTCACGCGGTGATCGTTACTTCTACGAGATGCGTGACGGGGTGGAAGCGGTCGGCCTCTACGCCTCCGCCGCGGAGTGCTATCGCTCGCTCGGCAACTCGGAGGCCGCGACCCGGATGGACGCGCGAAAAGCGGAGATGACCGCGCGCATCACCGCCGACTATGCGGCGCGCCGTCTGCGCATGACGCGGTCCCTCGCTGAAGAGGACTATGAAGCGACTCGCCGTGAGGTGAACGCGCTGCTCTCGCTCACCTCTCACCTCGACGAGAACAACGACTACATCCAGTGGTTGAAGCACACCCGCCGAGTCGTGATCGCGCGAGCGGCCCAGGCCCAGAACTGATGGCTTCGTGGATCGCGCGGACCGCGCTGCGTCAGGCGGCGCTCTGCGCGTTGCTCGTTTCGCTCGCGATGTTCTGGATCGGCTGCGGCGGGTTGCAGGCGGAGCGCGAAGCGATGCCCGATCCGCTCGACGGAGTGGAGGCGCAGGAGCTTTTTGATCGCGGCGTCGCGCTGGGTCGCCGCGGAGACGCGGTGCGCGCGGAGCAATACGTCTCCGCCGCGATGGACCGCGGCTTTCCGGAGTCGGAAGCGATCCCGTACCTCGTCAAGATCTGCGCGGCGTCGTCGCGTTTCAACACCGCGCTGAACTATGCCGAGCCCTACCTGGAAGAGCACCCGGAGGACTGGGGCCTTCGCCTCGTGGTCGCGACGATGCACCTCGCCCTGAACAACCGCGGGCGTGCGCAAGCCGAGCTTGAGCGGATCGTGCGCGAGGAGCCGGAGCAACCCACGCCTTACTACTTGTTGGCGGTTCTCCATCGCGATGCCCACGCGAACCACGCGGACGCGCGTCCCTACTTCGCGCGTTACTTGGAGCTCGCCCCCGAGGGAGAGCACGCAGAAGAGGCGCGCTCCGCGCTTCAAGATATCGAGATTACGCGCGACCCGGAGTCTGAGCCGGGCGCGGCCGAGCCGACCGAAGAGTCACCTGACTCCGAGTCCACCGCTGAGGCCACGAGTGAGAGCGCGGCGCTGTTGCGCTCCGCGACGAAGCGCGCAGCCAAAGGAGTCGCGACATGGTGATCCCGCGCCAGGTATTCGAGCAGACGATCCGGAAGTTCTTCGACCCCATCGGTCCCTTCCTCGACGACCCCAAGGTCAGCGAGATCATGATCAACGGGCCCAACGAGATTTACATCGAGAAGGGCGGGCGCCTCACCCTCACCGACGCCAAGTTCCCGTCGCATGAGTCGCTCATGTCGGCGCTGCGCAACCTGTCGCAGTTCGTCGGTCGCCACCTCGACGAGTACACGCCGATCCTCGAGGCGCGCTTTCCAGATGGCTCGCGTGTCGAGGCGGTGATCCCGCCCGCGTCGCCGGACGGACCGAGCGTCGCGATTCGTCGCTTCTTCAAGGACAGCCTCACGGTTCAGAAGTTGCTCGACTTCGGGTCGTTCACGCCGGAAGCGGGCCAAGCGCTCGACGCGATCATCGCGTGCAAACAGAACGTGATCGTCGCGGGCGGTACCGGTTCCGGAAAGACCTCGCTGCTCAACGTCTTGTCGTCGTTCATTCAGAAGGACCAACGGGTCGTCGTGATCGAGGACGCGCGCGAGCTTCAGCTCCAGCTGCCACATGTTGTGCAGATGGAAGCGCAGCCCCCGGACCCTCGCGGTCGCGGCAAGGTGACGATTCGCGATCTCTTCAAGGCGACGCTCCGTATGCGGCCCGACCGGATCGTGGTCGGCGAGATTCGAGGCGGCGAGGCGCTGGAGCTCATCCAGGCGATGACCTCAGGTCACGGTGGTTGTCTCTCCACGGTCCACGCGACGTATCCCATCGATACGCTCAACCGGCTCGAGACGATGGCGATGATGAGCGACGTCCAGATCCCGCTCAACGCGATGCGGGCTCAGATCGCGTCCGCGATCAACATGATCGTCCAGACCACGCGTCTCCTTGATGGCTCGCGTTGCGTCACCCACATCACCGAGGTGCTCGGTTACGATCTGAAAGACGGCTACAAGCTCGGCGACGTCTTCATTCGTAAGTACCTGGGACGTGATCCGGACGGGAAGGTCATCTCGGAGTTCGTGCCGACGGGCCGTATTCCCGAGTGTCTGGAGATGGTCCGCGCGCTCGGAATGGAGTTCCCCGCAAACATGTATGCCGCCGCGCAGCACGCTCAGCAGCACGGGTTTGAGTCCGCAGATGCCCCACCTGGTGGTCACGGGCACTAGAGAAGATCGAGCCCATGTCATCGCGACATCGTTGAGGACCACCGCAACTTGGCTTCCTTCCGCCGTTTTGCGGTAACCTTAGCCCGACGCCTTTTCAGAGGCGGCCTTGCGCGTCGCATGGACGTGCGAGATGGAGCATCCTAGAGGAGATGGAGTGACAGACGCAGCCACAGGATCCACGCCCGCGAATTGGGCCCGCGTGCAGTTGACGCAAGGTCAGTCCGGAGCCGGGTTGTGGGATCTCTCTAGCGCCGTACCTCAAGCTCGGATCTCGGTCGGAGCCGGACCTGACGCAGGGTGGAACGTTCAAGCGGGCGGGGTTCTCCCCGTTCACTTTGAGCTCGCGTGGGACGGAACGTTTTTGTGGGTGTCACCGCCCGCGCCTGGCGGTTCGCTCGCGGTCAACAACGAGCAGGTCAGCGCGTGGAAGCAGCTGACCGGACGCTGCGCGCTCTCGTTTGGGCAAGCGGTCATGACCGTTGATACCTCCCAGCAATCGCAGACGGTTCCCGTGGACGCGGGCAACGATTTCGCGAGCGGGGAAGAAGTAAAGACCGTGATGTGGTCGGAGCCCGCGCCCGCCGCCGCCGCCGACTTCGAGGCTGGCGCGACGCGTCTGATCGATCTCGAGTCGCCGGCGATGAACGTGCCGCGACCCGAGTTTGGAAAGAGCCAAGGCATCTCGCTTGAGCCGAGCCCGGCGGCGGACTTCATGGATCCCGGCAGCACGCGGATCCTCGACACCGAGAGCCTCGGCGTCGAGCTCCCGGCGCCGAGTCACCCCAGCCTCCTTCAGAAGAACATCCACACCGATGTCTTGCCGCAAGGCGGGAGCGGCAGCCCGACCGGTGGGTTCGCGATGCCACCCGTGGGTGGCAAGTCACCCGGCACGAGCAAGCTGCCCAAGACGATCCGCGGCGTACCGATCCTCGCGGTCGTCGGTGGAGCCGCGATCTTGTTCTTCCTGCTCGTCGGTGGCGTCGGCTTCATGCTGAAGAAGAAGGCCGCGAACGAGGCCGCGGCCCAGGCGCAGGCGAACCTCCAGCGTCAGCAAGAAGCGGTGGAGCGTGCCCAAGCGGCGGCCCAAGAGGAAGAGCGAGCGCGCGTCGCGCAGGTCGCCGAGGACGCCGCAAACGCGCAGCGCCTGAGAGAGTCACAAAACCAGAGCATTGGTCAGCGGGTCGAGCGCGCGCGCCAAGCCGCGATCGAGTCCGGTGAAGACATCGCGGCCGCCGAGCAGGCCGTTCGCGACGAAATCGCGGGTGAGCGGCACGCCGCAGAGCGCGAAGCCGTGAATTTGGTGGTCACAAACCGCTACCAAGAGGCGCTGGTGAAATTTACTGAACTCGCGGCCCAATATCCCGATGGGAACTTCGGTCAGATGATCCCAGTGCTCCGAAGCATGGCGCGATGCCAAAACGGAGTTGGACCAGGAGGAACGCCGTGCAACTAAACCAGTCCCGATTCAACCGAGTCTCTCGCTTCATCCCGAGCGTCGCGATCCTCTTGTCCCTCTGCTTTGTCGCCTCGTGCGCACCTGAGATCGCGACCCCCCGTTTCGGCGTCACCTTCGTGATGAAGACCGATGAGAACGTCCCGCTTTCTGGCGCGACCGTGATGGCCAACGAGAGCGAGATCGGCACCAGCGCCGCGGATGGAATCGTGCAGACGATCCTCGAGGGGCCCGAAGGCACACCCATCCAGATCACCTGGCACTGCCCGACCGGCTACCGTCAGCCGGCCGAGGGCCAAGAGCTTCGGCTTACTCAGTTCGCGGGCCTCGACCCAAGCCAAGATCTCGGTCTCTCGATGACGCTGCAGTGCGCGCCCCAAGCTCGTACCGCGGCGTTTGTGGTTCGCACCAACAACAAGGTCGGCATCCCCGTCATCTTGAACGATCGCGAGGTCGCCCGGACCAACGCCACCGGCGTCGCGACCTTTGTTCAGCCTTCGGACCCGAACCGTGAGTTCCGCATTGTCCTTCAGACGAACAGCCATCCTCGGCTCAGCCCATCGAACCCCTACCAGGTGTTCACGCTTGGTGACCGGAACGAGGTCTTCGTGATGGACCAGGAGTTCGAGGAAGCCCCCGCCCCGACCGTGATGCGTCGTCGCCGTCGCCGTCGTCGTCGCCCAAACCGCGGCATTCAGCTGATCACGCGCCTCAACTGAGCTGACGTTGGCGCAAGGGTTCTTCGTGACGTCGCCTGCGTCGAACCAAGGCAAGACCTGGTTCGTCCGTGGAGTGACGCATGCCTTGCGCCGGACCTCGGTTCGCGTCGCGGCGCTCAAGCCAATCGAGACCGGATGCGATCCGGATCCGGTCGACGCGCACGCGCTCGCGGAAGCGTCGCGGATGACGTTCGTCGAGGAGCGCGACTTTCACCGCGTGGAGCCCAACGTTTCGCCGTACGCCGCCACGCTCGCAGGCGCGCCGCCTTTCGCGGATCCCGCGCGGGTCGCGGCCCGGGTGCGAGAGGTCGCGAGTGGTTATCCCGTCGCGCTCGTGGAAGGCGTGGGCTCGTTGATGATGCCGCTCGATCGCGAGCGCACGGTGGCGGACCTCGCCGCGAAGATCGGTTTCCCGCTCCTCATCGTGGCGCGCGACCATCAGGACTGCGTGGCGCAGGTCCTCTCGACGTACGAGGTTTGCCGGGCGCGTGGTCTTCGCGTCCACAGCATCATTCTCTCGCGTCACGAGAGCATCGGGGATCAGTCACGCGCGACGAACCACCGGATCCTCAAGCAGCGGCTGGAGGTGAGCGTGAAGATCTTCCCGTCTTGTCCAAACAACAACGACGCCCTCGCGGACGCCGCCGAGGCAACCGGGCTGGTCGCTGAGCTCACCTGAGCGTGTTGTTCGGCTACTGGCCGAACATGCCGTTGACGGAGCGGGCCGCCGGTGCCCACAACGCGTAGAACTGCGCGATGTTGGCGACGACTGAGATCACGATCCCGAGGAAGAGGATGTTCGAAGCGCTCTGCGTGTTGTAGAGCCGACGGAGCCGAAGCGCGTAGTAGGCGCAGAAGGTCGTGGTGAGCGCCATCGCGACCACGAAGGTGGGTTCGTAGATCAAGCGCGTGAGGCTCCGCGACTCATACATCAAGTCAGCACCGTGATAGGTGCTGTGGACCTTGCGGGTGAGCGCGAAGTGGACGCCCACCAGAACGATCGCGCCGAACCAACAAATGCTCGCGCCGAGCTTATCGAACGCGGTGAGCTCCACACCTTGGGTTGGGTATTGGGAGTTTCGCTCTTTGTAGAACTCCGCGCGCTGTTCAAGCCGAGCGAGCTCTCGCCGCTGCTCATCGATGTCCATGCGCATAGGGTAGTCGCTTCGTGCGCGTTTAAGGAGCGCATCGCTTTTGTGGGGGCGGGGCTCGCTTATCCTCCTTGAGTGCCACCGGCGAGCACCGAAACACCCAAGCGCTCGCGCGTCCCTCCGATCCGCGAGCTGGCGATTTTGGGCGTGCTCTATTTCGTGCAGGGGATGCCCTTTGGGTTCCAGGCGACCGCGCTGCCTGTCTACCTGCGCGGACAAGGGGCTTCGCTCACCGACATCGCGTTTGCGTCGGCGCTCTCGCTCCCGTGGATGATCAAAGCGCTGTGGGCACCCGCGGTGGATCGCTTCTATCTGTCTCGCCTCGGTCGGCGGCGGTCTTGGATCCTGCCGATGCAGTGCGTCCTGGTGCTCTTGTGCGTGGCCGCGGGGTCGCTCCCCCGTGACGCGCTGATCCCGCTCCTCGCGCTCATCTTCTTGATGAACCTAGCCGCGGCCACGATGGACATCGCGGTGGACGGGCTCGCGGTCGATCTCCTCGAGGAAGAAGAGCTGGGCTACGGGAACACCGCGCAGGTGGTTGGCTACAAGCTCGGGATGCTGACCGCCGGCGGAGTGTTGATGAGCTTCACTGACGACATCGGGTGGTCGGGGCTCTTCTTCGGGATGGCTGGGCTGACCTTGCTCGCGCTCTTGGCGGTTGTCTTCTTTCAGGAGTCCCCTTCCGCCACCATGCGCGGCGAACCCAAAAGCGAGCGACCGCCTTCGGTCCTTCCGCTCTTGCTCGAAGCCGTCAAAGCGCCCGGCGCGCTCGCGCTGATGTGCTTCATCGCCACCTACAAGCTTGGTGAGTCGATGTCCGATGTGCTCTTCCGCCCGTTCCTGGTCGATGCGGGGTTCAGCGCGGGCCAAATCGGGCTCTACATCGGCACCTACGGGATGGTCTTCTCGCTTGTTGGCTCGGTCCTCGGCGGGACCCTCGCGAGCAAAGTCCCGCTGCTTCGAGCGGTCACGATCTGTGCGGTGCTGCGCGTGATCCCGATCGCGCTCGAGTGGTCACTGGTGGTGGATGGCTCGCCCACCGAAGCGATGGTCATCGGCGCCACGTGCGCGGAGCATCTCTTCGGCGGCGCGCTCACCACCGCGATGTTCGCGTTCATGATGTCGCGGGTGGATCGCCGAATCGGGGCGACTCACTACACCGTGCTCGCGACCATCGAGGTCGTCGGCAAGATGCCAGCGGGATGGATCGGCGGTTACCTGGGCGATACCTACGACTACGCGCTCGTCTTTTTGCTCGCGACGGTCCTCTCCGCCGCCTATCTCGTGCTGGTTCCGTGGGTCGCGGCAACCTCCCGCCGCGCAGACTCGCCCTAGGCGCCGCTCCAGCTCTTGTTTCCGCCTTTGCGAAGCGGCGCCGCGAGCTCGGTGACCATCTGGTCGAGCCGGTCGAAGTCGCCCAAGCGCGCGGCCGCGAGACCTGCGACGACCGCGTCCGCGCTTTTCAAGAGCGCCTTTGCGTCTCCCTGACGATCGAGCCGCAAGAGCAGGTCCAGCTTTCGCTCGAGAAGCGCACGCTCGTACGACCGACTCAAGGTGTCCTTTCCAATCGCGCGGTCGATCGCGCTGATCTCGGTCTCAAGATCCCCGTCCGCGATGATTTTGCAGAGCGTATAAACGTAGTCGCCCGGGTGGTCTCGCTGCGCGTCTTGGGCGAGCCTGCGGAGCTTCCAATTCCAGTTGGAAACCGCGCGATCGTAGCGCCCTCGCGCTTCGTCACTGATATCGAGGTCCAGCTCGTCGGCGGCGTCTGTTCGCGCTTGCTCTGCTTCGTACGGTCGCTCGAGCGCGTTGAGCAGGGCGATCTTCAAGGTGTGGGCGCGCGTGAGTAGATCCGCTTCACGGTCCTCCAGGATCGTCTCCGTTCCGTGTTCGACCACCTCGCTCACGGCGATGAGCGCCTCTTCGCCGCGATCCGTCGCGGCGAGGGCCACCGCGACCTCGAGGAGCATCGGGCCATAGACGTCGATGTCGTCTCCTCGGTGCGCGGTAACCGCGGCGAGCATGGCGTCGACCGCTTCATCGAGCGTACCCAGCTGGTTGGTGTCGAGCGCGAGCATGAAGATCGACTCCGCGCGGGTTTTGACCTTCTTGGCCGCGGTCATGGCGCGCGCGAAGAGGACGCTCGCGCGGCGGTGCTCGTCGCGTCGGTTGAGGACCACGCCCAGGTTGAAGAGGGCGGTGCCGAAGTCGTGGTCGGTGTGCTCATGCATCGCGATCGCCCACCTCAGGAAGACCTCGCCTTGGTCATGGTCACCGAGACGATTGAGGTGAAGGCCAATGTTGTTGAGCGTGCCAGCGAGCTCCCAATGCGGGACGCCGTAGTTCTTCTCCTCGATGCGAAAGAGCTTGGCCCAGAGCGGGGTCGCCTTGGCGTGTTGTCCTTCGCCTTGGAGAAACGAGATCAAGTAGTAGTGCGCCGCGCCGGCCGGCTTGCTGTGTGGCCCGTGCTCCTCTTCCATCTCCGCGAGCGCGCGCCGGTACGCCTTCTCGCGGATCGGTCGACCTCGCCGACCGTCATCGATCGCTTCAAGCGCGTTGAGATACGCGTCGCTCGCTTCGGCGTAGCCCTCGTGAGAAGGGTGCTCGCGGTGGGTGTAGGACATGCCAGGAGGATACGCCGCGATCGCCCGCGACGTTCCTCCGCGAACAGCTCGTCGGCTACTCCGCGCGGCAGCGTCGGGAGACACAGACTGGCGCGTCAGCCGGACAGATGGTTCCGCAACCGCCGCAATGGAAGGGATCGGTCCGTTGGTCCACGCAGCTCCCGCCGCATTCCCAGTGGGCGGCGGTCTCTGCGGCGCGGGGGCACTCCATCAAGCACGAGCCCATGTGGCAGAGCTCGCCGGCAGGACACTCCATGCCGCATCCGCCGCAATGGAACGGGTCGGTGTCGGTGCGAACGCAGCGTCCGTCGCACTCTTCCGAGCCTTCCGGGCAGCCGCACGAGCCGTCGCTGCAGACCTCGTCGCGACCACACACGTTGCCGCACGATCCGCAGTTGTTCGCGTCGTTCGCGCCATCGACACACGCGCCATCGCACTCGATCTGTCCGTCGGGACATGCGGGTGGATCACACATCCCGCTGTCGACGCCCGAGCACGCATCGAACCTCGCGAAGCACCGGTTCTCGCAAAGACACGCGGTACAATCGTCGCCGCCATCGATGCACTCCGAGACGCAATGTTGCAGTCCGCAGCCGCCGCTGATGCCGGCGCAGAGCGCGCACGACGCCGACAGCATGTCCTCGCCAACCATCCCGCGAATGCACTCGGCGACACGCTCTTCGATGCCTGGACGATCACGCGAGCCAAAGTTCATGACAGAGCAGGTCCGCGCGATGTCGACGTAGTCGGGTCGCTCAAGCGTCATGAAGTCGTCTTCGCTGCAACCCATCGCACCCGCGTCGGTCATCGCGTCCGGCATCGCATCTGTCGCGTCATCGCTCGCGTCCGCGCTCGTGTCGGCGACGTTCGTATCGGCGACGTTGGTGTCTTCCGCGTTGGTGTCGGCGCCGGTGTCTTCCGCGGTGTCTTCCGCGTTGGTGTCGTCTGTGACGTCGGACATCACGTCTGACGTGGCGTCGGCGGGTCCGTCATCGTCGTCACCGCATGCCGTCATCACGATGGCGCAAAGGGACAGACTGACGATCGAGCTCAAGATCTTGGACATCACGCACCTCCGTGGACTGGCGTCATCCCCGTACAACGCAGCATGCGTGCCAACCTCCCGGGCGATCGATTCTCGGAAGAAGATCGATCGCTTAGCGTGCTCGATAATACTAATGGTGGTGACTGTCCCTCCCACCTACTGGATGCTGGAGCACGGAGACCTCACTTGGGATCATTCGTGAATTCCCTAATCATTCCGGGGCTACGAACTGCCGAGTCCGGATGTGTTAAGGACCTGACGGACTTAACTCCATGTATTTACGTGGCTTTTCGTCTTCGAGACAATTTGTCCGAGATCCTCCGGCCTTCTGTAGACAGCGCGCGATCAGAAGTTAACGTCCTGATCTGAAGCACTTAGGGCCGATGGACGATCGCTTGGCATGTCGATTGCGGTGTCACCCGGCGGCTCCTCTTTCGGAGTCCCCCGTTGTGCAACCACTAACGACCGTCACGACTGTCCAAATCCCGATGAACTTCCAACTGGCACGTCTTTGTACTGCTCACGAGCCTCCGATTGACATCGGAAGGTCATTCGTGCACCACCGACCGCCCAAGGTCCTAGGCGCCCACGTCTATGGCCAATTGGCGCGGTCTCAACGCGCCGGCGCACTACCCGATTCCATCTCACCGGTTGGTCGCCAACAAAATCCCCAGCTCTCTTTTGCTGCGCTCTCTTTTTTTCAAATCTCGAAGGTAAACGCATGAAGCGTCATCTCTCTCTCTCGGTCGCGCTGCTGACCACCGCCCTCTCGCTCGCAATCGGTTGTGCCGAACCTGCGACCGTGAACCGTGTCGGCGTGAACGTCGTGCAGAAGAGCCTCTTCACGGGCTCTTGGTACTTCTCGTCCACCGTCATCGACGTTGACTACGAGTCGGCAGGCATCGGGACGTACCCGGGTGACTCCGCGATCGACTTCGGCGCGTCGGACCTCGGAAGCATTCCGCGTGTTCGCTGGGTCATCGACGAGGACACGCTCTTTGCGTATCGCGACTACGAGATTCTCGAGGGCGGTAACCCCTCCGAGGTGGAGCCAGGTGACTACCTTGGTCAGCCTGTCGCAGCGTTCATGATTGAGTCGCACTTCGACATTCGCCGCGCGTACAGCACGGTGACTGGCGAGGAGCAGAACGTGCTCGTCGAGAACGCGACCGACCGTCGCTGGTACGAGCGCGAGTACATGCGCGTCAACTGGTCGAAGAACCTGTTGCCCGCGTACTACGGCCAGATCGCGAACCTCTACGAGATCCTCGGCCTCTACAACCGCGAGCCGGCCGACCTCTTCATTCAGGGCGCGTCGGAGTTCCCCGACTCGTGGCAGCCCACGTTCGACTTCATGGCCTGTCAGGGCATCGACGACACCTCCGCCGGTTGCAGCGCCGGCGAGCGTGACCTCGCTGAAGACTACAACCAGGGCGACCTCTACCACTTCAGCTTCGTGACGCAGGAGATCATCTCCCCCGGTCAGGTTCCGAACCCCTTCGGCCCCGGCACCGTCCAGTGGTGCACCTCGGTCTACGGTGACGCGCCGGCGTGTAACTCGAACGCCGTCTTCGTGCGGAACGCTTTCCTCAAGGTCAGCGACACGCGCCAGTACGTTCCCGAGAACTGGCTCGACACGCGCTTCGAGCGTCACGGTTACTTCCGCGTCGAGCGCCTCACGGTCGACCGCGCGCGTGCCGCCGACGAGCCCGGTTTCGGCATCACCGACTTCCTCAACTACAACGCGAACCGCCACAACATCTGGCGCGACTGGTACGACGAGGCGGGCAACTCGATCCCGTACGCCGAGCGCCGCACCCGCCCGATCGTCTACTACACCTCGCACGAGGTTCCGGGCCACCTGATGAAGCCGAGCCACGCGCTCATCGGTTCGTGGAACGAGGTCTTCATGCGCACCGTGCGTGACCTCAAGGGCTTGCCGAGCGCGGAGTACCCGCGCATCGATTGTCAGACCGAAGACCCGGAGGCGTACTGCTACTGCACTTCGGATGGTGGCGAGGTCATCAACCCGACCTGCGCCGGTCTCTACGATCCCTTCGAGACGCCGGAAGCGGCCGCCGCCCGTGGCGTCGTGAACCCGTACCAGTGTCACGTGAACGTGCCCGAAGGTGCGGAGCCGGACATGAACCGTCCGGATCTCTCCGACATTCACTTCTTCGAGTGGTTCAACGCCGAGCAAGAAGGCGACGAGTGCATGGTTGAGCTCCGTGTCAACAACTGCAACCGCGCCGCGGTGCTCGCCAATGGTGGAACCTTCGACGGCCTCGACTGCCAGGAGCGCGGCGACATGCGCTACAAGCTCCTCAGCTACGTCGACCAGCCGGGCACGCGCTTCCTCGGAGTCGCGACACTTCGTGGTGACCCCGTTACCGGTGAGCTCATCGTGGGTGACGCGAACATCGGTGGGCCGGCCCTCGATGGCTACCGCACCTTCGCGCTCCAGAACTACGACCTTCTCAACGGCGCCCTCACGGACCGTGACTTCATCCTCGGCGAGGATGTCCGCGGTTACCTCGAGAACCTTGAGCGCGTTCAGCTCCCGGCCACGCCGCAGCGTGACTTCAACGTCGCCATCGACGGCGTCGGCGAGATGGACCCGGGTCTGCGCAACCAGATCAACAACCAGATGGGCCGCTACTTGAGCCGCGCCGCGGACCTCTCCGGTCCTGAAGGCCGCGCGAACACGTACATCGACCGCCGTAACACGTTGGCCGGTACCCCGACCGAGCGACGCCTCATGGAGAACCCAGAGACGCTCATGCTCGCGGGTATCGACGTCATCCCGGAAGGCATCACGCCCTCTGACATCGGCGACGAGATTCTCAACCGCGTCTCCCCGTTCCGGACCGACGTCTCGGAGCAGGTCAACTACTGGCGCGAGACCGAGACGAAGATCAGCTCGGCGAACGTCATGATGCCGAACGAGTTCGTCGACAACTCAGTCCTTGAGTTCGTCAACAACCACCGTGACTGGGAGCGAGGCCGCCTCGAGATCTCCCTCAACCGGAACCTGTACTTCGAGACGCAGCTCCACGAGCTGGGTCACTGCCTCGGTCTTCGCCACAGCTTCGGCTCAAGCGCCGACCCGGCGAACTACTTCGACGAGTACTACCACATCCGGGATCGCGTTCAGCTTCCCGACCCGCGTGACTTCGACATCGACGGGACCAACGGTCTCAGCGTCGCCGAGCAGCGCGCGTACGAGGCGGACTACCAGGCCGCGAAGGAGCGCCAGGAGCTCCTCGGGATCGACAAGTGGATGAACACTTCGGTCATGGAGTACACGGCGCAGTGGTACGAGCGTACCGTCGCGGAAGCCGGCAAGTACGACCACGCGGCCATCAGCTTCGGCTACGGCGACTTGGTCGAGGTCTACGACAACGAGGCCGGTCTCGAGTACGCCGACATCACGCCGATCAACACCGAGCGCAGCTGGGTGAAGTACTACCACGGTGGTGAGGTCTGCGAGACCGACGCCGAGTGTCCCTTCAACGGCTCCGGCTCGCGTTCAGGCGAGCTCTTGGAGTCCAACCTGACCGCCGGTCTGGTTCAGACCTGTTCGCCGCACCCGGCTGGTTCGGGCCACGGCAGCATCTGCACCAACTTCGACGACGACATGGAGCAGGCCGCGATTGACGACCCGAGCCCGCGCTGGGCGCCGGTCGAGTACCGCTACTGCACTGATGATCGCGTCGGCTCGATCGGCTGGTGTCACCGCTTCGATGAGGGTGACAGCTACCGCGAGGTCGTCCGCAACATCGGCGAGCAGTTCCAGCGCCAGTACCTCTGGACGAACTTCCGCCGGTACCGCTCGAGCTTCTCGATCGGCAACTACCTCTTCGGTCGCCTCATCGGACGTCAGTACAACATCCTGCAGGCTGTCTTCCACAGCATGCTTTACCAGTACCAGACCGATGAAGACTTCCGCTCCTCCGAAGGCGCGTTCGGCTTCTACGACCAGTTCATGGCGACGGCTGACATCCTCAACTTCTACGGGTCTGTCCTCGCGACGCCCGACATCGGTACGTACCGTTGGAACGAAGGCTGGGAGCGCTACCAGCGCGTGAGCGTCGACCCGGACGCGCCGGGCGCACAGCTCCGGATGCCGCTCGGCACTGGCCGCTACCTCTCGACGACCTACCAGCGAGGTCTCTCAGGCATCACGCGCATCGAGCGCATCGGCTCCTTCTACGAGAAGTGGTTCACGATGCAGATGCTCACCTCGCGTGGTTTCGGAGCGCCCAGCTACACCCGCGATGTCCCGTACTGGACGAACTTCTACGACCTCTTCCCGGTCGAGATGCAGCAGCTCTTCCAGGGACTCATCGCCGACCAGCCGGAGGCCATCGCGCCGCGCATCGCCTGTAACGGCGGAACGTTCCCGACCTGTCTCGACCCCGAGCTCGTCTACATGAACCTCTACCGAGGTGACTGCAGCGACCCCTCGACCTGCCGACCGGCTCCCGAGGACACGTACGCGGGTCTTCCCGTGCTCGAGTTCGGTGCGTTCTCGACCATTCAGTTCTTGGCCGCGGTCTACGCGCTCGCCGACTTCCCGGTCTTCTTCGACACGAGCTTCCAGAACCAGCTCTTCATCTGTGTTGAGGGACAGGGCGACTGCCACCGTCCCGACGCCGATGCCGTCGAGGGCACCGACTACATCACCTACGCCTCGCCGCGCTACGGCAAGACGTTCATCGCGTGGCAGGTCGAGCCGACCGTCGCCGTGCCGAACGCCGAGTCCATTGGCTTCCAGATGGTCGAGGAAGCTGGCGTCTCCGCCTGCCTCGTCCAGGCGCTGCGTACCTACCGTGGCGACTTCGGCGGCGCGCCCAACGATTCAGCCAACCTCTCGGCTGACGACAACGCCTGCTTGGCTGACGCCAGTTACTCCATCCCGAGTGACACGGTTCGCCTCGACAACGAAATCGAGCGACTCGATGACCGCCTCCGCGAGCTTGAGTCCTTCTTCTTCCAGATCATCCAGCTTGAGCGAGACTACGGGATCGCCAACTACCTGCGCTTCTGATGAGGACCACCATGAACAATCAACAGACGCACTCCAACAAGCAAAACAAAGCCATGCACAAGATCACACGCCTTGGGCTCGTCCTCTCACTCGCGCTTAGCATGTTCGGCCTCGCCGGCTGCAACACGGGTGCGGACGACGTCATTCAGGTCCAGACCAACCTCGTCGATAAGAGCATCTTCGAGGGTGAGTGGTGGATGAACCAAACCGTCCTCGACTCCGATGCGGCGGCGACGGCTTACACCGGTACGTTCCGCGGAGACTCGTTCTTCACGGACCTGGGTATCGATAAGGGCTGGTTTGGCGCCGTGGCGCGCATTCGCTGGGTCATCGACGAGGACTTCCTCTTCGCTTACCGCGCGTACGAGCTCATCGATGGTGGTAACGATGACGGTCGTGACGCCGACTTCCGTGGCCAGCCGCTCGCGGCCTTCGCCATTGAGAACCACATCGACATCCGACGCTCGTACAACGGGCTCACGGGTGAGGTGACCAACGTCACCGTCGAGAACACCATGGACCGTCGCTGGTACGAGCGAGACTTCATGCGAGTGGACTGGTCGATGAACCACGTTCAGTCGTTCTCGCTCCTCATGGACACGATGGACCTCTACGGTGGCTCCCGTCGTGAGTCGCAGCACTTCCTTATCCAAGAGGACGGCGCGCACAGCGACTTCCCCGCCCACTACGCGCCGCAGTTCGTGCGCGTCGGCGAGGACCCGAACTACCGTCTCGGCGACGAGTGGCCCGGCAGCATGAGTGACTCGGTTCACTACATGAGCTTCACCACGCAGACGATGGTCTCCCCCGGCGTGAACTGCTTGTTCCTCGGCGGCGGACCCTGCCAGACGTACTCGTTCCCGACCCGGAACGCTTTCCTTCGCGTCCCGCCGAACCACACCTACGCGGTCGGCACGCAGACCTACGATGAGTACGACCGCTTCGGTGTCTTCCGCAGCCTCCAGCGCACCTACGTGCGTGGTGGTCAGGCGACCGACACCCTTCGTCGTCACTGCACCGAAGACGAGGACTGTGGCCTCGGCGCGTTCTGTGACCTCGGTCGCAACATCTGTAACGGTGGTTTGACTGAGGATTACGGCGAGACCGATTTCCTCGCGTTCTACCGTCCGCGTCACAACTTCTTCCAGTCGTCGCTCACCGACACCGAGTGTCGCGCCGACTGGGAGTGCAACGGCCAGTACGAAGACACCCCCGGCACCCCTGGTTCCGAGTGTGACCGTGCCGCGCGTCGCTGCACCATCCCGCTTCAGGACCGAGAGATTCGCCCGGTCCGCTACCACCTCACGGACAACTACCCGCCTTACCTCGTGAAGTCGGCCTACCAGGTCATCGGCGACTGGAACGAGGTCTTCATGGAGGGCTGGCGCTCCACGCAGAACCGCGAGGTTCCCGACTACTCGGTCGCGACCGTCACCTGTCAGGAAGACGACCCGACCACGTACTGCTTCTGCGGCTCCGCCGACGATGTGGGTGGCACCTGTGCTGGCAAGTACGACCCCTTCATCTCGCCGGACGAGTTCCGCGCGCAGGGCGTTCGTATGCCCTACGACTGTCAGATCGTGAACGACGCGTTCACCGAGCCGACCAACCCGCAGTCCTACGACGACTACACGATGCCGGACGTCTACCAGTACGAGTTCCGTGGCGAAGAGTGCATGATGCTCCTCATCACGAACTCGTGTGACCTTCAGCGTACGAGCAAGGACCAGACCTGCGACGAGCTTGTGCCGGACGGCAAGTGGGAGCAGCCGGGCGACCTTCGCTACCAGTACTTCAGCTACGTCGACCAGGTCTACACGCCGTTCGGTGGTCTCTCCGAGCTTCGCGCCGACCCGGCGACCGGCGAGCTCATCACGGCGGACGCGAACTTCGCGGCCAACGTGACCCGTGCCGGCAGCCTCCTCGGCAACACCTGGTTCCCCGCGCTTCGCTGCGTCGGTGACCTGGGCTGTGCACCGGGCGAAGAAGGCGCGGACGAAGAGTGGCTCACGGGTGAGAACCTTCGTGAGTACTACGACCGCGCGGGTACCACCGAGCATCCGGTTGGTATCGCGGCCTCGGGCTCCGACGGCTTCACCACAGAAGACGGCAGCCGCCCGGCCATCCCGGTCGATATCAGCGGACGCCTCAACGAGATGATCCACCGCGCCATGCCGCGCATTGAGCGTCTTCGCGGCGTCGAGGGTCGCGCCAACATCTTGAGCGACCGTATGCGCGAGCTCGAGGGCACCGAGGTCGAGTCCCGTCTTCTCGGCGCGGTTGAGCGTGAGGTCATGCAGGCCCACTTCAAGGCGAACGAAGCGGACATGACGAACGTCGCCGCAAGCGCTCGCATCAACGACGACGCGATCATGAACCAGGTCTCGCCGTTCCGCGGCAACGGCTTCATCGACCACCTTCTCCAGGGCGACCGTGAGAAGGAGCGTCTCGGCAACCACAACGCCTGCTTCCATGACATCGAGGCCGGCATGTACCGCCGTCGGTACATGGAGTACTTCGCGGAAGCGTTCCGCGGTCGCTCGGCTTCAGAGGCCAGCATCCGCATGCAGCAGCTCTACGCGCGAAACGTCCAGTACCACGAGATGGGTCACAGCGTCGGTCTCCGCCACAACTTCGGCGGCACCTTCGACCGTAACCACTACGGCAACGGCTACTTCAACCAGGTCGCCGACGGTGACCTCGCGCTTCCGCAGCTTGAGGACTACGACAGCCCCACGCTTGACGGAAACGCGGACGGCTTCGTCGGTGGTGGTGAGGTCAACCGCTTCCTCGCCGACCTTCGCGAGGTCCGCAACGAGCGCTCCGCGCGAGGCATCTACAACTACACCAGCAGCTCCACGATGGACTACGCGGGTGACATGTCCGACGTCCAGGGCCTCGGTCGTTACGACAAGGCCGCGACGGTCTGGAACTACTTCGACCGCGTCGAAGCCTACGTGGGCGACCCCCGCGTCAGCTCGGGCGACTCGCTCGACGGCTTGACCCTCTCGCACACGACCGACCGCCAGTGGATGCGCATCTACAACGGTGGTGAGTCCTGTGACGAAGACATCCAGTGCCCGTACGCGGACACCGGATCCAACCCGTCGCTCGCGACCTACGGCGAGGACGGCCTGACCCAGCCGGTCACGCAGCGCTGCATTCGGAACCCGCGTTACACCCGTCTCCCGGAGCCGTGTGGTGGTGACCGTAACTGTGTCTGCTCGAACTTCGACGAGGACTTCCGCGACTACGTCGACGGCGTCGCGTACGACAGTGACCGCGACGGAGACCGTGAGCTCGACTTCTGGCCGACTCGCTACCTCTTCTGCTCGGACAGCCGCACCGCGGATATCTCCTGGTGTAACCGTTTCGACGCCGGTGAGTCCTTCCAGGAGGCCATCGACCACTTCCGACGCAGCTGGGAAGAGAGCTACCCCTCGACCTACAACCGTCGCTTCTACCGAAGCGGTCCGCGTACCCTCGCGTCCTACGGCTCAGTCGTCAGCGCCGCGAAGATCTACCAGCACCTGTTCTTCCGCCTCTTCTTCGAGCCGGGCTTCAGCAGCAACGACGGTCCTCTCGGCTTCAACGACCAGTTCTTCGCCTCGGTTGACGCCATGAACTGGTTCACCGAGCTCGTGAACCTCCCGGACATCGGTTCCTACCGCGGTGAGGACCGAGACGGCGACGGCACCGCCGACGTCTACGTCCACATGGGCGAGGACACCGACATGACCGGCGCTGACTTCTCCCTTCCGATGGGTCAGGGCTACGGCATGTGGACGCAGTACCAAGAAGGCCACCAGGGCTTCTTCCGCGCAGAGCGCGCTGGCGTCTTCTACGACAAGTACTTCGCGCTTCTCGCCCTCGCGCTTCGTGACTGGGGCCTGAGCTTCGGCGCTGACGAGCGATACTTCATCAACTTCTACGACCTCTTCGATGTCGAGATGACGGAGTTCTTCGGCGGCATGGTCCTCAACGACGAGTCGTGGTTCGCGCCGCGGGTCGACGTGAGCGGAGCCGACCCGGTCGTGCAGAACCTGAGCTGGTACCGCGGTGTCACGCTCGGCGAGTGCAACGTCGGCGGCGCCCGCGTGCCTTGTCGCGGCGACCAGGCCACGGTCTACCCGGGCCCGACCATCTCCGACACGAGCAACGAGATCCTGCGTACCTGGGCCACCGTGCTCGCGCTCGCGCAGTTCCCGGTCTTCTACGACACGAGCTTCGAGCAGCGTCTCATCATCTTCAAGCTCGACAGCGGCGGCGGACACGACATCCCCGACACGCAGCCCGACGGCAGCCCGACGATGGCATACGGCGACGGCTCCCTCCTGGGTCACGGCACCGCCGCGGATCCGGAAGACGCCCAGTACGTCATCTACGAGTCGGACCGTTTCCACACGCCGTACATCGCGGTCCGCGTCGAGCCGAGCATCGAGTTCAACCTCGAGGAGCAGCAGCTGGGCTTCCAGCTCCTGCGTCGCTTGGTCGACCTCCAGGCCGAGCGTAACGCGATGCCTCCGGGCGCCGCGCGCGACGAGGTCTCCCGTCGTCTCACGCAGAACGAGTCGTTCCTTGAGCTCTTGATTGACCTCCAGGCGCGCTACGGCATCTCGAACAGCTTCTTCTGATTCGAGCCGGCCTGCTCAACGCGGGCAACACAGAGAAAGGACACCTTCGGGTGTCCTTTTTCGTTTCGAATGCGGATGAGGGTCTTCCAAGGACTTGGCGCTCAGCTTTGGACGCGTCTCAGAGTTCGTTCGTTTGCGCAGTTGCAGGGCCTTCGCCCACTTCGGTAGCCTGCCCGCACGAGGACGGCGCTTCGCTGTTCTTGTCAGGAGGAACGCGTGGCATCGGGACGAGACCGGCTGCTTGAGCAGTACCGAACAATGACGACGATCCGCCGCTTCGAAGAGGAGTCGGCGCGCGCCTATGCGCAGGGCAAGATCGGAGGCTTCCTTCATCTCTACATCGGCCAGGAAGCGATCGCGGTTGGCGCCGCGCACGCCCTACGCGATGGAGATCATGTCTTCCAGACGTATCGCGATCACGGCATCGCGCTCGCGCTCGGCATGACGCCCCGCGCCGGGATGGCGGAGCTCTTTGGAAAAGACACGGGGTGCTCTCGCGGCCTCGGCGGCTCGATGCATTTCTTCGATGTCGAGAACGGCTTCTTTGGAGGTTGGGGCATCGTTGGCGGTCACCTCGCGCTCGCCGCGGGGGCCGCGTTCAAGTCCAAGTACCTGAACGACGGCAAGGTCACGATCTGCTTCTTCGGCGAGGGCGCGACCAACATCGGCGGCTTCCACGAAGCGATGTCGCTCGCCGGTCTGTGGAAGCTCCCGATCGTCTTCGTCTGCGAGAACAACCAGTACGCCATGGGCACACCCATGTCGCGCACCTCGGCGATCGAGGACCTGACGCTCAAGGCGGCTGGCTACGGGATGATCGGTGACCGCTTTGAGGGCCACGACATCGACACCACGACGAGTCGTTTGCAGCTCGCGGTCGACCGTGCGCGCAACGGTGGTGGGCCGACCTTCATCGAGGTCCAGACGTATCGGTTCCGCGGTCACTCCATGAGCGACCCGGCGAAGTATCGCTCACGCGCGGAGCTGGAAGAGCGAAAGAAGTCCGATCCCTGTCACATCGCGCGGACGCGTTTGATGGAAGCGGGCATCACTGAAGACCAGCTCGACGACATCGACGTCGAGATCGACACGCAGATCGACGACGCGATCAAGTTCGCGAACGAATCGCCGCCCGCGAGCGAAGCGTTCATGCACAACTCGGTCTACGCGCCCTCGCTCATTACCGATCCCCATCGCTACGACCCGACGAACGGAGGGCAGGCCTGATGCGTTCCATCCGATACCGCGAAGCTGTTCGCGAAGCGTTGCTCGAAGAAATGGATCGCGATGAAGCGGTCTTCCTGATGGGCGAAGAGGTCGGCCACTACCAAGGCGCCTACAAGGTCAGCGAAGGGTTGCTCGCGCAGTTCGGCGAAAAGCGCGTCATCGACACGCCCATCGCGGAAGCGGGCTTCGCCGGAATCGGCATCGGCGCCGCGATGACTGGCTTGCGTCCCGTCATCGAGTTCATGACCTGGAACTTCAGCTTCGTCGCCTTTGACCAGATCATCAGCAACGCCGCGAAGATCTACCAAATGAGCGGCGGCAAGATCACCGTCCCGATCGTCTTCCGCGGACCGAACGGAGCGGCCAAGCAGGTCGGCGCGCAGCACAGCCACGCGGTGAGCCCCTTCTACGTCAGCATCCCGGGCATCTGGGTCGCGATCCCCTCGACCCCGCGCGACGCCAAAGGCTTGCTCAAGACCGCCATCCGCGACGACAACCCCGTCGTCTTCTTGGAAGGCGAGACGCTCTACAACGTGAAGGGCGACGTCCCGGAGACGGACGACGACGAGCTCATCCCATTTGGCAAAGCGCGGATCGCGCGCGAAGGCGACGGGTGCACCATCGTCGCGTGGGGCTCGCCGTACTACACCGCGCTCGAAGCAGCAGAAGAGCTCGCGAAGGATGGCATCGAGTGCGAAGTGGTCGACCCGCGTACGCTGCGCCCCCTCGACATCGAGACCATCGTCGAGAGCGTCAAGAAGACCAATCGCTGCGTGATCGTCCACGAGCACTGGCCCTACGGCGGCCCGGGCGCCGAGATCGCCGATCAGGTTCAGCGCCGCGCGTTTGATTACCTCGACGCTCCGATCGAACGCGTCGCGTCGCTTGACCTTCCGATGCCGTACGCCACCAACCTCGAAACCCTCGTCTTGCCGACCGTCCCGCGCGTCGTCGAGGCCGTTCGCAAAGCCACCTACGCGAGATAGAGCACGACATGGCGAAGATCATCGGACTCCCCAAGCTCTCTCCCACCATGGAAGAGGGCACGCTCGCGGCCTGGGTCAAAAAGGAAGGCGACGCGGTCGACATCGACGACCTGCTCGCCGAGGTCGAGACCGACAAAGCGACGATGGAGTTCCGCTCCTTTGATCGCGGCGTGCTCCTCAAGATCCTCGTCCCGGCCGGAGAGACTCTCGCGCCGGACACCCCGGTCGCGATCATCGGCAAGGCCGGTGAAGACATCAGCGCGCTGCTCGCGGAAGTGGCGAGCCAGGGGTCTCAGGCTTCGACTCAAGCCGCGCCCGCTCCCGCTCCCGCGCCTGCGTCTGCGCCTGTTCCGGTGAACACGCCGCCCGCGCCCATGCCTGCGCATGCCTCGAGCGCGGTCCACGAGATGACCCAACGCGCGGTTCGTCGCGAAGGTGAACGCGTCCTCTCGTCTCCGCTCGTTCGGCGGATGGCGCGCGAACACGACATCGAGCTCCGCGCCGTGATCGGAACGGGTCCCAAAGGCCGCATCATCAAGCGCGACGTCGAGAGCTTCCTCGCGAGCGGCGCGGCGAGCGCTCAAGCGGTTTCTCAAAGCGCTTCACGTGGTGCGCGCCGCGGCCCTGAGATCGTCAAGGCCTCACAAATGCGCAAGACCATCGCGCGTCGCCTGACCGAGTCGAAGCAGACCGTCCCGCACTTCTACCTCACCATCGACGTCGACGCCGGTCCGCTCTGGGACGCGCGCAAGAAGATGAACGAGGCGCTCAAGAAGCAAGAGCGGAAGGTCTCCCTCAACGACCTCATCATCAAAGCGTGCGCGGTCGCGCTCCGTCGCGTCCCCGCGGTCAACGCCAGCTGGGCCGGCGACGCGATTCACTATCACCAGGTCGTCGACATCTCCGTCGCGGTCTCGGTCCCTGACGGCTTGATGACGCCGGTCGTACGTGACGCGGATGTGCTGGGCGTGCTCGAGATCAATGAGAAGGTCCGTGACCTCGCCAAGCGCGCGCGCGAGAAGAAGCTCGCGCTCGACGAGATGCAAAACGGCACCTTCAGCATCAGCAACCTCGGCATGTACGGCATCGAAGAGTTCGCCGCGGTCATCAACCCGCCTGAAGGCGCGCTCATCGCGATCGGCACGGTTCGCGAAGAGCCCGTCGTCAAAGACGGCCAGGTCGTCCCCGGCCGCCGCATGAAGATGACGCTCAGTTGCGATCACCGCGTGGTCGATGGCGCGATCGGAGCCCAGTATTTGGCGGCGCTCAAGAAGCTGATCGAGGCCCCGCTCAACATGCTCCTCTGAGGTGGCGCGTCGTCTCGACCGAGAGACCGTTGCATCGTGACCGCGTGAGATTTTTTCTCGACCTGGTGGGTGCGCGACTTAGCTTGGGCGGGTGCTTGCCGGCTGCCCTTCCTCTCGCTTCTTGAGCCTCGCTGTTTCGCTGCCCTGCGCTGTTGTTGCGCTGACGCTCTTCTCGACGTCGCTCACGGGCTGCGTAAAGCGCCACACGCCGCCTGCTGCGGACGCGCCGCGCGCAGAGATCACCTACATGATTCGGCACCACTACGCGACGCGTCCGCGCGGCATGTGTGAGCAGAGCCTCTTCGCGAACGGCAAGCTCGTTCGCCTGGATGAGGAGCGCGCGTGCGACGAGCGGCATCTCGAGACGAGCTTCTTCGTCGCGCCAGGGATGTACTGGTTCAACCACAACACGGCGTTCGAGGTCATGCGCGCCACGGACGACCGGGAGTACTTCTCGGCATCGTGCACCATTGAGCGCTCGTACCGCGTTGAAGCAGGCGAGCGTTACTTCATGCGCTACGACTTCTTCGCCAGCGGTGACTGCGCGACCCGCCTCTTCAAGCATGGTCCCAACGGGAGCCTTGAGGAGCTGACCGCGCAGGAAGATCTCCCGACGCGTGAGTCTCTTCGTCCGTGACCGGCTAGTCGTCGAGCGCGGCGCGAACACCCGCGCACTCGTTGCCAACGACCGGGTTGCCGTGTCCGAAGATGACCTCGCTGGGCGGCTTCGCGTCGAGCGCGTCGCGCATCTGCCGCTTGATCTCTTGCTTGTCGCTCCCCGACACCATCAGGAAGAACCGGTTGAGCTTCAGGCCAGGGCCGCTCCCAGTGAACTTGTAGGCCAGCTTGATGGGGAGGAACGCGGGAAGGGCGGGCAGGTTCGAGAAGAGGTCGTTGAAGAAGAACGTGGTCCCCGCTGGCGTATCGACGCTCAGAAAGAGGTCCGGGAACTTCATATGCTCGGAGATATCGTGAATCGCGATACCGTTTGCCGCGCGCTCGCTCAGCTCTTTTAGCGGCGAGAACATCTTTAGATCACGGTGCTTTTTGCCGATCCGCTTCGCCGTCTTGGGATCCGCGTAGAGGTCGGCGTGTGGAAAGCGCTTTGACCACTCCGGCAGCCCGAGATGATGTACGCCGTTGGGAGCGACAAGCGCCCCCACCGGGCCAAGCCGCGCGACCTCGTCGAGAAGCGCATCCGGAGTCTTACAGCTGGGACTCACCACGATCAGCTCGTCGCCCGACCTCACGATCAGCGACCGTGCGATGCCCGGCCCAAAGGAGTAGGTCGCAGACCAAACCAAACCCTCGGTGTGCACGCGCAATCCGTCCGGTGTCTTGATCGATGGCGTCGTCATCTCCTGTCCTTCACGCCTAAACGCGTAATCGTCAATGATTACCGAAAAATAGACGACAGCGAGCGTTGAGAGTTACGATGACGAAACATGACTGACGTGTCAGTCTAAAAAAGCACTGACACGTCAGTCTAACTGAGCTACACCGCCCTCGTTCGCTGGCTGCGCTGGCGATGAAGAGGAATTTCTATGAAGACCGCTGCGTTTTTCCGAGTCGAAGGCACGCTTTTGCCGCGACCCGCCATCACCACCGCTGCTTGGTTGGCCGCTAATGCGCAAGGCATCGGTGAGCGGCTGGCTCGTCTGGGCAACGTCGCCTTGGCCGCCCCCTTCGCGATCGCGGGTGAGCTCGCCGCGGGCGACGCTGCCGCAAGGGTGACCTGGATGGGCATCCGGAACATGACTGAGGACCGTCTCGTCGTGCTCTGCGAGGAGTTCTTCGAGAAGTACGTCGAAGACGATCTCGAGGAGGTCGGGCTCGACTTGCTCAAGCAAGCCAAGAAGCAAGGTCGCCGCGTCGTTCTCATCAGCGACAACATCGATCTGGTGATCCAGCCGCTCGCCGACAAGCTCGGCGCGGACGACGTGATTTGCAACCGGCTTGAGATCCGCAACAGCAAGGCCACTGGGCGCTTGGAAGATCCCGTCCTCGGCGGTGGCGTCGCGGGGCAGTGGGCGCGCGGCTTCGCGAGCGAGGTCGGCATCGATCTCGAACAGAGTTTCGTTTACGGCGCGACCGCGGCCGACAGCTTGTTGATGAGCGCCATCGGTCAGCCGTGCGCGGTCAATCCCGACCGCCGCCTCCGCCGGATCGCGAAGGCCCACGACTGGCCCGTGGTGGAGGCGTGAAGAAGATGGCGTTGAAGAAGACAGCGAAGAACATGAACAAGACGAAGGCGACTCACATGGCGGTGGACATGAAGAACGGTAGCGCGATCTCGATTCGCGACGACTTCCGCGGCAAGCACCTCGTCGTGACCGGCGTGACCGGCTTTCTTGGCAAGGTCTGGCTCTCGATGGTGCTCGATCGGCTTCCTGAGCTGAAGCGCGTCACCTTGCTCATCCGTCCCAAGAAGGGCGAGGACGCCTACGCGCGCTTCGAGCGCATCTTCGAAGCGTCGCCAGCGTTTCGTCCGCTCCGCGACAAGCTCGGTCAGGGGATCCGCTCGCTCATCGCCGACAAGGTTCGCGTCGTCGACGCGCAGGTGACGAAGCCCTGGTGCGGTCTCGGCGAAGAGAAGGCGCGTGAGATGATGGCCGACGTTGACGTCGTCGTGCACTTCGCGGGCTTGACCGACTTCGAGCCAGACCCGCAGCACTCCGTCGAGGCGAACATTCACGGCGCGGCGCACGCGGCTGATCTCGCCTCCATCGCCAAGCACGCGCGCTACGTCCACGTCTCGACCACGTTCGTCGCGGGTCTGCAGGATGGTGAGGTCGCTGAAGAGATCACGCCCGGTGTGGGTCCGACCGGGGTGACCTTCGATCCGCACGAGGAGCTGAAGAAGCTCGAGCACAACATGGTGCAGGGTGAGCTCAAGCAAGAGCGCGTCGACGCGGTGACCGCGCAAGCCGTCTCGCTGGGTTGGCCCAACATCTACACGTTCAGCA
Source organism: uncultured bacterium (assembly GCA_938024995.1). Classification (GTDB taxonomy): domain Bacteria; phylum Myxococcota_A; class Polyangia; order Polyangiales; family Houyiibacteriaceae; genus CALJDU01. The sequence continues at coordinate 52,931 of CALJDU010000006.1, forward strand.
AGGGTCTCAGCGAGCACCTGATCGCGCTGCGCGAAGACGTCACCACGACGACCTTTCGCCCCGCGATCGTGGAGTGCGCGCGCAGCTACCCTTTCCGGGGCTGGAACGAAGGCATCAACACCAGCGGCCCGATCGTCTGGCTCCTCTCGACCGCTTTCCAACGCTTGCCGGCTCGCGCCTCCAACAAGTTCGACGTCGTGCCGGTCGACACCGTCGCGCGCGCGATGATCTTGGTGACCGCCGCTTCGCTTCGGGACGAGGCCAAAGAGGTCTACCAGTGCGGCTCGTCGCACGCGAACCCGTTCACCTTCCGCCGCGCGGTCGAGCTCAACGCGCTCACCTTCCGCGGCATCTACGACAAGTCCGAAGACAAGACCGAGAAGAACCTTCTCCGTTATCTCGACCCGACCACGGTCGACCCCGACGTTGAGCAGGTCTTCGGCCACGCGCGCGTGCGCAAGGTCGCGCGCGCGACGCGGAACTTCATCCGCAAGGTGGACGTGAAAGAGACGCTCTCCAAGAAGCAGTACTCGCGCTGGGGAGAGCGCTTCGACAAGAAGCTCCGCTCCTTCTCGATGGACTGCCGCTCGACCGACCGCAAGCTCGGCAAGGTCGACGACATGCTCAAGCAGTACCGCCCGTTCATCTACGATCTCGACTACGTCTTCCGCACCGACCACCTGGTCGACGAGACCGCCGCGTTGAGCGAAGCCGACCGCGAGGAGTTCGGCTTCATGCTCGACTACTGCTGGCGCGAGTACTGGATGAAGACGCAGATCCCAGGCCTCGAGCGTTGGTCCATCCCGCTTCTGAAGAACGAGAAGATCTACGATGACGTGCCGCTGCCCAAGCCGAACGACACGCAGGATCTGACGCGCGAGGCGGCCATGATTCTCGAAGAGAGCAAGAACCGCGACTCCAAGAATCGCGGCCAGCGAGCCAGCGCGTAAAGGAACGTCATGTCGACCATGTTCATCACTGGGGCCACGGGCTTCTTGGGCTCGTACGTCTGCGAGGTCCTGCTTCGCGAGACCGATCATCAGCTGGCGGTGCTCACGCGCGCCAAGAACCGCGAAGAGGGTGTCGCGAAGCTCTGGAAGTCGCTCCAGATGCACATGGACGCCGAGCGCTTCTGGTCCGTGATCGATCGCTTCGAGATCATCACGGGCGACCTGACCGGCGATAAGCTCGGGATGAGCGATGACGACTACGAGTACGTCACCAAGAACGCCGAGTCGGTGCTCCACATCGCGGCGTCGCTCAACCGCAAGAGCGCAAAGGCCTGCCTCAACAACAACCTCCGCGGCACGCTCAGCGTCATCAAGCTCGCCAAGGCGATCGATGAGGACCACGGCCTGCGTCGTTTCAGTCACGTGTCCACCGTGGCGGTGTGCGGTCATCGTGATCGCGAGGTCGTGCTTGAGGACGAGTCGATCGACTGGAACCGCTCCGACTACGATCCCTACGGACGCACCAAGAAGTTCTGCGAGCACATGGTGCGCGAGCTCTTGCCCGATGTGCAGAAGACGTTCTTCCGGCCATCCATCGTCATGGGCGACTCACGGATGCCGGAGACCACGCAGTTCGACATGGTCCGCGCGTTCTGCACGCTCGCGGACCTCCCGGTGGTGCCCTTTGACGGCAACGTTCGCGTCGACATCGTCAACGCGAACTGGGTCGGCCACGCGATCGCGACGCTGCACGTCAAAGACAAGCCCGATCACATGATCTACCACCTGAGCAGCGGCACCATGAGCCGCACCGCGAAGGAGGTCGCCCGCGCCATCGGTCGCGCGACAGGTCGCAATGCGCGCTTCGTTCCGCAGCTCGAAGGTCCGTTCGCGAGCGCGATGAACGGCCTCGCCGGGATGCGCGCGAAGAACACGCTCACCTTGGTCGGTTCGCTCTTCAAGGTCTTCCTCCCGTACATCACGTACGACACGGTCTTCGACAACACGCGCGCGGTGACTGAGCTGGGCGTCGCGCCCACGCCGTTCCCCGAGTACTGCACCGACCTGCACCGTTTCGCGAAGGGCGTCGGCTACAAGTACCCCTACAAGCCGCTCCCGAAGAAGCCGGCCTCCGCGCAAAAAGAGATCTACGCGTGACCGACACCTCCAAAAAGAAGGCGCGGGTTTGGCGGCCGGGCAGCAAGCCCAAGCACGTTCCCGAGCCCGTTCAAGAGCGGACGGAGTCCGATGGGCTCGCGCTTCGCGACGTCTCCACCGACGACGTCCGCGACTTCATGGACGACGTGGTCGCGAAAGCGAAAGCCAAGGACAAAGAGGGCCTACGCGACGTCGCCAAAGAGATGTTCAAGGTCGCGCGCCGTAAGCTGCGTGATCAGCTCGACGCCGATCGCATTTTGCAGATGGCGACGGGCGCGCTGATCGAGGCCGCCGGTGCGCGCTACGCGGTCGACGCGGGCGATCGCTGGGCGCCGGGCAAGCCGCTCAAGATTTTGCTCGCGGGTTACAGCGGGACGCGCAACACGGGCGCGGACGTTCGCGTGGAAGAGATGATCCGCCAGTTCCGGCACCTCTTCGGCGACGACCACGTCGACATGTCGATCTACTCGATTAACCCCGAGCTCACCCGCGGCTACTTCCGCACCGTGAAGCAGATCTACCTCCCGAAGGTCTTCCCGAAGACGCTCTTCGATACGATCCATGAGCAGCACATGGTCGTCACCTGCGAAGGCTCAATGTTCAAGAGCAAGTTCGCGAACGCGCTCTCGACGATGATGGTCGGCTCGCTGGGGATGGCGCTCGCGGAGCAGAAGCTCGCGGTCGGCTACGGCGGTGAGGCGGGCAAGATGGACCGCTCGCTCCGCGACATGGTCACGAAGTACTGCGAGCACGCGCTCATCATCGCGCGGAACGAGAACAGTCAGCACATCTTGCGCAAGCTCGGCGTCGCGTCGCGCGCGGGGACCGACACCGCCTGGCCCTTCGAGCCGTCTCCGCCCGAAGTGGGTCGCGAGATCTTGATGAGCCACGGCTGGGACGGCGAGACACCGATTCTCGCGCTCTGCCCGATCAACCCGTTCTGGTGGCCGGTGAAGCCGAACGTGCCCGCCGCGGCGATGAACGCGCTCACCGGCATGTACGACGACGTGCACTACGGCAGCGTCTACTTCCACGCCGCCGGCAGCGAGATCGACGACAAGCAAGACGCCTACCTCCAAGCGATGGCGGACGCGACCGCGCGCATCATGAAAGAGCACGCGATCTTCCCTGTCATGTTCGGGAGCGAGCAGCTCGACCGCATCGCCGGCGAGAAGCTCATGGACAAGATCGAAGCGCTCACCGGTCGCACCTTCCCGGTCGTCGTGAGCGACGAGTACGACATGTTCGACATGGTCAGCGCGATGCGGAACTCGACCTACATGGTGAGCTCTCGCTATCACGCGATCGTGACCACCATGGCGGGCGGGGTGGTCTCGGCGGGCATCACGATGGACGAGCGGATCCGCAACCTCATGAAGGACCGCGGCTCGCCCCACCTCGCGCTCGAGGTCGATGATCCGGACCTTGGCGAGAACCTCTTCGAGACGCTCAAGATCTTGGTGCGGGACGCCGACGAGATCCGGGTCGGCATCGACGACTGCGTCTATCGCAACCTGGAGCGCATGGGCGAGATGGGCGCGATCCTCGTCGACCACGTTCGCGCCGAGCATCCCGAGTTCCCGTTCCGCGAAGAGCTGGGCGAAGCCGGCGATCCCTGGGACCACTTGCCCTCGTTCGACGACAATGTGAAGGCGCTCTGCGCGCGCGTCGAGGCGCGCCGCGAGAAGAACGCGCAAGGCGCGGGGGCCGTCTCCGAGAGCCCGCCTGAGGCGCGTGCATGAGCGCGTTTCCATGGCAGGCGCGGGTGGCCGCGTCGATCGTGAAGAAGCGGTTGGGGGACAAGCGCCCGGCCGTCGCGCACGTGCCGCTCGCCTTCGAAGGCGAAGCGCTCCGCTACTCCATCGTGGGCGGCGCGATCGAGGTCGAGCTCTTCCGTGAACCGTGCAACGAGATCGGCACGACGATGTTGTCGGAGCTCGAGATCGTCGCGCGTTTGCTCCAAGAGGATCGCCACGAAGCGCGCGCCTTGATCTTCTACAGCTCGGTGAAGCGCGGTTTCTGCGCGGGCGCGGATCTCCGCGAGCTCTATGAAGGCCTCATTCAGAAGCACGAGACCAAGGTCGCGGGTCAGCTCGGCGCGATCAAAGAGAAGCTCGAGATCGCCAGCGAGGTTCGGACCTTCATCGATCGCATTCACGCGGTTATGGACGCGATCGACACGGCGCCGATCACGATCATCGGCGCGATCCACGGCTTCTGTTTCGGCGGCGGTTTTGAGCTCGCGCTGACCTGCGATGTGTTGGTCGCGGACAAGAGCGCGCGCTTCGCGTTTCCAGAGCTTCGCCTCGGGCTCGTCCCCGGCTTCGGCGGCATCCCGCGGCTTCGTCGCGACCTCGGGAACGCGGTCGTGCGTGATCTCCTGCTCACCGGTCGCAGCGTGAACGCCAAGCGCGCCAATCAGCTCGGCCTCGTGTCGCAGGTGGTCGCTCGCGGCGAAGCGCTCAAGGTCGCGCGCATGGTCGCGCAGCAAGCCGCGCGCTTTGATCCCGCGACGACCCGAGCCGCCAAGGCGTTCTGCAAACCCTTTCCGCGCGAAGAGCTCGAGCGCGAAAAGGATCTCTTCATTGAGCTGTTGGGATCACCGGTCGTCGAGGCCGCGCTCAAGAAGTTCGTCGAGTCGGACTCCGTTCGACCCTACCTCCCTTAAGCCTCTCTTTATCGAAATCAAGATCATGGAACGCGCAGAACTCAACAAGAAGCTCATCGAGCTCGCCGGAAAACGCTTCAAGCAGGAGACCACCGGTCTCACCGCGACCGACGATTTCTTCGACAAGCTCGGCATCGACAGTCTTCAGGCGATGGAGCTGCTCACGGATCTCGAAGACGAGTTCGACGTCGAGATCCCGGATTACGAGCTCCAGGGCGTCACGACCTTCGAGGGTCTCAGCGAGGTGATCGAGCGTCGCCTCTAGGCGCGCTCGAGAGGGACAAGGTCATGGGCGGACTCAACGCACAGAAGCACAGCAAGCACTTCCGGACGACGGACACCTACATCCCGCCCGAGCGCTACCAATGTCTTGGTGAGCTGATGCGCGATGCGTTCATCCAGTTCAAGACCGAGACCGTGCTCATCGAGGCGAACCGAAAGCGCGAGAACGTCCGCTACACCTACCTTGAGGTGAAGCACCTGAGCGAGCGCTTCGGTCGTCGCCTTCAAGACGCGGGAGTCGGCGCCGGGGATCACGTCGCGATCGCGATGAGCAACCAGAGCAAGTGGCTGATCGCGGCGAGCGCGGCTCTGCTCCGCGGCGCGGTGCTCGTCCCCATCGACTACAAGCTCAAGGGCTACGAGAAGGCCAAGCTGCTCAGGCTCTGCCAGCCGAAGGTGCTCATCACGGAGTACCCGGAGTGGCGCGACCTCAAGGCGACGGGCGACGAGATCGAGGTCCCGCTCTCGATCGTGAGCGAGGTGCCGAAGGGGCGCGAGGGTGAGCTTGAGTCCAAGCACCTCGTCGAGCGGTACGAGGACGCGATCGCGCATGAGGTCCCAAAGCCGGACTTCGTGATGCGGCGCCGGCAGGATCAAGCCACGCTGGTGTACTCGTCGGGGACCGGCGGCGAGCCCAAGGGCTGCATGCTCAGCCACGCGAACTACCTAGACCAGTTCAAGGTGCTCGCGGAGGTCTTCCCCTTGGGCATCGGCGACAAGTGGTTCTCGATCTTGCCGACCAACCACGCGATCGATTTTATGTGCGGCTTCGTCGGCGCCTTCGCGGGCGGCGCGACGGTCATTCATCAGCGGTCGCTCCGGCCCGAGTTCCTCGTCGACGCGATGAAGCGTTACGGCGTGACGCACATGGCGGTGGTCCCGCTGATCCTCGAGGCGTTCGAGCGGCGCATCAAAGACCAGCTCGAAGAGAAGGGCGAGCTCACGCAGCACGTCTTCGAGGGCCTCAAGCAGATCAACGCGGGCCTCACGCTCAAGAAGTCGCGCCGTGATCTCTCGCGTCGCTTGCTCAAGCCCATCCACGACGCCTTCGGCGGTGAGCTCAAGTCGCTCTTCTGTGGCGGCGCGTTCACCGATCGCGATCGCGCGCAGTTCTTCTACGACCTCGGCATCCCGGTGGTCATCGGCTACGGGCTGACCGAGGCAGGCACCGCGCTCACGCTCAACGACATGAAGCCGTTCCGCGCAGACTCGGTGGGCCGCGCGCTCTCGGGCGTCGAGCTCGAGATCCGCGACGCGGACGAGTCAGGGGTCGGCTCGGTGTGGGTGAAGTCGAGCACGGTCTTCATGGGCTACCGTGACAATCCGGCGCTCACCGCTGAGACCATCGTCGACGGCTGGCTCAACACTGGAGATCGCGGCTACCTCGACCCCTCGGCCAACCTTCACCTGGTCGGCCGCAGCAAGAACATGATCGTGACCGCGGGCGGAAAGAACATCTACCCGGAAGACATCGAGTCGGTCTTCGAAGGCATGGACTGCGAAGAGTTCGTGGTCTTCGCGAGCGACTACGTCTACGGCGGCGGAGACATGACCGGCGAACAGTTGATGATCGTGGTGCGTGAAGAAGACGACGTGTCTCGCGCGTCGCTCATCGCCGAGCTCACGCGACGCAACCGCAAGCTCCCCGACTTCAAACGCATCAGCGGCCTCTATGTGATGGACGAGGAGTTCCCGCGGACGGCGTCGATGAAGATCAAGCGCGGACCTTTGGCGGTCGCGATCCGCGAAGCGAGCAGCCGATCGGATCTCGTGGAGATCAAGGCGTGAGCGAGCCTTTCGTCACGATCGTGAACGGCGCCGCGGGTGGCGGCCGTTGCAAGACGCGTTGGGGTCGCGCCGGACAGCGACTTCGTGACGCGGGCCTAGCGCTTGACGTTCGCGTGACCGAGCGCGCTGGACACGCGACCGAGCTCGCGGCGCAGGCGTACGCGGACGGACACCGTCGCTTCCTCGCGGTCGGCGGAGACGGGACGAGCTACGAGATCGTCAACGGGCTCTTCCCGCGAGCCGCAGGCGACGACGAGAAGATCACCCTCGGCATGCTCCCGCTCGGCACCGGCAACTCATTCTTGCGCGACTTCGACATCAAGGACGAAGAGTCGGCGCTGAGCGCGATCACGGGTGGCAAGACCCGGTCGGTCGACGTCGTTCGCGCCGAGCACGCCGATGGAGTGCTGCACTACATCAACTTGCTCGGGCTGGGCTTCACCGCGCAGGCGGGCGCGCTCACCAACGATCGCTTCAAGCCGCTTGGCGCGGCGGGCTACATCGCGGCGGTCTTGGTCAGCTTGGCGAATCTGAAGTTCCCCATCGACCCGATCCGCGTGCGCACGAGCGATCACGAGGACGGCTCAGAGGCGGATGAGCGACCCGCCGCCTTGCTCTCGTTCAGCAACAGTCGCTACACGGGGGGCGCGATGATGATGGCGCCGACCGCCGACGTCACCGACGGCTACCTGGACGTGATTCGTGTCGGCAAACTGGGGCGGGGTCCGTTCATCGCGACCTTCCCGAAGATCTTCGCGGGTACGCACACGCGTCATCCCGCGGTGGAGGCGAGCCGCGCGCGCCACGTCGAGTTTCTCGAGCCGCGCGCCCAACCCGTGATGGTCGATGGAGAGATCATCACGCTCACGCTTAAGTCGCTCGAGGTGTTGCCGGGCGCGATTGAGGTGTTCGGATGAGAGGGCAGATCCAGACGTCGCGGATGCGACCCCAGGCGGACGATCAAGCAGAGCAGCAAGAGGTTCGACCGAGCGGAGACTGGCACAAGCCCGTCGGACTCATCGGCAAGCTCAAGAGCGCGGCTTCGTGGGCAGCTGGCGCCGCGTGGATCGCCCCAACGCTCAGCGGTCTCACCGTCCTTCAATCGCTGGTCGGCGCGGACGCGGTTCAGAAGCTCAATCGGATCTACGTCTGGGGTCAGCTCAAGGCGACCGGCTGCAGCGTGAAGTACGTCGTGCATCCCTCGGTGCGCGACGACAAGCAGTACATCTTCGCGCAGAACCACATCAACATCTTGGACCACGTCGCGATGCACAACGCGACCGCGCACTTCAAGCAGGGGATCGAACTGGAGAAGCACTTCGACTATCCCTTCTACGGTCGGTTCATGAAGAGCCGCGGTACGATCGGGGTGCCGTCGAAGAAGGAAGGTCGATGGCAGGTCGTGGCGGAGCGTACCCGCGCCGAGCTCGCGCGGGGTCACTCCATCTTGGTCTTCCCGGAGGGCACCCGGACACGTGACGGTCGCGTTCAAGAGTTCCGCACCGGCCTCTTCCGCCTCGCGCGTGACGTCGGCGCGGAGGTCGTCCCCGTCGCTGTGACCGGGATGTACTGCTTCAAGCGGAAGGGCTCGTCCATCATGCGGCCCGGCAAGCAGATCACGGTCTACTGCGACGAACCCGTTTCCTTCGCAGGGCTCTCTGACGCAGAGCTCCCCGCCGCGATCGCGAAGGTTCGCGACCAGATCGCCTCACGCGTCGACGCCTACTTCGAGGAGACCTACGGTGAGTGACCCCAGCGGAGAGACCCAGCTCGACGGTCGGAGCGTTCGCGCGATCCAGAAGCGGCGTGATCGACGCGCCGCGATCCTGCGCGCCTCGCTCGTCGTCTTCTCACGCAAGGGCTACCACCAGACCCACGTCAGCGACATCATCTCGGCCGCCGGGATCGCGCGCGGGACCTTCTACCTCTACTTCGAGAGCAAGAGCGCGATCTTCTTAGAGCTCCTCGACTCGCTCCTGACGCAGATGCGCGACAGCGTGAGCGGCGTAGACACCGACGAAGGCGCCGCGCCGATCGCGCTGCAGTTGGTCGGCATCGTTCGCAACATCTTGACGACGGTCGCCGGGAACAAGCTCCTCACCAACATCATCATCAAGCAAGCCGTCGGCGTGGATGAAGAGGTCGACGAGAAGCTCAAGGAGTTCTACGCGCGAATCGTCGCCTACATCCAGGAGGCGCTCGAAGAGGGAATGCGGATGGGGGTGCTGCGCGACGTAGACACCAAGATCGCCGCGATGTGCATCCTCGGGACGATCAAGCAGCTCATGGAACAGCTCGTCACCACGGACAGTGACGAGAGCCTCGACGTTGAGCGCATGGCAATGGGCGTGCTCGACTTCAACCTCTACGGGCTGATCCCGCGCTGAGTCGAGCGCGGGTCAGGGGCTGCTCAAGGTGACCCCGGACCGCGCGGTTCCGTTCTCGGCGAGGCCGAAGAGCGTCAGGTCTCCGTCGCGCTGTAGCGTCAGGGTGTCGGTCCCGCCTGGCGCGAGCTCGATGGCGCCGACCGACGCCCGCGAGGTGGTCCGCACGTCCACCATCACGACCTCGGCGCAGGCGTTCTCGATCGTGATCTCGACCTCCTCCTCGAAGAGGATCTCATCGCTCGGGGTCCGCCGCAGACAGGGCGGTCGCGGCAGATCGATGCCGCGCGCGGTCCAAATGAAGTCGACCGGGAGGCTGAGCCCTTCTTCGTTTCGGGCGTGGAGGCGGAAGAGGTCGCCCACGTCGCCCGCGAGGACAAGGCCGAAGCCTCCGTCTTCACGCACAGGTGACTCCGGCAAGATCGAGCCGCGCTCAAGGTTCGTGAGGAAGACGACGCCTTCGGCCGGATCGACCGCGCCGGGCAAGCCGTCGAGGATCGCCTCGGCGGCTTCACTCGTGGAGGCGAGGAGGTCACGCTCGACCAGCGGTGGGTTGCCGGTCTCGGTCACGACGCAGTCGGTCAGCGTTAGACAGAGCAATGGAGCGAAGAGCATCGAAGCGAAGAGGGGCCTGCGGTTCATTTGTCGGTCTCAAGTTCACGTGAGAGAGGCACCGCGGCAAAGGTCACGTGGACCACGCGCTTGCCGTTCTTTTCTTCTTCGGTAGCCCAGGCGATCAGTTCTCGTCGCAGCCGGGCCATCTCGTCTTTGAGCCTGGCCATCCCGTCTTCGCCAACGGCGAACGTGACGCTCGAGATGTCGCGGTCGTCTTTGTCGATCTTCTGAATCGCGGCGGATGCGTGACCCAGCATGACCTCGTGGTAGCTCCGCAGGTGTTCGCCGAGCGCCTCGCGTCCGGTCGTCACGATGGGGCTCTTGCGAACGAGCTTCCCGTCTTCCACCACGAGCATGCCGAGGCTCCCCAAGACATCGAGCGCGGTCTGCGCCATGTGCGTCGTGATCGGCGGCATCATCTGCTTCGCGATCCACTCCGGCTCCGCGCGAAAACCGTTGAAGTTCGCGAGCTCGTGGACGGCTGGGATGAACCAGTGCTCGTAGTACTGCGCGTAGCGGTAGTCGAGCTTCTGCGCGTTGTTGTAGCCGCGCAGTCCGGCCAGTCGCTGGAAGCGATCTTGTCTCTGCTTCTGGGTCTCGGCTTCACAAAAATCGACCAAGGCGTGGAAGCACTCTTCCTCGCGCCCCTCCAGCCCGAGGCCCTTCGTGTAGCGCTCAGCCATCGTGTTGGTGAGCCCGCGCTCGCCCTCGATGACGCGCTTGAGGTGGTTCGGCGACTTGAGCCCGACCCGCCGCGAGAAGGCGCGGTAGGAGAAGCTCGGCGTCGTGGCCTTCTTCCATTCGTAGTAACGCATCAAGTACTCGCGGTAGTCGAGGAACTCGAACACGCTGGGCCTGAGCATGGGCGGCAAGATAGCGCTCGACGCTCGGCCCGGCGAGTTCTTCAGTCGGGTGAGGGTTAGCGGCAGTCTTCGGTCGGGACGCACTCACCCCAGCACGAGCTGATCACGGTGTATCGCTCGCCGGCCGGGCAGGGCGCGGGCGGGGCGCGTTCGCAGGTCACCTCTTCGTCGAAGCAGGTCAGCGGGACGCCGGGGCGCGGGCACTCGTCCTCGGGGACGCACTCGCCCCAGCATGAGCCGATCACGGTGTAGCGCTCGCCGGACGGGCACGGAGCGGGCGGGACGCGTTCGCAGGTGACGACTTCGTCGTTGCAGGTGAGCGGCGCGCCAGGGTCCGCGAAGCACTCGCGCTCGGGGACACACTCGCCATAGCAGTCACCGACCACGGACCAGCGCTCTCCTGGGTCACACGCCCCGACCGCGATCTCGCACGAAACGATGGCGTCCCCGCAGACCAAAACGGAGTCGTGTGGAGCGCACTCGGCGACCGGGACACAGGGGCCCCAGCACGCGCCGTCGACGCTGGCGGTTTCACCATCCGGGCAGACGGGCTGCACCGCGCGGCACGCGACCAAGGAGTGATCGCAGTTCTCGGTGGCGGGCGGGAGCACATCGCAGCGATCGCGCGGGACGCACTCGCCGTAGCAACCATCCACGATGGTCACGAGCTCACCGTCTTCGCAGGTGGGCTGGACCCGCCGACAGGTCGCGGTGGTGTGGTCGCAGTTGATCTCAGCAGGCGGCGGGACGTCGCAGCGATCGCGCGGGACACATTCACCCCAGCAGCCATCGACGACCGTGACGACCTCTCCGTCCGGGCACTCGGGTTGAACCGCGCGGCACACCGCCGTCGCGGGGTCACAGTTGATCTCGTCGCGTGGAGGCACATCGCAGCGATCACGCGGGACGCACTCGCCCCAGCAGTCGTCGACGACCGAAGGTACGAAGCCGTCTTCGCACTCGGGGGGGAGCGACTCACACGACGCGTGGCTGAGGTCGCAGTCGATCGCGTCAGCAGGCGGGGTGTCGCAGCGGTCCCGCGGGACGCACTCGCCCCAGCAGCCGTCGACGACCGAAGGCACGAAGCCGTCTTCGCACTCGGGGGGGAGCGACTCACAGAACGCATCCGTGAGGTCGCAGTTGATCGAGGGAACGGGGGGCACGATACAGGCGGAGGGATCAACACATCGGCCCCAGCACTCTCCGTCAACGGTCCGAACGAGACCGTCTTCGCACGGGAGCGGGAGGGACTCGCAGGTCGCGTGGCTGAGGTCGCAGTCGAACATCCCGTCGCAGTCGGGGTCGGCCTCTGCGCAGAAGTCGTCGCAGATCATGTCGCCGTACCAGCCCTCGCGTTCGCAGAGGTCTTCGCCGTCTTCGCTCAAGCCGCCGAGGCGTCTCGCGTCGTCCTTGCTGAGCGGGCTGGCGCACGCAAAAGCGAGCGTCAAAAGAGAGAACAAGAAAAGGGTCAGTGGGCGTCTCATCGGGTTTCCTTCCGAGACTCAAACTGGACGTGACGCCGCCGAAATGCACTCGATCGCCGGGCATTTCCGTATCCATCACGGATACACTGGCGGACCCGGGGGCCGGCGACCGGCGCTTCGGGGGGCGCCGCAGCCAGGGCACGCCTGCAGCTCGCCCGCGTAAATGGCGTTGCAGTAGCCGCAGCTGACGCGTCCGAGGGGGCTCATGCTCTTGGTGGGCAACAGCTCTGGGTACACCGACTCCATCTCCGCCGAGGACATGCGATCGGTCTCCAGCGCTGGCGACCACACGACCTCGAGCGCCACCAGCTGCCTCGGGTCGTGAGGCACGCAAGACGCGATGGCGCTCGAGAGCGCGACCGGCGTGAAAGAGCGGGGGAGATCGAGGAGCCGTTCGCCGCCGACGATCAGCGAAACGACGACCAGACCTTGGCCTTCCTCAGCGCGTGACTTGATGTCGATCTGTGCCCCCGCGGTCACGTCGTGACGGTAGCGGGACTTGATGTCCATGATGGTTCGGTTGAGCCGCTCGTCTGCCGATTGAGGCGTCTCGGAGAAGCTCTGCCACATCGCGTAGCGGGCGGCGTCGAGGTTCTTGTGGAGCAGGGTGACCACCGCGTTGGCGGCTCGGTGGAGCCCTTCGATCGACGACATATCGAAGCGCTCCGCGGCTGCCGTCAGCGCCTGCTGAAGCGCGGGTCGCGCGGTCCAGTCGAAGGCGATCGAGACGCGCCGAATCGAGATGTACGGCGCCGCCGTCGTGCGCGCCGCGCTCCCTTTTCGATAACGGCTGTAGACGAACGCGGGGATCCCGAACGAGAGGAGGAACACCACCAGCGCGATGCCCAGCGCGAGGAGCGGGTTCTGTTCGAACCTTTTGTCGGGACGTTCGACGAAACCAGAAGGAGCGAGCGCCGGGCGCGGGCCCATCGAAGGCTGCGTTCCCACCGAAAAGGTGTACTCGTTGGGATTCGACAGTGGGGTCGTGCGTCGCGGGGAGAGCGCCTCCGTTTGAAAGCGCGAAGAGAGCGCGGCGCGACGCTCTGGCGGGAGCGCGCGATCATACGCGAGATCCGCTCTCCTCTGACGCTCGCGACGCTCGGCTTCCGCGCGCTCCCGAGCTTCCCGAGCGCGACGTGCGGCCGCTCGCGCTCGCTCTTCTTCTGCGCGACGCTGTGCCGAGTAGCTGGACGAGCTGGAACCGCTCGAGCCGCTGCTCCACGAATTCGACGATGAGCTGGATGAGGAACTTGAGCTCGACGAACTCCAGCTTGACGAAGACGAACTCGACGAACTCGACGAACCGGACGAGCTCCCGAACCCGCGGCTCCCGCCAAAACTTGCGCCGCTCGATTGCGCAGTGATGATCGCGGGGGTCCCGAGCCATGCCGCGATCGCGAGGACGGCGACGCATCGCGCGCTGCGGCGTGACGTCTTGACCCCTCCCATCGATCGGCGCGATCGCATCGGCGCGAGGATAGCTCACGGCGCTCGCGACCGGCTCTTGATTTACATCGGTCGGAGGGAGCGGCAGGATGCACGGCGTGCGGGGCGACCAGGGACAGCTGTTTCGATATCTGCCGATCGCGATGCTCTCATCGCTGCTCTCCTGCACGTGTGGGTTCTGCGGCTTCATCTGGCCGGTGAACGTGATCATTCCGCCGATCGTCACCGACGCTGAGCTCGCGGAGTCGCTGGACGGAGAACGAAACGCGGCGCGCTCTGCAGGTCTGGTCGTGGCGGAGTCCGGCGAGCTCACGCTCAACGGGCGCGAGTTTGCCCACACCCTGAGCGTGGGCCCGGGGGAGTGCGCCGGAGTCGTCGTCTTCGCGCGATCCCGAAACGAGCTGGATCGGCTCACGTTGATTCACGGCTCGGACGTTCGTGTCACCGCCGACCTGACAGCCAGCGCCTTCGCGGCGCAGGTCCAGTGGTGCGCCGACGCGCGCGCGGAGGTTCAGATCGAAGGCGGGCTCTTGCGGATCTACCCAAACGATGAAGACCGCGTGTTTTACGAGGTGTACCGCGGGAGCGGCGACCTCCGGCGCCTCAACCGTGGGCGCGGGATCGACGAGGCGACGTACGCGGCCCTCGATGAACGCGATCGCGAGCGCCAGACCGAGACACGCAGAGCGCTCTTCACGTCGCAGTTCGGCGATGAGATGACCGCCGCGGTGAACGCGGGCGAGGCCGCGCTCATGCCTCCATCGACGGCCGTTCACGCCTTCCTTCGAACGCTCGCGCAGCTCGGTGTGACCCAGGAGGTCTACCCGCGCTTCGTGGCGACCGCGCTGCCGACCCGCCGCGCGATTCCGGATGACACGCCCCAAGAAGCGTTGGCGATGGCCCGCGTTGGTGACGTTCTTTTTCGGGTCCTCGCCGTCGTCGATTTCGGCGACGCGCTCGAAGGCTGCAACGTGGTTCACTTCGCGCGCGAAGGTGCTGAGGGGCAGCCGCTCCAGCGCATCTCGATCGAAGACTTTGTCGCGCGCCCGATCCCCTTCGCGGCGCCGTTCGTGAGCGACCGGGTGTGCTCGGGTACCTACGCCTACCTCACGTCGCGAGACGACCAAGCGGTTTACACCATCGCGGTGGTCGCGGAGGCCCCGACCGAAGATGAGCAAGAGGTGGTGACGGCCCGACGCGCGTCACGCTTTCGTTTGCGGGACGCGCCGGCGCATCCAATGGTCGCTTCTTCGCGGGAGGCGTGCGACGCCGACCCGGAGGAGTGCATCACAGTGGCGATCAACCTCGCGGCCGGTCGCTATGAGCCTGCCGATCCGGAAGCGGCGCAAGAGATGCTCAACAGCAGCTGTCACCGCGGCGTCGCGACGGCGTGTCGTGAGCTCGCGATGTGGGAGTCGGCGTCGCCCGAGCTCCGGGCTTCCGTCTCCGGGCGCGGTTGCTCCCTGGGCGACGCCAAGAGCTGCGTGCTCTTTGGCGACGCGCAGCGCCTCGGACGCGGCGTCGCGTTTGATGTGGAAGGCGCGCGGGCGACCTACACCATCGCGTGCACCGCGGGTGAGCGTTCCGCTTGTCAGAACCGAGACGCGCTCGCGTTGCTCTTCGACTGACGCGGACTCGCGTACGCGTCAGGGCAGAAAGCGCGCGCGCTCGTCAGGGGTCGGCACGCGACAGGTGTCGAGCTTACCAAATACCCGATAGCGAATCGCGGCGACGAAGCGGTAGCCGAGGTCCGTCAGCGGCGCGGGCAAGACGCGGAACGCGCGGAGGATCGGGTAGGTGTCAATCGCGCGGAGCATGCTGAAGACCGCGCGCGAGCGAAGCGTGATGACCTCCCCGCCGTCGCGGCGCTCGACAAAGACCACGGTGTCGAGGTCGCGCGGGATCTCTTCGTGCCGCTGGCGCAGCGCCTCGGCGGTCTCGCCTTGAAGGGGCGCGTACTTGAGCACGCCATGGGTGTCCTTGCGCAGGAGCCACTGCACGAGGTGATCGCACAGACCACACACACCATCAAAGAGGATGAGCCGCTCGAACTCGTGCTCCGTCGCGATCTCCACCACGGGACTATGAGGTCACACGCGCGGGTTGTCAGCCCGAGTTCACCGCGCGCCAGGCGATCAGCAAGAGCAAGAGGCAGAGAGCCGTCGCGAGCAGACCGATCGCGAGCCGGATGCGTGGGTCGGGTCCCACCGCGGGCTTCTGGTAGCTGCCGGTTGCGAGCGCGCCGGCTTCGTCGGCGAGCGTGAAGGACAGGGCGTCGACGCGGTCGGTGTGCTCAACGTCGACCTGCCACTGGCCAGTCCCGACCGCGACAGCGTTGTCGATCCGTGTTCGTTCCGAGCCCGCGAGCGTGAGCCCGTTGCCGGCGCTCTCGGGTCGCATCAGCTCGACCTGGTAGCGATCCTCGGTGTCGGTCGGCGTCACGATCAGTCGCGGCGTGATGGCCGAGAAGGGGACGTCCGCGACATGGGTGCCGCCGTCGCTGCAGCGGAGGATGCCGGCGCCGGGGGTCGTGATTCGAACGGTCGCGGTCGCGTCGCCGTCGCCGATCGCGCAGGTCATCCCCGGAGGCGCGGCGAGGCTCGTCCCGACCAGCACCGTGGGAGGTCCGTTCGCTTGGCTCCCGGCGCCGAGCGGCCGAACCGACAGGACGTGCACGCGCTGGGTCTCCGGAAGCGAGATGAACTTGTCGTTGTCGATGGTGTACACGCGCAGGTCGTAGCTGCCCGCGTGCACGCCGTGGACGGTGAAGGTCCGGTCGGCATCGCTATCGAGCTCCAGCGCCGCGACCACCGAGCCATCCAACCGCGTCACTTCAACGCGATAGCCGGTCGCTTCTTCGACCTCGTGCCACTCGCCCGAGACCGACGCGCCGTGCCCAAGTATGGCGGGGAAGCGGTAAGAGTTGGTGTCTTTCCAGACCGGCGCGGGCGGGAGCTCGCGCGGCGTACGAGGAGGTTCGCCGCGAAGCACCTTGGTTCCAAAACCAGGCGCGACCTCGACCAAGGCATCGCCTTCACCGGTGACCGTCGCTTCGCCGCCAGAGAAATGCGAGAGCCGGCTGACTCCAGACTCGTCGACCGAGATCTCCGACTCACCGCCGGCGAGCTGCGTTCGCGAGGAGCCGGTGTTGACCAACATGCGCAGCTCACCGAGACGGCTGCGGAGCGTCCCGCGCTCGAGCTGCGACTCGTAGGTGCGGCGACGTGAAGGACCTTGGTCTTGTCGCGCGTTGATGATCACGAGGGTGTTCTCGTTGAGGCGAACGACCGACTCGTTCCGGAAGGTGATCTCTGCCGACGACTCGTCGTGGGTGCTCACGCGCCAGTTGTGAAAGAGGTCCTGACCGATCGCGCCCGGCGTCCACTCCGCTTCGGACGCTTCGCGCGTGTCGACCTGGCGCTGGATCTGCGTGAGGTTCGCGTCCGCGGAGACGACCGGTTCCTCGGGGAGCCAGATCGCCCCGATCTTGGACAGGACGATTCTTTGTCCGACCTGGAAGCGGTGCGGGCGCGGGCCGAGGTCGGGGTTGTGCGCGTGGATCCGTGGGAACGCGCGCCTCACGCCGTAGACCTTCTCCGCGATCTCCCCGCAGCCTTGATCGGGCTCTACGGTGTAGATGAACGTCTCGTCGTCGGGCGCCTCAGTGGGCCCCAGACCGTCGTCCGCTTGCTGCGCGATGGCCGAACTCACGACGAGAGAGAGCAGCGCGGCGATCCAAGCTGCGGCGACCGGCCTTGAGACGTTTTTCACGTGCCTAAGGTAGCAAGACCCCGTTGGGGTCGACGAATGATGACTGAGAGAAAATGGCCTGAACGCGCGTTTGGTCGCCATGGTAGGACCTGAAGTCGTGGGAACGGGCGAGGGAACGGAGGAACCGGCCCAAGAGCCAACCGCGCGGCCAAAAAACGGCCTGGCGGAGCCGATCCCGTGGTGGGCCGCCATAGGTCTGACGGTCGGCGCGGTGACCCTCTCGGCGATGCTGTCCAGCGCATCGGTGTTCGTCCGTGCGTTTCGCGGCATCCCGATCCGCCAAGCGGCGCAAGAGGTCACGAGCGACCCGCTCGCCCTTGGTCTCGCGCAAGCGGCCGCGTTTGGGCTCGTCATCTTCGTGACCGTGCAGCTGTTCGCGACGCGACGTTCTCTTCGCGAGACGCTCGCGGTTCGGTTCAACCTGAGCACGCGGAGCGCGGCGCTGTTAGTGATGATGGGGCTCGCCCTCCAGTTTCCGTTCTCGGAGCTGAGCAACCTCGCGCACCAGTTCTGGCCGGTCCCGCTCGCCGATCAACAGCGCGTGCTTGAGCTGCTCACGACGCGGACGCTCGGGGAGAGCCTCTCGGTGATCATCGCGATCGTGATCATCGCGCCGGTCGTCGAGGAGGTCTTCTTTCGCGGGGCGCTCTTTGAGGGGCTCCAGGTTCGCTACGGCGCCACGTTCGCGATCATCATCACGGCGGTGCTCTTCGGCGTGAGCCACGGGTCGATCGGCGCGTCGATTTACGCGACCGTCGCCGGGCTGCTCTTTGGCGCGCTCCGTCTCCGTACCGACTCGGTCGTACCTGGGGTCGTCTTGCACGCGTCTGTCAACGCGGTGCCGGTGTTGCTCTCGCCCGCGGTGATCCAGTTGCCCGGCTTCAACGTGGCGTCTGCAGAAGCGCAGCACCTCCCGTGGTGGATCTTGGTCAGCGCGTCGGCGATCGCGGTGCTCGCCGCGTTCGCGTTTCTTCACGTCTATCGCGACGAGGCGCTTCCTGAGGAACCAACACCGTAGGTGCGGGGTCGGCGATCATCGGGATCGGGTCGTCGACCGGGAGCTCGATCACGTCGAGGGAGGAGCGCTCCGGATCACCGACGACGAGCATGCGTTCGTCACCTCGATAGAAGCCGAGCCGCAGCGCCACGTGGTCGGCGTTCCAGTGGCGCGGGAGGTAGAGCCCGTGAACATCGCGAACGAACTCCCCTTCGCGCCACTCGTCGACGGGGTAGAGATGGTTGACCGGGACGTGATCCAGGTTCCGCCGATCGCCGAGGCGGCTGTGCGCGTGCAGGAAGAGCTTCACGCCGTCAGGCGGGCGACCCAGGACCTCGAAGGTGTACGCGACCGGGATGACGCCGCCGCGGGTCGCGCGCTCGCGGTGCAGATCGACCCCGAGCAACCGTATCGTCGGCGCGTCCCCGGGGAAGGCGAGCTCTCCTGGGTTGGGTCGCGAGACCGTGACGGCTTCACGTGAGACGAAGGGGTCGACCGCGCGCCGCACTCCACCTTCGTGCGTAGCGTTTACGATCGAGGACCAGCTCACCAGGTCGTCGCGGTAGCGCGCCTGAACGGGGGCGGTGAGCGTGTCGATTTGGTTCGAGAGCTCGAAAGGATCGCGCGCGAGGTTGAAGTACTCGTCGTCGCGCTCGCCGAAGTGATGGATGTATTTGAACCGACCCTCGACCCGCGCGGCGCACATTTTCCGCGAGTAGCAAGAGGACCGGACCACGCGATCCGTCGCGGCGTCACCACGGATCGCTCGACCCAAGTAGCGGCGCGCCGCTTGTCCGAAGCCGAGCCGCGTGAGGATCGTCGGCGCGATGTCGAGCTGCGAAAAGGGACCGCGAAAGCGTCGCTCGGTTGGGTCGCGGGGGTCGACGATCACGAGCGGAACGTGCACGCCCTCGTTCCAGATCACGGCGTTGTGAACCGAGCGACCGTGCTCCCCGAAGCCATCGCCGTGGTCGCCCACGATCACGAAGAGGGTGTCCTCGAGCAGACCGCGCGCCTCATACTGCGCGAAGAGCCGCCGCAGGAACACGTCCTCATGATGGATCGCGTTCAGCCAGGCGTTCCGCGCTTCGTCTTCATCGAGCTCGAGGTAACCGTGCGTCGTGAGCGGGAGGTAGGCGTGATGCGGCGCGACCGTTAGGTAGGTCGCGAAGAAGGGTCGGTTCGGATCTCGCGCGTCGAGCCACTCTTCGCTCCGCGGGAGCATCACTTCGTCTTCGTAGCCAAAGTAGTTGGCGCGGAGAAAGCCCTCGGTGTCCATGTCCTCAAGCGACGTGAAGCGTCCGTAGCCCATGTTGCGCACGAGCCGAGGGCGGTCCTCGAAGTCCGGTTTCGCGGACTGAAAGAAGGAGGTCTCGTAGCCCACCTCGTGGAGCAGCGAGGCGAGACAGCGGCCGGGGATCCCGACGCTCATCGACTCGGTGATGCGGACGCCGATCCGCGGCTCCACTCCGCACAGGATCGCGACGAGCGCCTTCGACGTGTGGGGGATGATCGAGAACACATCATCGACGACGGTCGCGCGCTGACTCAGCTCGACGAGGAAGGGGGTGGTCGGCAGTCGCGGCGGATAGAGCGAGGTTCCGCGCGCGCCGGTCGACTCCAGGACGACGACGACGACGTTGGTGGGCTCTTCCGGAAGCGCTGAGAGCAAGCGACGTGGACCGGTCGGCCGCAAGTTCGCGAGCACGGTGACCTCGTCTGGCTCGATCCGAGACGTGGCCGCCATCACGAGGGTCGGTTCACGCGCGAAGCGACGCTCGACCCCGGGCGGAGGCGGGACCGCGATCGCGGCGAACAAGGAGAGGATGGCGATCGCCGTCGCGATCCACGCGAAGCTGGGCCGGGGAGCTCGAGCCGCGCGTCGCGCGACCAAGTGCGGAAGCGCGAGGAGCGCCAAGCCGACGAAGGAGAACCCGAAGAGCGTGGAGCGGGGGACCTCCGTCGCGAAGACCGCGGTCTCCTGCGCGCGCGCGATCGCGAGCGCGAACATCGGGTAGGTCAGGGGCGTCTGCGTCTCGAGGAAGAAGTGGTGGCACGCGGTGACGAGGACCAGCCACGCCAGCGTCACGAGCTGGCTCCCGATCACGGCGGCGCGAAACCACGAACCGCTCGCGCGGAGGATCGCGAAGCAGGCGCAGGTGCACCCGAGGTAGAACAAGGCGTCCGAGAAGGAGGCGGAGAGCGGCGCGTCGACGAGCGCGATCCGCGTGAACTTCAGCAGCGCGCCATAAGAGACCGCCGGCAGCGCGATGGCGAGGGAGACCGCGGCGTCATGCCGGCTCGATGAGGTGGCCGACGCGGGAGCCGCGCCGCTCACCTACTCTTCTTCGCCGCTCGGCGCGATCCGCTTGAAGTAGCGGTGGAGCGCCCAGACGTAGAGCGGCTTGAGCGCACCGAACTGAACGCCGAACCCATCGGGGGTGACCCAACGCGCGATGCCTTCGATGGTCGCATCGGTCTTCAAATCCGGAAGCTCGAAACGCACGCTGACCTTGGACTGGAACTCGACCTTGTCGAGGGCCTTGATGTGCATCCCGCCAAGGCTCACGTTGTTAGCGATTCCTGTGAACTCTACGTCCCCCTGTGAGACAGTCACGACGAGCTCGCATGGGTATCGGTCGAAGACGCGCTTTTGGGACATGCGAGAGCAGAACTAACGTTGCGAAATCGTGAAGTCAAACCCGTCCTGGCCCACGGACCGTCGCGCGGGCGGCTTCCATCGCGCGCGGCCTCGGAGCCCAAACGGTGACCCCATCTGGGGCGAAACTGATCGTCGTGTCGGTCGCGTCGGCATGCGCCGGAGTGCTGCTCGCGATGCCGCAACCGATCGAACCCATGGATCCAGGTGCGCTTCGTCTCGACGCGCAGCTGAGCGCGCAAGCGCATACCCGAGACCTCGAGTTGGCGGAGCGCGCACCTACGGGTGAAGAAGCGGAGACCCTCACGGCGCTCTTTCGAGAGCATGGTCTCGCTGAGGCGAACGCGGGGGAGCCGCGCGCGGTCCGACTGAATCGTGAAGAACGCTTCGCCCGGGCGCTCGCGCGCTTCAAGGAAGTGCACGGCGCGGAGGGTCTCGCGGCGCTTCGCGCGCGAACCTGCGAGGAGCTCACCGTCGCGTTGAAGGGCGAGCTCTCCGATGAGACCGAGCGCGCGGTGCTCGGAGCGTTCCCGCGTCTGCTCGAGCAGTACGGCTTGTCGGACAACGGAGAAGTGATCGCGCCTCACTTCGTGGTGCGGACGCTCTACAAAGCACGCTGGAACTCGATTCACGATCTCCCGCTCACCGATGGCCTCGACGAAGGAGAGCTCCGCGCATACTGGGGCTGGCTCGCGGTGGAAGGTGTCGCGCCCCCGACTTTACGGCTCGACGCGGTGCAGAGGTTCCAAGAGTTTGACGAACGCGCTGCGCTCGAAGCCGCCGCGTACATCGCGTACGCGCGAGGCGACTTCAGCCGCGCCACCAACCTCTACGGAGAGCTCGCGAACCAAGGCGACCTACGCCTCCGTAACCACGCCCTCGCCGCCGTGCGCCGCGTCGAATAGCAAACGGCGGTTGTGAGCCGTTGCGGAGCCGTTGCGAAGCGGTCGCGCAGCAGAGCGAAGTGGACAGCCCAAGCCAGCACGGACAACACCCCGCGCGAGCCGTTGACGCCAAGCGATTGGGGACCGCCAGCGAGCATGAAGCAAGAACGGCCGCAGGGCCGTAGCGAAGCGGTCGCGCAGCAGAGCGAAGCGAACGTCTTAGCAGCAAAGCAGCCACCCAAGCCAGCACGGACAACACCCCGCGCGAGCCGTTGACGCCAAGCGATTGGGGACCGCCAGCGAGCATGAAGCAAGAACGGCCGCAGGGCCGTAGCGAAGCGGTCGCGCAGCAGAGCGAAGCGAACGGCGGGTGAGCGCCAATGGCGCGAGGGTCTGAGACTCAGACCCTTAGTTAAACCGAATCAGTTTCTCGGCGACAGAGAGAACGGCGCAGCGACAACTGCGCAGCCCCCTTCGGGGTTCGGGAAGCTCCACTGGTTCGCGAGCGTGCGGACGCAGCTGAAGACCTCTCGGTCTCGAAGCGAGCCGCTGACGCGAACACCTTCCACGCGACCACTTGAGCCGACCTTCACGCGCACGTTGACGGAGCCCTGCAACGTTGAGTCACGCTTGAGCGCGCGCTCGTAGCAGTTACGAACCTGACGTCGCTGTTCGGCGACCACGCGGCGCACCGCAGAAACCGGGATGCTGCCGGAACAGTTCCACGCGCCGCGAGATGGTCGATCCACGTAGACGATGCGTCGACGCGGTTCGGTGTCGACAGGAGGACCAGTGTCCGGCTCCTCTGCGGGGATCTCAAAAGCGGGTCCGAACTGCGCAGACTGGGCGGGCTCTTGCTTCGCTGGAGCGCGCGTCTCCGGCTCCGGTGTCGGCTCCGGCGGCGGCTCTTGCTGCGTCATGCAGTAGAGACCAAGGGTCAACAGGATCAGGATGATCCCGATCATCACGTACCTGGTGTTGGATGGCGGGGGCGGCGGAGTCGATGCAGTCACGCTTCCTCAGTTTCCGTGAAGTTGGCCGAGACCATACCCAAGCGGTGTGGAAGGTGCACATCCAAAACCATGTCGAGCCTCATTCGGAACCGTACGTTCGTCGTCGCGACCCCACGTTTACGCGACGGTGCCGAGGGGAAGACGCGACAATCAAAGGAGATTTCCGTGGATCTGCATTCGTGCCCGGACCGCTACGCTGAGCGTTCCTTCGGGATACGGACCACCCGGGCGCATGTCGGCTTGGGTCTTTAGGAAAAAGCGGACGCGCGGAGACACTGACTCAAAGTACGTGGTGAAAGCCTGGGAGCCAGCTTCGTCGAGGTTCGCCTCGCCTTCCATGCCTTCGGTATAGGGGACCGTCGCGAGAAGGGTGACGCCCATCGCGGGGTCAACGTCGATCGCGCCAGCCGGTCCCCAATGGATCTCCACCTCGTCCACGGGGAGCGCGAGCGTGTCGCGTTGCACCTCGTACTCAATCCCTTGGATCTCAATCGTGTCGACCTCCGCGAAGAGATCGAAAACACCAACCTCAGAGAGGTCGATCACGTCACCGAGCGGAACCGCGATCGTTTGCGGCGCGGGATCGCAGATGCCCGCGTCACACGAGACCGGCGCGTCGGCCGTGCACATGCCCATCGGTCCGCAGGGCACCGACTTCACGATCGGTCCGTCCGGGCCGTCTTCGCGGAGCTCTTCCGGCAAGCGCAGGTCTTCATCCGAGATCTCGAACGACAGGCCGATCGGGAACCGCGCGGTTGCGCCGGGATCGCAGCCCATCAGTGTGAGCAAGACGAGCGCGAGCCCGACGTGGACCGCCCGTGGTGCAGACACTGTGGCGTCGGAACCGAGCATGACGCGATCTTAGGCTCTTCCTGTCGTCGCAGCAAAAAGCCACCGCTCGCTGGGCTTTCCACGGTTGTCGCGCGAACCACGGTCCTCATCGCGTTCTCCCTTTCCGCGCGGTTTTTCGCCTGCGGCACGCGTTTCTGCCTCCAAGTGGGGGCATCTGGCAGCGCGCGACGGCTTGGATCCGCGCTCGGATCGCACGCGGGTTGCTTCCCTAACGGCGCTCTTCTATGGTTCGCCGCCCCGCGGAACCGCTCCGCGGCGTGCCGAAGGAACCACGCGTCCATGTTTGAAAGCATTGCGAACAAATTTCAGACGATCGTTCTGATCGGTCTGGTCACTCTCTTGAGCGCGGTCTTCGTGCTCCAGTTCGGAGGCCCTCAGGCTGATGGCTGTACCTCTGGCGGCGCGGCATACGCGGTCCAGGTTCACGACGAGACCGTCAGCACCGGAGACTTCCGTGCCGCGTATCTCCTCGGGGGCTTCAACCGGTACCCGATTGAGCGTCAGCGCTCGATGCGTCTGCGCGAGGCGGTCCGTGATGGGTTCATCGAGCGCGGGCTCTTGGCGCACGAAGCGCGCGAGATGGGCTTCGTGGTGGAAGAAGATGACGTCTGGAAAAAGCTCGCGGAAGACGGAACGATCCGGTTGACCTTGGGTCACGACGCCTCGCCGTACTTGCCGCAGGGCGAGATTCCGTTCGACGTGAAAGACGACGACGGCAACTTCGATGCGGAACAGGCCAAGCGCCTCATCCAGAACTACCTCCGCCGAAGCATCAGCGAGTTCGCCGCGGGCCAGATCGAAGAGCAGCTCGCTCAGCGCGTTCGCGAGACCGTGGTCTCCTCCGTGCAGATCAGCCCGACCGAGGTCTGGGACGCGTTCCAGCGCGAGAAGGACAAGGCGCAGCTGGACTACATTCGCTTCGCGCCCGCGTACTACCGCAACACCCTTGAGCCGACCGCCCAGGAGCTCCGCCTGTGGATGGCCGAGAACACCGAGGCCGTCGATCGTGAGTACGAGACCAACCGTCACCGTTACACCGATCTCGACCCACAGGTCCGCGCCCGCCACATCTTGATCAAGGCCGGCCGCGACGCGAGCGAAGACGTTCGCACCTCCGCCCGCGTTCGCACCGAAGGTCTCCTCGCCCGCATTCGCGCTGGAGAGAGCTTCGCGGACCTCGCGCGTGAGTTCAGCGAAGACCCCGGAAGCGGAGCTCGAGGCGGAGACCTCGGCTACAACCCGCGCGGCCGCATGGTCGGTGAGTTCGACGAGGCGCAGTTCGCGCTCGACGTGGACGCGGTCAGCGAGATCATCGAGACCCAGTTCGGCTTCCACATCATCAAGGTGGTCGGCAAGCGCGAGGGCGACGTTCCCGAGGCCGAGGCCAAGGCCGAGCTCGCCGATCGCCTGTACCGCGAGGCGCGTTCCTCCGAGATGGCCGAGCGCGCTGCTCGTGAGGCGCTGACCTCGCTTCGCGGCGGCACGAGCATGCAAGACCTGGACGATCGCTTGGCGGGTCGCAACCAGCCGGCGCCGGTTCCCGAAGAGGGTGTCGAGGCGCCCGAGGCGCCCGAAGGCGAAGCAGCCGAAGAGGTCGCTGCGCCAGAACCTGAGGAAGCAGAAGAGCGGGACCCGCTCGCGCCGCAGCTCCGCGAGACCCGCGAGTTCGGCCGCGGCGACACGCCGATTCAGGGACCGTTTGACGCGGGCCCCCTGGTTCGCGCCGCCTTTGATCTCTCGATGGAGGCGTCGCTCCCCGACGAGCCGATCCAGCTCGGGCAAGAGTGGGTCGTGTTCCAGCTCAAGTCACGCAGCGTTCCGAACCGCGAGGACTTCACGCCCGAGGAGCAGGCGCGTTTGAGCCAGGGTCTGTTGGGTCAGAAGCGTCGCGAAGTGCTCACCGCCTACATCATCGGGCTTCGTACCCAGGCGGAGCGTGATCGCGTGATCCGTATCGACCGCACCATCGAGCGCTACGGCGATGAGGTCGAAGAAGAAGAAGAGGACGGCGAGTCTGAGGCTTCTGAAGAATCCGAGTCCGACGATTCGTAACGTCGCTGGCCACGCGGGTTGAGGCGGCTCTGACCTCGCCGCAGCCGACCCTGCCCCCCGATGGGCTCGACCCGCGTCTGGTGACGCGAACGCTGGGGAACGGTCTCCGTCTCGTCGCGACCTCGGTGGAGGTACAGACGGTGAGCGCTTCCTTTCTTGTGAAGGTCGGTTCGCGTCACGAGAGCGCTCGCGACAATGGGCTCAGTCACTTCCTGGAGCACATGTTCTTTCGTGGGACCGAGCGGCTCCCGAGCGCCTATGAGGTGAGCCTCGCGATCGAGGATCTGGGCGGGAGCTTTTCGGCCGCGACCCACACCGACTTCACGACGTACGAGCTGACGATTCCGTACGAGAACGCCGCGCATGGCTTACGGCTCCTCGGCGAGATCGTGACCACCCCGGTCTTCGAGAACATCGATGTCGAGAAGAAGATCCTCAAAGAGGAGATCCTCGAAGACCTCGACGAAGACGGTCGTGACATCGACGTCGACAACATCGCCCGCCGCTCGTTCTTCAAAGCGCATCCGCTCGGTCAGCCGATCACGGGCCCGCTCGACAACGTGATGCGTTTCACTCGCGCCGATCTCCGGCGCCACATGGCGACCCACTACAACGCGACCAACAGCGTATTGAGCGTGTCGGGTCGCATCGCCGATCCCGAGGGCCTGCTGGACGTCGCCGCGCGAGCGTTTTCCGCGCTTCCTTCGGGGGTGGTGATGCCACTGGTGCCGCCGACCTCGACCGGCACCGGCTTCGCTTACGTGGACGACGACGGGAGCCAAGCGGACCTCCGGCTGAGCTATCCAGGCATCTCGCTTCATGATCCTCGCGCGATGGCGCTCACCTTGCTCGGCCGGATCCTCGACGACGGAATGAGCACGCGGGTCTATCGCGCGATCGTGGATCAACGCGGGTTGGCGTACGACGCCTTCGCGGGCGAGGACAACTACGAGGACTGTGGCGCGTTCGATTTCGGCGCGACCATCGCGCACGAGAGCGTGGTCGAGGTCGCGAGCGAGCTCCGCAAGATCGCCGAGACGGTCGCCGGTGATGTGACTGAGCGCGAGCTGGACAAGGCGCGGCGTCGTTTCCTTTGGGACCTGCGCTTGATGCTCGATGACGACGCGGAGCTCGCTGAGTTCTACGGCGTGAACACGCTCTTTGGTCTGAAGGACACGCTCGAGAGCTCGCGACGAGAAGCGGAGCGGGTGACGCTCGATGACATCCGCGCGATCGCGTCCGCGATCTTCACGAGCGAGCTCCACATCGCGGTGGTCGGGATGCTCAAGGAGCGGGACAAGAACGCGCTCCGCTCGTTCGCCCAGAGCTAGCCGTCGCGCTTAGCGCGAGAGCAGCATCAGCGAGACGGTCGAGAGCAGCGTGAGCTCGCAGACCAAGCGGACGTAGAGACCGCGCGGTTGACCACGCGGCACCCACGCGAGGCGGCGCTCCGTTCGCTCGTCTCGAAAAGGACCGATGTTGAGCGAGCGCGTGTGCACCAACGCGTCGTAGGGCTCGAAGGCAGCTGGCCGAAACAAGAGCGGCAACGTCTTGCGGCCGCGGACCTGAAGCGAGAGACCGCGTTCGCCCGCGCGAGCGTGGCGAAGGAGCCGGAGCAAACAGAGATCGCGCGCGAGGGCGAGCAGCGCGAGCGTCACCATGATGCCGGCCGCGAGCGGGATCATTCCCGGCATCACGGGCGTCATCGGTCCGGTCCTTTGTGACACGAGCGTCTCGAGGACGATGACGAGCCCTGCGTAGATCGCGAGCACCATCGAGACGCGCGCGATCCAGTCTGTGCTGGGCTCTTTGCGTTCCAGCCGCGCGAGATAGACCGCGGGGAGCAGCGCCACGCCGAAACAGAGCCCGAACACGCCACCGATGATGCTCATGATCGTGACCGACATGATCGCGTCGACGCTCACCGTGAGCGGGCCGGGTAAGAGGCAGACGAGCGCGATGAAGTTGAGGCACCCGACGCCAACGGCGCTCATGAGCGCCGCCGCCACGTACGCGTGATCAAAACGTCGCGCCGCATAGAACACCGCCCCCGCACACGACGCGCTCAAGAGCGGGATCGCGATCGTGAAACGGAGGCCGTCGAGCGGCGCGACGAAGAAGATCCCGCGGACCGCGATGAGGGCGGCCAACCCCGTCAACATCATCGTCCCGATCGTGAGCGTGCGCTCTGCGTGGCGCGGATCCGAGACGAGACGTGAAGCGTCCATAGTGATGTTACAATGGGGAGACGAGGAGTATTCCTCGGCCTTGCATGAACGCGACGAGCGCGAGCGCGAACGCGGCGAGCGCGAGGCGGATGTAGACCGGTCTCGGCGCACCTCGCGGGACCCGCGCGATCACGCGCTCGGTGCGCTCGTCGCGAAAGGGTCCGCGGTTGACCGCGTGGAACGAGACGAGCTCATCGATGGGTCCGTAGGTGCGCGGTCGAAAGAGGAACGGGAGCGGTCCCGAGGAGAGCGCGCGGAGACGGAGCCCGTGGGTCCCGTGGCGGGCGCGTCGCAACGTCCGCAACAGGGCGAGGTCACGGAAGATGACGACCAGCGCGAAGACGACCGCGCTGATCGCGGCCACGATCACGACGGGTCTCGGCTGCCAATCGAGGAGGTGACCCGTCCCGAGTCGCCCCATGAAGACCGTGAGCGCGCTGTAGGCTGACAGGCAGGACGCGACGCGAGTGACACCGTCCACGCTTGGCGCGTGCTTCTCTTGCTTGGCCAGATGAACCGCGGGCAAGAGCAAGAGCCCGAACCCGAACCCGAACGCGCCGCCAATGATCGAGCCGTAGAGGACGGACACAACGACCGAGCTGAACGAGTCGATCGAGAACCCGGACATGACGAGCACGAGCGCGAGGAAGTTCGCGATCCCGACCGCCATCGCGGAGAGAAGCGCGGCCACTGTGGCCTTTCCCGGCCAACGCTTCGCGGCTGCGAAGACGGTGTACGCACACGCCGCGCTGAAAGATGGGATCGCGAAGAAGAGCGGCCCTTCACGGCTCGGGATGCCGTAGCCGACCGCGCTTGCGCCAAAGAGACCATCGACAGCCGTGTACGCCGTCAGTCCGGTGATGAGCGAGACGCCCCACCGCAGAGCGGTCGCGGTGTGGCTCGGGAGACGTACATGCATCGGGGAGTGGGACACGTTGACTCACAGAGTACGCACGCGTTCCTCTCGCTCTTCCCGATCCCCCGGACACTCCTCCGAATTGTCACATCTCGGGCACCGCTGATGCCGCGTCACAGATCGATGGAACGGGTTCCGCTTCGCAGGGTGGGAACGTCCGTGGGGTGACGGGCTCCCGAGGCTCGGGCTCCTCCGCCTCGATGATCATGGGCTCCGCGCGGCGGTTCACCTCGGGACGGGACGGGTCAATCGGGCGGGTGGAGCCATAGGAACGCGCCCGCAATCGAACGGGATCGACGCCCCGCTCAACGAGCGCGTCGACCACCGCCTGCGCCCGTCGCTCCCCGAGTCGCTGAGCGCGCCGCTCGCCATCATTCGCGTGGCCTTCGATCTCAACGAGCTTGAGCTGAGGGTTGGCGTTCATCGTCTCCGCGAGCGCGTCGAGCAAAGGAAACGAACGTCGCGGGATGGTGGCGCGGTTGCGCCGGAAATACACGCGGTCGATGATCTGGATCCGGCCACCGTTGATCCGTACCGGCGCCTGATCCGGGCAGCCGTCCTCGTCTTCGTAGCCGTTGTAGGTCTCCGCGTCGTTCGGGCAGGAGTCGCACGCGTCCGCGACGTGATCCTGGTCGTTGTCGGGATCCGGACAACCGTCTTCGTCCTGCCACCCGTCCATGTCCTCGGCGTGGCAGGGGCACCGATCATCGACGTCGAGCACGCCGTCTTGGTCGTTGTCGAGGTCGGGGCACCCATCGCCGTCCTCGAACCCGTCGAGGTCTTCTTCCTGGTCAGGGCACTGGTCGTGCAGGTCGGCGGTGACGCGCTCGGCAGTCTGGGTGGGCGCCGCGGAGGCGCCGCACGCGGTGAGCAGGAGGGCAATGGTGAAGACTCGGCTCTCGCTCATTGAGGCACTCGCTCTTTGCTGGATGCGTTCACTCTGTCGCGGTCTGGACACGCAGACTCAACCCAGGGCGCTTCACAAGGTGGCTCGAACGGAGCCGGTGCGCGATGAACGCGCTCCTGCTCAACGACGAAGAACTCAACGCGCTGGTTTGTTTCGTGATCGGTTGGGTGACGCGGTTGGCTCGCCGCCAACGAGCGAGAACGGAGCCGGCTCATCTCGATGCCGCGCTCCACCAGCGCAGCGATCACGGTCTGCGCGCGTTGTTCGCCGAGTCGCTGAGGGCGCCGCTCGCCGCGACTAGCGTGCCCTTGGATCTCGACGATGCGGATCTCGGCGTTTGCGACGAGTGCAGCCGCGATCTGGTCGACCACCGAGATCTGTTCCGCCGGCATGGTCGCCTCGTTCCGACCAAAGCGGACCGTCTCCAGGATCCGAAGCTCGACGCGATCGTCGCCCACGCGCTGTTCCGAGTCTCGACAGCCGTCGTCGTCTTCGTGGCCGTTGAACGGTTCTGGCTCGTTCGGGCAGTGGTCGCAAATGTCAGGAATGTGATCCTGATCGTTGTCGGGATCAGGGCAGCCGTCGCCATCTGCGAACCCGTCACGATCTTCTGCGTGGCATGGACATCGGTCGTCCACGTCGGGCACTCCGTCGTTGTCGAGGTCGCCTGGCTGTGCAGAACGAACATCTGTGTTCGAGGCTTCTTCTTCGGTCGGGTCGCGGTCTCCAGAAACAGACGTCACGTATGAAGGCGCGCCGCACGAGATGACGAAACCCGCGATCATCAAGATGGGGAGCGCCGTCTGCCGCGCCTTCACCACGGCACCTCGGCGAAGTCTTTGAGGAGCACGCCAAAGACCGGCCGCCCCGAAACTCCGCGCGCGATCGGATCACAAATGCGCGCGGCCGCGTCGATCGCGTCGAGCGGCGGACGGAAGCCTTGCTCGTGGGCCCGCTGCTTCTGCTCTTCGGGCGCCTCGTGCGACATCCAGCCTGGGTCCACGCTCACCATATAAACGCCACGCTCCGCGTACGCGTTGGCGCTGGTCTTGGTGATCATGTTGAGCGCGGCCTTGGCCATGTTGGTGTGCGGGTGACGCGAGAGCTTGTCGCCGCGCGTGAACTGACCCTCGAGCGCCGCGACGTTGATGATGTAGCGGTCCGGCGCCTGCGTCTTTTGCATCGCCGGCAAGAGTCGACTGCAGAGCATGAAGGGGACGATCGCGTTGACGACCTGGCACTCGACCATCTCGACCGTGGGGACGTCTTCGAGATCCAGCACCCAACTGTTCACGCGCCCGTGGTCAATGTTTCGCAGCGCGCAGGCGGAGGTGGGCAGGAGCGCGAGGGAGGAGGCGGGTTGGCTCTTGCGCTCGATCGGGAGCGCGGGCGCGCGCGTCTCGCCTTCGTCGAGCGCTTCGTAATAGCTCGGTGGGTGCCAGACCGTTTGAGCCGCGTTGTTGATCAGGATGTCGATCGGCGGACCGGACCGCCAGCGCTCGACCTGCTCGATGACATCAGGGAGCGCGCGGAAGTCGAGGCCGACGATCGTCAGGCGATCTCGGAACGAGGCGATGTCCTGTTCGACAGCGTAGCGACGCGCCGCGTCGGTCGGGAAACGCGTGGTCACCGTGACCTCCGCGCCCGCGCGCAAGAGCCGGAGCGCGGTTTGGTATCCGATCTTGATGCGCCCGCCGGTCACGATCGCGCGGCGTCCGCTGAGGTCGGCGGTCAGCTCCCGCTTCGCGCTCGAGACGTCGCCGCACGCCCGGCAGAGCAAGTGGTAAAAGTCGTGCACCTGTCGGTACGGCTGCTTGCAGACGTAGCAGTTCCGCTCGGCGTGGTACCGCGCGTGCTTCGTTTCGCGCCCTTCCGCGATCGCGACCCGTAGCTCGCGATCGCGGTTCGCCGCGGCGCGCCTTCGCTTTACCTTCCGCTTCTTCTTGGCTTGCTTGCGCAGAAACGCGGCGGCGTTCTCGACTCTGAGGAAGCGAGGGTCGCTCGGGTCGAGCGCGCGCAGCTTCTCAAGCGTCGCGAGGCACTCCGTGATCTCCTCGTCGCTCGGCTCTGGCGGATGGGGCACGGAGCATCATCGCACGCGTCCGGCAACGTGATCATCTTCGCGTTCCGGAGCCGCGCGCGCGAGATCGATATCCTTCCGCGCTCAGCCGCGGGTTCCGGAGCACAGCGGAGAACGCGTGGCGATGGCGCCGCAGATGCGGGAACCAACAATATCCTCAGGCCTCTTTGACCATCCGAACGAATGTCCGCATCCCGCGCAGCAGTTCGCGATCGTCCGTGAGTCGCTCGACCGACTTGGTCATCTCGTTGCAGACGCGGTCAACCTTGTGGTCGAAAGAAGCGAGCTGGGCTTGCTGATGTTGGACCTTGCGCGAGAACCCCGAGAGCTGCTCATCGGTGGTCTTCTTCTGCTGCTCCTGCATGTTCTCGAACGCGGCCTGGCGGGTCATCAAGGTGTCGACCTTGGTGAGGAGCGAGACGACATCTTCGCGGGGATAACGCGCGCGTTGCCGCATCTCGAGCAAGCGGACCTTGATGTGCGCGTAGACAATCGCGCTGGGTCGCAACAAGGTCGCGAGCAAGAAGAAGCCCGCGAACCAGTAGCCCAAAGACGAGAACGTCGTGACCGCCAGCGCGACCGCCGCGCAGAGCAGGTGACTCCCGAGAGAGAACGCGAGCAGCCAGCGCGCGGTCTTCTGCGCGTACTTGATGTCGCTCTGGCTGATCTCCATTTCGCGACGCTGGCTCTCGCGCTGATCGCGGTAAAGCCCACGTGCCTCCATGTAGAGGTCCCACGGGAAGCGCAGCACGCTGTAGAGCATGACGACCCCAGCGGTCGCGATCGCGATGTCGAGCCAAGCGACGCCGTCGATGACCACGTTGGACCACTTGAGGATCGCCAGGCCGATCGCGCCGCATAGGAGCAAAGAGCCGAAGCCGAAAAGGGAGTTGTTGGCGCGTTTCATGAGGGGAGTGCCTAGGGTTGGAGAGAGTGGGAAAGGGAGCTGACTACTCAGCGAGCATCTTGGCGACGACCTGCTCGAGCTCTTTCGCGCGGAGGCCCTCGGGCGCGATCGGGGCGCCGCACGCGACGCCGATCTTGGAGAACGCGCGGCGCGGCATGGCCCGCATCGGCTTCCCGTTCTTGAAGCTGAAGAAGCTGCCCCAGAGCCCCTTGAGGACGACGGGGACGACGGGCACCTGGCGACGCGCGAGGATCTTCTCGACGCCGGGCTTGAAGGGGTTGAGCTGACCGTCGCGGGTGAGCTTTCCTTCCGGGAAGATGCCGACCAGGTCACCGCTCGCGAGCGCGTGATCGATCTCGTCGAACGCGGCCTCGAGGAGCTCCGGGTCCTCGCGTCGCGACGCGATCGGGATGGCGCGCGTTACCTTGAAGAAGCTGTTGAGCACCGGCATCGAGAAGAAGTCGTTGCCCATGACGAAGCGGATCTGGCGCTCGGTCAGGCCGCCCAAGATGAAGGCGTCGACCCAGGAGACGTGGTTGCAGACGATGAGCGCCGCGCCTTCTTCCGGGATCTGATCGAGGCCCTGGACCTCGACGCGGTACATGAAGCGCACGAGGCGTCGAATCGCGACGTGGATGACCTCGCGGTGCGTGTGGATGAGACAGACGCCCGCGATGATGACGTTGAGCGAGAAGACCACCGCGAGGCGACCCGCGACGCTGACCCCCGCCGCGGCGAGCGCGACCGCGAGGACGGTGGAGACGACCATGAAGCCGGCGTTCATGATGTTGTTGGCCGCGACCACGCGGGACTGCGCGCCTTCCGGAGCGCGGGCCTGCATCAAGGCGTAGAGCGGGACGATGAAGAGACCGCCCGCGGTGCCGACTCCGACCAGGTCGAGGTAAACGCGCCAGAGCTGATCACTCGTAAAGACCGAGGCCACGTACGCCAAGTCGAACCCGAAGGCGCTCAAGAGGAGCCCCGCGATCGGGACCAGGGCGACCTCGACTTTGCCGTGTGTCAGACGCTCACAGAGGATCGAGCCGAGGCCGACGCCCAGGCTGAAGACCGCGAGCAACGTGGTGACGCTCTGCTCGCCTGACGCGCCGGTGACCGCGAGCACCTCCTTGGCGAGCATCGGGAGCTGCCCAAGGAGGAACGCGCCGACGAACCAGAACCAGCTCGCGCCCAAGATGGAGAGGTGAACCGCCCGGTTCGAGCGACCGATCGCGAGCGCTTTCTGGGTCGCGCGGAACAGGTTGAGGTCAAGCGGAACCGAGCGCGCGGTGAGCGAAGGCGGCGCGTCGGGGATGAGGCGAGCGCTCGCGAAACCACAGAGCGCGGTGCCCAAAAGCGCGAGGGTCAGGGCGAGCGTCCCGATGGTCGGGAGCGCGATGATCATGCCGCCCGCGATCGTGCCGACCAGGATCGAGGTGAAGGTGCCGAGCTCGATCAAGGCGTTGCCCGCGACCAGCTCGCCGTCTTCCAGGTGCTGCGGCAAGACGCCGTACTTCACGGGTCCGAAGAACGCCGACTGGGAGCCCATCAAGAAGAGCGCGCCGAGTAGGAGCGGGACGCTCTCGATGAAGAAGCCGACGGTCGCGAGCGCCATGACGCCGACCTCCGCGAGCTTGAGGCCGCGGATGAGCTTCGCCTTGTCGACGCGGTCCGCGATCTGTCCCGCGAGCGCCGAGAACAAAAAGAACGGGAGAATGAGCAGGGCGGTGCACAGGTTGATCAAGAGCGAGAGCGACGCCCCCGACTGTGCCGCGGCACCAAACGTGAGGACGACAATCAGCGCGCTCTTGAGAACGTTGTCGTTCAGCGCTCCCAGGAACTGGGTGACAAAGAGCGGGGCGAAACGGCGAGTCTGGAGCAGGCGGAGCATGCCCGTCGATATTGCGAATGCCGTGCCTCGCCGGAATGACTAAGGAATATTTGATTTACAAGGGGCGTCGAGCGTCGGGTGTACAGATCGATGTACGTTTTATGTACGCGCTAACGCTTGGCTTGAACGATGTGGAAGAGCGCCATTCCAAGCACGGTGCCCGCGAGGACCACGAGCGCCTCTCGCTGAAGCGTGGCCGCGGTGGTGATCACCGGACCTGGGCAGAAGCCGCCAAGGCCCCAGCCGATTCCAAAGAGCGCGGCGCCGACGATGAGCGGTCGATCGATCACCGTCTTGGTCGGGAGGTGAAGCCGGCTCCGGAACACGGTCTCCTTCTTCTTCGCGATCGCGCGATAGACCGGCAGGTAGATCGCGATCGCGCCGCCCATGACGAGACCCAGGCTCGGGTCCCAGCTCTCGAGCCCGCGTGAGAAGTCGAAGAAGCCGATGACCTTGGACGCCTTTGTCATCCCAGCCAGCGCGAGCCCGATGCCAAAGATGCATCCAGACGCGAACACGGCGTACGCCTTTTGCGAGCGCTCCTTCTTTCGTTTGGACCTCTTCTTCGCCTTGCTCATGACAGGCCCCACACGGTGAACGCGGCGGTCGCCATGAAGGTGATGACCGCGACGAGCGAACGACGAGAGAAGCGACTGAGCCCGCACACCCCATGACCGCTGGTGCACCCGCCGCCCAGCTGGGTACCGACGCCAACGAAGAGCCCGGCCGCGAAGAGCTGCGTGGTGCTGCGGTCAATGCCGAAGGTGTAGGCGTCGGGGACCATGGCCGAGATGCCGGCGCCCGAGAACACGAGCCCGATGATGAAGAGCGCGCGCCACGAGCGATCCGCGCTTCGGCCCGCCAAGAGCTGCCCCGTGATCCCGCTGATGCCCGCGATGCGCCCGTTGACGACCAAGAGCACCGCGGCCGCGAGGCCGATGAGGGCCCCGCCCGCGAGCGAGGCGTAGGGCGTGAAGTTCTCCATGCGCTTACGTTGCGGCACCAAACCGCCGCCGTCGAGTTCTCGCTGCGCTACCCTCTGCGGCTCAAGGAGACCAGATGTTCTTTCGCCAACTTTTTGATCGTGACTCCTCGACCTTCACGTACTTGATCGCGGACGAGGAGACCCAGGAGGCGGCCTTGGTGGACCCGGTTCGGGATCAGATCGACCGTGACCTCTCGTTGATCGAAGAGCTCGGCTTCACGCTCAAGTACACGTTCGAGACCCATGTCCACGCGGACCACATCGCGGCGTCCGGGATGCTCCGAAAGCGAGTCGGGAGCGAGTCCGTGATGGGCGCTCACGCGGGCGCGGCCTGTGCCGACCACATGCTGGGTCACGCGGATCGGTTTCAGTTGGGCAGCGTTGAGGTCGAAGCGCGACACACCCCGGGTCACACCAGCGGCTGCGTCAGCTTCGTCATTCCGGAAGAGCGCCTGGTCTTTACGGGGGACACGCTCTTGGTGCGCGGTTGTGGCCGGACGGACTTTCAGGAAGGCGACGCGGGGACGCTCTACGACTCGGTCCATCAGCAGCTCTACTCGCTGCCGGATCACTTCGCGGTTTACCCAGGTCACGACTATCGCGGCCGAAGCGCGACCTCCATCGGAGAAGAGAAGCGCCACAACCCGCGGCTCAAGAGCGAGGTGTCGCGCGACGCGTTCATCGAGATCATGGGCAACCTCAACCTCAGCCAGCCGCGCATGATCGCGGTCGCGGTGCCCGCCAACCTGATGTGCGGCCTGGATCCCGAGACCACGCCGTGGGCGGTCGTCACGCACTCGGTCGATGGCGTCCCCGAGGTCGACGTCGCGTGGTTGCGAAGTCACCGCGCGGAGGCGCTCCTGATCGATGTCCGCGAAGAAGAAGAGATCGTCGGTGAGCTCAAGATCTTGAGCGACGCCGAGCACGTCCCGCTTGGCATGCTGGGAGACGTCATGCGCAACGCCGACCGGGACGCGCCGGTCGTGATCATTTGCCGAAGCGGGCGCCGATCGGCCCGCGCGGTGGTCGAGCTCGGGGCGGCCGGGTTCTCGCGTTGTGCATCGCTCGCGGGTGGGATGATCGCTTGGTATGAGTCTCAGCCCGGCAGCTGCGGATAAGCGCGGGCTGCCTCAGCAGGAGCGTTTCATGAAGAAGATGAGTCTCTCGATCAGCCTGGCGTGCGCGCTTGGCTGCGGCAGCGCGACCACGCCCCCCACGTCGCGTGACCACGGGCACCACCACGCGCATGACGAGCATGACGACCACGGCTCACGGGAGGGCAACGCCGACGGACATCATCACGACTTCAGCGACGTCGCCCGTTACTCCGCGCGCTTCGACGCGCCGCAGCGCGAAGCGTGGCAACGCCCCGACGAGGTCGTCGCCGCGATGAACATCCAGCCGACCATGACCGTCGCGGATATCGGCGCGGGAACGGGCTACTTCCTCTCGCGCTTGTCGCGGGCCGCCAGCGAAGGTCAGGTGCTCGCGCTCGACGTCGAGCCGGCGATGGTCGCGCATATGCAAACGCGCGCGGCAGAAGAGTCGCTGGGTAACATCGAGGCGCGCGAGATCGCGCCCGACGATCCGGGGCTCGCGGCGGGGTCGATCGATCGCGTCTTGATCGTGAACACCTGGCACCACATCGGCGCGCGTGAGGCGTACGCGGCGAAGCTCAGGGAAGCGCTCAAGCCGGGCGGGGAGGTGATGATCGTCGACTTCAATCACGACGCGCCCTTCGGTCCGCCGGCCCATGCGCGTATCCCGCCCGAGCAGGTAATCGCGGAGCTGAGCGCGGGAGGCTTGGTCGCGACCGCGATCACCGAGTCGCTCCCGCATCAGTACATCGTGATCGCGCGGAGCGGATTGGCGCTGCGGAACGAGCGATGGACGAGCGAGCGGATCACGACCTCGGGACAGCCGGACGCGGCGACGCTCGCGCGCGCTCAACAAGCGGGCGTGACGCAGGTGATCTCGTTGCGACGAGAGTCGGAGCCGGGGTTCGCAGAAGAGCAGGCCACCGCGGCGGAGCTTGGGCTCCAGTTCGTCTCGATCCCGGTTGATGATGTCGCGGGACTGACGCGCGAGAACGCCACCGCCCTTCACGAAGCGCTCTCCGCGCCGGGCCAGGCGCTCGTCCATTGCGGTTCCGGAAACCGCGCCGGAGCGCTCTTGGCGTTACGCGCGTTCTTGTTTCAGTCCGCGAGCGTCGAGGACGCGGTGGATGCGGGTCGACGGGCGGGGCTGACGCGCCTCAGCGGTGAAGTGACGGAGATCCTGACCGGCTGGTGATCAGCAAGCGCCGTGGAAACGCTTGGCCGACGCGGGGAAGATCTTGCCGGGGTTGAGGATCCCGCGCGGATCAAAGACGTCCTTGATGCGCTCTTGAAGACCGATGAGCGCCGGTGACTGCTCCAAGGGGAGGTAGGGCGCCTTCATGATGCCGATGCCGTGCTCTCCGCTTAATGTGCCGCGGAGCGTGACGACCTCTTCGAAGAGCGAGCGGATCGCTTGGTCGACCCCGGGTCGCTCATCTTCGTGGTTCCACAGGAAGTTGACGTGGAGGTTGCCGTCGCCCGCGTGTCCATACGTGGGCATGACGATCTCGTGCCGCTCGGCGAGACCGCGACAGCGCGACAACAACGCGGCCATCTGGGATCGCGGCACGACCACGTCTTCGCTCAGCTTGTGGTTCGCTTGCTGACGCAAGGTGTAGCTCAGCTCGCGGCGCGCTCTCCACAGCTGCGCGCGCTCGCTCGGTGACGTGGCGACCAAGACCTCAAGCGCGCCGGCGTCGATCATCGTGTTGCCGCACGTCGCGACGATCTGGTCAAGCTGCTCTGCTTCTCCGTCGAGCTCGACCAGCAACATCGCGCGCGACCCCTCGGGAACGTCGAGGCCCACCTGCGGTTTGACGATCGAGAGGGCGACGCTGTCGAGGAGCTCCATGCAGCGCGGGACGATGCGCTTGGTGATGCTCTGCTGGATCGCGCGCGCGACCGTGTCGTGATCGGGCAAGAAGACGAGCAGGGTGGCGACCGCTTCGGGTTTCGCGATGAGGCGCAGGGTCGCCTCCGTGATCACGCCGAGCGTGCCTTCGCTTCCGACCATCAAAGACGTGAGGTCGTACCCGGTTACGCCTTTCACGGTTCGGCGCCCGAGCTGGAGGATCGTTCCATCCGCGAGCACGACCTCCATCCCGAGGACATACTCACGCGTCACGCCGTACTTGAAGGCGCGCGGTCCGCCAGCGTTCGCGGCGAGGTTCCCCCCCAGCGCGCACGCGTCGAGCGAGTTGGGGTCGGGCGGATAGAAGAGACCGCGCGCTTCCACGGACTCGTGCAGGTGACCGGTGATGCATCCCGGCTCCACGACCGCGAGAAGGTCGCTCTCTTCGATGCCCTTAAGGCGGTTCATCCCGCCGGTCGCTAAGACGATCCCGCCGGGGACCGGAACCGCGCCGCCCACTCGTCCGGTGCCTCCTGCGCGGGGCGTGACGGGAACCCGATGTTCATGTGCCGCGCGCAACACCGCAGAGACCTCTTGTGTGGAAGAGACCCGGACGACCGCGGCGGGAAGTTGTGGCGTGGCGTCGCTCTCGTCGCGGCTAAAGCTCTCCAAGATGTCGGTGTCGCGCACCACCGCGCCGCTTGGACACGCGCGAGCCATCGCGATCAAGGCTTGGTCGAGTGCCACGCCCTGAGCCTGGAGGCTTCCCTGCGATCGTCAAGGATCTTCGTGCAAACTCGTTAGCCTCAAAGACACTCATTTGGCCGGATGTTTGAGCGCGGGCTTCCGCGGAGTATCCTGTGTCTATGCGACTTAGAGTTTTGCTTGTCGCGCTGGCGCTCATGGCGTTCGCGTGTGGCGACGATGACACGTCAACCGACACGAACCCCCCGATGGACACGGGCGGCATCGATAGCAACGTCGACACTGGGGGCCCGGACGTCGTGGATTCGTCGATGGACGTGCCCGACGGTGACCTCCCCGACGTTCTGCCCGACGTGATGATTCCAGATGGCGGCGGCGGAGAGTGTGCGGAAGGAGAGATCATCTCGTTCTACGAGCTCGCGACCGGGTTCGCTTTTGACCAGCGACGAGTCGACATCTCGGGTCACTCCGGTGGGTTTGAGGTGACGTGGCGAGCGAACGATGGCGGGGACAACTTGTACGTCGCGCGGATCGCGCGAGAAGAGGGCGCCGAGCCTGTGATCACGCAGGTGACCGACGACTTCTCCATCTCAGGTTCACCCGCGATTCTCTCCATCGACACGACCAACTCGGTGCTCGCGTGGTTCGACAACTCGTCCGAGAACTTCGAGATCTACGCGCGGCAGCTCTCCTCTGGCTCCCCGCTCGCGCTTCGACGCATCACGAACACCGCGCTTCGCGAGGACAACCCCACTCTGATTTACAACGGCGCGAACCCGCTGCTCGGTTGGATTGAGGACTCGGGCGCGTCTCGCCAGATCAAGCTTCAGGAGCTCTCCGCAGCGGGTGCGCCGATGGGCACACCGACGGCGATCACATCGGCTGCAAACTCTCCGCAGCGGATCGCGATGGCGCGCGCGGGCGACAACATCGCGGTGGCATGGACCGATACGACGAGCACCGGCACCAACGTCATGACGCAGATCGTGACGCCTGAGGGAACTCCGATCGCCACGCCGACCACGATCACGTCCGAGGGGAACGCCTTGGGCGCGGTCGACATCACCGAGACCACCGCGGGCGCTGCCCTGGCGTACGGCGTCTCGATCGACGGCGTCCGCTCGGAGGTGCGCTTTCGCGTGATCGACGCCGCGGGGGCGACCGCCACGGGCGAGCGAATTTTGACGTTCGCGCCGGAGGAAGGCTCCGACCCGGGCATCGTTCAGCTCGCGGGTGGCTACGTGGTCGCGTATCGCGCGACGCGTGATGAGGGCCTCGAGTTCCCAGAGCTTCGGGTCGTCTTCGTCGACTCGGGTGGAGACATCATCGCGACTGACGAGCCCGGCTTCGCGATGAGCGAGCAGGGCGGACCGGTGTCGATCGCGACCTCAGGTCCGGGCTACGCGATGGCGTGGGCCGATGTGGACGAGTCCGGAACGACGATTCGCGCCGCGATGTTCCGCTGCCTCGTCTTGGGAGACGAAGGATGACGCCGCGCATCGCTTTCCTCTGTACGTTGCTGGCCTGTCTCGTGGTTGTCGGCTGTGGCGACGACGACGCCTCACCACCGCCTCCACCCCCGATCGATACCGGATCGCCACCGGACACGACCCCCAGTGACAGCGGGGTCGACAGCAACATGGACGCCCCCGATCCGATGGACGGAGATGTCGGAGATGCGGGCGACGCGGATGTCCCTGACGTGATGCTCGACACGAGCGTTGGGGACGGTGGTGAGCGTGACACGGGGCTTGTCTTTCCGGACGACACCGGGCTCTCGGACGACGTCTCGACCGATGTCGAGGGCGTGGATGCGTGCTCCACGGTGTTGGATGGCATTGTTTGCCCGGACCTTCCGGAGACGTGTGGACCCGGTCTGACCTGTGTCGATGATGGCTGCGGAGGACGGGTCTGCATCCCGTCGTCTCACCGCTGCTCGACGGCAGAGGACTGCCCCGCGGGGAGCATGTGCATGGAGGTCGAGCCGGGCGCGGAGCCTACGTGCATTCGTGGGTCAGGCTGCGGTGACTCTCGTGATTGTGCGTTCGGCTTTGCGTGCGAAGCGGGAGCCTGCGTGGACCGGCGCGTGGGTTGCGACGCCCCGCCTGCGACGTGTCCGCAGGGCTACGTGTGCATGGACACCTCAGATTTTGGGACCGACCTCACGTGCGTCCCGGCGCACTACAAGTGCGACACCGATGTTGCCTGCGATGGGGTCCCGCTCTTCTCGATCTGCGCGGATGTGGATGGAGATGGAAACAATGAGTGTGTGAGTGAGACCGGGTCGTGCACGACCTCAGAGATGTGCGGAGACCTCACCTGCATCTACGACACTCGCTTCGGCGGGATGAACTGCTCCAGCAGTGGCCTTTGTGCAGACGCCACCGATTGTGGCGCAGGTTACAGCTGCGTCGATCTGTGGGGTGACGGTCTCAAACAGTGTGTGGAGGCAGGATCATGCAGCTCCACGGCTGATTGTCCTGCACCTCAGATCTGTGCAGTGCCGTTCGGCGAAACCACCCCTCGTTGTTGGGGTGAAGGCATCTAGGCCTCGCACTTTTTTCATACACATGAAGTTGATGCACTCGCGAGAGATAATTTTGTGAATGATTACAACGAGTATGGCTCGGCGTAATCGTTGCATTCTTCCTACGCGGGTGCGTCTGCATCCGTTCGGATTTCGAGATTGGGTGAGACGATGAAGAGGGTCCTTTTTCTCGCGTTTTCCATGGCGCTTTTGGCGTCATGCACGGAAGGCGGCGATCCTGCGCCAGCTGCGCCGACGCCTGGAACCGAGTTTCCAGAAGCGCCGCAAGCCATCACTGGAGATGCGGGGTCTTGTGCAGAACCCGCACCAGGGTGTCCATGTTCCGAAGGCGCAGAGCCCGTGGACTGCTATCTCGATCCGATCGAGGTGGATGGAACGCTGACCTGCAACGCGGGCCAGATGTTCTGCGTGGATGGCACCTGGAGCGAGTGTCGCTCGCTTCGGTCGTTTGAGATCGAGAGCGAAGCCTCTCTCTCGGACGGTCCGCTCGAGTGCAACCCGTGCAACCCCGACTGCTCCCGTTCCACCGACTACCCCAGCGCCGACGATCTCACCCCGGAGCGAGCGGATGGAGTCGTCGCGGTACCTGGCGGTATCTCGCTCGAAGGCGAGACGATGACCGAGCTCCTCGACACGGACGGTGACGGGATTCCAGACGACGCAGACTCGTGTCGCACCACGCCAGGAACACCTGAGTACTTT
Organism: uncultured bacterium; assembly: GCA_938024995.1. Taxonomy (GTDB): domain Bacteria; phylum Myxococcota_A; class Polyangia; order Polyangiales; family Houyiibacteriaceae; genus CALJDU01. The sequence goes on from CALJDU010000006.1 coordinate 95,612, forward strand.
GGTTGCCCTTCTGGGACCGAGAGCGGTTTCTACCACTCGCTCCCGTTTGGTGGTCCGGTGGAAGTCGACCCTCTCTCCTTCCCGATCACCGTCACCACGGCAGACGTCTACTTCCTGATGGACACGACCGGTTCGATGGGTGGTGAGATCTCCAACCTTCAGCGCGGCCTGACCTCCGGCACCTACGTCGCCGGGTGTGGCGGCGGCGTCATTGGCGGTATTGGATGCATCGTTCCCAACGCCTGGTTCGGCGCGGCGTTCTTTGACGACTATCCCGTGAGCCCGTACGGCTCGAGCGGTTCTGGTGATGAGGTTTACCGGAACCGCCAGGACCTGACGTCAGACGCGGCGGCTGCGCAGCGCGCGGTGACCGGCTTGCGTCGTCACTACGGTCGGGACGGACCCGAGAGCAACAGCCAGGCGATCTGGGCAGTAACCACGGGTCGCGGTCTCGGTCGTTACCTCACAAACCGAAGCAGCTGTCCGGATGGTCGCTGGGGTTGGCCATGTTTCCGCGCGGACACGATCCCGATCATCGTTCAGTTCACCGACGCGACCTATCACCAGGGTCCCAGCGGTCAGAACTACAACCCGCGCATCCTCGCGGGTGGCGGGAGTGCTGGAAGCGGTCCGTACGTGGATCCCAGCCCGTTCCGATACGTTTACGGCAACCACGACCAGTCACGCGCGGTGTACGCTGGCGACGCGACCCGCGACTGGAACGGCTTTTCGGGCAACACCTGCCTTCACAACAACGCCTACAACAACATCTACTGCAACGGGCTCTACTCGCCTGATGTGGTCTTCCGCTTCACCGCAACCAGTACGCGGAACATCTTGGTCTCGACCAAGGACTCCACCTACAACACCGTCGCGGGCATTCGTGACTACCGGTTCCGTTACCGTAGTTGCAACGACAACGACACGCGCGCCGGCAGCCTGAACTCGTACATGGACTACCGCGTGTCGGCAGGCACTTGGTACGTCATCGTCGACGGCTATGGCTGGCGTTCCCGCCGCCGCGTCTGCACCACCTACTACTGGTGGGGTCGGCCGCGCACGTCGTGTCGCTACACCTACGTCTACAACTCCAGCTGCGGCAACTACAAGGTCGCGATCGGAACCCCTCCCCCGCCTGAGACCGATACCGGATCGGGTCCGCTCCCCGTGACCTGGCCCGAGGTGGTTCGCGCGGTTCGTGAGCGCGGCATCAAGATGATCACCGTCGAGTCGAGCGGTGGTTGGGGCGGCGCGCGACCGGACTCGGTTGCGCTCGCGAACGCGACCGGGTCGACCGACGCGCGCGGAGCTCCCTTCGTGTTCTCGATCAGTTCGTCGGGGTCGGGCCTCGACCGCGCGGTCATCGACGCGGTCAGCATCCTCGCGAACAACTCTCGCTACGACGTGGCGGCGCGTGGGTCGGACAACCCAGCGACTGAGATCGACGAGCGAAACTTCGTCGAGCGCGTCACCGCGGTGAGCTTCCCAGCAGGTCGCTGCACCGGAAAGACGGCGTCAACGTTCCTTCAGTGTCTCCCCGGCACCTCGGTTCGCTTCGACGTCGCCTTTAGAAACGACTTCGTACGTCCCACGACAACCGCCCAGGTGTTCAACTTCTTCATTGAGGTGACGCTCTCGGGCATTGTGCAGACGCGCGTCCCGGTCCGAATCGTGGTTCCGCCCGATGTCACGACCTACGAGCCGGGCTCGTTCTCCCGTGTCTACGACGCGAACACGCGGTGCGAGATTCCGCCGGAACGACCTGACTGGGGGACCTTCACCTACCGGTCCAACACACCGGATGACTCGAAGATTCGCTTCGTCTTCCAGACGGCGAACACCGAGGCGGGGCTCGCTGGAGCCGATCCGCTCACCATCGCCGTTCCGCTTGCGGACGATGACGGGAGCTTTGACCTAGGTCAGTTCCTGGTCGACAACGGCCAGCAAAACTACAGACCGTACGTCAAGATGACAGCGTTCCTCGATCCTTCCTCGAGCCGAACCGCGGCCCCAACACTCACTGGGTTTGAGCAGACGTTTGTCTGCGCTGACGCGGAGTAACCACTGAAGCGATCGCTCCTGTTCTTCGCCGTCGTGCTCCTCGTTGGGTGCGGCGGCGATGACGTTTCGGATACGTCATCGGACACTGGTGATTCCGGAATGGACGCGCAAGTTCCGGATACGAGCGACGCGACAGACGCCACGACTGACGCCGTGCTGGCGGACGCCTCCGACACGGCGGTGTTTGATGGCGAGCCGCCAACCTTCGACGCCGCGGGGACCTGGTTCGAGGAGCGCGGTGACCTCGGCTTTCGTCGCCGCGCCAAAGACGGCTTCGCCTCGCTCGGCGATCGCATGTCGGGTGGCGTGTGCGTCATCGACGCGGATGGTCGACCTCCGCTCGATCTCTTCTTCGCGCTGCGTCCATGGGAAGACGACGATGGAGCTCATGGCGCGAAGCTCTTCACCGCCGACGGCCCCTTCGACTACCGGCCCGCATCACCTGCGCTCTTCGGTGCGCTGGACACCATCACGGACGCGATCGGATGCCTGGCGTTCGACGCCGACGGTGACGGTGACGACGACCTCTTGGTCACCGAGTACGGCGGCCTTCGCTTCTTCGAGCGCGGAGCGTCTGGATTCGTGGCGCGGCCTGACGCGTTTAGCCTCCCCGCCGATCCCCAAGCGGTCTACGCGAGCGCAGCGGCCGGCGACCTCGACCAGGACGGCGATCTCGACCTCGCGATCGCGGGCTTCTATCGCTGGGACGAGGAGCGCTTCATCGGCGTGGAGTGCAGCAGTATCGGTTGCTCCAACGAGCTCGTCTTACTCGAACCGTTGCCGAACCTCCTGCTGATCCGCGGGCCCGACGGTCGCTACACCTCGCGCCCCGATCTCGCGCCAGACATGACGCGGGAAGAGCCGACTCTGGTCGTGATGATCGCGGACCTGGACGTCGACGGGCTCCCTGACATCTACGTCGGCAATGACCTCGGCACCACGTACGAGGATCGCCCGCTCAGTCGCGATGAGGACGGCATCTTTCGCGACGTGTCGATCCAGATCGGGCTGGCGTTTAACGAGGCGCGCCGCGGGGTCGACACGATGGCGGCGACCCGAGGCGACATCGACGGCAACGGTCGCCTCGACCTGGTCTCGACGAGCTTCGAGGGCGACCGGACCGCGGTCTTCCTCTGCGGCGATGATGGCTATTGTGAAGACCGCGACATCGGGACCTCGATCACCGAGCGATCGTTTCGCTGGGGCGCGGCGCTAGCGGACTTCGATCGTGACGGCTTCATCGATCTCTTCGAGGCCAGCGGGAACATCCTGAGCGAAGCGGAGATCTCGCTTGGCCGTGCGCTCGGTCCGCAATACCAACGGCCCAACGTCTACCAAAACCAAGCCGGTTCGTTGGTCCCGGTGACCATCAGCGGAGACATCGCGACGCCTCGCGCGGCCCGCGGGATCACCGTCGCGGACCTCGATGACGATGGCGACCCGGACGTGGTCCTCGCGCCTTCGGAAGGTGCGCCCGTGATGTTCGAGAACGTGCGCGCTCCCGCCGGACACTGGCTCCGCGTGGTCCTCGACGCGCCACCGCCGAACACTCGCGCGGTCGGGGCGATGGTACGGGTCGTGACGCCGCGGCAGACCTACCTCCGTGAGCAGAGCGCGGGAGAGGGCTATTTGGGTAACTTCGACTCGCGGATCCTGTTCGGGATCACCGACCCCGAACCCGTTACGGTCATTGTGCGCTGGCCAAACGGCGAGGAGACGATCGCGCGCGACATCGCGGTCGATCAAGAAGTAACGTTGTCCCCATGAACGCCAAGTCATCACTCACGAGCGCGCTGGTCGCGTTCGCGCTCCTGACGGGGTGCGGAGATGACGACACTGGAGGCGTCTCGGACTCCGGCACGTTGGACACGGGAAGCGACGTGATGACCGACACCGGCGAGGTCGACACCGGCCCCGTCGATCCGACCTGGTTCAACGAGGTCGGCGCGGACATCGGCGTCGACATTGAGTTCGTGAACACCTACGACACCTTGACGCGACGGATGCTCGCGGGGGTGTGCGTAATCGATGTCGACGGAGAGGCGCCCCTCGATCTCTTCTACGCGCTCGGCGACAAGACCGGCGACAACCTCTCGCGCCTCTACGTTGGTCAGGGCGAGATGCGCTTCGCGGACGAGACGAGCGAGCGGATGGGCGAGCTGCCGATCGCGGGCGGTTGCCTCGCTTTCGACATCGATGGAGACCGCGACGACGACCTGATCCTCACGGGCCTCGGTTTGGTCACCGCGTACATCAACGACGGCGGAACCTTCACGCGTCGGGACGACCTCTTTGACGTGGAGGTCGATGAGTTCGACATGATGACCTCCGCGGCGGCCGGAGATCTCGACGGCGATGAAGATCTCGACCTCGTCGTGTCCGGCTTTATGAACCGAAGAGAGGCGCTCACGGTCGGCGGCACGTGTGGGTTCGTTCCGTGCGCGGTTGAGATCGCGCCCGAGACCGAGATCCGAAACTACGTCTTCGCGTGGAACGGAGCGCGCTACGAGGACGTGACCGAGACCCTTGTGCCGGGGATGATGACGCCGGCCGCGACGCACACCGTCATGATCACGGACATCGGCGACGACGGGATCCAGAACATCTGGCAGGGCAACGACTTCGGCCACATCACGTTCAACGCGGTCTACGGTTATCGTGATGGGGTCTATGAAGATTTCTCGGAGCTCCACGGGATGATCTTCAACCGGCTGGAGTCGGGCCAGGACACAATGGGGTTCACCCAAGGCGACGTGAACAACGACGGCATCATGGACTTCGCGTCGACGGACTTCGAGCGTCGCGCGTCTGGGATCTACGTCTGTGATGAGGACCTCCACTGCGCCGACGCCTCGCGCAACATCGGCACCGAAGAGCTGGCCGACAGCTTTCGCTGGGGGAACGCGTTTGTGGATCTCGATCTCGACGGGTGGGTCGATCTGGTCGAGGCGACGGGTCAGATTTACTCCATCCTCGAGACGAACGCGCTTGGGTTTAGCAGCCTCGCGCTGCAGCGACCGAACATCATGCGGAACCACCGCGGCACCTTTGAGCCCGCGGACCCGGTCGAAGGTGAAGCCCACGGAGAGGTGTACGCGACCCGCGGGATCAGCGTGACGGACCTCGATGACGATGGGCTGCCCGATGTCCTCTTCGCCCCCGTCTTCGGGCGCGCCCCGGTCTTTCACAACATCCGCGCGACCGATGGGCACTACCTGCGCGTGGTCCTCGAGGGGCGCGCTCCGAACACCGGCGCGGTCGGCGCCAAGGTGACCCTGCGCGGCGAGACGCAGACCTTGATCCGTCGCCGCCTGGCCGGCGAGGGCTACCTCGGGAACTTCGATCCGCGCATCTTTTTCGGCACCGTGGATGAGGGGCCCTACGAGGTCATCGTGAAGTGGCCGGACGGAACCACCACGACCCGAAGCGACGTCCCCGCGGACAGCGAAGCGGTCTTTCGCCAAGAGTGAGTCGTTCGCCCGCTTCGTTTGACTTGCGTCCGCGCGCCCCTACCATCTCCGGCCGGTGAGCGTCGTACGAAAGTGGTGGTGGACTCTTCCTCTTCTCGCCGTCGTGATCGAGCTCATCGGGCATGTAAACGTTCGCGCGCGCGTCCCTTCCGATGCCCACTGGACCGCCGCGTCGGACTACATCCGCGCGAACTTCGACGAGGACGACACGATCGGGGTCGCGCCGGCCTGGGCGGATCCCACGCTGCGCTATCACCTCGGCGATCTCATCCCGCTCTCGCACGCGGCCCGTTCTGACCTCGCGAGCGCGGACCGCTTCTGGGTCGTGTCTCTTCGCGGTCAGATCTCGCGCTACACGCCTCATCGTGACGGCGAGCCGGTTACGCCGGATCACATCGAGCGCTTCGGCCCCGTGTCGGTCCTTCGCTATGACCTCGGCGCGTCGCCGGTCATTTTTGATCTGACCTCGCACGTTGATGAGGCCACCGTTTCCATCACGGAGAACGATGAAGAGAAGCCGTGTCGATGGAGCGTCGCTCGAGAGCGCGGACGGGGCGGTCTCTCCACCAACACGATCCTCCCGAAGGGGCGCTTCCGCTGCGACCCGCGTCGCGATTGGTTGGCGGTCGCCGAGACCGCGATCGAGGATCTGGATCTGCAGCCGCGTCACTGCGTGTGGCAACACCCTCCGAACCGAGACGGCTTGGTCCGGACGGTCTACGAGGACGTCCCGCTCGGTGAGCGCATCGTGCTCTACACCGGCATCTACTACGAACACGAACGCACGCGGGAGCGACCTCCGTACTCCGTGCGCGTTCTGGTCGACGGTTCCGAGGTCGGGCGGCTCGATCATGAAGACGGGGACGGCTGGGCGCGCATCGAGCTCCCCACGCAGCTGCACGGGACCCGCAAAGAGCGCGGCGATATCGCGGTCGAGGTTTTCGCGGAGGTGAACCCGCACTTCAAGTCGGCGTGTTGGTCGGCGACGGTTCGCGGCCCTCGGCGCGAGGTCGGCGAGTGAGCCAAGAAGTGACCCGATCGCGCGGCGTGATCACTGGCTGGCGCGATCATCTCATCGGGCTCGTGCTCGCGACCGCATACGTCGCGCTCTTGCTCGGGACGTCGACCGCGATCGGCATGTCGCGCGACGAGGGTTTCTACGTCACGGCCACGCACGCTTATGCGCGGTGGTTCGAGAAGCTCGCGGAGGACCCGACCGAGGCGCTCACCGATGACGCGATCGACCACGGCTGGACCTACAATCATGAGCACCCAGCGCTCATCAAGACGCTCTTCGCGTGGTCGTATCTCGCGAACAAGCACTTCGACATCTTCGACAAAGAGTCGATGGCGTATCGCTTCCCGGGAATGCTCAGCGCGGGCTTACTGCTCTGGCTGATCTACATCTTCGGCGCGCGCGTCTTCGGACGAGAAGCAGGGCTCTTCGCTGCGCTGGCGTACGGCTTGATGCCGAGGCCCTTTTATCACGCGCACCTCGACTGCTTTGACGTGCCCATCGTCCTGATGCTGACGTGGGTCACGTATTGCTATTGGCGCTCGCTGACCCGGAGACGCTGGGCGGTGATGCTCGGGATCGCGTTTGGCGCGGCCCTCGCGACCAAGCACAACAGCTGGGTGATGCCGGGGATCTTCTTGATTCACTTCATCTGGATGCGACGAGGGCAGCGACGCTTCCCACAGGCGGCGCGGCTCGACGGAGCGCCTTGGTGGCTCCTCGCGATGGTCATCATCGGGCCGGTGCTCTTCCTGCTCTCGTGGCCGTGGCTCTACCACGACACGATGCTCCGGATCGGCGCCTACGTCCGCTTCCACGTCGGCCACGTCTACTACAACATGGCGTACTTCGGTCATAACTACTTCCAGCCGCCGTTCCCGGTCGCCTTCCCCTTCGTGCTGACCCTCTTCACGGTGCCGCTCACGACGCTCGTGCTCTGCGTGCTCGCGCTTGTGTTCCGCGCCCGGACGTACGCGCCTCGTTTCCTTTCGCGCTTCGTCAGCGGGGCGACCCCCGACCGCGAACACACCGACGTGCTCTTGGTCGGCGTGTTGCTCGCTCCGCTCGTCATCATCGCGCTCCCGAGCTCACCGATCTTCGGCGGGACCAAGCACTGGATCACCGGCTACCCGTTCCTCGCGATGTACGCCGGCTACGCGGTGACCCGCGTCGTCGATCGTCTCAAGACGTTCGAGTTCGGTCGCTTCATCCCGCGCTTCGCGGTCTCCGCGGTCTTGCTCCTTCCTTCGCTGGTCGAGAGCGAGCACAGCCACCCGTACGGGCTCTCGCACTACACTTTCGCGGCCGGTGGTGTTCCCGGCGCCGCGGACTACGGGATGAACCGACAGTTCTGGGGCTTCACGACCGGGAGCGTGGTCGGCTTTCTCAACGAGCGCTTGAAGGACGGCGGGAGCGTCTACATTTGCGACACGGTCGGCGAGGCCTGGAACATGTTGCAGAAGGATGGACGGCTCGCGCAGAACATCCGCGTCAGCTGGGACATCACGCGCGCCGACCTTGTCCTCGTTCATCACGAGCACCACTTCGCCGAGGTCGACATTCAGACGTGGGTCGCCCACGGCGTGACGCAGCCGGTTCATGTTCTCGAGTACGACGGCGTCCCGCTCGTCACGATTTATGAGAACCCGCGTTCCAAGACCCAACGTGAGCAGCGGCGGCAGCGGCTTCAGCGCGCGGCCGAAGCGACGACGACCAAGTAGTAACGAAGTAGCGCGGACATGAAGACCTCAATGAAGACCCGCGTGAGCGCGTACGGGCTCGTGATCCGCGATGAGCAGATCTTACTGACGCAGCTCGCGGACTTTTGTTACCGGCCGGGTCATTGGACCTTGCCAGGTGGCGGCATGAAGCACGGCGAGCTGCCCGAGGAGACGCTCGCCCGCGAGTTCAAAGAAGAGACCGGGCTCGACGCGCGGAACCTCTCGCTCTTTCATGTGCACGCTTTTTCGGAGAGCGAGCGTGGCCTCTTCATGGGCGTACAGATCGTTTATCGCGCGGAGGCGGAAGGCGAGCCTCAGGTGCTCGAGGTCGGCGGGAGCACCGCCGCGGTTCGCTGGGTCCCGCTCGCCGCGCTCTCGACGCTTCCGCGCGTTCCCGGGCTCGACATCGTGCTGGGCAAGTTGGGTCAGCTCCCTTCTTGAACGTCGCTGTTAGATCATTTCCGCACAGGCGCTCAGGCGCGGGTTCCGGAGCGGAGCGGAGAACTCGCGGCGATGGCGCCGCAGGTGCGTAAACAAAGAATATTGGTTCCGAGCAGGCGCGTAGGCGCGAGGTCCGGAGCGAAGCGAAGACCGAGCGGCGTCAGCGCCGGCGGCGCGGAACAGAGAAATATCTCCTTTGACGAATTCGAGTTGGGGCCCGAAGTTATCCCTCCGCGCTCGCGAAAGTTGAAAGGACAGCTGACATGCTTGTAGAGACCCCCGACGCCAAGATGGGCAGCCACGCGCCCTCGTTTTCCCTTCCGGACCTCGACGGAGAGACCGTCACGCTCAAGAGCGCGCTCGGGACGCACGGGCTCGTTGTCGCGTTCATCTGCAATCACTGTCCCTACGTGAAAGCGATCGCCGACGAGCTGGCCGCGGACGCCGCGGCGCTCAAAGCGCTCGGCGTGAACACGGTCGCGATCATGTCGAACGACTACGAGACCTATCGCGCGGACAGCCCAGAGAACATGAAGCGCTTCGCCGCTGCGCACAGCTTCGGCTTTCCCTACTTGCTCGATCAGACCCAAGCCGTGGCGCGCGCGTATGGCGCGGTCTGCACGCCTGACTTCTTTGGCTACGATCGCGAAGGGAAGCTCCGCTATCGCGGCCGGCTCGACAACGGAACGGTCAAGCGCCCCGCGGATCGAGAGCCAGAGCTCCTCAACGCGATGCGACAGGTCGCCGAAACGGGGACCGGACCAAGCGAACAGCGCTACAGCATCGGCTGCTCGATCAAGTGGCGCGGCGACGCCTACTGAGAACAGCTCGTCAGCGATCGGGCGGAACGAAGCGCGCACCGATGCGGTAGGGCATCTCAAAGGAGGGCCCGCGGCAGGTCCCGCCGAGACAGGTCCCGGTCGTGCAGTTCGCGGGCGCCCGAGAGTCAAAGCGGACCGTGATCTCTTCGCGCGCGGAGAGCCGAGGGCCGACGAACACGTTGGGCACGCTCGCCTCGATGACTCCATCTTGCGCGACCGGGTCGCCGTTGCTCTCGCCGTCGTCTAAGAGCGTCGTGAGGTTGACGATCGACACGATCGGCTCACCCATCTCATCGATCATCCCGGTCTCCGAGATCGCGCGAACGATGATCTCGTGGGGGAAGGGCGCGGCGTCGCACTTGTCGAAGGTGACGCGGAAGTCGACCGCGGCCATGGGGTTGTCCAGCTCAACGGCTTCTGGCGAGATGGTCGCGCCGGTGATCACCGAGTACTCGTAAGGCAGGCAGTTTGGGATGAGCTCTCCCGCGCAGCTCTCCTCAAGATCGCTCCCTGTGCACGCGGTGGTCAACATCGCGAGCGCGATCGCGGCGAGCAAAGTGGGCTTGGTCATCGAGTAGTCCGACTAGGCAGTTTTGTCTTGGCGCGAACGAACGCGACGTCGAACGGAGCGCCCCATGCTGAGGATCGCCTCGGCGATCCCGATCGCGACGTAGCTCGTGAGGAGCCAGACCAGCGCCACAGAGGCGTGGAAGCGGTATGCGATGAAGATGCTCGAGCCGATCGCGAGCGCGACGAAGCTGACCGAGCGCCAAGACATCTTGAGGTCCTTGAACGAGCGGAAGCGGATGGTGCTCACCATGAAGAAGGAGAGCGCGACCAAGACCGCCATCATGACCACCGGCGAGCCCTCGAGCTTTCCGGTCAAGGTGTTGGCGACCACGATCGAGATGAGGATGCCGGCGGCGGCCGGGATCGGGAGCCCCAGGATGTACTTGCCCGGCGTCTTGGGAGCGCCCGAGTCGGAGGTCGCGAGCACGTTGAAACGCGCGAGTCGAATCGTGCCGCAAGCGATGTAGGCGAACGAAGCGAGGAGGCCGACCGTGCCGAGCTCGTGCAGCGACCAGCGGAACACCAGCACTGCGGGCGCGACCCCGAAACTGATGACATCGGCGAGCGAGTCGAGCTGAACGCCGATCGCGCTCTGGGTCTTGGTCAAGCGGGCGACGCGGCCGTCCACAGCATCGAAGAACATCGCGAAGATGATCAGCAGAGACGCCCGATAGAAATCGTCATCTGTCGCCTGCGTGGTGCACGTCAGGATCGCGTAGAACCCACAAAGCACGCTCGAGAGCGTGAAGAGGTTCGGTAGGATGAAGAGACTCTTCTTGAGGTCGACCTTCATCCGGGCACACCGCCGCGTACGCTGGCCGTCATGGCCGCAATCTACGAGATGTCGCGCACACTGTCGAGTGGGCCGATTGGACGAACGCGCGCATTTCGTTAGGGTCAGCGCGCAATGGATTCTGTCGACGAGCTGCCGACACTGCTCCTTATTGGACGCGGTGACCCCATCACATCGGCGCTTGAGCCCGCGCTGGTGCGTCACAACGTCGTCGTAGAGAAGTGCGAGGTGAAGGACGCGGCGACCGTCGCGCTGACCGCCGCGCCCGATTTGATCGTCTTGCTCGGCGACGCGGTCACGAATCACGCCTCGGTCGTGTCGAAGCTCGGCGCCAGTTCGATGACATCGGGTCTCCCGACCGCGCTCGTCGCGGGAGAGGTCTCGCTTGAGGTCCAGCTGCAAGCGCTCCGCGCGGGTCTCGCGATCGTCCCGCGCCTCGCGAGCGTAGACGCGTTGGCGAGTCGCCTCTCCGAGCTCGCTCGCGATGCGTCCTGGCATGGCGAGGGCGTCGGCGGGGAGGTCTCGCTTCGAGAGGTCGTCGACCTTGTTCAAGACGCGCTCAACGTGAAGAGCGACAGCGCGCGGGTCTCGCTTCGTCCTGATGTCGACGACACGATCCGCGACTTCGTGACCCGGCTCAAACCGTTGGTGGACACCTCGCCGAACCAAGAGCTCACCGTGACGTCGGAGCTCGCCACGGTCTCCCCGCACGTCGCGACCCTTGATGGTCTCCGCGTCATGCTGGTGACGAGCGACGCCGCGCTCGCCGACGAGGGCGCGGCTGAGCTCCGGGCGCGCGGCGCGACGGTCGTTGTCGTGAGTCACGAGGGACGCGGTTTGTCGCGCGCGCGCGCGTTGAACCCCTCGCTCATCGTGCTCGACGAGCACGACCTCTCCGAGTCGGACGAGCTGCTGAAGAAGGTGCGCCGCGACCTCACGTTGCGCTGGGCTTCGATCGTCGTGATCGACCTCAAGGTGATGCTCCCAGACGGTCAGGTGCCGCGGGTCGAGCTCCTGACCGGCCGGCTCGCGCCGATGTTCAAGTACGAGGAGAAGCTCGACCGGCTCGCGAAAGAGGAGACGCGTTTCGAGGTGCAGCTGGAGCACACCGGTCCGGCGCGGCTCCTACGCTCCCTCGCGTCGTCGCGGAAGACGTTTCACGTCGAGGTGAAGGCGGACCCCGCGACGGTCGAAGTGGACCTGGCGCAGGGCGTGATCGTCGCGGCCCGCGCGGAGCTACAGAACGACACCAAGCCGCTCGACGGTCCCAACGCGGTCGCCGCGTTGATGATGCTCGCGAAGGGCACGGTCACCGTCACGGAGCGCGCGCGGCCCAAGGCCGCGAACCTCTTGATGGCGGTGGACGACGCGGTCGTCGCGGTTGATTCCGCGAGCAAGGATCGCCCGATCGATCTTCCTTCGGATCCGCCGCGGGGTCTGGTCTCGCTTCCCTCGGTCCCGACGACCGACTACGCGCGCCTCGCGGCCGAGGTGCAAAAGCGGCGCGAGAGCACGCCCTCGCCCGCGCCTGCTCCCGCGAGCTCGCCCACCCAAGATGCGCTCGAATCGGAGCTCCCGTTGGTTCCGCCGCAGGAACCCACGCTCGAGGCGGAAGAAGATCCCTCATCGGTTCAGTCGCTCTTGATCGCGGTCGCCGCGACGCTCCTCCTGAGCGCTGGCATCGGCGCGTTCGCGCTCTCGGGGCGCGCCGAAGAACCCGTCCCCGTGACCCCGGTTGTCGCGACGACGGGAGAGCCGATCGTGAACGAAGAGGTTCAAGACGATGGGCCGTCCGAACCGATCGCGCGAAACGATGAGCCGACCGAGCGTGACTCGACGACGGCGATGGCCGGCGCGGCCGCGGGGACTGCGCCCGTCGCGATGGAGGCGACGGAACCGGCCGCGGGGACCGCGCCTGTCGCGATGGGGACGACGGAACCGGTCGCGACCAACGCGGATGTGGGCATGGGCACCGGCGCGGCCGACACTAGAGCTGAAGACACTGCAGCCGCAGAGGCCGGCGCAGAGGCTGGCGCCGATACTGGCGCGTCAGACATGGGAACGGCGGCCCCAAGTCGCGCCGAGGAGCTCGCTCAGCTCTTGGACGAGGCGAGCCAGCTGCGTGGCCGACGGATGTTCGCCGCCGCCTCCAGTCGACTGGATCGCGCGCGTCGACTCTCACCTCGCAGCGGCAAGGTGCTGACCGCGTCGGCGCGCCTCGACATCGCCCGCGGGCGCGGGAGCGACGCGGTTCGCTGGACCCGAGAGCTCACGCAGCGCTACCCGCGCGCGGCGAACTACGTGCTCCACGGCGACGCGCTCAAGGCTGCAGGTCAAACCGAGGGCGCCCGACGCGCGTGGGAGCACGCGCTTCGCCTCAACGGCAACCACCGCGGCGCGCAGCGACGACTCGGCCGATAGAGAACGCTACTCTTCGAGGTTGACCCAGTGGGCGTTCCCTTCGGGGGACCACTCCTTCTTCCAGATCGGGACCGTCTCTTTGATGCGATCGATCGCTGCGCGACACGCCGCGAATGCTTCCGCGCGATGCGCTGAACTGGCCGCGACGACCACCGCGAGATCGCCGACCGCGAGTTGACCTACGCGATGCACCGCCGCGATCCGCGCGTCCGGAAAGTCTCGCGTGACCGTACCGATCACGCGTTCCAGCTCCTTCGTCGCCAGGGTCGGGTGCGCTTCGTAGTCGAGCCGCCCGACCGCTTCCCCGTCGGCGTGATCGCGGACCACGCCTGTGAAGATCGCGATGCCGCCCGCGCTTGGATGGGCGACCGCGGCGAAGGCCTCGTCGAGCGAGAGCGGCGTGTCCCGGATCGCGAGGAGCATCACGCGTTCGCTCGCGCCGCCGGCGACTGGCGGCAGGACATCCACTTCGTCACCCGGACGGATCTCCGCCGCGCCGCTGGTCACCTCGCCGTTGATCGCGAGCTTCATCCGGTCAAGGTAGCTCGCGAGTCCGGGGTGACGCGTGGCGATCACTTTCCGCAGCTCCGGCTCCGCGATCGCAGCGCTGAGGGACAGCTCTTCTTTCGCTCGTCCTGCGAGTTCTCGGGCCGCTGCCCAGTAGCGAATGATCATCGGCGCGATTGTGTCAGAAACGACCTCGTGCGCTAGCGCTCTCGCGGACCACGTCTCTAGTGCATGCATCGCTGATGGCAGGTCACCGGGAGCTCGTTTTGGAAAAGCGAGGGGCCGCTTGGGTCGGGAAGCGCGCACAGGTCCGCCTCAAACGCGCCCGCGCGATCATCGCCCGCGATCGGTCGCGCCGCGCCTTCGACGCAGAGCGCTTCGGCCTGCCCTCCAAGTGAACGTCGCGTGAGCAAGAGCTCCTGAAGCTCGGGCGGTGCGCTTCGCCAGCTCAAGTAGGGATCGAAGACCTGGGCGCCGCGCGGAACGAGAACGTGGTTCCAGCACGCGCGATCCGCTCGCAAGTTGCTCAGCATCGCGCCCGCGTGGTGGAACTGGAGACCAAGGTAGGGAGTCGCGCCGTTAAGCAACCAGAGCGCCAGCCAGATCGCCGGCAACACGCGGTTCGTTTTCGGGAAGCGCGAGGTCGCGTTGAAGAGGGCGGGGAGCGCGACCGCGACGAACCCGAAGGCGAGCCACAAGAGGAACTCCTTAAACTGCCACAGGGGGTACGGGACCCAGTGGTCTTGAAAGTAGAGCGTCGCGCTGAGCACGCCGAGTGAACCACCGATCGCGAGGGCGAGTCGCCATCGCTCCTTCGCGCGCTTCACGAGTCGCGTGAACAGGTCCGCGTCCACGAACGCGATCCAGCCCGGTGCCATCACGTAAGCGAACGACGGCGCGAAGATGATCGTGAGCGGGATGTGCATCACCAGGGCCCACGCCAGGCCCACGATAGGACGAACACGAAGCGCGACCAGCAGGCCGAGCTCTGCGGCTAAGAAGAGCGGCGGCCACAGCTCCATCGCCGGCTCGAACGCCAGCCAGGGCAAGCTCCAGTTCCGCGCGAGGATCTGCATCCCGCCGGTCGCGCAGCTGAGCTCCGGGTTGAGGAAGTCCGCGTTGAGCTTGTGAAACGCCGCGATGAGGTACGCGCCTGCGGTGAGCGCGCGGAGGCACGCGGGGAAGGTCTGCCCCAAACGCGCGCGGCGACGCTTCGAAGGGAGCGCGCAGGAGAGCCCCGCGAGCGCGACCGCCAACATGAACGCGGACTGGGTGAGCTGGTCGCCGAGCAACAAGAGCGGCCAGGCGAGACCCACCGCGCACGCGAGGAAGGAGAGCGCCGCGAACTGCAGCGGCGCGAAGGCGAGACCCGCGGCGCCGGCGAAGAGCACGAGGTTGGCCGGCACCCAGGAGATCTGCATGGCGTCGGGAAGGGTGAGGTGTGCGACCGCTCCGATCGCGTACGCGCGCGTGCACAACCGGTAGTGCGCCGTCGAAGGGGCGCGCGGTTCCGGCGATGGGTCCACGTCTCGGTGTACCATCGACCGGTGCGGACGTTCTTCACGATTGCGGGGTGCGTCGGCGTCATCTTGACGTTGTCCTTTGTCGCGATCCGCGTGACGAGCCATCAAGACGGCGAACGTGACGTGTTTGGCGAGCCGCAGACGGCCGCGCAGGTGGCGCTGATTCGACCGCGTCACGAGCTGGTCGCGGCGCGGCTCGCGGCCGGTGACTCGACCTCCTTTGAGCTCTGCATCGGGGCCCCCTTGGTTTCCCCGTTGACGGTCGAGGTTTGGCATCGAGGCGACGCGGCCCGGGTGACGACCGAAGTGATCGAAGGGGATCGCCTCGCGTCACTCAACGGGTTGGTGAACGCGCAACCGGAGGGAGCATGCGAAGCGCTGGCGCCGCTCGAGCTTCGGATGCCAGGGGAGTACGCGCTCGCGGTCACATGGGCCGATGACCCCGAGACCCCTCCGCCCGAAGCGCTCGCGGATGTTCCGCTCCGTGGTCATGTGATCGGGCTGCGAGCGATCTCGTCGCTCGAGAAAGGGTCAGTCGTGCTCGCTCTCGTCCTGACGCTACTCGCGCTCATGGCGCAGCTGTTGAAGACGACGGCGTCCGGCTTGCCGCAGGAGCTTCGCAAAGCGAAGCGATCACCTTGGGTGACGGTCGCGCTTGCGCTCGGTTCCTTGCTCGGCGTCATGATCGCGACCGCCTTCCTCCCGATGCGCGGTGCGGTCGCCGGGCTGACCAGTGGAGCGCTCCTCGCCGGGGCACAGATCGTGGCGGTTCTCTTCTTGAGCGAGAGCCGGGAACAGCTCGCGCTGAAGCGTTCGCGATGGATCTACGTCGCGCCCGTGATCGGTGTGACCGTCTTCGTTGCAGGTCGCCTGGTCGCGAGCCTCATCCCCGCGACTGGCGTGGCACCCATCACGACGCTGGTGTCCTGGCCGAGCGGCATGCTCGCGGTGGCCGCGATCGCGGTGGTGGTGCCCGTGGTGGAAGAGCTCTTCTTTCGCGGCTTGCTCTACGGCGCGCTCTCCGAAAAGAGTGAAGCGCTCGCGATCGGGGGCACCATCGTCGCGTTCAGCGCGGCGCACCTCCCGCAGCAGTGGGGCGCATGGGGGGCCTGCGCAGCGGTGATGTTGACCGGAGTGGTGCTGACGCTCCTGCGTCGGGTCACAGGCTCCACAGTGGTGTGCGCGGTCGCTCATCTCGCGCACAACG
The DNA here is from genome assembly GCA_938024995.1 of uncultured bacterium. GTDB lineage: Bacteria > Myxococcota_A > Polyangia > Polyangiales > Houyiibacteriaceae > CALJDU01. The sequence goes on from CALJDU010000006.1 coordinate 112,162, forward strand.
CGGTCATCACATGGTTCGCGCTTCGTTAACTCTTGGAGGGTCTTTTTCGAGCTTTTTCGAGACCCTCTCTCCCTTCGGTCGATTCACCCAAACGTTCGCTGCGCTCAAGTCTCGCTCCCGTGAGTTCGCCGAAGGTCTCTTGTTCGGCGCGGGTTTCGCGAACTCCCGTGAGCTCGGTTCCGAAGACTTTGTCTTCGGGGGTTCTTGCCGAGGTCGTTGGTTGGCGCTGGGGTCTTTTTCGAGACCCTCTCTCCCTTCGGTCGATTCACCCAAACGTTCGCTGCGCTCAAGTCTCGCTCCCGTGAGTTCGCCGAAGGTCTCCTGTTCGGCGCGAAGATCGGGGTTCTGGCTGATCGAGGATGTTTCTGACAGAGTCTGCCCATGCTTTGGATCTGCAGGGTGCGCTTCCTTCACGTGCTCGCGTGTGCACTTTTGGTGAGCGTGATGGTTGCTGGCTGCGCCTACCCGCGCCGCGGTACCGCGCTGTCGACCGTTCGTGACTCCGCGGGCCTGAGCTCGCCCAGCGATGTGGTTCGCATTCGCTTCCTCTCGGCCCAGATCTCGCCTCGCGAGCGAAGCGGCCTGGAGTGGGACAGCGATGGAACCGGGCCGGACACGATCATTCGCATCTACCGCGACGACACCTTGATCTATGAGAGCGAGCCATACCCGAACTCGATCGCGCCTGAGTTTGGTTTCACCAGCGGCAACCTGAGCCTGCCCGCGAGCTCCGTGGTTCGGATCGAGCTCTGGGATGATGACGGGCTCACGGCGGCGACGATCGGCACCTGGCGCGGACGCGGGCTTCCGCAGAATGCCTTGCCGGGCGCAGACGCGGCGTTGATGCTCGAGGGGCGCTCCCAGTTGATGTTCCGCGTCGTTCACCCACAAGCGTTCCGCGGCGTCGGCATTGAAGAGTATGAGTACCGCGGCGAGTCGTTGAAGGTCCTCAGTGTCATTCGACGCTCCCCGGCGGGTCGCGCTGGCGTCGAAGTGGGCGATGAGATCGTCTCGGTGGGGACTCAAAAGATCGACGACCTCGATGAGGTGCGCGCAGCGAGCGCCATCTCCATGGCCGGCTCGCGACCCACGACGATCACCGTTCAGCGGGGAACCGAACGCGAGGTTCTTGAGCTCGACGGCGGTTACACATGGACCGCGGACTGATCGCGGCTGGAGCGCTCTTCGGGGCGCTCCTCTTCGCGATCCCGAACACCGCTCTGGCGGACGCGCAGATCTCGGCGCGCCTGGTGACCGGGCTGGGGAGCTCGCTGGGGTCCCTTGATCGCGAGCTGTTGATCGATACGGGTCTCCGCTCGGAGGTGATGTTCGGCGCGCCGGGCGATGAGCACTTCCGTGTTGGCCCCGCGCTCGACATTCGGACGGCCGACTTTCACACCCTCGAAGGGTCGCTTGGAGCCGCCGTGTTGCTCCCGATTGTTCGCGGGTTCCCGATCGTGCTGAGCGCCTCGGCGGGCTACGCGTTTCGGCGCGATCCGCAGGCGAGCGGCGCCATTTTCGTCGGCACGCTAGCGTGGGGCTACCGCAGCTACGACTTCCACGGTACCTATGGTCTTGCGTTTCAGGTGTACTGCTCTGCGCGAGTTCATCTGAATGAGCCGAGCCGCTATGAAGTGACCGCAGGCATTGAACTGGATCTCGAGATCCTGGTTGGCGTTCCGTACGCCTTCTTTCGCTCGCTCGCCCGACGCGGGCGCCCCGAAGAACCCAACGAGTAGACCTGCTCTCGTTCGCGCGTCGCGTAGCGAAAATGCTCGTGTGTGCGACGCGAACACTCTGTTTTTGAGGAGAATCGCGTCGGCACGCGGGTTGCTTTGTCCTGGGTCGCCGTCCTGCTCAAGGCACCCTCGAGCCCGCTCAGTGAATTGGTGGTGGGTGTACCTGGGACAGCACCGGACTGTTAATCCGATAACAATGGTTACTTCTTTAGGTAAGAAGCGAGGTTCGAAACCTCTTTGACTCCTCTGGGGTCGCATTTGGTCTTTCACACCGAAAACACAAATCGCTTGGTGGGTCTCTCGTCGAGTCGGTCAGGAGCGCTTGGGTTCGCCTTCGCCGTTCTCTCCGGCGCTGTCGTTACGCACCTGCAGCGGGACACGCGTTGATTTCGGTCTTCGCGCGGCCGCGAGTGTTTGGGATCAAGAGGTCCGAAAACATCTCGCCGCTCGTCCCGCTCCGTGCGTCCTGACAAGGCGAGGGACCACCCGAGCACAATCTCTTGCTGACGACCCCTCGTCTTCGGCGAATCGCTCAGCTCGTTCTCATCGTCGCGATCGCGTTACCGGTCGCCGGGGCGTTCCTGCGTCCATCACCAGGAGGTGAATCATGTTGTTCAAGAACTACGACATCAACGACGACCAGTTTGGGGTGCTGACGCAGAAGGGTCGCGCGACGCGTTTCCTTTCGCCGGGACGCCACGTGGTCTGGTTCCCGGACGCGGCGACCAACGTTCAGAAGATCGACGCCGACCGTGGTTACACCATCGCGCGTCCTGAGGTGGAGGCGCTCCTGCCGAGCGGGATCGCCGAGGTCCTCGAGGTCGGGCGCAGCGAGGTCGCGCTGATCTCGATCGACGGGATCCCATCCGCGGTGTTGCGCCCGGGTCGCTACTTCCTTTGGAAGACGCGCGCGAACGTGACCGCGGACCTGGTCTCGACGTCAACGGTGCGGGCCAATCTATCGCCTCCGTTTCGTGTCCTCGCGCAAGCGGCTCGCGTGACGACGTCGGTCGCGGTGCAGTCATACCAGAGCGCGTTGGTCTACGTGGACGGGGAGCACGTCGACACCGTCGCGGCGGGTATCCACAGCTTCTTCACGGTGGACACGCAGGTGCGCTTTCATCTCGTGGATCTCCGGCTCGCGGAGTTCTCGGTCGCGTCCCAAGAGGTCATGACAGCGGACAAGGTGACGCTGCGCGTGAACCTGCAGGGGCGCTACCGGGTCGTGGATCCGGTCGCGAGCGTGCATCAGGCGACCTCGCGTGAAGACACGATCTACGTGGCGGTTCAGCTCGCGGCGCGTCGCTACATCGCGGGTCACACCGTCGACCAGCTCCTCGAGGGGCGCGACGAGGTGAGCCGCGTGATGCGGGCCGAGCTGGCGCCGCTCGCGAAGGAGCTCGGGCTCGAGATCGCCGACGTGGACGTCAAGGACATCATCTTGCCCGGCGAGATGAAGACGATCCTGAACCAGGTGATCGAGGCGCAAAAGCGCGCGGAGGCCCACGCGATCGCGCGTCGCGAGGAGACCGCGGCCACGCGTTCGCTCGCGAACACCGCGCGCGTTCTCGAGAACAACCCGATGCTGATGAAGCTGAAGGAGCTCGAGGCGCTCAAGGAGATCGCGGAGACCGTGGGCGAGGTGAAGCTCGTTGCGGGTCAGGACCTGCTGGCCAAGTTGAGCTTGTCGAGCTGACGTCCGCGAGCGCTGAGCCAAAGAAGGAAAGAGAGCAAAGGGCCGATCGCGTTTGCGGTCTCCCTGTTCTCGTTGTCCGCTCTTTCTCTTTGTCGCGATCACGAAAACTGCGAACCTGGTTGGGATGGAGACCGAACCGCTCATCTCGCGATTGGCGAGCGCGCAGCTCGCGGCATACAACGACGCGGACCTCGATCGTTTCTGTGCGTGCTACGCGGCCGACGTGGTCGTGCTGTCCGAGAGCGGCGATGTTGAGGTGACCGGGATCAGCGCGTTCCGCGAACGTTACGCAGCGCTGTTTGCGCGCGGGGCGACCGCGTTCGGCGCGAGCGTGGATCAACGCGTGATCAGCGGGCGTCACATCGTCGAGCGCGAGCAGTATTTCCGCGTGGACAACGCTGGCTCACGCATCGAAGGCGAGGTCCTCGTCCGCTACACCGAAAGAGACGGCAAAATCGCGGTCGCCCAGTTCTTTTCCTAGGCGTCGAGTTGTAGGCAAGTGTGCGAAAAGGTGGGGACAGTGCGCCCCATTTGAGCCAAATCGTCGCGTTTTCCGTTGTTCATGGTCTCAATAACATTAGCGTTATTGGTATTGGCGAGTTGGCTCGCCATTTGCTCTATTGGTGAGCGGCATGGAACGGAACCCTCGATACAGACTTATCTGCCTCTTGCTCGCGATCACTTGGATCGCGGCGGGCTGCATTGGAGACATCAGCCACGAGACGGCGAGCGATCGTCCCTATGACCCGGAGCCGGACATCGACGTGATGGAGGATCCGGATCCGATGGCAGACCCGGACCCGGACCCCGACCCCGAGCCAACGCCCGACCCGGATCCGGATCCGATGCCTGACCCCGATCCTGACCCCGAGCCCGAGCCTGATCCCGAGCCGACGCCCGATCCCGAGCCGATGCCGGATCCAGATCCGATGCCGGATCCAGATCCGATGCCCGATCCGGACCCGACGCGTGAGTGTTACACAGAGGAGCTCCACCCCGAGGCGGACATCTCCGACATCGTCGCGCGCTACGGAGGCGCCGATTGGAAAGACGAGCTCATCCAGGCGGTCTCACGACGCCACCCAGCGAGCGGTTTCCTGCTCGAGGCACAGCGTGATGACAGCTACTTCACGACGTTCTCCGATCCGAGCAACTGGACGAACATGGTCGAGTGGCTCGACACGCTCGTTCACGAGCAGACGCACCTCTTCGACGCCTATCACGCGATCGCCCGCGGCGAGTACCACAGCATCTACGTTCGTGAGGACGCGATTCACTACTTGGACTCGTCTATCGATGGCTTCCCGCGTCGCGAGATCCTCTCGATGGTCCGCGTTCACCCCAGCGGCCAGTACGCGACGACGTACCTGACCGGCTACCAAGGGGATCGCGGTTTCATCCCGATGCTCGACGAGACCGCGTCGTACATCAACGAGCTCGCGACGCTCTCGGTGATGGGTGAGTACTACCCAATGCACGGCGTCTCGCTCCGCGATGGCTCAGTCGCGTTTCTCTACTTCCTCCAGCTCTACCTGAAGCGCGCGCGCGAAGCGCATCCGGAGTTTTACGATCGCATCCGCCGCAACGCGACGGTTCAGGAGATCGTGAAGACGCACTGGCTCCGCACGCACTTCTTCTTGGAGTACGCCGACCGCTTCCCGCGGCTCGGGATCAGCGATGGTGACTATCGTGAAGCCATGTACTGGCCGGAGAACCTGATGGAGATCGAGATGTTCCTCGGGCGTCGGGTCGGCGACTCCAACTGCTTTCTCGACTGACCGGACTTGCCCAGCTCAAGGTCTGCACTCACGCACGAGACATGACGCTCTCGTGGTGCTTCGACAGGACGACAACGGAAACGTTTTTGAGGTGAAGCGGTTCGCCGACGAGTCCGCCGCGAACGAAGTCGCGGTCGCGATGGAGGCGAAGGGTCACAAGCAGATCTACTGGGTCGAGCGACTCGCAGATCATGCGCGGAAGAAAGATCACCTGAACGATCTCGAGACAGGCGCACAGATCTCCCGGTTTTGAGCTTCCAAGTGCGCAGACTTCGTACGCGAGGGTTGACACTTCTCACACAGGCCCCATCCTTTAAATAGGGGATGACCGACCGCGACGAAAAAGGGCTGCTTGAGAAGGCCAAAGACGCGGTCCAGGGAATGGTCGACTCCATCGTCGAGACCGTCGCGGAGGTGCTCGCACCCGAGCCGCAGCTCATCCCGATCCCGGTTCGCCCCCGTCGTCCGAGGCGCCGCCGAACGCGACGTCGGTACTGACCGCGGTCTCGACGACCACGTCTCGACGACCACGTCTCGACGACCCGACTCGATTTCGCGCATCCTCCCGGCATGCGCGTTTTTCTTTGGTCGGTAGGTCTGTGCTTCCTCAGCGTCGCGTGCGGCGATGACGATCGTCCGCGCGACGCGATGCCGTCGGACACGGGTTCCGATGCGGCCGACACCAACACGGCCGACACCGACACGGCCGACACCAACACGGACACGGAGGTTGCTGACGCGGACGCGGGAACGGCCGGATGCCGAGAGAGCTTGATCGCGAACATGACGTTCCCGGCGGCCCCTGGATTTCGTCGCACGCAGGTTCAGCCTGACTTCGCGTTTGATGGCGAGAAGTTCTGGGTGTCGCTCACGGTCGACGAAGGCGAAGAGTCCTCCAAGCTGGATGTCTACGGTGTGCACGTACGGTGCGACGGCAGCACCGGCGAGCCGTTCCCGGTCGGGACCACGACGGAAGGAAATGACGGGGACGCCGCGGTCGCGATCGGCAACGACCGCGCGATGTTCGCGTGGCAGCTCGATGACGGAACCGGTGGCTCGGGCAACCTCGATATTCGCGTCCGCGCGTTCGCGCTCGACGGCACACCCCAAGGTGACGACGTCCTGGTGGAGACCACGTTGGATGGCGCGCCGTTCACCGGCTCGATGTGGATGGCGGAGATCGCGCCGACGGCGGACGGCTTCGTCGTGGTCGGGAGCCGCGCGGTCGAGTCCCGAAGCGCCTTCAATGTGTTCGCCTACAATGTGGGTCTCGATGGCGGCGCGGTCGGCGAGACGATTGACGTGATGCCCGCGATGGACAACCAGCTCGAGCCCTCGGTCGCGGTGAGCAGCGCGGGAGACGTTCACCTCGCTTGGAACGCGCAGCTCGACCCGAACGACGAAGCGCGTCACCTCGCGATCGGCGACTCCGAAGCGCGCCCGATCGTTGCCGACGTCTTGCTCTCCGGCGCGGCCGACATCGCGATCGATCCTGCGCACCCAGAGCGACGGCTCGTCGCGGTTCAGGCGGGAGGCTCGAGCGATGCCGACATTCACATCGTCGATGTGGCTTCTGCCGCGCAGAACAGCGATTCGGTGGGCGCGCTTGGTCGACTGGACATCGCGCCTCAGATCGCGGCCATCGAAGATGGCGGCGCGGTCGTGTTCCTGCGCAACGTCCGTGGCATCCGCAACGAGCTCTTCGTCGCGTTCTACGACTACGACGGGTCCACACTCACGATCGATGCGCCGATCCAGGTTGAAACGGTCGAGCCCGTCGCGACGTACGTTCCAGGTATCACGCACATGTTCGACGACACGTACGCCATCGTCTGGAGCGAAGGGATATCCCCCGGCTTCAAGGTCATGACGCGAATCGTGGAGCGCTGAACTCGGGCGGCTAGCGGAGGAAGCTCTCGAGGTCGCTGACGGACTCGAGGATCTTCGCTCGGGTCCCCTTGAAGCGGAGCGCGCCGCGTCCGCCAAATACAAGGTCGACGCCCACCGGGAGCTCTCGCGCGATCATCTCGACCTGCGTCTTGTTCTGTTCTGACTCGTTCACCAACGAGAGCATCACGACGTTCGCGTTGGACTCGATCGCGGCGTAGAGGATCTCTTCGGCGGGGAGGTCGGCGCCGAGGTAGATGAGCTCCCAGCCGTGCGCTGCGGCGAGGAGACCTACTGTCAAGATCCCGAACTCGTGTCGCTCGCCGCTCGGCGTCGCGACCACCACGCGTCGCGCGTTGCTCTTCGGATACGTGCGGGTCAACGAGATAACGAGGCTGCGAATGCAAGTACACGCGATGTGCTGATGCACGATCCGCATGGCGCCGGCTTCCCACATTTCGCCGACGCGCTTGAGGATCGGGTTCACGACCTGATCGATCAGCTCGTGGGGTCCAAGCGAGATCGAGGCGCGCCCGAGGATCTGCTCCGCGCCGCCCACGTCGAAGTTGAGGATCGAGTCGACGAATTCATCCACGAGCTGCGGGGGCTCGGCACGTCGAAACGGCTTGGAACTCACCCGCTCCATCCGCTCCAGCTCCGGGGTCTGAAGCGTGGCGATGGTGCCGATGGAGTGGCCCCGATCCGTTAGGCGCTTCAGGAGAGCGAGACGCTCCACGTTCTCATCGTCGTAGAGACGACCGCCAGCGGGCGTACGGTCAGGAACAACAGCTGCGTAGCGCTTCTCCCACATCCGCAGGGTGTGAGTGGAAAGCCCCGTAAGTCGCGCGACCATGCCGACGCGGTACCGAGCGCTCTGCGCAGATGTTGTCATACTTAATGTCTAAGTTGAACTAGGGTTTGAGTCAACGCTGTGTCAGTTTTTTGAGTTTAAACCTTGACGCCCGTAGCACTTATGCCTAACTAAAATGCAACCATGCTTATACAGGAGTGTAAATGCGTCTAAGTTTGATTCTAGGTTTGGCTCTCTCTCTCATGACCGTCGGCTGTGGCGACGATGATACGGGTGTTGAAGACACCGGTTCACCCGATGCGGGTGACACGGGTGGCGAAGACACTGGTGGGGGTGGTTCCGCGATGGTCCGCCTGCTTCATCTCTCGCCCGATGCGCCCGCGGTCGACATCTTCCTGAACGGCGAGCGAAGCCCGCTCACCGGTCTCGCGTTCCCGAACGGCACGCCGTACGCCGAGCTTCCCGCCGGCTCCTACGACGTCGACATCGTCCCCGCGGGTGGCGAGATCGGCGACAGCGTCTTGACCGTTCAGGACCTCGCGCTCGAAGCCGACACCATGTACTCGGCCGCCGCCATCGGCACCGTTGCGGGTGACCCGGCTCTCGCGGCGCTCCCGATCGTTGACTCGGCCGCTGACCTCGACGCTGCGAACATCCGCGTTCGCGCGATTCACGCCGCGGCTGCGGTGGGCCAGGTCGACATCTGGAACATCACCGATCCCGCCGCGCCTGCTGCGCTCTACGAAGACGTCGACTTCGGCGTCGCCGGAGACGCGCTCGACGTACCGGCCGGTGCCTACACGATCGGTCTCGACGTCGACGACGACGCCACCCCCGACGTGATCTTCGAGCTCCCCGAGCTCGCGGGCGGCACGGTCGTCAATCTCTACGCTGTCAACGACATGGAGGGCAACGTCTTCATCCAGGCGGCGCTTCCGGACGGCACCTACGCGCGCATCGACCCGACCGAGGCCGGCTCCGCGATGGTCCGCCTCCTTCACATCGCGAACGACGCGCCCGCGGTCGACATCTTCATCAACGGTGAGCGCAGCCCGGTCACCGGTTTTGAGTTCGGCGAGACCACGCCGTACGTAGAGCTCGACGCCGGCGCCTACGAGATCGACATCGTTCCGGCTGGCCTCGAGCTCGCTGACAGCGTGTTCAACATCCCGTCCCTCGCGCTCGAAGCGAACACCTCCTACTCCGCGGCGGCCATCGGTACGCTCGCGGGCGACCCGGCGTTCTCGGTTCTCCCGATCGTCGACAGCGGCGCCGACCTCGCGGACGGCAACATCCGGGTCCGCGCGATCCACGCGGCCTCCTCCGTCGGCCAGGTCGACATCTGGAACATCACCGACACCCCCGCGCCGCTCTACGAAGACGTGGATTTCGGCGTCGCGGGTGACGCGCTCGACGTGCCCGCGGGCGCCTACACCATCGGCTTCGATGTCGACGACGACGCGACCCCCGACGTGACCTTCGCGCTCCCGGATCTCCCGGCGGGCACGGTGGTCAACCTCTACGCCGCGAACGAGATGGACGGCACCGTCTTCCTCATCGCTGCGCTTCCCGACGGCACCTCCGCGCGCATCGACGCGGAGTAACAAAGGCTCTGCAGCTCCCGCTGCGAGATTCCAATTCTCCTCTGCCGCGCCGGTGTCCTCACACCGGCGCGGCATCTTTTTAAGCGTCACCGTGTTAGTCCGGCTCGTGGCGCGCGCGATCGTCAAAGCAAAGGGCTACCGAAAGCAGAACGCGGAGCTCACGTACCGCGCGAACCAGAACCTGGAGCGGCACGGGTGGCTCCGCCTCACACCGGCGTACTCACGACGCCTGGTCGACGCGATCGTCAGCGAGCTTCCGGACGATGCGCGCGTGCTTGACCCGTTCTCGGGGACCGCGACCACCACGCTGACCGCGGCGCAGCGTGGTCTCGACGCGCTCTCGACCGATATCAACCCGTTCTTGGTGTGGCTCGGGAACGCGAAGCTGGCGACCTACACGCGACGCCAGCTCTCCTCCGCCGCGAAAAAGATCGATGCGATCTGTGAGCAAGCAAGTGACCCCGACGCGGGGAAAATCGCGCGGCCGCCGATCTTCAATATCGAGCGCTGGTGGAGCGTCACGGCGATCGACGAGTTGTGCGCTCTCGCGTTCGCGCTGGGGACGCGCCCGAACAAGCGCCTCACCGCGCACCGACTTTTGTGGATCGCGTTCTGTCGCGTGGCGATTGAGTCCAGCCGCGCATCGTTTGGTCATCAGTCCATGTCCGTGTCCAAGAAGGGCGCTTCCCCAAACGAAACGGTTTCCCCCATCGCGCGGTTCCGAGAGCGGGCGACCGCGGTGCTGCAGAGCGCGGCCTCCGCGCCGAGCGGGAACGGCGAGGTCCGGCTCGGTGACGCGCGCACCCTCGACGCGATCGACCCCGCGACCGACGCGCCCTTTAACGCGGTCGTGACCTCGCCGCCGTACGCGAACCGAATGTCCTACATCCGCGAGCTCCGTCCGTACATGTACTGGACCGGTTTCTTGAACGAGGCGCGGGAAGCGGGTGAGCTCGACTGGCAAGCGATCGGCGGGACCTGGGGGGTCGCCACTTCTCGTCTCAAGGACTGGGAACGAGACGGAGAGATCGCGTTGCCTCGTGGCCTGGTCCGCGCCGCGAACAAGATCGGTCGCGGTGATCACAAGAACGCCGAGATCATGAAGCGGTACGTCGCGCGTTACTTCGAAGACGCGGCGCGACACCTGCACGCGCTCAAGCCCCACCTCGCGCCTGGCGCGGAGCTTCACTACATCGTCGGGAATTCCAAATTCTACGATGTCGTCGTGAGCACCGAGAAGATCTACGCCGAGTTGATGGAGCAGGCCGGCTTTCGCGACGTCACCATCCGCGTCATTCGGAAACGCAACAGCAAGAAAGAGCTCTTCGAGTACGACGTGATCGCGCGTCGCTGAGACGCCCGTGACGCGTCACTCGGTGAGGGTGGTCGGCACGCAGATCTCGACCTCGTCACGCGGACCTTCTGCGCCTTCTCCGCCGAACACAAAAAGGACCCCTGAGAAAAGCGCGACTCCGCGCGCGTCGCGTCTTGGGTGGACCAGCTCGAACGCCGGTGTGATGTCGCCCGTCTCGACCACCTCGTCGACCGTCCGCGAGCCGTCGCCGCCCACGATGTAGCGACCGGCGACCGCAGCGCCCTCTCGCGGGAGGTACGCCATGCCTTCTTCTACGCACGCGCCGGGACAGTCGCGAAAGCGGAGCGCGCGGCCCGACTCTTGGTCGACATAGGTGACGCCGCTCGCGCGCGAGAACACCGCTCCAGAACCCGCGATGACTTCTTCGCGCAGGCTCTCGAGCGCGCCGCCGGCCGCGACCGTCTCGATGCCGCCGCCGCCGCCGAGCACCAGCGCGCTTCTCCCAAGCCAGGCGATCGCCGGCTCCGCGCGCTCGCTCATCAGCGCGACGGATTCGATGGAGCCGCGAGCGTCGATGAAGTGCGCCTGCGCGCCGTCGACCAGAACCGCGCCAGAGCCTCCCCGCGAGACGATCGCGCGGCTATCGCTCAAGAGGTCAACCGGCGGCTCTCTCATGTCGAGGTTCGCGAGGTCGAACATCGTGACGCCGCGGAGCGCGCTCGTGATCAGCACTCGCGAGGCGGAGAGGGTGACCGCGCGGGCATCTCCGAAGGGCTCCGCGTCAGGCAAGGCATCGGTGGCGGCGCGGAGGAGATCAAAGAACTCGATCGCGCCGGATGGACCGTCTCGGTCGCTCCCGCCGGCGAGGAGCACAAAGGAGTCGGCGCGCGCGGCGCCGATGCTGTGCCGCGGAAAGGCGAGCTCTGCGCCGCGGAGGACGGCGCAAGATCCAGGCGCCGCGACCACGATGCGCGCGAGTCCACCGCTCACTGCGGGGATGAAGGAAGGGGACGCGCCGTGTGAGAGGAGCTCGTCTTCCGCGAAGAAGCGCACGCTGAGTCGAGTCTCTCGGGTTAACGAAGCGACCTCGATAGGGAGATCGAAGAGCCCGTCGGTGACGTCGCCTTCGACGACGAAGGGGTCACGATCCTCTTGCGCGATTCGGATCTCGACGCGATCCGCTTCGGTCGCGGGGTTGTCGCCAAGCGCGTTGATGATCTCGATCACGACGGTCGGCGCCGCGGGAGGATCGTCGCAGCCGAGGGCTCCGCACAGCAGAACGAAGACGAACGCGAGCGCTCTTTGCGTGCTTCGCATGCCGTCGGTGTAGCACGTCGAGTAGATGTTCACGCGCCGGTCCGCTCGCCTGATAGAACGCCTGCGTGCACGTCCGTTTCCTCAATGAACAGAGCGAGGCCGCGCAGATCGCCGCTTCCCTCTCGCGCCGGGACGGTTTCGCTTGGTTGGACGGCGACGGGAGCGCGGCCGGGCGGTACTCCTTCCTCGCCTGTGATCCCGTCGAGCTCCTGAGCGCGTCTTCGCTCGACTCGCTCACGGCGCTCTCGCGGTTTGCGCGTCCGCGCCCGTCGACCGCTTGCGGCCACGTGCCCCGTTGGATCGGCTACCTCACCTACGACGCGGCTTCTCCGTTGCCGGGGCGGGTGGAGCCCGCGCTTTGGTTTGGTCGATACGACGCGGTGCTCGCTTTCGATCATCAAGAACGTGAACTGATCTTGGTCGCCGATGATCGCGCCGCGGCGGATCGTCTGCTCGAAAAAGCGATGGCGCCAGCACCGCCAGCGCCACCGCCTCGCGTAACGAACCTCGTAAGCGCTCCGTCCGCTGAGCACATCGACGCCGTCGAACAAGCGCTGGCGCACATCGCCGCCGGCGACATCTATCAGGTGAACCTCGCTCGTCGCTGGCGCGCTGACTTCGAGGGCGATCCGCTTTCGCTTTTCGTCGCCATGAAGCGCGCGAGCCCGGTTCCCTTTGGGATGTTCCTCGCGACGCCAGACCTCACGTTGTGCGCGCGAACCATGGAGCGGTTCCTCTCGTGGGATGAAGGTCGGCTTTGCTCGAGCCCGATCAAAGGGACGATCCCGCGGTCCGGGCGAGACGAAGCGGAAGCGACGGCGTTGCGAAGCGATGACAAGGAGCGCGCCGAGCACGCGATGATCGTGGATCTCGTACGGAACGACCTGAGCAGGGTCGCGGAGCTGGGCACCGTTCAAGTGGAGGGCCTGATGGCGGTCGAGCCGTACGCGAAGCTCTCACACTTGGTCACGACCGTTTCATGCCGCCCTCGCGTGGACACGCGTCTCGTGGATGTGGTGCGCGCGACGTTCCCGCCTGGCAGCGTCACCGGGGCGCCCAAGATCAGAGCCTTGGAGATCATCGCGGCGCTTGAGCCTGCTCCGCGCGGGGTCTACTGCGGCGCGGTAGGTCACGTGAATCGCGACGGCGCGCTGCGGCTCGCGGTCGCGATTCGAACCGCGGTGCTGCGAGGGCGGGAACTCGTCTATCACGCCGGCGGAGGGCTGGTATCCGCAAGCGACCCGCAGCGCGAACTCGCTGAAACGGAGCTGAAGGCGCGGGTCTTCCTGGACGCGATCGAGAGCTTTTGAGGGCAAGTAGCTCTGCATTTGCTGTCGAAGCATCGCGCGAGAAACTAGATTAGAATTTAAAAGCCTGCGTTTCTGAGAAAAGATCAGAAACTTTGCTGATTCAGTTGACACGCGGGGAGGGCGGCGTTAAATCAGAGACACGATGGTTCGCACCACTCAAACACAAAGTCCCAACACGAGGCGCTATGCGTCCGTAACGGCGACGAATGAGTGCCCTGAGGCCCTTCGACTCTCGTTCAAATCAATCAGATCCATGTTTTCCCCTTCGTTTATGTCGACCACGAGTCATCACGTTCCGAGCGAGCGTGAGGTTGCGCGTCAGGCCCTGGCCTGCGCGGACGCGGCTTGGGTGTTGGCCCAAACGTCCCCTGTTCAGAAGCCGAGCGTTCTTCGCGGTCTTGACCTCGACACCCACGGCATTTGTGATGGAGGAGAAAACTAGGCGGTTGCAGAAAAGACTCATGAAGTCCTTTCTCAAGCTGCCTCCCCCGAGGTGGCTTTTTTTGTGTTCGTCGTCTTCGGGCCATGTTCACCACGCCTGACCGCTTGACCGCCTCTCCAGACCGATTTCAACAGCCTTCACCTCCACCACCCATCCTCAAGGACTCCGCCTTCCAGAGCGTCCCCCATGAACTCCTCGCAGCCCTCGCAACCTCCAGATCTCATCGGCGCTCTGCCTGCTTCGCGCGGCTTGGGTCCAGATCGAGGACCGCTTTCAGCGTCGCTTTGGTGTCGGATCGTGGGCGTGAGGGCCACGAAGCGTATTTTGCGCGGTGGACAAACGGTGAATATGGATGTGACAAACAAAGAAGAGAGTCATATCAAACGATATAAAATGTCATTTGGAGACGTGAAAGTGCTCCAAAGCATCGAGAGCCACATGTCTGAGCCTTTCAGCCGCCTCGGCGGTACCGCAGCGCGCATCGCGTGTCTTCGCGGACAGGGAACGCTCCGCTCGGGTTAGCTACGAGGTCGCACCGCGATCCACGAGCCGCCCGAGCATTCGAGGCGGCTCTTTTTGTTCTCAACGAGCGGAGCCGTTGGTGCGGCACGCGGGTTGTAACCCCGCCGGCTCTGTCCAAGGAGGTTCGATTCCTTCCCGCTCGACTGGGTTTTGGGAGGGTCTGTTCGGACCCTCCCTCCAAATAGCCAAGTGATTTGGAGCCTCCCTCCTACGTTCGCTTCGCTCAGTTTTTGGAGGGTCTGTTCGGACCCTCCCTCCAAATAACCAAGTGATTTGGAGCCTCCCTCCTACGTTCGCTTCGCTCATCGCTCCTTCGTCGCTCTTGTTCGTGCTCGCGTGCGTTCGTTTCCTCGTCACTCGCTTCGCTCGTTTTCGCCAACCCAACCCAACCCAACCTCAACACACAACACGGGGCATTAGCTCAAAGGCTAGAGCAGCCGGCTCTTAACCGGTCGATCAGGGTTCGAGTCCCTGATGCCCTACCGCGCTCACGCGATCTCCGGATCGCCGCGGCGCCACGGCCGAGGTGCGCGCTTCGCGAGCCTCACGACCCTCGGGTCACCGTTGTTCTCGTTCTTTTGAAAACTCATGGATCGGTCGCCATCGGGCGCTCGATCTCATCTGAAGCACACACGTTCCGGATTGGTCCATTTGGTGAGGGCGCACGGCTCTGAACCGTGAGGGCGGGGTTCAAATCCCTGATCCGGATCTGGTGTTCGCCTCGGTCATGCACGGGCTGCGTATTCGCGCTTGTCATCGACCAAGGCTGTGCCGCGGGACTCGTCCCGTTTTCAACCTGCTCGTCTCTCGGAGGAGAGGCGGGTGGAGCAGGTCGCTCCCCAAGGGAACGTCCTGGTGCTTCAGAGCTCCTTGAAAATCTGGGGACGCAGGGCGGTGTAGCGCCTGCCCTGCTCAAGTTCATTCGGTCTCGTGCCGCGTGGAGAGTTCACGCTCTTCGCGCGGCACGTCAGACCGGTATTCGTCGGGCCACCGTCCCCATCGATCGCTTCACCGTGATCGATGGGAGGGCCCGGCGCGTATTCCGCTGAAGCTCATTGGAAGAGCACCCGGCTGTTAACCGGAGGGGTGCAGGTTCGAGTCCTGCCGGCGGAGCCAAATGTTTGGGTGGCGTAGCTGGTGCGCGCGCTTGGTTGAAGCCCAGGAGGAGCTGGTTCGATCCCGGCCCCAAACACCGGTCGATGGCTGTCATGCAGCCAGCGACCAAAGCAACCGCTTGTCGTCTAACGGTTTAGGACGCTCGTCTGATACACGGGCAATGGAAGTTCGATTCTTCCCAAGCGGACCATGTTCTGTTCGACGGAACGAAAAACGCGCCGCCGAGGCGACGCGTTCTACGCTCTTCCGAGCCGCCTACCAGCGCACGAAGCGCGAGATGCGGCGCACGCGGGAGTGGCTGGAGCCATCCGAGTCGAGCGAGAGCTCGGCGAGTGTGGTGGAGTTTACGTGCGGGCCCACCGAGCTGTCGGAGACCGGGCTGTTTGCGTCGGCGCCGAGGTTGTAGGACCAGCATGCGCTGTAGTGCTGAGTCACGCTTGCGTACGCGGTCGAGCAGTTCGTGGTCGGGGAAGTGTCGTCGTCGCGGTCGAACGAGGACCAGCCCGCGTTCACCTGCGAGTTGAAGACGCCCATCGAGCCCGAGACGAACGTCGCAGAGATGCGCATTCGAACGGGATCGAACGCGCTCATGTCCGCGCGGACCGCGATTCGCTCAACGCCTCGTCGGTCTTCGAACACATCCATGAGGTCTCCTGTCGCGGCGATCTCGTAGAGCGAGCCATCGTAGAAGTTGGAGTTGATGCTGGGGCGACCGCGTCGCTCGAGGCGATTGCCGTAGGGGATGCGCCAGAACTGAAGGGTGTTCGTTCCGAGGAGCGAGTTGTAGAGAAGCGCCCAACCACCACCGTCGAGCTCTTGCTCGCAGTACACCTCGACGACTTCCGAGCCAAGCATCAGCCAGGTCGGACCCGATCGCGTCAAGCCTGCGTCACGCGCGGCCGCACAGCTCGCGGCGGGGTTGTCCATCGTCAATCCAGGGAGCGCGGGACCGGCTGCACCCGGTGCGCCGTCCATTCCTGGAGTTCCGGCGGCACCTGGTTCACCCGGCGCACCATCCGCTCCGTTCGTTCCGTTGATGCCGTCGGTGCCGTTCATCCCGGGCATGCCGGGGGCGCCCGATTCGCCGTTACAGATGGCGACGATCTGCTCGCCCGCTTGTATCTCGGCACCACCGTTCGCGCATCGCGGATCACCCATGGGGATCGGCGTGACGCTCGGTGCGGGACCTGGCGTACCCATCGTGCCCATCTCGCCCATCGCGCCCATCTCTCCAGGCGGACCTTCTGTGCCTGTGCAGGCAACCAACAGTGTGAGCGCCGCGAGGGCAACCAGCTTCAAGTTGTTCATGTCTAACGATCTCCGAAAACCGGGGATCGAAGCGTCCTCCAAATAGGTCACGTTGGTTCGATTTGACCTGCTCTGTACAGATTTGCTCTCGATGCTCGATGGACGAGCAACCGTCTTCTAAACGGCTCGCTGCGGGTTCGACTCCTGCCGAGAGCGCCGGACCTTCGTGGCTCAAAGGAAGAGCGCGCGTTTCCTAAACGCGTGATGAGAGTTCGAGTCTCTCCGAAGGTGCCAACGATCTGGTGGCTCTACGCGCAGCGCTATCGCTTCGCTCACGGGCTTGCTTGCAAGCTCATCAAGTTCTTTACGCCGGGCTCTGGGAAAGCTGGTTGGTTTCCAAATCCGACTGCAGGCGAGGTTCAACTCCTCGACTGTGTTTTTTGGAGGGTCTGTTCGGACCCTCCCTCCCAACGAACAAGTAGTTGGGAGCCTCCCTCCTACGTTCGCTTCGCTCAGTCGGATTCGCTTCGCTCATGGCTTGCTTGCACGCAGCCGTCAGCACCTTTTACGCCGGGCTCTGGGAAAGCTGGTTGGACTCCAAATCCGACTGCAGGCGAGGTTCAACTCCTCGACGGCGTGCCGCGCTCAGATGAGCGTTCCTTTGCAGTGATGAGTGGTTCTGGGGAGGGTTCATACCCCTCCCTTCGTCAGTTCGATTCTGACCGCTGCATCTGAGTTTCTTGGAGGGTCTATCCGACCCTCCCTCCCAACGAGCAAGTAGTTGGGAGCCTCCCTCTTTTGTTCGCTTCGCTCAGCGGGTTCGCTTCGCTCACGTCGTGCTCGCTGGCGTCAGCTCGCGAGCAGGAGAGCAAAAAACTGTCGGTCGTTCGTCGACCATGGCGGCACGGCGGGCCGTCGCGTGCATCGGTGCGAAAGCAACGGTGCGCGCTTTGCCTTTCAAGCGTAGATGGCGACGCCCTCCGCTCGTAACGGGGAGAGCTGGGTTCAAGTCCCAGGAAAGGCTCTGAGTATTTTGGAGGGGCTGTCCGCCCCTCCCTCCCAACGAACAAGTAGTTGGGAGCCTCCCACCCATGTTCGCTTCGCTCAATATTCTTTGTTCCGCGCCGCCGGCGCTGACGCCGCTCGGTCTTCGCTTCGCTCCGGACCTCGCGCCTACGCGCCTGCTCGGAACCAATATCGTTCGCTTCGCGAACTCGGCGGCGTACTTCTGGAGGGGCTGCCGGCCTTCACCACCACGCGAACTCGCCGCCGTCTTTCGCGTTGCGGTTTTGCTTTGCGGTTTTGCTTTGCGGTTGCGTCGCATGTCGCCTCAAGCGTTCGTTGCTCTTGCCTCTCAAGCGTAGATAGCGACGCGCTTGGCTTGTAACTGAGAGAGCTGGGCGCACGTCCCAGGAGAGGCTCTGTTTGTGTTCGCGTTGCCGCTCGCGGCAACGCTTTTGCGGGTGTCGTCTAACGGTAAGACACCGGTCTTCCAAACCGTGAATGAGGGTTCGATCCCCTTCTCCCGCTCCGATCGCGCCGGGCTTAGCAACTCGGCAGGTGTTCGTGACTCGTTGACTCGCTGAGTTTTTGCGTCTGCGATCACTGGGAGCTCTGTTCCTCGCACGGGCGGCGTGCGGGCTTGTGCAGAGTCTCTCTCCTTCGCGCATCCAGCTCACGTTGCGATGCGCCCATGACGCGTTGGTCTAGTTGGCAAGGACGTCTGATTCTCAATCAGAAGGTCACGGGTTCGATCCCCGTACGCGTCACCAAACATACTGCGTTGCGCATCTGGGATGCGGCTCGGTTGTCTCCCGAGTGAGACGGGTTCGATTCCCGTACGCAGTGCCGCGTGAGAGCGCTGTTCGAGATACTTGCTGCGTTGTGCATCTGGGATGCAGACCCACTGTCTATGGGTTGAGACGGGTTCAATTCCCGTACGTAGCGCCACCACGTTCGCAACACGCGAGCAGGGTCTACGGCGATGGTCCAACGGAAAGATCCATGGTTGCCAGCCACGAGATAGGGGTTCGATTCCCCTTCGCCGTACCAAACGTTTTGGAGGGTCAGTCGGACCCTCCCTCCCAACGGCTCTAGTTGGAAGCCACCCTCCTACGTTCGCTTCGCTCAGAGGATTCGCTTCGCTCATCTGCTTGCTCGCAGGGAGCGTGTCACGCGAAGCGTTCGCTGGAGGTTTCTTGGAAGGAGAATCGGCTAGGAGCCGGACTGGATTGCTAATCCATGTGTGCGTCTGTTGGCGCATGGGGATCGAGACCTCTTCCTTCCTCCTTTTTATTGGAGGGTCTGTTCGGACCCTCCCTCCAAGTAAGTAAATGACTTGGAGCCTCCCTCCCACGTTCGCTTCGCTCTGTTTTTTGGAGGGTCAATCGGACCCTCCCTCCAAGTAAGTAAATGACTTGGAGCCTCCCTCCCACGTTCGCTTCGCTCTGACTCGCTCCGCTCGTCTTTGCGTGCTCGCGTGCATGGCAACGTTCGTTCTGGCCTCGCGAGAGGCAACACTTGGTGGTCTCGCACAGGTGTGTCCGCGCGGATGTGACCCGCGTCGGCAACGGGTTCAAGTCCCGCCGATCACCCCACTGTTCACAGTTCACAACTGCTCTCCGAATTTCGGTGAGCACCCGGGCCTGTATTTCAACGGGAGAATGCTTGTTTCGCACGCAGGCGATGAGGGTTCGATTCCCTCCTGGTCCACTGTCGCTTCGTCGCTCGCGTCGAAGCGAAGTTCGTTTCACTTGGTGGTCGCGCACAGGTGTGTCCGCGCGGATGTGACCCGCGTCGGCGTTCGGGTTCAAGTCCCGCCGATCACCCCGGGCTCTTCGGAGTCAACCTCAGGCTGAGGGCTCAGTAGGGAGCTTCCCGATTTGGACTCGGGCGGTGCAGGTGCAACTCCTGTCAGCTTGACCGGTGCGCCGCGTCTTCGTTCGACGAGATGCGGTGCGCTTGATCCTGGGCATGTAGTTCAACGGGAGAATGTCTGTCTTGCACACAGCGGATGAGGGTTCGATCCCCTCCTTGTCCACCGGTTTTCTAGGGTCTTTTTTCGAAGACCCTCTCCGCTTCGCGGATTCACCCAAAACGTTCGCTTCGCTCTCTGCGCGCCCGCGTTAGCCAAAAGTCGTCCGCTCTGGTCGCAGCGCTCCCGGCGCTCCAGACGTTTTGGCGTCGCGGAGCTTGCTGTCTCAATCTGTTGGGTCGTCTTCGAAAGACCCGTTTGCCCTTGCAGCACGATGGTCGTGCACTCCTCCGGTACAGGAGCGGAACGGGTTCGATTCCCGTCGAGGGCTCCGTGTTTTTTGGAGGGGCTGTCCGCCCCTCCCTCCAAACGAGCAAGTAGTTTGGAGCCTCCCTCCCATGTTCGCTTCGCTCAGTATCGTTCGCTTCGCGAACTCGGATCCGTCTTTCGGGTTGCCTGGTTCGCCGGGCTGCAGGGGCAGAGCGTTCTCTGCTCTCGCGGGGTTTGTAGTCTGGGACTGCGCCACTCTTACAAAGTGATTCAGCAGGGTTCGATTCCCTGACTCCGCACCGCTGTGCTTTTGGAGGGGCTGTCCGCCCCTCCCTCCAAACGAGCAAGTAGTTTGGAGCCTCCCTCCCGTGTTCGCTCAGTATCGTTCGCTTCGCGAACTCGGCTCCGTCTTTCGGGTTGCCTGGTTCGCTGGGCTGCAGGGGGCAGAGCGTTCTTCGACTTCGCGGGGTTTGTAGTCTGGGACTGCGCCACTCTTACAAAGTGATTCAGCAGGGTTCGATTCCCTGACCCCGCACCGCTGTGTTTTTGGAGGGGCTGTCCGCCCTCCAAACGACTCTAGTTTGGAGCCTCCCTCCCATGTTCGCTTCGCTCAGTATCGTTCGCTTCGCGAACTCGGCTCCGTCTTTCGGGTTACCGGGTTCGACGGCCGCGCGGGAGCAGAGCGCTCCTCGACTTCGTCCTTCGTCGCTCTCTTCGTCTTCTTCTGGGCCTGTAGCTAAGCGGGAAAGCAGCCGGCTTTTAACCGGCAGATCGTGAGTTCAAATCTCACCGGGCCTACCAATAAATACTCTCGAAGCTCAACTGGATGAGCGCTCGGCTACGGACTGAGAGGGTGCAGGTTCGACTCCTGCCGAGAGTGCCATGTCTCTTTACCCAAGTAAGCGGAGCAAGCAAGAAGGCGAGTCACGCGAAGACGTCAGCCCAGTTCGCGAAGCGAACGATACTGAGCGAAGCGAACATGGGAGGGAGGCTCCAAACCATTTACTTGTTTGGAGGGAGGGGCGGACAGCCCCTCCAGAAAGCATTGTGCTGGAGTACAGGCGCGACCGTCTCGGCTGCAACCCGATATGTGTGAGTTCAATTCTCACCCAGCACTCCAAGCTCCCATAGTGAAACGGAATCACGCTGGTCTCCGAAACCGGTAGTCCAAGTTCGAGCCTTGGTGGGAGTGCCAATCACGCAGTGAATTAACGCTATGCGCCGCGGCCGGCAGACGCCTCTCATACGGGCGAGCTCGAAGGTTCAACTCCCTCCATAGCGACTGGGTCTCCGGACCTTAACATCCGAGTGTAGCTCAGCCTGGAAGAGCACACCGTTCGGGACGGTGAGGTCGCAGGTTCGGATCCTGTCACTCGGACCATTCTATCCGCGTCGCAAACATCACTGGCGTCGCGAGCACGTCGATGAGCGAAGCGAATCCGCTGAGCGAAGCGAACATGGGAGGGAGGCTCCCAACTACTTGCTCGTTGGGAGGGAGGGGCGGACAGCCCCTCCAAAAAGCACAGCAGGGTGAAGTCTTGTCGGGAAGACGCTCGTCTGGGAGGCGAGAGGTTGCTGGTTCAACTCCAGCCACCCTGACCAATTTGGTTTCCATAGTGAAAAGGAATCACACGAGCTTGCGGAGCTCGCATTCTAGGTTCGAGTCCTAGTGGAAACGCCAATCGAGCCTGCTCGAGTCGACGCACGCTTGGAGAGAGCCGGCGAGCATGAGAGCAAGCTGCTCGCTGATGCGGACTAGGGACGCGCAAAGCGCGAACCGAAGGGAGCATCAATCACGCGGCGCGATGGGGGTGAATGCCGAAGGCAGAGGGGGGAACGCCCTGCAAGCGGTCGTGGTGATGCGGACAAGGTACGCGCAAAGCGCGAACCGAAGGGAGCATCGCGCACTGCCGCGCGCAGCAGAGCGAAGCGAACGGCGGGAAGCGCGAAGCGCTGGGGTCTGCGACTCAGACCCCATAGATTTAGCCTAGGTGGCGGAACGGTTTACGCAGCGGTCTCAGACTCCGTGCCCTCAAGGGATGCAGGTTCGACTCCTGTCCTAGGTACCGCGCTCAGCGATGAGCGTTACACGATCGAAATGGTTCGGTCGTGGTCAGTCGCGCTCGGATCCTCTCCGAGCCGATGCTGTTCGCGTTTGCGAGCGGCGCCATTTGGCGCGCGCGTGACCACGTGCGCGCATGAAACGCGCAAACCGCGCGAGGAGGTGGCCCATGCGCACGCTCGTACTGGACCAAGGTTACCAACCGCACCGCATCGTCTCCTGGGAGAAGGCGGTCACCATGCTCTACGTCGGAAAGGCCGACCTCGTGGAGCACTACGACGACGAGATCCG
Organism: uncultured bacterium; assembly: GCA_938024995.1. Classification (GTDB taxonomy): domain Bacteria; phylum Myxococcota_A; class Polyangia; order Polyangiales; family Houyiibacteriaceae; genus CALJDU01. The sequence continues at coordinate 134,544 of CALJDU010000006.1, forward strand.
CTCGACCAGCATGACGATGTTCATGCCGGCGGTCGTTCGGCTCACCCGCGGGCTCAAGTACCGCAAGAAGTCGATCAAGTTCTCGCGGCTCAACGTCATGATGCGTGACGGATTCTCCTGCCAGTACTGCGGCACCGAGATGAAGATGCGCGACCTCACGTACGACCACGTCCTGCCGCGCGCGCGCGGAGGGAAGACCACGTGGACGAACATCGTGACCGCGTGCCGTGACTGCAACGAGCAGAAGGCCGACCGCACTCCGAAGGAGGCAGGGATGCCCCTTCTGAAGAAGCCCATCAAGCCGCTCTGGCTGCCGACAGGATCGTTTCACGTAGACGACCTCCGGCTCCCCGAGACCTGGCGGAACTGGGTGTCGTGGGCTGCCTAAAGCAGCACTTGTTCTCGCTCGCTTGAGCTTGTCTCGAGCGAGCATCCACACCACTGTGGCCCAACTGGAAGAGGCGTCTGACTAAGGATCAGAAGGTTGTGAGTTCGAATCTCACCAGTGGTACCGAACCATCGTGGCCCAACGGAAGAGGCACCTGTTTCAAACTCAGGGTGTTGTGAGTTCGACTCTCACCGATGGTACCGATTACTTGGGGGGATTTTTCGATCCCCCTCTCTCCCGTTGGTCGACTCACCCCAAACGTTCGCTCCGCTCTGGCTGCGCGCGAAGTGCGCGCCGCTCCTCGACCGGTCGCTTTGCTCCCCATCTCGTTGCGTCACCACGTCGCTTGCTCTTGTTTCCTAAGGGGATTTTTCGAGACCCTTCTCGGCTTCGCCGATTCATCCCAAACGTTCGCTTCGCTCTGCTGCGCACACAAATGCGCGACGCTCTCTTCGGTCAGCGCTTTGCGCTTCCCTTGTCGTGTCACCAATTGTGTTTGCTTCATGCTTGCTCGCTCGTCTCTGCACCTTTGGTGCGTTCGACTTGCTTTGCGGCTCCGAAACTACGCGTCGCATTCCGCGGCGCTTCGCGTTCGTGTTCTTTCTGTTGCCGCGGGTGGACGCGAACGTGAATCTCGAAGGTAATTTGATCTGGAGATCAACGCCGCCTTGAAAGCGGAGGGAGCCGAGAGGCTTGGAGTTCAATTCTTCTACCTTCGGCAAGTGGAAGAGGATCTGATCCGGGATCAGGGCCGAGTGGAAATCGGTGCGCGCCTTCTCGGCGTGGGGTTCGACTCCTCTCTCTTCCTCCCTTCCCAACAACAACCGTCGCGAGCCCTCGCGCGGCAGCCACCGCGGAGCGAGCGTTCAAACACCAAAGCGAAGCGACGTGTTTGGACTGTCGCGGAGCGGGCGAACGAATGTGAGCGTGGGTGAATGCGCGAAGCGCAGAGGGGCGCAATCGCCCCTTCAAACAACATCGAAGACAAACTGATCTGGGATCAGGCCTGCCTCGAAAACAGTGCGCGCCTTGATCGGCGTGAGGTTCGATTCCTCTGTCTTCGGCCACTGCCCGCGGAGCTCGGCAACGAGACCTGCAAGAGCTCCTCCCGTCACTCGCGGTTCACCGGCACCTCATCAGGTCCGGTCGCTTCGCACCCACGCGCTCATCTGCGCTCTTTGTCCTTGTCGTCTAATGGTTCAGGATTTTCCGGCTTTCAACCGGTGGATGCGGGTTCGAATCCCGCCGGGGACGCCATTCTCATCGCGCCATCGCGCATCACTTTTCACCGCTCACCTTGAGGTCGTCATGGAATCGCTCGTCCACGCCGCGCCGACTGAGGTGCGCAAACGAAATGAACACACGTCCCCAGAGTCGCGCGTCGCGCTTTACGCGGCGATCGGCAGCCCGCGTTCCATTCTCAGAGCGCGACCCACAACGGAAGAGCGACGGATCGAAGACGCGGAAGTGGTCTCGGCCGCCGCGCGTGTGTCCCCCAAGTTCCTCGCTGCCCACGCGCTCGCCTCGCGCGCGCTCGGGGAGTCTTCCCGTGCGCCCGCGCTCTTGTGCGCGCTCCTCTCTCATCGGGATCCGGCTCTCCTCGCGGAGGTCTTCCCATGCGTCATCAATACGCCCGCGCTCGTGCGTCGCTTCGTCGGCGTTGTGCGCTCGGGCGTGAGCGGTCGTCGCTCGCTCGGGAGCGCGCCGAAACGCTTGATCGCGCGTTGGCTGCGATCGCTGTCAGACGACGCGGTGCTGACGAACGGCGCGAAGCTGCGCGACGTGATCCGCTTGTCTCATCCGCGACCTCGGTCCCGTGCCCGTGCGGCGCTGTATCGGCTTCTGCTCTCACGTCCATACGATGCCCATCGCTTGCCGAGATTGGCGAGCATGTGGGTCGCGTCCCAGAGCGGTGGCGATATCGACGAGCTCCCGCTCTCGCTCTGTCGCGTTAAGAAGGTCGGGATCCGCGCTCCGAGCGAGTATCTCCCTGCAGTCGCGCGAGCGTCTGCGCATGAGCTCGTGACGTCGCTCGATTGGCTGCGCGGGTTCGCCGACGACGCGCTCGTGGCCGCGGTCGCGACGCGACTTCGTGAGGCACGGGCCGAAGATGTGCGTCCCTACGCGCTGCTCCGTCTCCTTCGCGCGACGAGCTCACCCCGCGAGTGGGTGGACGCTGGGTTTTCACTTCTCGATCGCGCGAGTGAACGATCGAGCGAGGTTCGCGGGACGCTCGTCGTGGACACGAGCGCTTCGATGACCGCGCCCCTCTTCGCTACGCGAGGTGAGCGTCGAGATCCGATCGATGGACTGGATGTCGCGGCGCTCCTCATGACGACCCTCCGGGGACCTCATTTGCACGTGGTCGACTTCGCGGGTCGCCCGCTCTCGTCCGAGGGCGGCGTCCAAGATGTTCGCGGTCGTCTGGGGAATCTCCTCAGCTCGCCGCGTTCTGTCTCAAGCGCGATCGAGCAGCGGAGCGGAGAAATGATCGTGGTCACCGACGACGTCGGCTCGGAGCGCGCCTTGGCGCGTCTTGGTCAACGTCATGGCGCCGCGCTCAGCGTCGTCGACCTGTGCCCGACGAGCGTGGGTCAAGTGGCCGTCCGCTCCACCCGTTTCGCGGGTTTCAACGACATCTCGCTTCAGGTCCTGATGGACCGCGCCCAGCAAAAGACCTCTGTCCAGGAGGCCCGCTGGGCGTCTTAAACACCTCACGTCTCTTTTCCGTCGCGCCGCCCGCGATGGCTTGGATCCGCGTGAGTCACTTGAGAGCACTCCTGGATGGCGTTGAGATCGCGCCCGTGCTAATCCCGTCCCCGATTTTCCGGAGTCGTCTAATGGCAGGACAGCGGACTTTGAATCCGTGAATGGTGGTTCGAATCCACCCTCTGGAACCAAACCCAGCGCGAACCTCGCGCTGGGTCTTTTAATGGCGTGGTGTCTTCTCATGGCGTGCTTGGGCCAGCGTCCGCTTTGGCGGAGAGATTCGCTTCGTGAATCGCGACGTGTAGACTTAGCGCAGGAGGCTCTCTTTCATGCGCTACGCGATCTCGCTTTGCTTTGCTCTTTCGTTGTTCACTGTTGGCTGTGGCGACGATGACCCACCGCCGCCGCCGCCGCCGACCGACACAGGTGGTGACACCAGCCTTCCTGACACTGGACCGGGTCCCGATACCGGTCCGGGAATGGACACCGGCATGGGCATGGACTCCGGCATGGACACCGGTTCGGGCATGGACACCGGTCCGGGCATGGACACAGGCACGGGCGACACGGATCTTCCTGATCCGCCCGACGGTGGAACAACCGTCGCGCTCGAGTTCTCGGATGCGTGCGACGCCTTCGCTTCGTGCGAGAGCGACATCGTCGGGACGTGGACCTACACCAGCGCGTGTGCGCCGCTCGCTGTAAGTGTTCCTTCCATGTTCGATGTCTGCGCCGATCCGGAGACGGGCGAGGTGGCCTATGAAGTGCGGACGCGGAGCGGGAGCGTGAGCGGGTTCGTGATGGCGAGCGCGACCGAGATCACGCGGATGGTTTCGGTCGAGACGCAGCTCGAGATCTTCATCCCGGACAGCTGCATCATGGGTGTGGAGTGCTCGTTCATCGAGACGATGTCAGGGTACAGCTGTCCTGCCGTTGCCGGCGGTTGCCTCTGCACGGTCGAACAGACCGACGTCGTGAACGAGAGCGAGGCGTACACGATCTCCGGGACGACCGTCATGATGGCCGGCGGCGACACCTTTGAGGTGTGCGTCGATGGAGACAACCTGACGTACGTGAACACGACGCTGTCGGCAGGCGACACCGCCATCTACAACATGACTCGCTAACGCGACGTCTCGCGGAACGAAAAAAGCCAGGCGGTGACGCCTGGCTTTTTTTGGACCGCAACTTGAGTCGAAGCGGCCGACGCAGAACGCAGAGCTCAGAACGCCGACGTCTGCTCCGCGGCGGCCTTCGCTTCATGGTCCGCGGCGCAGCGGGGGCACGCGACAGCTTCCTTCGCGATCTCGTAACCGGCGCCGCCGGGATCGTCGAAGTGCTTGGCCTTGCGGCCAATGCGGAGCTTGTTGGCCTTGGGTCGGCTCGGGTATTCGGTCGGACGGGTCTCAGTGGTGACGCGGACCGAAGGGGTCCGGGCCGGCATGACCATGTCGCAAAGTTCACAGCGGTACATTCGAAAAGATTCCTCCAGGAAGGGCGGTGGTCTAACAGCCTCGTCCCATGTGGGCAAGCGACGGGCTGCAATGGTTTGAGCTGGCCCTGCGCGCGGCTCGGCGGGGCGCCAAAGGCCGTTAGCGGCCCTGTGTAAGTACCTTCATGCGGCGCGCCTGAACATGCGTCAATGCCACAGCGAGCGCATCGGTGGCGTCTTCGCCTGGGAGTTCCCGTAGCCCAAGCATCGCCGCCACGATTCGCGCGACCTGTGCTTTGTCCGCGCGCCCTCGTCCTGTCACGGTCTTCTTGACGAGGGCCGGCGGGTACTCGTGGACCGGGAGACCCGCACGGGCCGCGATCAACAGCGCGACCCCACGTGCGTGACCGAGCTTGATCGCCGCGTTTGCGTACTTCGCGAAGAAGATCTGCTCGACCGCGACCTCCGTCGGCTGGTGAAGCGCGATCGCTTCGGTCAGCCCGCGGTCGATGTTGAGGAGGCGCTCCGGAAGCGGCTTCTTGGTCCCCGCTTTCACGACCCCTGCGGCGATGACCTTACAGCGCGGCCCGTGCGGCTCCACGATTCCCCAACCGGTGAGTCGAGAGCCAGGGTCAATTCCGAGGACGCGCGCCACGGGTCAACCTATCAGGTCAGGACAGGTTTGGAGCCGCTGGAACGCGAGGCGGGAACTTCTCGCTCCGGGCCGCGTCTATAGTGTCTTGTGCCGTCCCGCGCGCCGTTCCGCGTCCCCGTCCTGCCGCTCATCGTGGTGATCGCCGCTGCGCTCTTGCTCGGCTTGGTCGTCCACCGATTGCGAGACAAGCGCGGCGCGGCGTCGCTCACGGTTCGTGTCCTGGGATGCTCACCGCGTTGCCAGGAAGGCCTCGGTCGTCGACTTCGCTTTCAGCTGGAGCAGGTCGGCTTCGCGGTGAGCCTTTCGTCGTTCCCTTCGGAGGAGCACGCGAGCTGGGTCGCGCGCGAGACCCAAGAGGACCACTTCCTCACGCTCTCCGTGACCGAGTCGAGCCGACGCGAGAGCGTGCTCGAGGGCAGGGCGTCGCGTGGAGTGCGGCTGACCTCGTCGCTCCGCGCGCGTACCGGTGAGCTCCTCCACACCAGCACGCTGGAGGTGCAAGAAGAGTCGGCGGACGAAGACGCCGCGCTCTTCAACGGCGGACTGAAGATCATCGACGCGACCAGCGCGGAGCTCAGCGCGGCGCTCCTTGTCCGCGAACCCGTTCAGCGGTTCGTCGACACCGTTCCGCGTGCCCAAGACATCTTTCGCCACGATCGGATCGCGCGCGCACGACAAGCGCTTGAGGCGAGGCGCGACGCGATGGCGGCGTTTGCGACGTCGTGCGAAGCCGCGCGGACGGCGGCGGAAGGAGACGCGCGATGCGTCACCGCGGCCTGTGGCGAGGAGTACCTGCTCGGCGTCCTCGCCAATGGCGACGCGGTGGTCCAGGTCGATCCCGCCGCGGCGATTTTTCCGATCGGGTCCGCGAACGATGTGGGTCGCCTCGACCTCCCAGAGCGCATCGAGGTCGTGTCTCCCGATGGCGCGCGACGAACCGTGAGCGTCGCCGGTCGCTATGCACCCTACGGCGGTGTCTCTCGGGACGGTCGTTTCGCGACCGTGATCGAGCGCGCGGAGAACCGAAGCGCGCTCGTGATGCTGGACCTGTCGAGCGGAGCGCGTTGGGAGGTGCTCCACGTCGACGCGCCTGCTCGGATCATGCGCCCTCAGCCGTCGCCCGACGGAAGCACGATCGCGTTCGTCTTTCGTGAGTTCACGCGGGACGACGACCGCGTGATGATCGTCTCCGCGCGCGGCGGTACGCCCACGGAGCCGGTTCCCTTTGGACGAGCCGCGCGGTTCGTGGAGGTGGCGGGCGAGACGCTCTTGGCGGTGAGCGTTCCAGAAGAGATGAGCGAGGGCGGAAGAGGTTCGCGCGCGCGCGACCTGGACCTCTCCGATGTGGTGGACGATCTCGAAGACACGGTCGCGAGCGAGACCCTGCCGAAGCGGGCGCACCTCACGATCGTTCGCCTCTTGCCTACGCTCGAAGTGGTCGCGCGGATCGGCGGTGTGAACGTCGATGCGCGCGCGCTCGCCGGAGCCAAAGAGCAGAGCTTGTTCTTCACGACCGGAGATCGCGCTTCGTGTGGGGTTGGCCGTTTTGATCTCGTCCGCCGCGCGACCACGCTTCGGACCGCGCCCTGTCTTGGCTACCCCACGCTGGTGGGTGAGCAGCTTGTCGCGATGGTCGCGTCGATGGAGGATGGATCGACCGGCGCTCCCAATGAGGTCGTCCTGGAAGAAGAAGAGAACCGCGAACGTCCCGACGCTGCGCCCGACGCGAGCTCACGCGATGGTGACGCGGGACCCGACGCAGGCGACGCGGATGACGACACGTTGAACGAAAGCTCGACCGCGCGCGGATCGTCGGTCGAGCTCGCCTCGTTCCCGCTGACGCTCTTGTTCGAGCGTATGGACGCGTCTCACACAGCGCGAGAACGCGTTGTGGAGAGCGACGCGCAGAACGTGAACGAGACTGAGACGATCTCGCTCTACGCTGTGACGGACAACGATGTGCTTGAGCGTTTTCCAAAAGCGCATCCCGATGGAGATCTCCGCGCCGTCTGGCATGAACGCGTCGCGCCGCCTCGTTTCGCGCGCCACCCCATGGTGTCGGTCTGCCTCACGACGGTTGCCGAGGACTGAAAACAACCTCACATCGTGACGGTGCGTAGGTATGTCGGCATCGCGCTCTACGCTTTCGTCTTCGCGTCGCTCACGCTCGGCTTCCCGCTTTGGATCTCCTTTGCGTTGATTCGCGACGTGATCCGCTCCGCACGTTTCGCGAGCGCGCGGGTGCTCTGCTTTGCGTGGGTGTACTTCGGCGCGGAGCTTCTCGGCGTGATCGCCGCGGGCTGGATCTGGGTGACCACGTCTCCGCGGGACGAGGAGGGCTTCCAAGAGCAGAACCTCGCGTTGCAGGCATGGTGGGCAGATCTTCTGTTGCGAACGGTGAAGCGCACCCTCGGCATCGACTTCGTGGTGGAGTCGAGCGACTTGAGCGGGCCGCTCCTCGTTTTCATGCGGCACTCGAGCATCATCGACACGCTGCTCCCAGGCGCCTTCGTTTCCCGAGCCGGCGGGATTCGTCTTCGCTACGTCTTGAAACGTGAGCTGTTGGTCGACCCATGTCTCGAGATCGTGGGGAAACGGCTCCCCAACTACTTCGTCGACCGGAGCGGTGAGACGCGTGAGGAGCTCGCCGGGATCGCGGCGCTCGCGACCGACCTGGGGGAGCGCGACGGCGTCGTGATTTATCCCGAAGGCACCCGGTTCTCGTTCGCGAAACGGAAGCGCGCGCTCGCTGCCATCAAGAAAAAGTCGCCGCAGCTGCTCTCCCGCGCAGAGGCGATGACCTCGGTGCTCCCGCCGCGCTTGGGAGGGCCGCTCACGCTTTTGGGATCGTCGTCGGCAGATGTTGTGATCTGCGCTCATCGAGGTCTCGAGGGCTTTGAGCAGGTCCGCGACATGCTGAGCGGCTCCTTGGTGGGCTCCACGGTTTGGGTGCGGTTTTCTCGGTTTTCGCGGGCCGAGATTCCAGCTGAGAGCGAAGACCAGGTGGATTGGCTCTTCGCGCGCTGGGCAGAGGTGGACCAGTTTTGCCGCGATGATTCCGCAACGGAGCGCACGTCAGCGCAAGATGATGAAAGCAGCGCAAGATGATGAAAGCATTGCGTAAACGCGAAGTGGGCGGACACTGGCCGCTCAGCCGGAATTAGCGCTCCAATTTTCTTTCTGATGAATCGTCTACGATCCTCATGGGTTAGCGATGGAGGGATCAATCGCGATGGACTCATTTGGGCCAGCCTGCTAGCTTCGCCGTCCTCGAAACCCCCGCGTCCCATCGTTCCTTTGAGCGATTTTTTGGCTGAATCGGTGCTTTTCGAGTGACTGTCTAAGGCTCCATCCACACCTGTGGATAACTTGTGGACCCAACCCTGCTCCGTCCTTTTTGAGGCTAAATTTGATGGAAATCCCGATGGACACCGTGTGGAAAACTGCTCTGACGTCGCTGCGCGGAAAGCTCTCTTCGGAGAACTTCGGCACTTGGCTTGCGCCGATCGTCTTTGATGGGCTGTCCGATCGCACCCTGTCCCTTCGAATCCCAAATCGCTTCTATCAAGACTGGATCACCAATCATTACCAAGACTTGCTCTTCGAGTCGCTCAAGGCAGAGCTGCCGGAAGGCGAGGCGCCGACCAAGATCGCGTGGACGGTGGACGAGGCGCTCCAAGAGAAGGTGAAAGATCGTGCTGCCGACCTGAAGCGCTCTGAGCAGAGAAACGATGTTCAGGTCGCCGCCGCTCCGGTTGCGGCTGTCGCGTCACGCAAGGAGTCGCCCCTCACGCGCCCCTTCGCGGACCTCAACCCCAAGTACCGCTTTGACAACTTCGTCGTGGGGCCAAGCAACCAGCTCGCGCACGCGGCCAGCAAGGCGGTTGGTTCAGCGCCGGGTCGTCGCTACAACCCGCTCTTCATCTATGGTGGCGTGGGTCTTGGCAAGACCCACCTGATGAACGCCATGGGTCACGAGATGCTTCGCTCCAACCCGGACGCCTGCATCCTCTACCTCTCCGCGGAGCGGTTCACGAACGAGTTCATCTGGTCTCTGCAGAACCACTGCATCGATGAGTTCCGCAAGCAGTACCGCGAGAACTGCGACCTCCTCTTGATGGACGACATTCAGTTCTTGGCCGGTCGCGATCAGACGCAGGAAGAGTTCTTCCACACGTTCAACGCGCTCTACCACCAGGACCGCCAGATCGTCGTGACCTCGGATGTCTACCCGCACGAGATCTCGAAGATGGAAGAGCGGCTCATCAGTCGCTTCCAGTCCGGCATGGTCGCCGACATCCAGCCGCCAGAGCTCGACACCCGCGTCGCGATTCTTCAGAAGAAGGCGGAGGTGGAAGACATCAACCTGCCCGGCGACGTCGCGCACTACCTCGCGCAGGTCGTGAAGAGCAACGTTCGCGAGCTCGAGGGCACGCTGCTGCGTCTCGCGGTGAAAGCCGATCTCTTGGCGCGCCCGATCGACCTCAACCTCGCGCGCGAGTCGATGCGCGCGGTCTTGCCTCCGCCCGACCAAGCGATGTCGGTCGAGGACATTCAGCGCGCGGTCTGCCACTACTTCAACCTCAAGCTGAGCGACATCAAATCGAAGCGCCGGCACCGCAACATCAGCTACCCGCGGCAGGTCGCGATGTACATCGCGCGTGAGCGTCTCGGCACCAGCTACCCCGAGCTGGGCGAGCGCTTCGGCGGCAAGGATCACACGACCGTGATCAGCGCGGTCCGGAAGATCTCAGGGCTCCTCGAGCACGAAGACGAGAGCACCGGGACCGCGATCGAAGCGATCGAGCGCAAGCTCGGCCTCGCCTGATCACCTTCGGCCTACCCGTCAGCGTCGAGAACGTTGTTGGAGCCGAAGCTCCGGCGTCTTGCCGTTAAGCCGCACGTCATAGAAGCGCGACTTGTTGAAGAACTTCGAGTGCGTCGAGCGGACGTCGAGCTGACGAAAGAAGCGTCCCGCCGGATGCCGAAGGATGGAACGCAAGTAGTGCATGCGCGTGTCCCATGGGCTTGAGGGCTCGACCGCCTCAAACCCGGCTCCGTCCGGGTACGAACCGCTCTCGAACGTCTTCATCGACGCCAAGAACCCATAGCGCCACGTGTAGCCAGAGCGGAAGGCGTTTCGGTAGCTCCACAACGGGCGAATGAACGAGAGCGGTTGGTCGTGCGCCAAACGCTCGAACTCTTCGGCGTCCGCTTTGCGTTTCGTCAGGGTCGCCTGGATGCCCGCGCGGATAACCGGCGCGCGTGGATCGCCGGCCTCTTCCAGCCAGTCCGCGTAGACCTCGTACAGCTCTGCGCGCTCCGGGTCGGCGGCGATCTGCTGCACGAGCGTCTCGTTTTCGGCGTGACTCGCGAGCAGGTAGCCCTTGCGCATGAGGTGGTGAACGCGGCGCTGGAAGTGGACCGCCGGCGGAGAGGCTGGCTCGGTCGGGAGCTCGTCGATGCGCTCGCTGAGCGCGTGCCCAAGACGTCCATAGCGCTGAACCAAAACACCTCGGCGCAACCTGATGTCGATGACAGAGCACCCACGCCGAAGCTCAACGTGTTGGTGGTGCTCGCTGGTCATGCGCGCTTCCTCAGCTCGATCACGCCGTCGTTCTTCCGCACGTCGTAAGTGAACGCTTCGGTCGAGCGACGCGCGCTCACGTGGAGCGTGCGCAAGAAGCGTCCCGCGGGATGCGAGAGCGTGATCCGCAAGCGCTGCAGAACCGCTCGTCGTACCCAACCGTATTCGTGCTTCACGGGCCCGAACGTGTGGTCGTTGTCGAGCGGAGCGTGGACTGTGGTCGAGATCTCCGCGATGAACCCAAAGCGCCAAACCGCGTCGAGCCGGAGCCGCCGTCCGTCGCACCACTCCGGATGGGTAAAGGCGAAGCGCTGCGTGAAAACGAGCCGCTCGAATGCGTCCGCGTCCGACGCTCGCTGCGTCTGCGTGGCCTTGATCCCCGCGCGGATCACGATCGCGCGCGGGTCGCCTTCCTGCTCGAGCCAGTCCGCGTAGACCTCGTACGGCTCGACGTTCTCAGGGTCCTCCGCGATTTGAACGAGCAGCGCGTCGTTGTCGACCTGGTGGAGGGCGTAGCCTTTGCGCATGAGGTGACGGACGCGCGTCCCGAGGTGATCGAAGTCGCCGGAGACTCGCGTCGTGGATTCGCGAAGCGCGTGGCCCACACGTCCAAAGCGATGCGTCAGCTGATCCGCGTGCCTCTCGACGATCAGCGCAGACTCGCCGCGCCGAAGCGCGACGTGCTCATCGTCAGGTCCTGTGTGGTCGCCGCGCGTCATCGCCGGTTGAACGTTCGCACGCGTTCGATCGACGTCAACGTTCGCGCGTCGCGTTCTAACGGATCGCCGCGAGGACTTGGGGGAGGCGCGCGAGGAGGTCCTCGCTGAGGAACGGGGGCTCGCCCGCGATGAGCTCGGCGTCTTCGATCTGGTAGGCGCTTCGCGCGCCGAGGACCGCGGTGGCGATCATGTCGTTGGCCAACACGAAGCGCATCGCGGCGGTGGTCATACTGTGGACGTCGCCGCGCACGAGGAAGCGGAGCTGGTTGACCTCGCGGACGCGGATGCGAAGCGCGTCACGGTTCCAGCGGTGCGAGCGATGGTCGTCCTCTTGAAAGCGCCGGGTCGCGGGCCAACGACCGGCGAGCAAACCGTGGAAGAGCGGGCTCCGCGCGATGACGCTGCAGCCTGCCTCTTTGAGCTCAAAGGAGAGGTCGTGGACCGCGTCGTGGTTGAGCAAGTTGTACGGGAGGCAGACCGCGTCGAGCTTCGCGTCGATCACCGCGCGCGCTTCATCGACCGAGGCCACGCTCGCTCCGGCCGCGCCGATCTTCCCGTCGCGCTTGAGGGTCTCGAACGCTTCGCGATAGCCGTCCTGCTGGAGCTCATCTTCCGTCGGACCGTGAAGCAAGAAGACTTCGATGCGCTCACGATGAAGCCGACGCAGCGACGCCTCGCACTCTTCGATCAGCTCGTCCTTCTTGAACCCCCGACGCACCTTCGCGCCGTCGACGGAGACGCCCGCGCGCGAAATGATCTGAACCTCTTCCGCTTCATCCTCGAGCTCGCGCAAAACGCGACCGACCACCTCTTCACTTCGGCCATGACCCCAGAGCGGCGCGACATCGATCGTGGTGACTCCGGTTCGGATCGCCGCGCGGACGACCCGCTCAAACCGCTCGTCTTCCACCACCCCGTACGCATTGGCCGCGAGCCCGAAGGTCCCGAGCGAGACCTCACTAAGCTCAACCTTGGTGTTCCCCACGGGACGAGTGCGCATGACCCTGTTGTAGACGCGGTTGCGCGGCGAAGCGACTGAAGAGCGCAATGTCACACTCAGGGATGGCGACAGCTTGAGGCGAACATCCCGTGATCACTCAGACTTTAGGCGGATTGCGGTCTGTAGGCCGTGGTTTGTAAGCCGCTGTTTGTCTTCGTACCCGTTCAAGTAGGGGCACCTACCTCAAAGGTTTTTGAATTGACTTAGAGAATCGGCTAAATCACACTCGGACAATCATGGGGATGCTGAGTCCAACTGGGGGCCGTAAGCCACAACAGCGAGTGATTCCCTTCGGGAAGTACCTTCTCCTCCAACGCATTGCGATTGGCGGCATGGCGGAGGTCTTCCTAGCGAAGTCGTTCGGCATTGAAGGCTTCGAGAAGATCATCGCCATCAAACGAATCCTCCCGACGATGGCGGAGGATGACGACTTTATCGAGATGTTCATCGATGAGGCGAAGATCGCCGGCCACCTGAGCCACGCGAACATCGTCCCGATCTTCGAGCTCGGAAAGATCGGCGAGTCCCACTACATCGCGATGGAGTACGTCTGGGGCAAGGACCTGCTCCAGATGATGAACCGCTTCCGCCGGATGCGTTCGCGGATGGACCCCGTCATGGTCGCGCACATCGCGTCGAAGATGTGCGAGGCGCTCGAGTACGCGCACCGCAAACGCGATCGCGACGGCGTGCCGCTCGGTCTCATCCACCGCGACATCTCTCCGCAGAACATCCTCGTCAGCTACGACGGCGCGGTGAAGCTGATCGACTTCGGTATCGCGAAGGCGACCGCGCGGACGACGAAGACCCAAGCCGGCGTGCTCAAGGGCAAGTTCGGCTACATGAGCCCGGAGCAGGTTCGCGGAAAGACGATCGATCACCGGTCGGACATCTTCGCGGTCGGCACCTGCATGTACGAGATGCTGACGGCCGATCGGCTCTTCCTTGGCGAGAGTGATTTCTCAACGCTTGAGCGTGTTCGACACGCGCGCGTCGATCCACCGTCGAGCGTGGTGCCCAACTGTCCCGCGGACTTCGACGCGATCATCATGCGCGCGCTGGCGCAGGATCCTCAGCAGCGTTGGCAGAGCGCGGGTGAGCTTCACGAAGCGCTCCAGGAGTTCCTGGTCACGCAGCGCAAAGCGTTCACTTCGAACAAGCTCGCCACGTGGATGCGCCAAGCGTTCGCGCCGGAGATCTCGAAGGAGAAGGCGCTCCTCGATTCGTTCGCCGAGGTCGCGCGTCCGATGCCGCCTCCTGCGCCGCCGAAGCCTGCCGCGCCGCAAGCGATCAGCATTGGCGACGATCTCTTTGATGACGACGACTTCGGCGATGACGCGACGATGGTCAGTCAATCGCCCTTCCGTCCCGACGGAGTCTCGACGAATCCTTCGCCGGCGTCTGCCGCCGCGGCTTCGGCCGCCGCGTCCGTCATGCACCCGCCGATGGAAGAGCTCCCCGAAGAAGCGACGACGATCTTCTTCAGCATGGACGACATCGGCGCGGTCCTGGAGGACGACGACGACGAAGAGGACGAGAACACCGTGTTCGAAGCGCGGTCGTTCAACCCATCCGAACCCGCCGCGGTCTTTGGCGCGCCGAAGAAGGTGAAGTCGCGCGTGCCGACCATGGTGCCAGGGCTCGCTCCGGGCCCCTCGGTTCCCCCGGTCGCCGCGAGCGTCCCCGCTCCCGCTCATCACGCGCAGCATCCACCGCCGGCGGCCCACATGCCGCAGGCACATGTTCCGCAGGCACACGTTCCGCAGGCCGCTCCGCAGGCGCACATGCCGCAGGCGCACATGCCGCAGGCGCAAGCGACCCCGTTCGGTCAGCCCCCCATGGGCGGTGCGCCGGTTCCCCAAGGAACCCTTCCGCCTGGCTTCGCGCCCGGGGGCGGTCCGCAGCCGACGGGTCCGCAACCTGTCGCGCACGCGCCCGGAGGTTTCGCTCAGCCCACGCCTTCTTTGAACCCAGGCACCGCGCAAGGGTTCTCGCAGCCCCCTACCGGCGGGCCTCCATCAGGTGGCTTCGCGCAGCCGCCCGGTCCGGGTCAGCGCAACCTAGAGACGATGGAGCTCCGGGCCGTTGATGCGCCCAAGAGCAAGAAGGGCCTCATCATCGGCGCGCTGGTCGCGGTCACCGCGCTGGCGGCGCTTGGCTTGGCGGCGATGTTCATCTTCCGTTCTGAGCCGGGAGCGATCGAGATTCGAACCACGCCGAGCGGCGCGATGGTCGCGATCGATTCCGTGCAGCGCGGGCCGACGCCCTTGCGCGTGGACCGCGTTCCCTCGGGCGCGCGGGAGCTTCAGATCACCGCCGATGGACACCGCACCGAGACCCGAACGGTCAACGTCTTGGAAGGCGAGACGATGTCGGTCGCGATCGACTTGACGCCGCTCGCGGGTGCCGCGCCGAGCCCAACAGCGGTCGCTGTGGCAACGCCAACACCGACTCCTGCTGCCCCCGCGGTGACACCGACGCCAGCCGCTGAGCCGGCGGTCGCGCCCGCTCCGGATCCAGCGCCTCCCGAACCAGAGGTCGCGGCTCCCGCGCCGACTCCGATGGCGACGCGGCGTACTCGTACCGAGGAGCGCCCGCGTGTTCGTCGCCGGACGGAGACGACCGAGATGGACGACGCGCCGACGCCGATGATGTCTTCTGGCATCACGCGGATCGTTCGCAACACGCCCGAAGAGATCGCGCCCATGATGAGCACCATGACCTCGATGCGCGGAGGCAGCGGGTCGACCTTGGTCATCAACACCATCCCTTGGGCGCGCGTCTTTGTGGATGGTCGAGACACCGGTCGCAATACACCGATTCGGTCGCTCTCGGTCTCCCCGGGACGGCACCGTATCGGCCTCCGGACGCCGGACGGGGAGATGCACAACATCACGGTGAACGTCGAAGAGGGTGAAACCGAGCGCGTCTCGCGTCGGTTCAACTGATCCTTTGGGGGCTCATCGCCCTCTTGGCTAGCCGATTCACCCCATCGTTCGCCTCGTCGCGCGTCGGAAACGAGTGAGCTTCCGGGTCCCCCTTTTCGGTTCCGACTGACTTGTGGTGGTGGCGTCTTGGGGAGCCTCTGCTTTGGGTCGTTCGGCTCTTTGGTAGGGTGCGCGCATGAGCGAAGAAGCGATTGAGCGAGTCACGGTGCTGGGCGCCGGGACGATGGGACACGGCATCGCGCAGATCTGTGCGGTCGCGGGCTACGAGGTCGTGATGCGTGATGTGGCGCAGGCGGCGCTGGACAAGGGCATCGCGGGGATCACGAAGAGCCTCGACAAGTTCGTGAGCAAGGAGCGGCTGAGCGCGGACCAGCGCGCGTCGGCTCTTTCGCGGATCAAGACGACCGAGAGTCTCGAGGACGCGGTCAGGGACGCGGACCTGGTCGTGGAGGCGATCCCGGAGCGCATGTCGCTCAAGCTCGAGACGTTTCGCGCGGTCGACGCGCACGCACCCGCGCACGCCCTCCTCGCGACCAACACGTCTTCGCTCAGCGTCACCGAGATCGCCGGCGCGACCGGGCGACCTGCTCAAGTGGTCGGCCTCCACTTCTTCAACCCCGTACCGATCATGAAGCTCCTCGAGATCGTCCGCGGCCTTCGCTGTGACGACGCGACCATCGAGCGCGCGAAAGCGTTCGCGAGCTCGGTTGGCAAAGAGCCGATCGTGGTGAACGACTGGCCGGGGTTCGCGACCAGCCGCCTCGGGATCATCTTGGGCTGCGAAGCGATCCGCATGGTCGAGCAGGGCGTCGCGAGTCCCGCCGACATCGATAAGGCGATGGAGCTCGGCTATCGGCACCCGATGGGACCGCTCAAGCTCACCGATCTCGTCGGTCTCGATGTGCGGCTCGCGATCATGGAGCACCTCTACGCCGAGCTGGGCGACCAGTTCCGGCCGCCTACGTTGCTTCGCCAGATGGTCCGCGCGGGCAAGCTCGGACGGAAGTCGGGCGAGGGCTTCTACACGTACTGACGCTCGCCGGACCCGACGCTGGTTAGTCGCGACGTCGACGCAGGAGCAACGCGAAGACCATCAACGCCAAGGGCGCGGCGTCGCTTGTTCGCGCGACCCGGCAGCTGCACCCGCCCTCGTCGTCTGGGTTCTCGCGTCCTCCGTCGACTCCAGCGTCCTCGGTTCCAGCGTCCTCGCTTCCGGCGTCGTCCATCCCGGCGTCGTCCAACCCCGCGTCGGGCTCCGGTCCCGCGTCTGGAACCGTGCCGGCCGCGGGCGTGACGCGAACCGCGTCCGCCAAGATCTTCTGATCGGGGGCGACCTCGCCTTCGTAGTTGTCGAGGAGGCGCACTTCGTTTTCGCCGTCGAGCTCGTACTCGCCGAGCTTCTGCCATCCCGACACGTTCTGGTCGATGATCACTTCGCTCACGCCGCCCGCGTGTTCGACCTCGTAACGAACCGCCGCGTAAGTCTCGAAGCCAGCTTCCAGATAGACCTCGATGGTGTAGCGGCCTGGGTCTTCCATGTTCACCGACCAACGCGCCCAGTTGCTCGGCTCGGGATCCGAAAAGGCGTTCGTCCAGAGCAAGCTGCCCTCGTGTCCGCGCGGCTCTTGTCGCCAGTAGCGCGCGGGCCCAAACGACGCGAAGCAGGCTCCCTTTTCATCGAGCACACCGCCGCTCGGGCCCAGCGGGAGGCACGGTTCATCCAAGGCGCCCCCCGCGACGCTCGCGGCCGGATAGTAGTGCTCCACGATCCAGACGTAGTCTTTGGGCGCGGCGTCGAACCCGTCGTAGTCGCACGGGTCGGTGGCGCATCGTCCGGAGGCCCAGCGGTGCGAGCCGTTCTGACACATCCCGCGACCATGGCCGAAGAGGTCTGTGCCGCGGCAAACGGGATCATTGACCTCATCCCGCGTTGGGTGACCGTTCTCGGCGCTGTACTCGGCGAACACCAGCGCGCCGCTTCGCATCACGAGCTGCCCTCGGGTGTGCTCGACGGCGGCCGTCGCTCCGTCGCTTCGGCTGTCTTTGTAGACCTGCGTCACGGAGCCATCGTCGACGTCGGCGCAGTCCCATCGGCCGCCGCGCTGAACGTGTCGGAACGCGTAGCTGCGCGCCGCGATCGCGCCCGCGCGCAGAGACTCTTGGTGCCACGACGGGATCCACTCGCTCGGGACCACGCCTTTGACGTATTCCTCGAACGGGATCTCTTCGACGGTGCCCTCGCAGCTCCGGTCGGCAAAACCATTCGCTCGGGTTGGCTCCAGCGGAGTGCGACGCGCCCGCCAAACGCGGATGGTGTCCGGGACGCGGGGCGCGGTCTCGGCGAAGGTCGCGCTGCCCGGCCCGTCGTGTTCCGGAACGAGCGTCACGCGGAACTGCGGCGCGCTCTCGTCGCGATGATCCTTGTACGCGAGCCAACGCGCGACGTTGGCTTCGTCGTGCTGCGCGGGGAAAAGCTCGACGGTCACATCCTCGCCCGCGCGCACGAAGTCCACGCCGCCGCGGCCAAAGGTCTCCGCGGTCACCGCGAGGTAGTGCGCGCCGTCGCGCGGGAGGAGCAGACTGAAGCGGCCGCTCTCATCGGTGCGCGCCCGGGTCTCGCTCTCATGAAGTCGAACCACGCTCCCGGCGATTGGGGAACCATCGATCCCAGAGACGACCTGACCGAAGACGCGCTCTACACGCTCGGCGGATTGAGCCGAGGCGCTCGACGCGACCACGAAGACAACGGCAAAGGCGAAGAAGCGGCTAACCACACGCGCTTGTTAGCAGCGTCACGGAGAAAAGCAAACCGTCCGGTCACTGTTTCGCTTTCCCCTTTGTTTTGTCCTGGGTTCTGACCGCTTTGATGCGCAAAGGAGCGGATGCGCGACCGCTCAAGACGCCTCGGGTCGCCCGCGCTCGATACGTCCCGCCATCACGCCGGTCGGGATCGGGCTCGCGGTTCGCGTAGCCGACGACCACGGCTTCGGTGTCCGCCCCAAGGATCGACTCGATCACCCGCGCGTCTTTCGGGAGCGTCACGTTGGCTTTCATCGCGAGGTAGTCGGCGTGGACGCGGGCAGCGGGCGTGTCGAGCTCAATCACGCTCGCGTCCGCGAGCTTCACCTGCGCGGCCGAGGTGTCGACCCGTGCTGAGCCGGAGTCGTCCGTGAGCAAGAAGTCGAACGCGCGCGCTTCGGTGGTGAGGGTCAGCCACCCGATGTCGGGCGCGGGAACTTGGATGACGATGCTGTACGCCGCGCAGGGCCGATCCGAGAGCGGGGACTTGGTCTCGCCGACCAAGACGACGGTTCCTTTCACCTTCGCGACGTCTCCATCACGGAGGTCGGCGGTGCGCTTCTCGGTCGCCTCCGAAAGCGAGCGCGCGAAGCGATCTTCTCCGCTCGCGCGATCACGTGCGTAGGCCGCTGCGACCGCGCCACCGACGAACACCGCGAGGGCGCCGAATCCGAAAAACGGGTCCACGCGTCAGCGCTCTCAGTCGCCGGGGAGGTACCAGATCGGCGAGGTCCAGGCGCGCTCTTGAACGGTCTGCGGGATGCTGCCGTCACAACACGCGGAGAGCGCGGAGGTGGGGTCGACCGTCGCGCAGTCGACGCCCTCCGCGAGGCAGAGCCGCTGGCTCCAGCGACACGTCGGGTTCTCGACGATCCGCGCGTAGTAGAAGGCGGGGAGGGCGGGGTCGAACTCGGGGTCCACCCAGCGTCCGCAGAGCGAATCAAAGCCAGCGCCGGAAGGCTCGCAGGTCGCGGTGTCGACCGTCGCGCCGTTGTCCGGATCGCCGGCGAGCTCAAAGACCTGCTCGTGGCTCTCGCCGTCGGCGTCGAGCCAACCCTTGATGATCTGCACGCGCTGAAGCTGGACGCTCTCGGGATCCTTGAGCGTGTTCACGACCAACACAGGCGCCGCGCCGTCGCCGGTGCCCGTGAGCACGCCGCCCATCGGGACGCCTTCGTCGTAACCGACCTGCACCAGGTCGGGGTTGTCGCAGATATCGTCTGCGTAGCCGAAGCCGCCGAAGAAGCGCGCGACGATCCGCGGGCCGCTGGTCGCGTAGGTCTCTCGGGCGCGCATACCGTCGAAGAGATCCGCGCGCGTGTTTCGCTCGGCCCACACGACCGCGAGCCCGCCCGGGGAGCTGGTCCGCAAGCTGATGGTCACGCCGCCGGGCGGCTCGAGCGCTTCTTCGGGCTCGTCGTCGGCGTCACCGGTGTGGCCCTGCCAGTTGGTCTCGGTGACCTCGCCGGGCGTCGCGTTGTGCGTGTCGGTGCTCCCGATGAAGCCGAACTGGAACGGGTTCTCGCCGACCCGGGCCCATTCCGCGAGCCCGTTACGGAGCGCGCCGCGGACGAAGTCTTGGGGCGCGACGCAGCCGCGGCCGACGAAGCTGCTCGCGGCTTCGCCGCAGATCCCGACGCAATCGTCTTCGAGGGGGTCTTCGCCAGGCGCGCAGAACTTCTCCTTCACTTGCTCAAACGCGCAGAGCTCGTCCTCGCTCGCGAGCGGATCGACGATCCCGCTGACGCACTCGGAGCTGCCCTTGTGCTGGTACATCTCGACGAGCGGCTCGAGGCGGCTTCGGCGCGCGGCGAACTCGGCGTCGTAGGGGGTCTCGTCGTCGCGTTCCGGGATGAACATTTGCCCAACCGAGATGTTCGAGTTGTGCGGGATCGAGATGAGGTCGCAGTCGCCTTCTTGGTTCAGGCAGTTGTTCTCGATGCCTTCCCACATGAGCGAGGGCGTGTCCGCGTCGACGTAGCTGATCGGGTGCCGAAGCACGGTGCCGCCGCGGAAGATGATGTTGCGGTGAATGTTCCGGCCGCCGCCGCCATCCGCGCCGGTCCACTCGTATCCCACGAAGGCCGAGAAGCTGCAGCTCTCGCTGGTGTCGTTCGCTTCGTTCGCGGCCTCGATGATCTCTCCCCACACGTCATCGAGCTCGTTCGCGCAAAGCGTTGGGTCCGCGAGGCACAAGCGCGTCTGCAAGGGGCGGGAGGAGCTCCCGATCGAGCGCAGGAACTCGCCGAAGTCGGCGTTCGCCGCGTTGCCTTCACGCCAGCTGACGCAGGTACGGGTGTCATAACCAGGTGAGCTCGGGTCCGAGCAGATGCTGGTCGGGGCGAGCAGCTCCGCGTGATCGGTGACGGCCGCGAAGTCGAGCGGTCGGTCGAGCTGAACGCGTCGCGTGGGGTTGCCGGCCGAGTCGTACGGCGGGAGCCCGATTTCTTCTCCACGCGCGAACCGGTAGGCGTCGGCCGGGCCCGTGCGAACATCGTAGGCGGCGGCGTCAAAGGAGAAGCGCGTGTGGACGTGGAGGTCTCCAAAGAACGGGGACTTGAGCGGGTTGCTCGCCGCGCACTCTTCGCGCTCGTCTCCCGTCACGATCAAGGGGTCGACCGGCGTCGTGTCGATGTTGGTGTCGGCGGCGTCGGCGTCGCCCGTATCCGCGCCGGTGTCGTCGGCTGCCGTGTCCACGCCCGTGTCGGTCGGTCCGTCATCGTCATCACCGCACCCGACGGTGCCGAACGCGAGGCACACACAGAGCGCGCTGAGGCTCACGGACGAGCGGAGCAGGGACGCACAATCGAGCAGGCGAAGCATGGCGAGAGTGTATGGGCTCGCTCGTGCAATACCAATCGACCGCGGCGTCCCCCCTGACCTGCCGGGTACTGGGTCCTTCTCGCGCGCATATGTCATGGTGGAAACGTGACGAACCCCGAGTGGATCGGTTCCCGACGCGTCCTCGGTCCCTTTGGACCCGACGGGAGGCTCGAGGTGGCGCCGCGCTACCTGCGCATCTCAGGTGGCCGGATCGCGGAGATTCGCGAGACCCCGCCCGACGTCCCGTTCGATGATCTCGGAGAGCGGCTCATCACGCCGGCCTTCATCAACGCGCATACGCACCTCGCGCTCGGGGTCCTGCGCGGGTTCGACCTCGGGTCCTCCGCGGGCAACATGGTCGAGGACTTCTTCTTCGCGGTCGAGTCGCTCTTCACGAAGGAAGACGTCCGCGCGTTCGCTCGGATGGGCGCCTACGAGAGCCTGCTCTTCGGTGTCGGGCTTGTCTACGACCACTACTATCACGCGACCTCGATCACGGCGGCGCTCAAGGACACCGGGCTCGCGGGCGTGGTCGCGCCGACCCTGCAAGACCTCGACGGTCCCGGGGTGTCGCACGCGGAGCGCTCGCTCGAGGACACCCGCGCGATCGCCGAAGACTCAGACCTTCAGCGGCGCGGCATCTTCGCGGCGCTTGGACCACACGCGACCGACACCGTGAGCGAGGCGCTCTTCGGCCGCGCGGTCGAGCTCGCCAGTTCGCTCAACGTGCCCCTCCACGCGCATCTCGCGCAGTCGATCGAGGAGTACCAACGCGCGCGCGAGCGCCACGGTTGTTCGCCGACCGAGTGGCTCGAGCGGATCGGCGCGCTCTCGGTGCCCAGCCTCTTCGCGCACGGCATCTACTGTTCGTTCTCGGATCTCGAGCTGCTCAACAAGCGCGACCAGGCGCTGGTGCACTGCCCATACTCCGCGCTCGTGTTTGGTTTTCCCGCGCGGCTCGACGCCTGGCACGTCGCCGGTTCTCGTTTCGCGGTCGCGACCGACTGCGCCGCGAGCAACGACTCCATGGGCGTGCAAAAAGAGCTGCGCTACGTCGCCGGCCAACGCGTCGCGCGCGCGTCGTTCGAGAAAGCCTACGTTCGCTTTCTCTTGGAGAGCGATGCCCAGGACGCGGAGAAGGCGTGGGAGGATCGCCAAGACGCCCGCGCGCGGATGTCGCGCTTTGACGATCCGCGCGAGCTCTTGTCGCTCGTGTGGGACACGCCGGGTCGCTTTCATCCCGGGTTCCGCGCGGGCGTGGTCGCGGAAGGCGCGCTCGCGAACTTGATCGCGTGGGACCTTGATCATCCAGCGCTCTGGCCTGGTGATCCGATCGCGGCGCTCACTTTCGCGGAACCGTCTCACGCCATTCACGCGATGTGGGTCTGCGGCGCGGAGATCGGGAGCCGAGGGGACTACGCGCGCAGCATCGTGAACTCGCCGGAGTATCGCGAAGCGCGAGAAGAAGCGGACGCTCGCTTCCGCGCGATCAAAGACCGCTTGGCGTAGCCGTTCGATCGCGCTCACCGCGGTGCCCGTCACCGTCCAGCTGCATGCGGCATGCTGCGCTATGTTTGCGTGATGGCGTGGGAACCGATCGAGCAGTGGCCGGGCCACAAGACCCACGACTCGTTTCGTCAGGCGAGCGAGCCTTTGGTGGCCGAACGTGGTTCTCGTTCCCTGTTTGAGCGCTTCCGCGGCTTCTGGGGGTCGACCGACGAAGACCGCGCGAGCCGCCTCGTTCATCGCATCGCGCTCACGTCGAACTACGTCTACGTCGAGCGCGCGGACGGTTCACGGGTGCGCACCCCGCGGGCCGCTCTCATCGCGCAGCAATCCGTCGGCTCGGTCGTTCGTTATGGGGTTCGCCGCGGCGACGACTTCCTCCTCTACGCGAGGAAGGACTGCAACGTGCAGGACGCGCTCCAGGAGCAGCTCGGCAACGCGGGCAACCCCGTGGAGTACGGAAACGTTGGGCTGGCCTTGCTCGTCGCGGCGCTCGTCTCGCCCTTTAGCCTCTTCGTCTTCCTGCTCATCACGTTCTTCAACGGCGAGCCGGTTTTCGCGGTCGGGCACACCGCCCAACGCGCGCTCGTTTTCGGCATCTCGACCCCGTTCTTGTTCGGGACGCTGTGGCTGTGGCTCTGGCTGCCGTTCCGCCTGCGCGTCGACACGCTCGGGCTTCACATCTCCCGCGGGTTCATCCCGTGGTTGCGCTGGTATGTACCCATCGACGAACTCGAGCTCGAGCCGGTGTTTCAGGACGCGGTCTTCTTGCTCCGCGTCCCGCGCAGGTTCGGTTCGCTCTTCAAGCGGAGGAAAGTGACCCTCGATCGACGTTTCGCGGACCGGCGCGCGGCCGAGCAGGCGCTGCGTGAGCCGCGGCCCTGAGCGTGATCACGTGACGTTCGGCGAGGCTCTCGGGCCGGAACGAGGAAGACGAAGAACCAGGTCCCCACTTTCGGCGCTGAGCGTTCCGTCATGCGCGCGGGCGATCCGCGCGGTCAGCGACAAACCGAGTCCCAGCGATCCCCTTGAGTCCGCGTTGTCGAGCCCGCGTCGATCGGGTCCGCCTTTACGCGCGTAGGGCGCGACAAGCTGAGCGAGTTCTTCATTCGTCAGTCCGTCGCCGTGATCGCGGACCAGGAAGCAGACCTCGTCGTCGCTCCCCGTCACAGTGACCGAGCGCAGCCCGCCGCCATGGTCTCTCGCGTTTCGGATGAGGTTCGTAAGCGCGCGAAGGAGAAGCGTGGGGTCTGCCCGCAGCTGCACGTCGTCGTCTGCGCTCAGGTCGCTCTCGTCGAACGCCTCGAGGGCGCGCCTCGCGATCGCGGCGCCGTCCACCTCGCGGAGCTCGGTTCCGATCGCGTCGAGCTTGCCGCCCGCGAGGAGCTGGCCGACGAGATCATCGATCGCCAGGACCTCGTCCTCGAGCTCACCCGCGTATCGCTCGTCGAGCCCATGGTCGCGGGCGTGGTCGATGAGCAAGCGCGCGTGCCCGAGCGGGGTCCGGATCTCGTGGCTCACGCTAGCGAGCAAGAGCTTCTGATCCTCCGCGTGAGCCTCGACCCGGCGGGCCATTTGATTGAGCGCGTTCTTGAGCGTGCGCACCTCTGCCGGGTCGTGATGGTGCTCCTCGAGCCGCGCGGAAAAGTCGCCGCCGCCGATCTTCTCCGCGAGCTCGGCGGTCTCCTGGAGCGAACGGCTGAGTCGCTTCGCGATCTGTCCAGCGATGAGCCACAGGCCGAACAGGAAGAGCCCGATGAGTCCCGCTCCGCGGATCACCTCCGCGCGACGATGCCGTTTGCACACGCGGATCTCGCCGACGACCTCGCCGCCGCGCCGCACGCTAGCCCGCAGCGCGTGATCACCACAGCTCCCGGACCGCGCCACCAGCTCGTCGAGGTCACGAACCTCGATCTCGACGTTGATGGTCGCGGCCAGCTCGTCGGCCAACGCTTGCAGCGCCGCGTCTTGTTCCCATCGCTCCGCGAAGCGAGCCGCGACAAAGTCGGCCGCGGTCGTGAAGCCGGTGGCGTCGCGCTGCTGAGAGAAGTGGGCGATCGCCGCGACCAGGAGGGCCACCAACAAGAGCGCGCCCCCGAACCAGAGAAAGAGGCGCCGCTGAAGCGTGCCGCGATGTCCGTGCGCGTAGCGTTTCACGGGGACTCGTCCGCGAGCACGTAGCCAACGCCGCGGACCGTTCGGATCCGGCTGGGACGTTTCGGGTCGTCGCCGAGCTTCTTGCGGAGCTTGGAGATGTGCACGTCGACGGTCCGCTCGGAAACGATCACGTCGCGACCCGCGGCGGCGAGAAGCGCGCTCCGCGGGACCACTCGTCCCGCGCGCCGGAGCAGCGCGACCAAGAGATCAAACTCAAGGCCGGTCAGCTCGACGGCGCGACCTTCAATGGTCACCTCGCGCCGGGGAACGTCCGCGACCAGTCCCGCGACGCTGAAGCGCTCTTCGTTCATCACGTTGCGACGGGTGACAGCGCGGATCCGAGCGAGGAGCTCACGGGCAGAGAACGGCTTGCTGACGTAGTCGTCCGCGCCGAGCTCGAGGCCTACGACGCGATCGGTCTCTTCGCCTCGCGCGGTCAGCATCACGACCGGCACTTTGCTCTTCTCGCGGATCCGCCGAAGCACCTCGAGGCCGTCCATCCCCGGCATCATCACGTCGAGAAGCACGACGTCCGGGCCGCTCTCCAGGGCGCGCAATCCGCTCGGCCCATCGGCCGCGTGGCCAACGACCACTCCGTGTCCACCAAGGTAGTCACGGAGCAGGTCGAAGAGCCTCGCGTCGTCGTCGATGAGGAGGGCCGAGAGAGTCATTGCCGGGAGTGTATGCGACGAGTCGCGTTACGGAGCGACCGGAGCGGGCTGCGGCACAGGGACGTAGACCGGGACCGTGACGAATTGTGGCGCCGCGACGCTCGGGTTCGGGACCGCGCGCTGAGCTGGCGCGTCCAAATCTCGAGCGGCCTGCACGCACGTCCGGGCGACGTGGTTCATCACGCGTTGCCGGTGATGATGACGGTGATGCGCGTGCGCGGCGATCCCTGCGCTGAAGCCGGAGACCGCGCCGAGGGCGAGCACGATCGTGATGATTCTATCTCGGACCATGGATGTTCTCCTTGGGAAGGGGTTACGGCTCATCGGTAGGGACCACTGGTTGCGCGGTGGCCGAAGAGATCAAAGAGCTGCGCGCGTTGATCCGCGTCGAGCGTCGCGTGCATCTTCTGAAGCGCGTGCTTGAGCGCGGTCTGCGCGCGGGTGACCACATCGCGCTGGGTCTCGAAGACCGCGTCGAGCTCCACCTCGTTGAGATCGTCCGCGCGGACCGCGTCGACCATGCCGTGCCTGCCCGCGCGGAGCTCGTCTTTGAGCGGGAAGAGCGTGCGCGTCAGCTCGTCGACGATGTCGTGGATCTCCCGCGCTTGATCGTCGCTGGCGTCGACCACGTCCAGCATCCGCTCGACCTTGTGCCGAAGCAGGCGTCGCTTGAACCCGCGATGGCGTCGACCGTGACCGCGACGACGTCCTCCGCCGCGGAAACCGTGCAACCGGCGCTTGTGATGAATCAGTCCCGCGAGACACGCGGCACCGAAGAGAAACCCAAACATGTTCTGACTCCTTCTTGGCGGGCTCCCTGCCCGTCACAAAGTCATCTTGGGTCTCGCGTGTGAACGGAGTGTGTGCGCGATTGTGAAGAAGTGTGAAGTCGCGCGCGCGAGGTCAGCGAGGGCTCAAAGACCGGTGACCGTGAGCCCGACGATCTTCTCGAGCGGCGCGTTGTCTCGCTCGGTCTCGCAGTAGCCGTGCCCGTCGAGGTCGAGCGTCTTGAGGTTGGGGAGCGCTTCGATCCCCGTGAAGTTCGTCACTTGGTAAATCGACGACTCGCCGCCCGTGTCGAGCTCGCCGTCGAAGAGCTGCAGCGCGGATTCGGACTCGCCTTCGACGATGATGTAGATCTCGTTCCCGCCGTCGAAGTGGATCGCCTCAACCTGCGCGAGCTGCTCGGCGGTGAGGTCGAGCGTGCCGAGCGTCGCGAGCACCCCGCGGAGGATCGCCTCCACGTTGTCTTGGTCTTCGACGACGCGATCACCTTCCTCTTCGGCGATGAACTTCTCGAAGGGAGCGACGGCGGTTTGGATGAGCGGGTTGAGCTGTTCTTTGTTGACCGCGCCAGCCGTCATGAGCGCTTCAAGAACGCCGAGCTGGAACCCCGCACACGGAAAAAGGTCGTTGAGCTTCGGCATCGGGTCTTCGCGTCTTTCGCTGTTCGTCCGGATCAGAGGATCGGGAGCTGGCGGGCTCCGGGTCGCGCGGGCGGCGGGAGATCGCTCTCTTCTTTGGTCAGCTTCAGATCCATCAAGTGGCTCGGGCGTACGTTGCCGAGCGCGGCGAGCATGCTCTCGCGCACCTTCGGGATCTTCTCTTCGAGCTCCGTCAGCATCTGCTTGACGTTCTGCCGCCAGAGGTTGTCTTGAGAGCCGCACAGGTTGCACGGCAAGATCGGGAACGCCTTCTCGTCGGCGAGCGTCGCGATGTCTTTTTCGGCGGCGTACATGAGCGGGCGGATAACGGTGTTGCGGCCGTCTTTGGTCACGAGCTTGGGCGGCATCGAGCCGATCGATCCCGCGAACATCATGTTGAGCATCAGCGTCTCGATCGCGTCGTCTCGGTGATGACCGAGCGCGATCTTCTGACAGTCGAGCTCCTCCGCGAGGTTGTAGAGGATCCCGCGACGAAGCCGAGAGCAGAGCGAACAGTACGTCTTCCCCTCTTCGACCCGGTCGGTGACGATCGAGTACGTGTCTTCCGAGACGATGCGGTAGTCGAACCCGCCCGCTTCGAGCCACTCACGGAGCGGCGCCCCGTCGTAGCCGGGGTGCCCTTGATCGAGGTGGACCGCGATCAGGGAGAAGGGAACCGGGGAGCGTCGACGTGCGCGCTCGAGCAGGTGCAGCATCGCGTAGCTGTCCTTGCCGCCGCTCATGCACACCATCACCCGGTCGCCCGCCGCGATGAGATCAAAGTCCCGAATGCAGCGACCCATCGATCTCGCGAGATCCCGTTCGAGGCGGTCGTGCAGCGGCATAGCCCGAATGTACGCAGCTGTAGACGCCCCGCAAGCGTTCCCGAACCTCGGGAAAAAGCGCGGTTGATCTGCGGGTGAGGGTCGTCGCTTGCGCAAAATCGCCAAAGGTACAGACCCAAGTGAGCGTCAAAGCTGTGCGGGTAGTTTCGACCTCCCAACCGGCCTGATACCATTCGGCGACTCAACCCCTGATGATGAGCGAGGAATATCCCGACGACGCGCCCACGAAGGCAGCGATTCGACTGCCGCAACGTGACTGGGTGGGTGAGGTCATTGACGGTCGCTACCGGATTCTGGAGAAAATCGGTGAAGGCGGCATGGGTTCTGTCTATGCCGCGACCCACCTGAAGCTGGGGAAGAAGGTCGCGCTAAAGATCATCCATCCCGATCTCATCGGGGACCAGGAGATGGCGACCCGTTTCGCGCGGGAGGCGATGGCGAGCGGCCGGTTGGAGCACCCCAACGTGGTTTCCGCGCTCGACTTCGGAACGCTCCCAGACGGCGCGGCCTATCTCGCGATGCAGTTCGCGAAAGGGCGCAGCCTTGAGCAGGCGCTTGAGACCGATGGCCGCTTCGGTTGGGCGGACGCGTGTGACATCGCTGCGCAGGTCGCGGACGCGATGGGAGCGGCTCACGCCCAAGGCATCATTCATCGCGATCTCAAGCCGGAGAACATCCTGCTCGAGAAGAACGAGAACGGCATCAAGGTGCGCGTCCTCGATTTCGGGATCGCGCGGGTGCCGAAGAACGCCATGAACGCTCCCGCTGGCGCCGCGCCTCGGCGGTCGCTCACGCGGGTCGGCACGGTGATGGGTACACCGGGTTACATGGCGCCGGAGCAGGCGGTCGGCGACGACGTCGATGTGCGCGCGGACATCTACTGCCTCGGCATCGTCCTCTGGGAGATGGTCGCGGGACGAGCGCTCTTCCCGATGACCGACCTCACGGAGATCGTCGCGGAGCAATACAAGGAGTCGGTGCCGCCGCTCGGCAAGGAGACCGGCGACGCGACCATCCCCGCGACGCTTGAGTCCTTGGTCGTGCGCTGTCTTCGGCGAAAGCGTGACCAGCGACCGGAGAGCGCGGTCGAGATCCGGGACGCGTTGCGCGAGCTCATCTTTGATGTGCGCGCTCGGTCTGGGATGCGCCCCGCGGCGAACGCGCCGCGCGAGGACGACACGCGTAAGATCACGACCGGCGCGGGCAAGATCGCGGTCACGCCTGACGCAGGTGTCGACACAAAGAAGCAGAAGATGTTCATGGCCGCGGGAGCGCTCGCGCTCTTGCTCATCGGGGGCATCGCGATCGCGGCGCTGGGAGGCGACGACTCGACGGTCACCCCGCTCGACGAACCCGTGATGGAAATGGACGAAGGTCCAACCGCTGAGGAGCTCGTCATCGCGATCGAAGACGTGCTCGCGCATGGGTCGGAGCGTCGCCGTCAGGCCGCCGCGAACCTCTTGCTGTCGGTTCCCGCCGATGACATTCCCCGTTTCGCGGTCCTCGCGGCACAGATCGAGCTTGAGCCCACGTGCACCGGGAAGCGCACGCTGCTGCGTGAGTTGGCGGACCTTCAGGAGCCCCACTCGCTGCCGCTGGTGATGCGCTTCGACACTGGCCCGCAGACCGGGATTCGCTGCCTGGCGCGAGTGAACGCGCGGCTGAAGCGTACCCTCAACGCGATCATTGAAGCCGAGGCCGGAGCCGCGGGTCCGGAAGAGGGCGCTGAAGCCAACCCGTAAGCGGGCCGGTCGCCTGCTCGCGACGCGGGATCGATCAAGCTATCGTAGCGGCGTGTCTTCCCTTATTGCGCGCTCCCGTTCCTTGTCTCGCCTCACCGTTGTCCTGTTGTCGCTCGTCGCTTTGCTTGGCTGCGGGGATGACGACGCGATGGACACGTCGCCGCCGGATGCGGCAGAGGACGTGAGCGCAGACGTGAGCGGAGACGTGAGCGGAGACGCGCGTGACGATGTCGCTCGTGACGTGGGCGAAGACACCGCAGGCGGACCTTTCATCGTCGTCGGGACCGGTCTCTCCGAGTTCATCACGGTCGAGAACGGCGATGAGCTCGAGATGGTGATGGGACCTCAAGGTGGCTGGCACATCGACGTCTCTGTGCAGATCCGCGGCCTCGTGCCCGAAGACCTCGAGCTCGAGATCAACGGCTTCGACGAGGAGACTGGAGAGCAGGTCGCGATTCGCGTCGAGCGCATCCTCTCCCCGCGCCGCGTTTTGGAGGACGGAGAAGGTCACGTCCGCCTGGGCGATCTCCTGGTCTTCATGATCCTCTCGGAGGACGAGATTGTGGGGCGTAGCGTCCGCGTGGAGGCCCGCTGCACCCAGCCGGACGGACTCAGCGCGGAAGACTCCATGGTTGTCGTGATCGCCGACGACGAGGCGTAACGAAGACCGCTCGTCGCAGGAGTTGCCCGGGAGGCGTCTCCAGGAGTTGCTCGGGAGGTGCGGCGGACCTACCTAGAACCGCTACTATGGACACGATGAACTCTACGCCCATGCTCGCGCGCGCGGCCTACCGCGCACAGCACACGTCGATGATCTGGTCGAGCACGATGGCGCAGATGGCGCTTCGACGCGTCACCCGCAGCAAGATCGGTCCGCCACCGCCCGATGTGCAGGAGTCGGTCGACCAGCGTCTTCGTGAGCTCCTCGATCGCGACCTCGCGAACGTCGACGCCGGCCACTACCCGGCCTCGCTCCTCTTTCAGATGCCGGTGCGCGAGTACGCCAAGACGTTCCCGCGGCTCCTCCGCGAGTTCCCGCGCGTCCTCGCTCGGATCGCGCGTCGTGACTACAAAGATCTCCCGAAGGACGTCGACCTCGCGAAGTACCCGCCCTACTTCCGGCGGACGTTTCACTGGCAGACGGATGGCTATCTCAGCAAGCGCTCCGCGGAGCTCTATGACGCCGGGGTTGAGTTCCTCTTCGCGGGCACCGCGGACATCATGCGGCGGCAGATCATCCCGCCGATCTCGAAGTTCATCAAAGAGCGCGGCGCGGACGACGCGCGTTTGCTCGACGTCGCCGCGGGGACAGGTCGCACGCTCTCGCAAATCGCGATCGCGCACCCCAAGCTGCGACTGACCGCGCTCGATCTCTCGCCCTTCTACTTACAGGTCGCGCGGAAGCAGCTGCGCGATGTGGCGGACGTCTCGTTCGTCGCCGAGAACGCCGAGGCGATGCCGTTTCAGGACGCGCATTTCGACATGGTGACGAGCGTCTACCTCTTTCACGAGCTCCCCAAGAACGCGCGGCGCAATGTCTTTCGCGAGATGTTCCGGGTGCTCCGCCCGGGCGGCCTCTTGGTCATCGAAGACTCCGCGCAGCTGGCGGAGAGCGCCGAGCTCGCCGAGGTTCTCGGGAACTTCAGTCAGGAGTTCCACGAGCCCTTCTACGCGGACTACGTTCGTGACGACCTCCGCGCCGCGCTCGAGGCCACCGGATTCGATGTCGAAGAGGTGCAAGAGTGCTTCGTCGCCAAGGTCGTCGTGGCGCGCAAGCCAGCGTAAGCGTACGATCGCCGCGGTGACCGATCGCGCTCGTCAGCTCCTCCTGTTCCTCTGCATCGTGATGCTGAGTGGATGCGACGGCGCGGAGGCGCAGCGCGAAGAGCCACGCGCTGAACCGACCCAAGCGCCAGTCCCCGCGCCGACCGAAGCGATCGAACCCGCGGTTGCCGAACCGCCCGCGGACCTGAAGCGCGCGCTCGTGAAGCTCGTCGTCCTGGGCGAGTTCGACGACGCGCTCGCGGAAGCGGTCGCGCAGGGTCTTCGTGATGAGCTCCAGGTAGAGGTCGAGATGATCTCCGGTGAGCCGCTCCCGCGCCGCGCGTACTACCGACCGCGTCGTCGCTATCGCGCGGAGCGTTTGCTCGACCATCTTCGTCAGCGCCTCGAAGGCGCCCCGGCGAGTGTCCGCGTGCTCGGCCTGACCTCCGTCGACATCTCGACCACGAAAGGCAACGTGCGCGACTGGGGGATCCTTGGCCTCGGCGACATCGGCGGACGCGCGTGCGTGATCAGCTCGTTCCGCATGCGCCGTCGCGGGCTTCGTGATCAGGCGCACCTCCGCTTTCGGGTCGTGAGCACCGCCATTCACGAGGTCGGCCATACGCTGGGCCTCGAGCACTGCCTCGAACCGCGGGGCGTGATGAACGATGCGCGCGGGACGATCCGGACGGTGGACCAGAGCAGCGGCCACCTGGGGCCCGAGTGTCGCGCGGAGCTCGATCGGGAGGAGCCGCGGCGATTCGACTTCTCCCAGGCGACTGAAGCTTCCCCGTGATCGCGGAAGAACACGAAGCGGCCCACGAGCTCGGGACCGACTCGGGTCGACGGCTCGGCGTCGCGACATCCACGATGCTGGTCATCGCGTCCATGATCGGGACGGGCGTCTTCACGACCAGCGGCTTCTTGGTACGCGATCTGGGCTCTCCCATGTTGGTGCTCTTGGCGTGGGCCCTCGGCGGCCTGGCCGCGCTCTTCGGTGCGCTCTCGTATGCTGAGCTCAGCGCCGCGCTCCCCAACAACGGCGGTGAGTACTACCTGCTCTCGCGTGTCTTTCATCCGGCGCTCGGCTTCGCCGCGGGCATCGTCTCGCTGGTGGTCGGATTCTCTGCGCCGATCGCGGCCTCCGCGATCGCGTTCGGCGAGTACACCAAGCGCGCGCTCGGGGTCGACGATCCGAACTTCGTGATGACCGCGGGTCTTGGACTGATCGTGGTCTCGACCATGGTGCACCTCGGCAGCGTGCAGAGCGGGACGCGCTTTCAAAACGTCACGACCGCGATCAAGCTCGCTTTCGTCGTCGGGGTAATCTACCTGGGGCTCTCGCAAGGAGACGTCGGTCGGTTGAGCGAGGTGCCCGCTTCCCCACGCGAGGGGACCTTTGGCGCGCTCGCGGTCTCGCTCGTCTTCGTCTCGTTCGCTTACAGCGGCTGGAACGCGGCGGCCTACCTCGCCGGCGAGACCCGTGACCCAAGCAAGACCCTTCCGCGCGCGCTCTTCATCGGGACGGTCACGGTCACCGTGCTCTACGTCGCGCTCACCGCCGCGCTCTTGATGGCGGCGCCGACCGAAACGCTCTCGGGCGTGCTCGAGGTCGCGCATGTCGCGGCCGCTGCGCTCTTCGGCGAAGACGCGGGTCGCTTCGTTTCAGGCGTCATCGCGATCGGCCTGATCAGCACCGTGGGCGCGCTGACGATGACCGGGCCGCGGGTCTACGAAGCGATCGGCGCGGACTACCCGCTGCTGCGCGCGCTCTCCAGGCGAAGCGAAGGGCGCGGTCCGGGTTTCGCGATCGCGACCCAAGCGGTGATCGCGGCCGCCCTCGCGATGACCGCGAGCTTTGACACGCTCCTGATCTACATCGGCTTTACGCTCTCGTTCTTCGCGGCGATGACCGCGCTCGCTGTGATCGTGCTGCGCCGGACCGAGCCCGATCTGCCGCGACCGTACCGCGTCACCGCGTATCCGCTGCCGCCGGTCGTCTTCATCGCGCTGATGCTCTGGATGATGTGGTTCACGGTTCGCTCCAGCCCGATCGTGACGCTCGCCGGCGCGGCGACGATCGTGTTCTCGTTCATCGTCTGGCTCATCGTGCGTCCCCGCGGAGGTTCGCCGCAGGAGCTCATCACGTCAGGCACGCACCCGATCCCGCTCTCCATTGCGCCGGTGCCGTACGAAGAAGAGTAGCCGTGGCTCACTCCATGGTGGGCTCGTAAAAGAGCGTGTCCTCGAGCGGCGCGCTCTCCCCGAAGACCGCGTTCGGCAACGCGGCCCGGAGACGCGATTCGGCTTCGCGCGCAAACGCGGTGCCCGTGAAGACCAGGCGATCGAGATGCGCGAACCGCTCCGCGTTCTCTAAGAGCGTCACGAGCGCGCGGTCATCGATGGAACCCGCGACCACGTCCACCCGGGTGAGCCGAGGTAGGAACGCGGAGTCGGCCAGCTCGTTGAGAAGCTCGCCAGCGTTGAGCGCGCCTTGGAGCTTGACGGCTTTGAGCGCTCCCGACGCGAGGGCGCGGGTGAGCGCCTCGACAGGGATGTCGTCGTTGGGAACCGTGAGCGAGAGGTACTGAAGCGCCGGGAGCTTCATGGTCTCGAGCTGCTCGACGAGCGGGCCTTCGTTCAGCTGCGGAACGACCAGCGTGAGGCGCTTGAGCTTCTCATGCGCGAGCTCGCCGAAGTCGATCCCGGTGCCATGCAGCGTGAGCTCTTCGAGTCGCGGCGCTTTGTGAATCATCTTCGCGCCGCGTTGAACGGGCGCGTAAGGGGTCGCGTCGTACTTGAAGCGTCGCAGCGCGAGCGCGGGCGTCTCGTCGAAGGCGCCGGTAAACGGTTCGATGTTTCGCGGTTCGTAGATCCGCGCGCCTTCGCTGAAGTCGTCGGGATCGTAGAGCTGCGCGGTGACCTCGAGCGAGTTGAGAAAGCGCGCGGCCGGCAGCGCGAGGAGCTGCGGGAGGAACTCGACGTTGTCGGCCTCGAAGCGAATGGCCAGCTTTACATCCACAAGGAACCCACCGCGGAACGCGCACGTCAGATCCTCGTGTCGCTCCCACAGCTCCTCCCCGAACCAGCTGAAGATGTTCTCATCCTCAATGCGCTTGATCTTGTCCGGATCGCCGCCGGAGCTCTCGAGCGCGATCAGTTCGCCGCGTGGGTCGCCATTGTCGGAGAGCCAGTCGCCATAGATCGCCCAGGCCTGCTCGTCGTTCGGGTTCTCGATGATCGCGAGCTCGCGATCGACGACCTTTGCACCAGCCGGGGCGGTCTCGATCTCCGCTTCCGTGAGCACGTAGCCCTCTTCGAGCTTGTTGGCGATCGCGCGCTTGAGCGCGATCGCGGCTTTGTCCGCGGCGACGAACTTGCGGATGCGTTGCTTCATCGCGTCGCGCGTTCCGGAGCGGACGATCAGCTGCGCCTTGTCTTGCTCAATCGAGTAGACGTCTTCACCACGGACGAGGGTCGGCATGGGCGAACCATAGGCGGGGAACCCGAACGAGAGAAGCGCGCAGGTGACCCGCGCGCTCCTCGTCGATGTGTTCGTAAGTTAGAGAGGACACCGCGTCGGAGCCGGAGACCATCACGACGTCACGTTGGGGTAACGACGCAAGGGTGGTCCGTGGTATCTAGCGGCATGCCGCACTTCCCTCGCACCCGCATGCGTCGCAACCGGCAGACCGATTGGTCACGTCGTTTGGTTCGCGAGAACCACCTCACGCCGAACGATCTGATCTGGCCTGTCTTTGTTCGCGAAGGAACGTCCGAACGTGAGCCGATCTCGAGCATGCCCGGCGTGCATCGCCTCACCATCGACCACCTCGTGACCGACGCGAAGGAAGCCGCCTCGCTCGGCGTTCCTGCGATCGCGGTCTTCCCGGTTGTGCCCTTTGAGAAGAAGTCGGAAGCGGCCGAGGAGGCGTGGAACCCCGATAACCTTGTCTGTCAGGCTGTGCGCGCGATCAAAGACGCGGTCCCGAACCTCGGCGTGATCTGCGACGTCGCGCTCGATCCCTTCACGACCCACGGCCAAGACGGACTCCTCCGCGACGACTACGTGGTCAACGATGAGAGCGTCGCGGCACTGATCAAGCAGTCGCTCAACCAAGCGCGCGCGGGCTGCGACGTGATCGCCCCAAGTGACATGATGGACGGCCGCATCGGCGCGATTCGAGACGCGCTCGACGAAGAGGGCTTCGATCACGTCCAGCTGCTCTCTTACGCCGCGAAGTACGCTTCCGCGTACTACGGCCCCTTTCGTGACGCGGTCGGCTCGAAGAAGTCGCTCGGCGGCGGGGATAAGCGTACGTACCAGATGGACCCGGCCAACGGCGACGAAGCGATCCACGAGGTCGCGCTCGATCTTGAAGAGGGCGCCGACATGGTGATGGTCAAGCCCGGCATGCCTTACCTCGACATCGTCTCGCGCGTGAAGGAGACCTTCGGCGTCCCGACCTTCGCGTATCAGGTGAGCGGCGAGTACGCGATGCACCTCGCGGCCGCAGAGCGCGGTTGGCTCGATCGCGACAAGGTCTTGTTCGAGAGCCTGATGGCTTTCAAGCGCGCGGGCGCGGACGGCGTGTTGACGTACGCGGCCGTCGAGGTCGCGAAGAAGCTCGGCTGACAGCGACGTGCGCGACGTCGCGATTATCGGCGCGGGCTTTGGTGGCCTCGGCGCGGCGCTCCGCTTATCGGAGCTCGGGGCGGACGTCATCCTCTGCGAGTCGCTCAAGTACCCGGGCGGTTGCGCGAGCACCTTCACGCGCCGCAAGCACCGCTTTGAGTCCGGCGCGACGCTCTTCTCGGGGTTCGGTGAGGGCCAGCTCTTTCAACAGCTGATCGCGCGCTACAAACTCGACGTCGAGGTGGACATTCTCGATCCGATGGTCGAGCTGCGCGCGCCAGGCTTTACGCTCGCGGTCCCGCCCGATCGCGAGGGCTTCCTCTCGCGGATGGCCGCGCTCTCGGGGGCCGACGCTCCTCGCGTGCGCGCGTTCTTTAAGGAGCAGGAGCGAGTCGCGTCCGCGCTCTGGTCGCTCTTTTCAGACCCCGCGCTGCTCCCGCCCTTTGATCTCCGCGCGCTCCTTCGCCACGCCGGTCGCGCGCCGCGGTACCTCCCGCTCTTGCGCCTGATCGGTCAGCCGCTCACCCACGTTCTCGCGCGGCATGGGCTTGAGGACGCGCGCGCGCTTCGGGTCTTCCTCGACGCGGTCTGCCAGATCACGGTGCAGGCCGCGGCAGATGAGGTGGAAGCTCCGTTCGCGATGGCCGCGATGGACTACTACTTCCGCGGCACGGGTCACGTTCGGGGCGGCATCGGGACCCTCGCGTGGGCGCTCGTCTCTGCGATCGAGCACAACGGTGGCGAGGTCGTGATGTCGAACCCGGTTCGCGCGATCCGGCGTGAGCGGGGCGCGTGGACGCTGACGACGCGTCGCGGAGAGATACGCGCGCGCCGCGTGGTCGCGAACATGCTGCCGCAGGGCGTGACGCGGCTCAGCGGGCAGACCTCGCGAGAGCTGGACGCGTTGACGAGCTCGGTGGAGGACGGATGGGGCGCCGCGATGCTCTACCGCGTGCTCGAGCCCGGCGAGCATCTGGGTGATCACGCGCATCACCTGGAGCTCGTCAGCGACGCGAGCGCGCCCTTCATCGAGGGCAACCACGTGTTCGTGTCCATCTCCGATGCGCGTGAAGACCGCGGACCCGACGAAGCGCGAACCGCGACCCTCTCGACGCACGTGCCGATGAAGAAGCTCCGCGCCGAGCCCGATCCCGGCGAGTACATCGCGGGGGTACAAGCGCGGATGCGGGACACGATCGCGCAGCGCGCTCCGGAGCTCCGCGCGCGTTTCGAAATGCCGGGCAGCCCGCGGACCTTCGAGCGCTTCACGGGTCGCGACCACGGTTACGTCGGCGGGATCCCGCGCCGCGTCGGTCTCCATCACTACACCCGGATGTGGCCGCGCCCAGTGCTCCCGGATCTCTACCTTGTCGGCGACACGGTCTTCCCGGGACAGAGCACGCTCGGCACGGCGCTCGGCGGCATCAAGCTCGCTGAATTTATCAGGGTCTGAGTCGCAGACCCTCGCGCCTTTGGCGCTCAAACGTTCGCAAGGCGTGAGTCGTCAAGCTCCCGAGCTCCTCGAGTCCCGTGGCGTTCTGGGCAAGGCGCAAGAAAGAAGGACACTGTGGTGTCCGACTGACGCAGCAACGCCTCCGTCGTCCTGAGGCGTTCAAAAATACTCGGCATTGTTGTCGGTCAGAGGACACGAGAGATACGGGCAGCATCACACATCGCATCCAGCGACTTTTCAGCAGCCTGCTAGAGGCGCGTGATGAAGACGCGGCTCTCGAGCTGTTGGCGCGCGCGCATGCCGAGGTCGAAGAGGTAGCGGGCGTCGCCGATGGTCACGAGCTGGACGCTGAGGCCGCGCGTCCACTCCATGTGCGAGTGCTCGCGGAGCGGGTGGATCTCGCCGGTGGGCGCGGACACGACGGTGCCGCGGGTCTGATCTTGGAAGGCGACGTGGCGCGCGCTGAGGTCGACCCGCGCGCCGACCGTATGGGCGGGCTCGCTGGTGCGCTGTCCGGCGTCGATCCGGCGCGGCTCATCCGCGAGCCCGTTGCGCTTGAGGAAACCAAAGCGGACCTCCTCGGAGGTCGTCCACGCGACCCCTACGCCGTTGCCACGAACGACCGCGTCGACCTCTTCGGTCACGCCGCGGGCCAGCTCGAGAGGCGCGGTCTCGCGGCTATCGGTCAGGAACTGCGCGTCGACTCCGTCGCGGCTGGAGCGCACGAGCATGACTCCGTCGAGGTAACGCTCAACCGCGACGTCGGTGGTGATGCGATCGGGGAGGGCGTGCGGGAAGCGCGTCACCGACGAATCGCCGAGCCGCACCGCCACGACGCCACCGTTGTCCAGCGCGAAGGCGCAGTGGAGCCGGTCTGCGGAATCCGTCGCGAGAGACGCGGCGATCGGGTTCTGGTCCGACAAGCTCGGGAGCGCGGTCGCGGCGCCGGTGGCGGGATCGATGCTCGACCACCAGAGGCCCACGCCTTCTTGAGGCAGGTACGCGATGACGATTCGATCACCACGGGTCGTGATCGCGAGCGGCCGACCCGCTCCGGAGATGACGCCGATGTTGCGAAAGGAGCCAGGCGTCGCGGGGTCGCCCGTGAAGAGCATGAGCTCACCTTCGGTCGAAGCGAGGGCGAGCGCGACCCGATCACCGAAGGGTGTCGCGAGCATCGCGCGGACCGGCGGGAGCTCGCAGTTCGCGCCGCAGTGCTCTTCTTCGACCGCTGGGAAGAGCGGCGTCGCTTGCATCCCTTGCGTTCCCTTGGCGCAGCCCGCGAGGGTCATCGCAACGAGCGCGAGGGTGATCGCCGCCTGCTTCAATTTCCAAACCTCAGGTCAAAAGCGTAGGCGCGAACGCCGTCGTGCTCCACAAGGAGCGGGCGTCGCGCTAGGCGCGGAGAGCCCGGGAGCGGCTCCGCGATGAGCGGGTATGAGTCCGGCACCGCGCCTTTGGCGAGACGGACGATGACCTCGAAGGTGTTGCGGAGCGTGTCGTCGCTCGCGCCGAGCAAGGGCGAGCCCCACACCGACTCCACCTCGGTCTCGATTTGGTTCTGCGCGACCTGCAGGTTCAGCCGCGTTCCGTTGGGGACGAGGGCGACGCGACCGCGCATCGTGACCGTGCCTGAGGCGAGACGCGCGAAGGCGCCCATGACGTTGGCGCCGATGTCGATCCGGACGCGAGTCGCCTCGACACGCATGGAGCCATCTTCACCGATCGCGACCGACGGGACCTCAAGCGGTCGCACCGAGATGACCGGGTGCGCGACGGAGAGCGCGGAGAGGCGCGAGAGGGTCGGCAGCAGCATTGAGATGTCGAGCTCTTCCAAGATCGAGGCGTCCGCGTCGTAGCAACCGACGCCCGCTTGGTGCGCCGCCCACAGCATCCGCGCGATCGAAGCCTCCCCGATCACGAGCCGCGCGTGGGCATCCGTCTCGCCCAAGATCTCGACCGGCAACGGCCGCGTGCGCGGCGCGTTCTTGAGCGGCGCGCAGCGATGCCGAAACGAGGGTCGCGCGCTCAAGCGAAGCGCGAGGTCGAGCCCGCTGGCGCTCTGCGCAACGTCATCGGCCAGAGAAGCGGCCAGCGAGACACGTCGCTGTTCGTCTGGGGAAGCGATCTCGATGGAGGCGGCGAGCGGCGCGGGATCACAACGTCCCGAGTTCTCCCCGCGTGATCGGCGACAGAGACCGTCTTCGGCGCAGCTTGAGCCGGGATCGCAGCCCATGGAGCACGGTCGGCAGCTGAGGGCCGCGGTGCGCTCCGTGACCGCGCTCGTGAGCGCTGCGTTGGCGCGCTCCGCGAGCATTTCCGTGACCCCCGCGACGTTGGCGACCGAGCACCAGAGCGTTCCGCAACGGTTCCGGCCGGCGACGGTTACGTCTTCTGCAGACACGCCCGCGCCCATCTCCGCGCTCGCGACCTCAAGCACCGTCAGACCGGTTCGGGCGTCGATGCGAAACCCAAACCCGACCTGCGCGTCGATCGTTCGGGGCTGGGCCATCGCGGTGTCGACGAGCACGCTGCACTCCGGGTTGCTGGTGAACGCGCACGGCCAGGTCTGTTCGTAGCGGACCGGGATCGCGTCGGTCACCGCGCGCACGGCGACGTCGACGTTGAGCCCGGGTCGTTCGCTCAGACCGACCTCGAGCCGCTCGGGATCCAGCCGAACCGCGCAACCACCGTCCGGGCACA
This sequence comes from uncultured bacterium, assembly GCA_938024995.1. Lineage (GTDB taxonomy): Bacteria > Myxococcota_A > Polyangia > Polyangiales > Houyiibacteriaceae > CALJDU01. The sequence goes on from CALJDU010000006.1 coordinate 174,505, forward strand.
CCGTGATGTCGTCTTGTTGGACCCGCGGGATGTCGACGACGAGATCGTTGGGCGAGAGCGAGCCGATCGTGGACGTGATCGCGTTGAGCCCGCTTGGCGTGATCCGCAACCACGCGGAGCGCTGGTCGACGCGGTAGGTCGCCTCCGCCGCGGTGCTCGCCGCGGGGCGCCAGTCGTCTTGTTGATCGCAGCCAAAGACGAAGAGAGTGACCGCTGCAGCGATCACGGCGGAGCGCAGAGAAGCGCTTGAGGGTGGAGAGCGTCGCACGCGGCTCGATTGATAACAGAAACCCAGGAATGAAGAGAGCGCGCTCGCCAAATGGCGGGCGCGCTCTTCAAAAGTGACCGTGTTGTCTTGGCTAGAAGGTCGGCTTGCCGGTCATCTTGAAGGCTGACCCGTCGTAGCTGCCGAGGACGTTGGTCGTGCCAGGACCGGTGACCTCGATGATCGACGTCACGCGACGACCCTCACCGCGTCGCTCCACCTGCACCACAACCTGAACCGCTGCGGTGATGAGGGAGGTCGTGGCGGCCTGGTTGATAACGCCGAGCGACGTCAGGTTCGCGAGCGCGGTGAGCGCGTCGCCGCGGGCGTGGATCCCGACGATGCAACCGTCGCGCGAGGTGAGCGTGCCGAGCACCGCGGCGGTGTCAGCGCCCGCGACGCCGTCGACGACGAGACGATCCGCGTGCATCTGACTCGCCCGCGAGACGAGCTCACCAAGCGAGATGCCGTTCGCGACGAAACGCGCGGCGGCGGGGACGTCGAGCGTGCTCTGGGACTCGACGACGACCGCGCCTTGTCCCGAGACGCGCGCTAGGGCGCCGACCACGCTGCTCGTCCCGGCGCCAGACGCACCCATGACGACGACGTTCTTGCGCGCGTTGACCGCGCGGGTGAGCAGGTCGATGACGGTGCTGTCAGTGATGGCGCTGGCCGCGAGGTCTTCGCCGCCGGCGCGTCGCACCTGCACAATGGGTCCACCCGGAGCGACGTCGGAGCCGTAGACGGTGACCGCGTGACCGGAGGGAAGCGTGTTTTCGTAGATGCCGCTCGAGGAAAGCGAGTGACCCGCGAGGTTGGCGATGCGCTTCGCGATCGTAGAGGCCGCAAAGCTTGAGGAGACCGAGGCCCCCGACTCTTTCAACCCGTCACCGCGATCCACGTAGACCATGCCACCGCCGTGCACGACGGCCTCGTTGATGCCGCCATCCGTGAGGATCGCGTCAAAGGGACCCAGACCGATCGCCTCGGCGAGGGCCGCGGCAGCGAGGGCGGCGTCGCCATCGACCGAGGAGAGCGCCGCGTTGATCGCGGCCTTCGCGTCCGACTCACGAGAGGCGTCAACGACGTCCATGTGAAGGTCGAAGTTCGCGACGTTGCCCATCAGCTCCGCGAGCTTGCTAACCGACGCGACCGGGAGCGGAGCGGCCGCGACCGGGGTGTGGGCGATCGGCGCTGCGGCAGCCGCGGCAGCCGCGGGAGCGGCAGGCGCCACGGTCGGGCCGCCGGGAGGCGTCGCGGGCTCGGGCGTCTTGTCGGGGTCGGTTACCGGAGCTGCGGATGGACCGCCAAGCGAAGGCGCGCCCAGCGAGGGACCGCCCAGCGAGGGACCACCCAGTGAGGGACCACCCAGCGATGGACCGCCGAGGGACGGTGCCGGTGCCGCACCGGACGGCGTAGGCGCGGGAGCGGTGGCGTCGGCGGGACCACCCAGCGGCGGAGGTCCGCTCAACGCCGGAGGCGGAGCGAAGGGAGGTGGAGGCGAGCTTGGCGCGGGCGCGGGGGCTGCCGCGGGAGGACCTCCAAGAGACGGCGGGCCACCAAGCGAGGGCGGGCCACCAGGGGAGGGAGGGCCACCAAGCGAGGGAGGGCCACCGAGCGAGGGAGGGCCACCAAGCGAGGGAGGGCCACCAAGCGCGGGAGCCGGAGAGGGCGGTCCACCAAGAGCGGGCGGTCCACCGAGGGCGGGGGGTCCACCAAGAGCGGGAGGTCCACCTGGGGCGGCGGCCGGACCCGGCGTTGGCATTGGAACTGGGGGCACCGCCGCGGAGGCGCGCATGGTTCGCTTTGGCGCGTTGACGGCGTGATTGGTGGGACCGCCGAGGCCGTCCGCGGGAGGCGGACCACCGGGAAGAGGAGGGGGCGCGGACACGGGACCGGGCGGCGGAGCGAACTGCTCCGAGGCCTGATCCTCAACGGCGAGGATGAAGTCCCCGATGTAGATCTTGTCGCCTGGCTTTACGACCAGCGGCGAGGTGATCTTACGTCCGTTGACGTAGGTACCGTTGGTGCTCTTCAGATCGACGACAATGAAACGTGAGTCCTTGAGGACAATGCGGGAGTGCCGCTTACTGACGTTTCCCTTGGGCAGGATGATGTCGTTCCCTTGGACGCGACCGATGGTGACCTCGGTCTTGTCGAACTCCATCTTCTTCTGAGTTCCACCTTTTTCGGTGATGACGACTCCGAACATTCAACCCTCATCTGCGCTGTGCTCAGCGCGAAAAAATCCGCCAAATTAGGCGCCCGATTGAACCGCGGGGGACCTGCGAGGTCAAGAGAATCGACTGATTTCAGGCAGGTGTTTCGAGCCCCGTTCCGTTTTGCGGAGCCCTTGTTTCCTTTTCCTCGCCCGTGGGGAGGTGAAACCCTCTCGTCAGTCGATGAGTCGCAGGCCAGGCGGCAGCGAGTCGCCGAAGATCCGTCGTTCATCCGCTTCGTCGAGGTGCGTCACCTCGCGGACCATCGCGACCCAGTTCTCGGGTGCATCGGCGGCGGTCAATCGTTGCGCGATCTTCTTTCGGATACCTTCGTCTAGATCCCGCTCGCGATCTCCGCTGGCGCGCGCGAGCAACGTCGCGGCGAGCGCGGCCTCACGAACCTCGGTCCAGTCGAAGCGGATCGCTTGCTCAAGCCAGGAGAGCGCGATCCGCGCGGGCACGACGTTGTGCGCGCTTCCGTAGAACGGCACCCGGGCACCGAGGCGACCCACCGCCCACCAACCTTGCGGGTTGTCTTCGTGATCGATCAAGCGCGTGACGAGCCAGCCGCCGACCTTCGCTTTGCGCTCCGCGGAGATGCGCTCCAGCGAACCCGCCAAGCGGATCATGTCGTCGACGCCGAGTTTCTTCGGGCCCTTGGGTTTTTGTCGCGGACGTCGCGAAGGCGGCTCGAGGTAAAACGCGATCTCGCTTAGGAGGCGCTCCTGCGTCTCGGCGGTGAGGCCGCCCGCGATGCGCCGCCACATGATCCAGAACTCGCTCCAGTTCTGCGCCTCGGCCGGGAACTGCACGCTCTGTTTGAGGAGCGCGGCGAGCTGACCGCTGCGCCACTCGTCGAGCGGGTAACCAAAGCCAGGCCGCAACGAGTAGCCGATCAAGTGGTACCAAATGCGCTCGTGATCCTTGCTCCGTCGCCGACGCTTTTGACCGGCGAAGAGCGCGGACCAGATCTCGCGCAGGAGCGGTGGGTCCCATCCTTCTCGCGCGCCCAAGATCTTCTCGAGGTCGGGGCGGAGGCGCTTGATGTCGCGCGGGCGAACCTCTTGCTCGCCTTTGCTCTTTCCGTAGACCAACCGGATCCGATCCGTCGCCTCCGCGAAGCGGGGATGGAGCTGGGTGACGCGTTGCGCGGAGAGGCTCGCTTGCCCTTTGCCCCGCAACTGAAACTCAAGCTTGAACCGCTTGGCGGCGTCCTCCGCGTGGACACAGCTCATCTCCAACGTGCCGACCTCGGTCAGCCCGCTCACGAGGGTCACGGGGATCTCGCGTCCCTCGTCCTCTTCGCCCAGGACCGCGGCGATCGGAGGTAGATCGGTGTAGCGATCGGCGGTGATCTCGACGAGCTCGCCGGGCCGCACGTGGCGCACCTCGGACGGAGTGGACGCGAGGTGAAAGCGAACCGGCCGCCCCAGCTTGAGCGAGAACGTGCGGTTCGGGAGGGTGATCTCTTCGCCTTCTTCGGCGCCGCGAGGGAGCACGCAGACGGCATCGCGACCCGTCGCGTCTTTGCTCTTGCGGTCGACCATCAAGAAGTACGCGCGCGCGGAGCCTCCGCCGATCTTCAGGCCGCGTCCACGTCGCGCGAGACCGTAGGCCACCGCGCCACGAGCGACCGCGCGATCGGGATCTTCGCCGCGGAGATCCGCGACCTCCGCGCCGCGCCAGCGAGAGAGCGCGCCGCGCATGCGTTCCCGGAGCAGGGCGCCTCGGAAGACGCCGCCGTTGAAGAGCACCGCGTCCGGGACCGCGAGCGATGAAGGGCTGGGCGCGCGATCGCCGAGCGCCTCTCGAGCGACGTCATCGTTGCGGGCGAAGAAGTCGGTGACGTGACGCGTGATCCCCGCGTCAGCGACGTACGGCAAGCCGAACTCGACGATCCCGCCGCGACGCTTCTCCGGGCGCGCGTCGGCGTCGACCTCCGGGAAGAATCCATCGAGGACCAACCGGTGAACCTCGTCGCGCGTGATCTCGCTCTTCATGGTGCCGCCCACGAGTGCCCGTCCAGAGCCGAGCACCGTGACGACCGCGCGCTCGGGAGCGTCTTCGCTGAGGAGGCGCTCCTTGGCGATGCGGCACTGCTGAATGAGCTGGTGGAAACGCGCGGAGTTGAGCTTCTTCCCCTTCGCGATCTTCGGCTCGACGATCTTCGCGAGCGCGAGATCCATGTTGTCGCCGCCGAGCATCAAGTGTTCGCCGACCGCGACGCGGGTGAGGCGCGGACCGTTCTCGCGGAGCTCAACCTGGATCAACGTGAGATCGGTTGTGCCGCCGCCCACGTCGACGACGCTGACGAGCCGAATGTCTTTGAGCGCGGTCTCCAGGTCATCGCGGCGTTGGTCGAGCCAGGCGTAGAACGCCGCTTGGGGCTCCTCGACGAAGCGAACCTTAGGCAGGCCAGCGCTCTTGGCGGCGCGCAAAGTGAGCGCGCGCGCGCCTTCGTCGAAGGACGCGGGAACGGTGACGACGACCTCTTGGGTCTCGAGCGGGTTCCGCGGGAAGCGCGCGTCCCAAGCGCGCTTGAGGTGACGCAGGTACGACGCCGACGCTTCGACGGGGGAGACCTTTTGCACCTCGTCCGCGGCGCCCCACGGCAAGATGGCGGCGGTGCGATCCACCGCGCCGTGTGAGAGCCAGCTCTTCGCGCTCGTGACGATGCGGCCGGGCACCTTGCTTCCCCGACGGAGCGCGAGCTCGCCGAGGACCGCGTCTTCGTCGCTGTGCCAGGGCAACTTGCGATCGTGCTCCTCGAGCTCTCCGTCGCGCGGGTGATAGCGAACAGAAGGGAGCGAGAGGCGCGCAGCGATCTCGCCCGGCGCGATCAGCTGCTCGATCTCAAACACCTCCACCGAGACGTCTTCCGCTGCGGTATCCGCGTACGCGACGACCGTGTTGGTGGTTCCGAGATCAATCCCGACGATGTAACGAGCGTGAGCAGGCACGAGCGAGAAAGCTCTAGTGCGTGAGCGCGCGCTCTTCAACTTGTTTGGGCGAAGCCGAGGGAAAAGACCTCAAGAAACACCTCGGCATCAACGCCCGACGGTGCTCACAGGCGAACGCATGAGGAAAAGGACCCCAAGCGAAACCGGCGGAGCCGAGGTGCCTTCCGCACAAGACGGCCAACAAAAAAGCGCACAGACCTCGTGGGTCCATGCGCTTGTTGTGTGGCGATGGGTATCGCTGAGGCTTAGCGGCTCGCGCGCTTGAGCACTTGCTGCGCAAGCGTCGCGAGGCTGCGCGCGCCGCTCTTCTTGAGCAGCGAACGGGTCTGCGCCTTCACGGTGTTCTCCGCGACGCCCAAGCGGTTCGCGAGCTCGCGGCGCGGGAGGCCTTCAACGGACAGGAGCAGGAGGGCGCGTTCACGACGCGTGAGCGACCACTCCTTCACCATGTCGTCGACACGCATGACAACACGCGCCTCCACACCACCGGCGTGGTCCATGGCGCGGTCAATGAACGGGGTCAGGTTTTCGGAAGTCGCCGGCTTGCACACGTACTCCGCGCGAAGCGCCTGAACACGGTTCACGACCTCGCGGTTGAACTCACCCGTCAGCACGAGCACTGGAAGCTCCTCATGTGCCTCACGAATTTGCGTGAGGAGGTCGAGCCCAAAGCCATCCGGCAAACGGAGATCGAGAATCACCCCGATGTAGTCCCCGCTGCCGAGCGCGTGCCGCGCCTCGCTCAACGTGTGAACGATGTCGGTCGGACGATGCTTTCGAAAGTGTCGCGCGAGGCTGCGCGCAAACGCCGCCTCGTCTTCAACGATTAGAAATCCCTGTTGTGGTTCCATCGGTTCGATGTCTCGTCCCCTTACCCTTGCTTGGTTACCAAACTCTACCCGAGTCCCCAGTTGGTTCCGAGGGTAGCCGCCCTTGCTAAACGTTTCCATCATTACTGGAAAGTATAGGAGGGTTATTCGTTATATGTCGAATTATTCCTGTAGAGGTGTCACTTACCCCTAGCATCTCCCCATAACGGTTACCAGCCGCAAGGTGTTTTACAAGTGGGTAAACGGGCTTAGTTTTCGTCCAATAGGCTTCGTCCAAAAACACCATCGGGCTTATGAATTTAAATGTCCGGTAGTGGTTCTGAGCAACGTCCATGAAGACCTCTTGGATGGTTCCGGCGCTCCCGGGCGCGTAGACGACGCCATGAGTGGCGATGGCCAAGAGGCCATCTTCGCGGAGCGAGTTGGAGAAGTACTTCGCGACGTGGGTGGCGAAGAGGTTGCTCGGTTCGTGTCCGTAGAACCACGTGGGGATCGCGAGGCTCTCCCCGCCGTTTGGATAGCGATCGAGAACCTCGAACGCGGTGTCGAACCAAGCGGGGTCTTTGTAGGAGTCGGCGCGTCCGAGCGTCTCGATCGCGAAGTCGAGCGCGTCGTCCTCATGAACCGCGAGCCACGCGCCGAGCTGCGTCGCTTCCATCGCGCCAGGTCCGCCACCGCTCGCGAGGAAGTAGCCGAGCCGCGTGAGCGCGCGCGAGATCTCCGCGACCAACCGAAACGAAGGCTCGCTCCGCTTCATCGCGTGACCGCCCATAATCGCGACAACTTTCTTTTCCGAGGGGCTGTCCGCCGAGTCAGCAAGTGAGTCGGAGCCCGAGCTCTTGTCCGTGTCGGGAGGTGTTCGTGATCCGCTCAAGAGATCATGAAGCGCGTCATCGATCGCGTGGTCGTGGAGACGCTGCGCGAGCTCATCGAGGATCGGCGTGGGTCGCTGCTGCCGCCCGGCTTGGTACCAGTCGTAGATCTTCGCGTCGGTCGTATCGCGCGCGAAGCTCTTGTCGTCCCCACGGATGAACCCCGTCATCAACTCGGCGGGTGTGTAGAGCGAAGGTCGGTATGGCCGGAAGGGAACGTCTGCGAGAACCGGAAACGCGATCGCGCCGGTCGCGACGAGCGCGTGTTCGGTCTCTGCGTCGAGCTGACATCCGAGGAGCGTGAGCCCTCGCCCGCTTCGATTTTGAAGCTCGGCGATCCCGCGCAGGTCGAGCCCTTGGACGACGACATCCTCAAGCGTGGAGTGCGCGGCCAGATGAGCGTGCAAAGCGGCGACAGATTCGATTTCCCACATGAGAGAGGGGTATCCGCCCTGCTCGGAGGGTAAGTTTGCGGTCCCTCACACACATACGTAAGCGCATGAAACCTATGGTCTTTTACTTTGCTGGGATCCCATTCAAGCGTGATCCGCTTGTTTGACAACCCCCCGGGGGTCCGCGCTACAGGCTGCCTGACATGTCTCAAGCGCTCGTAATTGTAGAGTCTCCCGCAAAGGCCCGGACGATCGAAAAGTACCTCGGTGAGGGGTACGTGGTGGAGTCGTCCATCGGTCACATCCGCGACCTCCCCAAGAGCGCCGGCGACATTCCGGAGAAGCTCAAGAAAGAGAAGTGGACCCGTCTTGGGGTCAACGTCGATGACGGCTTCAAGCCGCTCTACGTTGTCGACCCCGACAAGAAATCGCACATCACGCATCTCAAGAAGCTGCTCAAGGCGAGCGACAAGCTCTACCTCGCGACAGATGAAGACCGTGAAGGGGAGAGCATCGCGTGGCACCTGCTCGAGGTGCTCAAGCCGAAGGTGCCGGTTGAGCGGATGGTCTTTCACGAGATCACCAAGAAGGCGATCCAGGAAGCGCTCGGCAAGACGCGTAAGATCAACGACGATCTCGTGACCGCGCAGGAGGCGCGCCGGATCTTGGATCGCTTGGTCGGCTACGAGGTGTCGCCGGTCCTGTGGAAGAAGGTCATGCCGAAGCTCTCGGCGGGACGCGTGCAGTCGGTCGCGACCCGCGTGATCGTGGAGCGTGAACGTGAGCGGATGCGCTTCGTCCGCGCGAGCTACTGGGACCTCGCCGCGCACCTGTCCGCGGATACCGGCTCGAAGAAGGAGAAGTTCACGGCGAACCTCGCGTCCGTAGACGGCAAGCGACCCGCGAGCGGTAAGGACTTCGGTGAAGACGGCAAGCTCAAGCGCGACGATGTCGTGCTCCTCAGTGAAGCCGACGCGAACAAGCTCGCGACCTCGCTCAAGTCGGGCACCTTCGAGGTCAGCAAGGTCGAGAAGAAGCCGTACACGCGAAAGCCGGCTGCGCCCTTCATGACGTCGACGATGCAGCAGGAGGCGGGGCGTAAGCTGAAGTTCAGCGCCAAGCGCGCGATGTCTTCCGCGCAGCGCCTCTACGAGCAGGGCTTCATCACCTACATGCGTACCGATAGCACCACGCTCAGCGAGACCGCGCTGACCGCGGCGCGGACTCAGATCAAAGAGCTCTACGGCAGTGAGTACGTCCCGGCGGCGCCGCGCACCTACAAGAAGAAGGTGAAGAACGCGCAGGAGGCGCATGAGGCGATTCGTCCAGCGGGCGATGACTGGCCCACGCCGCAGGCCGTGGCGAAAAAGATCGGCGCGGATGAAGCGCGGCTCTACGAACTGATCTGGAAGCGAACGGTCGCCTCACAGATGGTCGACGCCAAGGGCGAGCGGCTCTCGGTGCGGATCGCCGGCAAGGGTCAGGGCGGCGAGAACGTCGAGCTCTCGCTCAGCGGTCTGACGATCACGTTCCCTGGTTTCCTCAAAGCGTACGTGGAGGGGAGCGACGATCCGGACGCCGAGATCGAGAACAAAGAGAAGCACCTGCCGGCGCTCTCCGTCGGTCAGAAGATCAACGGCGAGGACTTCATCGCGAAGGGCCACGAGACGCTCCCGCCCGCGCGCTTCACAGAGGCTTCGCTGGTCAAGCGGCTCGAGGAGCTCGGGGTCGGTCGCCCGTCCACCTACGCCTCGATCATCGGGACCATTCAGAAGCGTGACTACGTCTGGAAGAAGTCGAGCGCGCTCATCCCGTCGTTCAAGGCGTTCAGCGTCGTCGGCCTTCTTGAGAAGCACTTTGGCCACCTCGTCGACTACGCCTTCACCGCGAAGATGGAAGATGATCTGGACGCCATCGCGAGCGGTGAGCGCCAGAGCATCCCGTGGCTCGAGGACTTCTACTTTGGCGAGACCAAGGGCACCGGCTTGCAGTCGATGGTCAGCGATCGGCTCGACGAGATCGACGCGCGCCAGATCAACACCATCCCGCTCGGCGAGGACGCGAACGGCGTGACCATCTCGGTCCGCGTCGGCCGCTACGGTCCTTACCTCGAGCGAGGCGAAGATCGCGCGAGCTTGCCAGAGGACATCCCTCCTGATGAGCTCACCTTGGCAAAAGCGCTCGAGTACATCGAGGCGCCCTCCGGTGATCGCGAGCTCGGCCTTGACCCCGAGACCGAGCTCACCATCTATCTTCGCGCGGGCCGCTTCGGTCACTACGTGCAGGTCGGCGAAGCGGGCGGCGACAAAAAGGAAAAGCCGAAGACCGCGTCGATCTTGAAGTCGATGGACCCAGCGACGCTGACGCTTGAAGAAGCGCTCAAGGTCTTGGCCTTGCCGCGCTTGGTCGGCGTCGCGCCGGATGGCGAAGAGATCCACGCGCTCAACGGTCGCTACGGTCCTTACATGACGAAGGCCGCGCCGGGTGCGGCCAAGAAGGACAACCGCAGCCTCACGACCGAAGATCAGATGTTCACGATCGACGTCGAGGGCGCGCTGAAGATCTTCGCGGAGCCTCGTAAGCGAGGTCGCGCCGCGGCCGCCGCGCCGCTCAAGGAGCTGGGGGTAGACCCCGTTTCGGAGCAGCCGATCTTGCTCAAGAAAGGACGCTTCGGTCCGTATGTGACGGACGGCGAGACCAACGCTTCGCTCCGCACCGCGGACGACCCGGAGACCATCACGCCGGAGCGCGCACAGGAGCTTCTGCAGATCCGTCGCGAGAAGGGTCCGACCAAGAAGAAGAAGAAGAAGGCCGCCAAGAAGAAGGCGACCAAGAAGAAGACGACCAAGAAGGCCGCCAAGAAGAAGACGACCAAGAAGGCCGCCAAGAAGAAGACGGCCGCGAAGAAGACGACCAAAAAGACCGCCAAAAAGAAGGCGACCAAGAAGGCCGCCAAGAAGAAGACGGCCGCGAAGAAGACGACCAAGAAGGCCGCCAAAAAGAAGGCGACCAAGAAGGCCGACTGAAAGCGAACGTGACCGTGGACGACGTTGTTCGGGCTCCGTTCACGATGTCCCCGCAACGCGAACGTGCTTACGCCGCGGTCTGCGCTGACGCTCATGACGAGTCGCTCCGCGAGGTCTACGCCGACCTCGCAGACGTTGAAGGCGATCCGCACGGCGCGATGATCCGCGTAGCGAAACGCGCGAAGAGTGATCCGGCCGCCGAGCGCGAACTCGAGGATCTCTTCGCGGTGTATGGGCGCGCGGCGTTTCTCCCGCTTGAGGGGCTCGCGGTCGACATGAAGGCGGAGGACGGGTTCGTGTCGGTGTTACATCTCCCGACGCGGGACCGTCTTCACTCGCGCGGGGTCCAGCATCTGGTCGCCGCTTGCGAGCGCGCGCCGCTCACGACGTTTCGGTGCAGCGGAGCGGAGCCGCCGAAGGAGCTTCTTCCCGCGTTGGCGCACGCCACGAACGTGGAGCAGTTCGTCCTCACTGAGGAGAACGCGCCGGCGCTCTTGCGTGTGCGCTCGGCCGAGATCATCTCGACCTCCAACGCGACCCAAGTGGTGATGAACGGTCACCTCGATCAGATTCGGGAACTCACCGTGACGCCGGGAGAGCCACGCATCGTCCAGCCGCTGATCGATCACGTCGCGCAGCACTGCCACGATCTCGAGGTGCTCTGCGCGCGCACCGTCCACCCCGCGCTCGGCGAGCTCCCGAAGCTGCGCGAGCTCAAGCTCACGAACGTCACGCTCGACCCGTCGTTCTTCACCTGGCGGTTCCCGGCGCTCCGCTCGCTCTCGATCATGGGAGGCGAGTGGGACCCCGCCGCGATCGCGCGCTTCGCGAACGCGCATCAGCTCGAGTCGCTGAGCGTCCACTCTATGCCGCTTCGCGATGACTTTCGGGCCGCGTTGAACGGTGCCCCGCTGACCCGACTCGGGCATGGCGAAGCCGAGTTCACCTACGCCGGGCTCTCGCTGCCGAAGCTGCGCTCGCTTAACATCAGCGAGCAGGGCGCGGAGTTTCATCGCGCGGCGGGTCACATCTTCGACCAACTCGAAGAGCTCTACGCGTTCACCCGCGAGTACGACGGGCTTCACTTCGCGGCGAGCGCGTTCCCGCGGCTCAAGAGGCTGACCATCGAGGACTTCGACGTTGAAGTGAACCGCTTCTCGGGTTGGCTCGACGCGCGACCTTTCCGAGAGCTTGAGGAGCTCTGTTTGAGCACCGCGGACCGCGGTTTGTCGGCATCGTTTCTGCAGCGCGCCGAGAAGCTCGAGCACCTTCACGTTCCCGACGTTCAGCTGAGCTACCTGCGTCACCCGCTCCGGAGCCTGGGGTTGCGTCCGCGAGACCTTGAGCCGCTCTGCGACTATCTCCAATCGAGCGACGTGCTCAGTCTTCGCGAACTGGAGGTCGACCTCACGGACGACATCGCGGATGCGCTCCTCACCTCGCCGATCCGCGCGCTCTCGATCCGTGATCGCTATCGCTGCGCTGACGATCGCAAGCTCGCGCTTCGGCGGCGGTTTGGTCATCGCCTCACCAATAGCTGGAGCTGCGCCCACATGAGCGTGCCCGCCGACCGCGACCCGAGCTACTTCCGCGACTGACGGCGCTATCGCTGAACCGCGCTTCAACTCTGTCGCCGTGACGCGTCACGAATGAGCGATCGCACGCGAGCACCTGCGTCATGGTCTGGCGTGTGCATCTTCCCAGCACACAACGCAAGCGTGACGATGTTGCGCGGCGGAGGAGTGAAGAACAATGGCGAAGAAGAGCGACTACATCCACACCGACGAAGACCACGACGCGAACCTTTTCGCGGGTCTCGAAACTCTCGCTCATACCGAGAAGTCCCTTGATGGCTGGTCCGAAAAGACCCGTGAGGAAGACGAGAGCTTCCTTGGCTGGTCTGTGCAGAATTTCCGTATGGATGTGGACTGCTGGGGAACGCGGCTCGCGTAAACACCCTGTCGCATGACCGGTCCGGTGGCCACTGATGGCTCGCCGAGTGACCACTCTCATGTGACAGCGCTGCGCAGCGCCACCTTCCTTTCGCACTTCTCTTATGACGCGGTGTGCCGTTTTCGGCGCGCCGCTTCTTGTTTGGGGGCGATTGCGCCCCCTCAGCGCTTCGCGCTCTCACCCCACGCTCGCATTCGCTCGCCGCTTCACGTCGTTCGCCAAGAACCTTCGCTTCGCTTCGGTGTTTTGTCACAACGTTCCGCGTGGCTGCCGCAGGATGCTGGCGAAAAGCGTGGTTTGAAACCGCGAATGAATGAAGCGTCGTTCAGCGTTCTTTCGACTGGCTCCTACGGTGCCGTGGCGCCCGCTTCGCATGGCGTCACGTCAAAGTCGACGACTTGCTGACATGACATCTGCGCACCGTCGGCCGGTCGCGAGTTGCAGCCTTCCGCGTCGCCGTTGCCAGTGAAGAAGCCCGCGAGCACGGCGGTCTCTCCGCAGTTGCGGATCGTGATCGTGTAGTCGACGCGCCCGCCGCCGAAGCAGCTCTCGTAGTTGGAGACGCGCACCTGGTAGGCGCCCGCGGGGGCGCGTCCGGAAGAAAAGAAGACGTGCTCGGTGTTCACGCCCATGTTGCTGCCGCAGCCCGCGTTCGCGTCGAGGTCGAGGCGCCCACCCGAGGTCGAGTTTCGGTTCTGATAAGAGATGGTCGTGCCGGTCGCGTCGACCACATAGAGATCGAGGTCAGTCGCCTTGGTCATCGAGAGCGTGACCTCGAGGTCACCGGTGCCGAGCGGCATGACCCGAACGTTGCGCGTGACGTAGCTGGAGACGCGGTCTTGGTCGTCGATGACCGCGATGTGCATGACCGCGTCGAGCGGCTTGTCGTCGGAGACCGTGTTGCCTTCGGGCGTGATCGGCGCGTCGATCCCGAAGCGGACTGTGCCGTCGCCGTCGCCGGTCACGCGGACCTGACCAAGCTCCGTGTCAACGACTGAGGGAATGAAGAAGTGACCCTGGTAGCCTTCGAAGTAAACGTAGGCGCCCGCGACGGTTCCTTCCGAGTGCATCGGTAGCTCTGCGGGGACGCCCGCGACGACGTGCAGTGGTTCTCCGCTCGGGTCGCGGAGCCGAATCGACGGCCCGGAGCCGCCTGTTTGTGTCGGCGCGTTCCCGGGGCGGAGCTGGCCGCCCGGAACGATCCACGGGTTGTCGAGCGTGTGACCGCTTCGCTGAAGCGATCCCACATGTGCTTGGTTGGTGAGGCCGCTGGGTAGCAAACCTTGCACCGTGACGTGAGGTCCTGGCCGGTACCGCGGCCGCATCGCGGCGAGCGCTTGTGCGCGTTGGTCGGCGCTTGGACCGACCGCGCCGATGCCCGCGAGCGGATCGTCGTTTAGCGGGTCATCCACCACGTCCACAACGGGTTCGTCGCCGCCGATGGTGACGTCTCCGGGGAGCTCGCCTCCGAAGCGCTGGTAGAGCATGACGCCGCCGGCGCCTGCGCAGCACAAGAGCGTCACGCTGATGATGCCGAGCGCGGCGAACGCGCCGTAGTCGGTCCCGGACGAGGTCGGCGGGAGAGAGTCACGGGGCGGCGGTTCGCTATAACGTTTGCGGTAACGCTTGCGGCTCATGACGCACCTCCAGAGAGCCCGATCCGATCTGTGACCTCGACGGGCACGCGGACCAGTTTACGCGCTCCATCGACGCACACCAGCTCCACCTTTCCCTCCACGATCGGCTTGTCGTTCCCTGGACGATGGATGTTCTGGATGAACGCGAGTCGGTACTCGCTTTCCAGCCGGACCGTGGTTCGCACCTCGATGGTGTCGCCAAATTCTGCACCCTCGCGGTAGGTCGCTTCAGCCTTGTAGACCACAAAACCGACCCCGCGGTGATAGAGCGCGACGAGCTCCTCGACCCCGAGGAGGTGCTCGCGGGCGCGTTCGAAGTACTTCAGGTAATTCGCGTGGTACACCACGCCAGAATGGTCCGTGTCTTCGTAGTAGATCTGCACGCGATGGACGTGAGGCGACGACATGCGCGCAGAGTACATCTCAACGAGTCGACGCCCAGGTGTTTGCGTCATGAACGAACGCAGACCCGCGTATCGCGTGAGTCCCCGCTGGAGTTTTTGAGATGCGCGCGCGGGTAGCCCAAGACTTCGCGTATCTACGCCATGAGCTCATGCCGTTGCCGATCGCGCACCGCGGCGGTTCGAAACGGTGGCCGGAGAACACGCTCTTCGCCTTCGAGCGGGCGATGGAGCTCGGCATCGACACCATCGAGACCGACGTTCACCGAACGCGCGATGGCCACCTGGTGCTCTTTCATGATCCCGCGCTCGAGCGGACGACCAATGGGCGCGGCTTCGTCGCCAGTAAGACGCTCCGCGAGATCAAAGAGCTCGACGCCGGGTACCGGTTCAGCGACGGCGAAGGCTTCCCGTTTCGAAGCCAAGGGATCCGGGTCCCGACGCTTCACGAGGCGCTCGATCTCGATGTTCAGCTCAACCTCGAGATCAAACCGACCGATCGCGAGACGGTGTGGGATCTCCTGAGAGTCATCCACGATCGCCAGTGTCATGATCGTGTGCTCGTCGCCTCTAGTCATGACGTGCAGACCCGTCGCTTTCGCGCATGCACAAACCGCGTGTGCACCTCCGCCGGCAAGCGCGGCATCATGCGGTTCTACGCGGCGGTGCGGAGCGGCGTTCACCTCGGCACCTATCCATTCCAAGCGCTCCAGGTCCCGCTTACCTACGGCGACATCTTGGTGACCACCGCGAAGTTTGTGCGCGAGGCGCAGGCGCGCGGGATCCGTGTTCACGTGTGGACCATCGATGATCGCGAGCACATGGAGCACCTTCGCGATCTCGGGGTCGACGCGATCATGAGCGACCTGCCCGATGTCCTCGTGGATGTGCTCGGGGCTCCTTCGCCTCTGCTGTCTTCTTGAGGGCGAGCGCGCCCCTCTGCGTTCTATTCACGCCCGAGTGAGGATGCCCGCTTGCATGAGAGTGAGCATCGCGCTCGCATTTCCAGGCGTCCGTACTAAGGTCAGGCCGTGCGCCTCCCTGTTGTTTCTCGGTCCGCGATCTGCGACGAGCTTCCGCCTCGTCCGGCGGGCTTTGCGCCGGGGGCGCTGACCGATGCGCAAGGCCGCGCCTACACATACCTGCGCTTGAGCGTGACCGACCGATGCGACCTCGGTTGCGTCTACTGCATGCCGCCGAGCGGCGAAGAAGACCACGGGCTGCGCAAGGAGCTGCTGACCTTTGAGGAGAGCGCTCGCTTGGTGCGCGTCTTCAGCGAGCAAGGCATTCGGCGAGTGCGCTTCACGGGAGGCGAGCCGCTCGTGCGCAAGGACATGGTCGACCTGGTCGGCTTGGTTCGCGATGCCTCGCCGCAGGTGGAGTCGCTCGTGATGACCACCAACGCGACGCGTCTCGGGACGCTCGCCGAGCCGCTCGTCCGCGCGGGGCTTCGCGGGGTGAACATCTCGATCGACTCGCTCAAGCCCGAGCGCTTCGCGGCGATCACGCGCGGCGGCGATCTGCGCAAGGTCCTCGCGGGCATCGACGCGGCGCGTGACGCGGGGCTCACGATCAAGCTCAACATCGTCGCGCTCCGCGGCAAAAACGATGACGAGCTTTACGACCTGGTGTCGTTCGCGTGGCGCATCGGCGCCATCCCGCGCTTTATTGAACTGATGCCGCTCGGTGAAGCCGCGAACCTTCCCGCGGACACTCTGATGACCGCGCGAGACATCCAAGCGGTGCTCCTCCAGAGTCACGGCCAGAACCTCAGCCGACCGATCGAGCGCGACGCGCATCGAGGACCCGCGAGCTACCTCGCGAACCCCTCGGGACAGCGGGTCGGCTTCATCACGGCGATGAGCGATGAGTTCTGCGGCTCGTGCAACCGGGTTCGGGTCACCGCGCGCGGCGAGGTCCGCGCGTGTCTCGCCTCACGACGCGCGATCAGTCTCCGGGACGTGATGCGCGGGGGCGGCGACGATGACGATCTCGCATGGGCGATTCACTGGGCGCTCTCGGCGAAGGCGCGCGGGCATGACTTCTTGAACCCGCGCGAGACCGAGCATCAGAACGTCGGCATGAGCCTCATCGGCGGCTAGCCGCCTGCTCGCGAAGCCCTCGCGAGCCGTCTCTTTGGGCGGCTACTTGAGCGTGATGCCGAAGCTCGTGAGCGCCTTGCGGAGCGGCGCGCCTTCTTCGCGCAGCGCGGTCAGCGTTCGCGTGTAGCCATCTTCCAACAGCTCCCGTCGCGCGGCGAAGTTCATCGGTGAGTGCATGAACATCGTGGCGTCATCCCGCGCGGGCTCGATCAGCTCGATCGTCACGTCCTCGTGCTCGTGGCGGAGCTTCTCGAGCCCGGCCGCGAGACGCGCCTCGGCGACCAGACGCCAGCTCTGGTTGTAGACCCAGAGCATCCCCTTGTCGCGCACGCGGTTCTGCGCTCCGTGCCCCGTGGGCACCGCGCCCTTGCCCGCGCGTACCGGGATCATCGCGTTCACGGCGATCACCAGCTCACACCCGCGCGCGATCGCGACGTCGATATGAGAGACCTCGCCGACGCCGCCCGCGATGTAGTCACGATGCCCGATACGAACCGGCGCGAAGAGAAGGGGAGCGGCCATCGAGGCGGCCACCGCTTTCGCGACCGGGACCTCATCGATCGCGCCGCGGCCGAAGAGCGCGCGTTCGCCGCCGTCGAGATCGTTCGCGACCAACACCAGGTCGGCCGGCATCTCGGTGAAGCTGTGCGGGAGCCCGCGGCGCGTCATGAAGTCGATGAAGAAGGACTCGAAGGCGTCCATCGTGAAGACGCCCGCCGGGAGCGAGTCATAGAAGCGATCGATCTCCGTCCACACATCGAACCCGAGCGGGTTGATCGTGACCGCGCCCAAAATCCGCCGAAGCGACCCCAGCGCCGAGCCCCAGACGCGCTTCATCTCGCGCCGATCGAAGCGCATCAGGTGCTGGCGCTGGAGCGGGAAGAAGTCATCGGCCGGATCGAGGAGCGCGCGGTACATGCGCTGCGCGGAGATCCCGCCCGCGAAACCCGTCGCGACCACCGCGCCAGCGGACGCGCCCACGATCACGTCGAAGTCGCTCGCGCGGAAGTCCTCGCACGCCTCTTCGATCGCCGCGAGCACGCCGACCTCGTACATCGCGCCGGTGATGCCTCCACCCGCGAGGCAGAGCCCCTTTTTTGCGCCGTGCGTCTTGTGCCTCATGTCGGCAGGGTACCAGTGCGCAATGGTCTCGCGACTAGATCGACACTCCGCGCGCTCTCAGCCGCTCGACCGCGATCTCGACGTCGCGTTGCTTGGGCTCGCGGAAGGTCATGGGAGGCGGCTGCGCCACACCGTCCGTCTTTTTCATTTCGCGCACCTTCACGCCGCGGTTCTTCAGCACGGAGACGATCCAGTTGAGCCGCCCGTGTTCATCGCTCGCGCGTAACGCATCTTCGTTGCCGGTGATCGCTTCCCGAACGTGTTCCTCGATCCGCTGTCGATCGAGCTCGCTCTCCGCGGCGCCGCAGATCATCGGGACCAAGATCGGGGCGTCGCGCAGCAAGAGATACATCCCGCCGGTCGCGCGGGCGATCGCGCGGTAGACCGCTTCGCCTCCGTTGTAACTGCGCAGGTTCGGGAGGCAGCCGATCGCGTAGACCGCGATGCCCATCTCGCGGAGGTTCTCGCTCTGGGTAAACCAGTGGTCGCCGGTCGGGGGACCGCTCGGGAAACCGTCGCCGCCGTCGTTGGTGACGCCGTGGGGAGGCGCGTCACCGAACCACACCACCGCGCGGGCGGCGTTCGGTCGCCACGAGAGTCGCGCGACGTCGTGAAGCGCGGCCGTGACCGCTTCGGGACCATCGCCGCCTCCGGACGCCACCAACTTCAGCACGTCGCCGCGCACGCTCGCGAAGTCGTCCGTCAGCGCGGTGACCTGGGTGATGTACGTGTTCTCTTGTGGCGGGTGGTCACGATAGCTCACCAGCCCCAGCCGCAGGCTCTCGCAAAGCGCGGACTCTTGCAGCGCGACGATCAGCTGCTGCAGGCGCTGACGAACCTCGCTGATCTGCGAACCCATCGAACCGGTCGCGTCGACCATAAACACCAGGTCAAGCTCGCCGCGCTTCTTTGTCTTGAGCCACGCGAGCTCGCGCTCCGGATACGGTTCGCTCCCCGGAAGCGTCACCGGGACCTGCGGAGGCGGAGTCTCGGCGCGCGCGCGATCAGCCGGTTCCATGGGCATCGCGTCCATCGTCCCAGGCGGGCGCGGCGGCATCACGGGAGGCGGAGTCGGCGCCGAAGCGGGACGACGCTTTGTGCGCGAAGGCGTCCTCGCGGCGGGAGCTGAGCGCTCCATCATGACGCCCATCTCCGGACTTGGCGCGGACGGCACCGGCGCAGCCATCGCGGGCGGAGGAGGTGCGGCCATCGCTGGCGGCATCGGCGCCGGCATCGCAGGAGGCGCGCCGCCCCGCGTTCCTCTCGAGGAGGCTCGGGAGGGCGACATTGGTCGCGGTCGACTCCGCGTGAGAGGAGCCGGGGGAGGAAGGTCGCCGCGCGTTCGATCACCCACGGTCTCGCGCGGCACGCAGGCGAAGGTCTCCTGCGACAGGGTGAAGCGGAGCTTGTAGTCACCTGCTCCGATCACGTCGCCGTCTTTCAGCGCGCGCTTTCGAACGGCGCGGCCCTCCACGTACGTCGCGTTGGTGGACTCGGAGTCGTAGAGCACATAGCCGTCGCCCTCGGCGCGGATCTCGAAATGGAATCGGCTGACGTTGTTGGCGGCGAGGACAAGATCGCTGCCGTCCCGACGCCCGATCGTTACCCGTGGCTTGCTGATCGTGAAGCGCGCCCCGACGCCCTCTCCCTTGATCACCTCCAGCACACCCTTTTTGAACTCGGTCGGCTCGACGGCCACTTCGGAGTCCTCCGCGACCAGCGACGTAAAGGGGCTCACGATGTTGTGGGCGAGGGCGAGCGCGGTCAGCTCCGGGGCGGCTTCACCGAGCGCTTCGTGGCTCTTGTCGGTGAACGAGTCGATCTTCTTCCGCGCCCAGGCTCGCGTGAGGCCGTGGGTGCGCGCGACGGTGGGCAACGTGACCGGCACCTCTTGCCGGAACGACTTCCCGCCAGGCGTCACGCCGGTGATCACGAGCGTGCTCTCGCCGCTGCCTTCGTAGCGCCCGAGCACCCTGATGGGTTGGCCGCCGTGGAGATCGGGGATGCGCCGCGGGAGGTACTCCGTGACCTCCGCCTCCCAGTACATCTGGAGGTCCATCAGAACCGGTCCGCCATCGCGGACGCGCCGCGCGAAGCGCTTCAAGGTCTCGCGGTCGCCGGGCTGGACCACCTCCGCGATGCCCCCGGTCGTCGTCGCGATTCGCGTCAGCAGCCGTCGGTTCGCGCCCGCGCCCACGCCGAGCAGGTAGACGGGGGTCGTTACGCGCTCTTTGATCCGCGACAGAACGCGGCCCGTGTTTCCGATCGCGGCGTCGGTGATCAAGACGATCGCTTGGGTCCGTCCGTCTCGCTTGGCGACGTCGGCCATCGCCTCGAGCGCGCGCGTGAGCTCGGTTCCGCCGCGCGGCTGACGCTCGAGGAGAAACGCGTCCACGCGCTCGATCAACTCCGGCGAGACCGCCTCGTAGCGCTCCCCGTGTTCACCGTAAAACTCACGTTCGTGATCGAACGTCACGAGGCGAACCGTGTCGCCTTGCGGGAGCGCGGTCAGGAGCTCTCGCGTCGCCTCGCGGGCGAGCGCGTGTCCTTCGCTGCGCATCGACGCCGATCGGTCGACCAAGATCAGGACGTCGCGCGGCAGGGTCGGGCGCGTGACCGGATCGGTCCCCGGCGTGAGCAAGGCGTGGCAGTAGCGACACGGAACGACGGTCCCCATGCCGGGGATCTCTTTCGCGTGGTCGAGGCTCTCGATCGGCCCGCCGCAGTTCCCGCAACAGAGCGGCTGCATCCCTGGCTTCTTGATCGGATCGAGGTTGGATTTGGGCGGCGTGATCGTCAGCAGAAACGTGCCGCGGGGGTCGTCTTCGGCGCGCTCGAACTGAACGACCGGCGCGACGCCTGCGCGGGCCGCTTGGAAGGTGAGATGGAAGTCGCGGTTCGGGACTCCGTCTTCCGCGCGAAGCGTGACCCGCTGGCGCTCCATGTTCCGGTCGTGGGTCACGGCGTGAGAACGACAGCGAACCTCTTCTGCGTGACGCGGGAGCGTCACCTCGATGCTGACGTCCGCGGCGCGGTTGGGGTTGCGGCGCGGCGGAGGGAGCGCGGCGGAGGCGGCCATGACCGCGTCGATGGACGCGTCAGGGGGCGCGTCGAGGTAGCGGGTGGGCGCGACCATCGGAAAGTCGAAGCGGTACTCGCCATCGTCGAAAGGCAAGAGCTGTTGGTACGTCAGCTCGACCTCGATCTCCGCGCCAGGCGCGAGGTTCGCGACGGAGAGGGTGAAGAGGTCCGGGCTGTCTTCCTCGAGCAGGGTCGCGGCGCGTCCTTCACTGCGCGCCCGCTCGTAGATCTCGCGCGCTTCTGCTTTGCGCTTGATGACCGCGCGGACGATGCGGTCGCCGATCCGGAAGAGCATCTGATGGACGCTCGCGCCTTGCGGCAACGGGAAGCTGTAGACCGCTTCGATCGCTTGGTCGCGATCGTTGAGGAACCGCTGCTCGACCGAGACGGTCGCGACGGGGCCCAAGAGCGAGGCCTCGACGTGCGTCTCCTGGAGCGGGAGCGCCTGGCCGTCACTCGCGGTGAGCGTGCCCTCCGTGGGTGCGTTTTGACGATCCGCGATCATTGCTGTCCCTCCATGGATGAACGCCGCGAATCAGCGCGCTCTGACAAGAACCCACCCCGCGGAAAATCTTTGGGTACTGTACGGCATGATCCGCAAGGAAGACGCGCTCCGTTATCACTCGAGGGGCAGGCCGGGGAAGCTCGAGGTGGTCCCGACGAAGCCGCTTCAGACACAACGGGAGCTGAGCCTCGCGTATTCCCCGGGCGTCGCCGAGCCGTGTCGCGAGATCGCCAAAGATCGTTCCGCGATCAGTAAATACACCGCGCGAAAGAACCTCGTCGCGGTCATCACGAACGGGACCGCGGTTCTCGGGCTCGGCGACATCGGACCCTACGCCGCGAAGCCGGTCATGGAGGGCAAGGCGGTGCTCTTCAAGAAGTACGCGGACATCGACGTGTTCGACATTGAGGTCGACGAGAAGGACCCGCAGAAGTTCATCGAGGTGGTCGCCGCGCTTGAGCCGACCTTCGCGGGGATCAACCTCGAGGACATCGCGGCCCCGGACAGCTTCACCATCGAGCAGACGCTGGAAGCGCGGATGCAGATCCCGGTGTTTCACGACGACCAGCACGGCACCGCGATCATCAGCTCTGCGGCGCTGATGAACGCGTGCGAGCTTCAAGGGAAGAAGCTGGAGTCGATCAAGGTGGCGTGTATCGGCGCTGGGGCCGCGGCTGTGGGCTGCATGCGGATGTGGAAGAAGCTCGGAGTGAGCGCCGCGAACATCACGATGTTCGACGTCGAGGGCGTGCTGAAGAGCGATCGCGAGGGGCTCGACGAAGCGCGCGCCGAGTTCGCGCAGCCGGCCGATGATCCGCGCGAGACCTTGGCGGATGTGCTGAAGGGCGCGGACGTGATGCTCGGCCTGAGCGCGGGCAACATCGTGAAGAAGGAGATGCTCGCGGGGATGGCGGACAAGCCGATCATCTTCGCGCTCGCCAATCCCGATCCGGAGATCCCGTACGCGGACGCCAAGGAGGCGCGCCCGGACGCGATCGTGGGCACCGGCCGCAGCGACTTCCCGAACCAGGTGAACAATGTGCTCGGGTTCCCTTACATCTTCCGCGGCGCGCTCGACGTCGAAGCGACCCACATCAACGACGAGATGAAGCTGGCCGCGTCCAAGGCCCTCGCGCGGCTCGCGCGTGAAGGTGTCCCCGAAGACGTGCTCGAGGCGTACGGTCGCGAAGCGATTCAGTTCGGGCGCGACTACATCATCCCCAAACCCATGGATACGCGTTCGTTGGCGTGGGTGGCCTCGGCGGTGGCGCAGGCCGCGATCGATTCCGGCGTCGCGCAAGACCCGATCGACATCGCTCGCTATCGGCAAGAGCTCGAGCAGAAGCTCAGCCCGACGCGTCGGGTCATGTGGAACATCACCAGTGTCGCGAAGAAGAACCCGCGCCGGATCGTGATGCCTGAAGGGGAAGAGGACGCGATCTTGCGGGCGGCGGATATCGCGGCGCATGAAGGCATCGCGCACCCGATCGTGATCGGCCGAACCGAGGTGGTGCGCCAACGCGCGCGTGCGCTCGGGATCGACCTCGCGCCCATTCAGATCATCGAGCGCAACGAGTTCCCCAAGCTCGACGAATACGCAGCTGCTTTCTTCGAGCGGCGTCAACGCCGAGGCCAGACGCTCCGGCGCGCGCACGCTCAGATCCGCAACAGCCGGACGTACTACGGCATGATGATGGTGCACCAAGGCGACGCCGATGGCCTCGTGAGCGGTCTGCGCTCGCCGTACCCAAAGACGATCCGGCCGGCCCTCGAGATCATCGGGATCCGCGACGGGGTGCGGCGGGCGGCGGGCACGTACATGGTCATCACCAAGAACGACGTGAAGTTCTTCGCGGACACCACGATCAACATCGATCCCGACGCGGAGACCTTGGCCGAGACCGCGCTGCTCACGGCGGAGCTGGTGCGCGAGCTCGGCATCACGCCGCGGGTGGCGATGCTCTCGTTCTCCAACTTCGGCGACGCGCCCCACGCGGCTTCGGAAAAGGTCGCCCGGGCGGCCCGGATGGTTCAGGAGCGTGACCCGACCTTGATGGTGGACGGCGAGATGCAGGCCGACGTCGCGCTCTCAGCAGAAGCGCGCGCGCCGTACGCTGGGTTCACATCGCTCACGAGTGACGCCAACGTGTTGATCTTCCCGAACCTCGGCGCGGGCAACATCGCCTACAAGCTCATGGGCGTGATGAGCAACGCGAACATCATCGGACCGCTCGTCATGGGCATGAAGCGTCCGGTCAACGTGCTCCAGCAAGGGGCGAGCGTCGACACGATCGTCCACATGATCTCGTTGACCGTCGCGCGCGCGGTGCGACTCGATCAGTAGCGGCGCTCAACGCATCGCGGTCTATACGTCGTCGTCCGCGTTCCACGCGCGGCGACGGTTTCTTCTTTTGAACCACTCGCGCGCGCGGGTCTGTGCGCGACGTCGCGCGTCGAAGTCTCCGGCGGGATCGAGCGCGAAGCTCTCGCCCGCGATACGTTCAAGCTCCGAACACGCGAGCGCGCAGATCACGGGCTGGCGATCCACGAACCCGTGCATCAGCCACTCCTCGCGACACTCGCGTCGATGACGTCGCCACCAGGTCCGCCAGGCGTCCTGGGACTCGCCTTGGTTGCCGCCGGTCAGCAAGATCAGCGCTTGTTGCGCGAGGTCCGCGATGCGCTCGTTCCCGAGCGCGACGATCATCGGCTCGACGGCTTTCTCGTCACGCGCCGCGCTGAGCGCTTCGATCGCGAGTTCAGCGCGCTTGCCGCTCGACATGACCTCTTGGCGGAGCTGTAGAAGCCACTCTTCGCCGACGTGCGACGGGAGCTTCGTGAGACCGCTGACGACCGCCGCGCGAACGCCCGGATCGCGATCGTAGAGCAGCTGCGCGAGCCGTCGGTTGACGCCCGCGTCGTTGAGATCAATCGCGATGAGCGCGCCGTAGAAGCGAACGTCGGGGTGCTTGGCTTCGAGGAGAAGCGCGACATAGGGCGCCGCGTGTACACCCAGCGCGACCATCAGTCGTCCCACTGCGCAGACAGAGCGACCGCGCGCGAGCTGAATATGCGGACTGTGGCGATGAAACCAGAGGGCGCCGGGGAAGAAGTCGAGCATCGTCGAGAGCACGATGCTTGGCGGAAACTGGAGCAGGCGCTGGTGAAGAAGCTCGTCTTCACCGGGACCACATCGATGCAGCTCCTCGACGAGCGGGACGATCTTCTCCAGCGTGGTCTTCGGCTTGGGCGGCGGGCGTTCACTCGCGGTTCCCACCGCCGTGATCGTGCTCTGCTCGACGACCTCCGTTTCGGTGCCCTGGCCTCGCGGATCGTGTCGAGCGAGGATCGGAGGCCGGCTAATCCGCGCCGCGGGGATACGCTCGATCCAGCTCTCGCGGATGGAGTTCACGACCTCGGTGCGCGAGTCGTAGAAGCCGTACTTCCCTGGCCGGTAGGATTCCGCCACAACGTTCAGCGTAGCAGCTCCTCCTCCCATTGGTGGCCCGCGAGAGCGAAGCGAGCGGATCTTCTTCGTTCCGTTAGGGTGAAGAAAAGAGCGCAGCGCGGATCTTCTGCTGCGCTGCGTCGCCAAGATGGCGTAACGGAATCGGGTGAACCTCTTTGCCCGCGTAGACCACGACGAGCTCCTTCGCGTCCGCGACATCGTCGATCATTCGCCAGGGAATGGAGGTCGCCCGTTCACCCTTTTCAACCCGAAAGTGTGTGGGGACGAAGCTGTAGCGGATCTTCTTTCGCGAGCGGAGCGCCCAGGACTCACGTGACGCGCGGCGAAGGAGATACGGGATGAGGAGCGTGACGCCGACGAGCGCGGCGGCGGTGAGCATGAGCGCGCGGCTCCGATTGAAGACCAGCGCGCCCAGCGCGACGAGCGAGAGAATCGCGATGACGAAGTAGAGCGCTCGCGCCGCGCGTCCAATTGGTCGACGGGTGAGCGTCGCGATCAACGCGCGTCGCTCATCATCCTCGTTGAGCTCGATGTCGATCGTGAGCGCTTCTGGATGAGAGATCGCGCTCGGATCGATCGCGCTCGAATCGATCGCGCTCGGTTCGCTGAGGTCATTCGCCATCGTCAACCGCGGAGCAGCTCTACCGCGCGCAGGACGTTGCCGCCGAGGATCTTCCCAATGCGTTCGCTCGACCATCCACGGCGAAGCATCAGCTCGACCAGTTTCGGCATCTCGCGCGGCGTCGGGATATCCGGAGGAGGCACGATCGCGCCATCGTAGTCTGTGCCGATCGAGGCGTGGTCTTCTCCCACCGTCTCGATAATGTGCTCGATGTGGTCGATGATGTGGCTCGCGGTCACGCCGCGTTTTCCGAGGAAGCTCGCCTGGAACATGACGCCGATGGTCCCGCCGGTGTCGGCGACCGCGCGCATCTGCTCGTCGGTGATGTTGCGCCAGTGCTCGTAGACGCCAGCGATCCCGGTGTGCGTCACGATGAGCGGTTGTGACTTGTCGTGAACCTCGACCGCGTCGAAGAAGCCGCGGCGAGAGATGTGCGCGAGGTCGACGAAGATCTTCTTCTCGTTGAGGCGCCGCACGTAGTCGCGACCGAGACTCGTGAGACCGTCTCTGCCGCCGAGTCGCGACGCGGGCGAGCTGGTGACGCCGAGGTTCGAGTTGGACAGGTGCACGAGCGTGACGCGCAGGACGTCGCCATCTTTCAGGTGGTCGAGATCGTCGCGATGATGGCTGAGCGCGTTCCCGCCTTGGATGCCGATGAAGGCGCCGTGCAGACCCTCTGCTCGCGCCGCGCGGTACTCGGCCGCGGTGCGAACATGGCGATAGTGGGAGGAGGCGTTGGCGAGCTCCCGCTTGAGGCGCGCGAGGTTCTTCACGAAGAGCGGGGTGCGCACACGTGACGGCAAGAACGGGTTCGTCGTGATGATCCAGGTCGCACCGGTCAGCCCGGCTTCGAGCGCGCGGGGGAAGTCGCAGTGGCTGTAGAACGCGCGACCGAAGAGCCCGAGGTTGTGCTTCTTGTGGAGGTTGTAGCCGAAGATGCGTGTCCAGATGAAGCTGTCGAGGTGCAGGTCGATAACGTCGGACGCGAGGTAGAGCGACATCGCTTCGCTGCTGATCCCGAGCTCATTCGCGTACGCGTTCGGATCGTCGTGGGGGTCGGCAAACTGCATGGCGCAACGGTACAACCGAACGTACCGGCTGGTTAGTGCTTGGTGTCCTTCGCAGCCCGCTAGAGCGCGCGGAGCCGGCGGGTGAGCCGGACCATGGCGCGTCGCTTCTTCCAGCCGCGCGTCCGCGGATACTGCGCTTGGACGTACGGGAGCGCAGCTCTTCCCCAGCCCGCGCGGATGGCGCCGAACCCCTCAAGGAACTCGTCGTCGTCCGCGCCCTGAATGACCCGAACCAGATCCGAAAGCGCGCGCGGATCGGAAGCGGTGGCCCTCGCGTCCTGGTGCACGGCGGAGCGGTAACGCTCGAGCGCGGACTTGTACCAACCGAGGTGCATGAAGAGCCGCGCGAGCACGAGGTGCGTGCGAACGTCGCTTCGGTGCTCGCGCGCGTAGCGAAGGAGCGGCCGGACGTCGGCGCGCTGCTCGAAGGTGTCGTTGCGCGCGATCCGGTCCATCGTGGTCTCGAGCAGATCCGGGAGCGTCTCGCGAAGCGGTCCTTGTGAACGGTTGGCGATCGCGACGTAGTTCACGGAAGCGGGCGCGGAGGGAATAAAGCGACCCTCGATAACCTCGCCTTCAATGCGTCCATCCGCGGCGACTGGCGCGGGCGCTTCTTCTGGCGGCGCTTCTTCGGCTTCTTCGGCTTCTTCGGCCTCAGCGGCTTCTTCGGGAGCGACTTCTTCGGACGGCGGTTCTTCAGGCGTGGCTTCGGCAGCTTCTTCCTCGGCCTCTTCCGGCGGGAGTGTTGGCACCGATGCTTCTTCAGGCGTGTTCGTCTCGACGTTCGCGACGTTGTCGACCGTCTCGTTGGTCACGTCCGCGGCGGGCTCGCTCCTTGGCCACAGGAACCAAGCGAGACCGACGACCGCGGCGATCGCGAGCATCAAGGGCACGCGCGAGGTGTCCGGCGCGGGCGCTTTGTCTGCCGCGGGCGCTTTGTCTGCCGCCACGGGAGGCGCGGACGAGGGCTTGTCGACGGATTCGGTTGCTTCGGCTTCGCGAAGCTTGATCTCGCGGAACGCGAACTGCGCTTCCTCGATGTCGTCGAAGCGGCGCCGCTCCGGGTTGTCGATCGCCTTTTTGATCCACTCGCCGAGACCGGTGTAGGCGTCGAAGTGATAGCTCCGAATCTTGCCGTGGGGCTCACGGCCAGTCGCGGCGTAACGCAGGACCTGCGCGATGGAGACCTGGTCGCTCGCGAAGTCAGCGCGCTGCTGCTCGACCTCCGGCGCGCGGAACCGGGTGGTGTACTTGCCTGGATCTTGCGGATGACCTTCGCGTTGTTGAACCAGGAGCTGAATGCCGAGGCCCACCACGAAGATCCCATCCGCGCCGGCGATGATGTTCCGAGGTGTTAGGTCTCCGTGCCAAACGCCAGCCGAGTGCGCAGAGGCGGTGACGGCGATCAGTTCGTAGCCGAGGTTGAGCACGTCCTCCGGCTCAACGGCTCCCGCTTCGATCGTCGTGAAGAGCGGGTCTGCGTCGATCCACTTGTAGGCGATGTACGGGACGTCATGCAGGACCCCGTAGTCAACGACCGGCACCAGACCTTCTTCACGGATCTTCGCGATGTGTCCGAGCACCTCAAGAACCAGGTCCGCCTCTTCGTCGATCGAGCAGTCCACCGGAACCGTGGCCAGGACGACCTTCGTTCCTTCGTCTAGACCATCGACGCCAGCGGCGATCGCTTCGTACATCAACGCGGTGCCGCCCCATGAAGAGGGCTCGCCCACCTCATAGCGACCCTCGAAGAGTTCGCTTAGCGCCTTTTGGGTGTCGCTCGACACGCGCGGAGGATATCGGCGCGACCCGCGTTGGTCGAGTCGCGACGGTTTGTCGGAAGCTTAGGGCTGAGGAACGAAGGTGAAGCGCGCGTTCGCGCCCGCGATCACCTGCTCAGGTGTGAGGCGCATTGGGGTGGTCTGATTCGCGAGCCAGTCCTGCGCTTGGTCCGCGAAGTGCGGCGAAGCGGGTCGACCCGACTGACCGCCCGGCAAGGTGTTTTGACCCGTGGTCTCATCTCCCCGAACGGCCACGACCATCCGGAACACGGGGATGGAGCCAAACGTGAAGTCCGTTGGGGAGAACCCGTTGTTGGCCGCGTCGACCACGAAGTTGTCTCCGCCTCGCGGGAAGCCAGGGAGACCGAAACGTGGATCGTCTTCGTTCAGATCAGGCGCGAGGGGCAACCGCTCCGGCGTGATCGAGAAGCGGTCGACCAAGAAGCCGAACATGTCGTCGCCGTCGAGGAAGTCACCGATGAGCGCGTCGAAGCGAGTGTGATGGCGCAGGCCCCAGAGCCACTGGTCCCACTCGCCGATCCCGTCACCCGTACCAAAGCCTCCGGCGCCAGGACCGGTGGGCGAAGAGCGCAAGAAGGCGAGCGCTTCATCCAGCGCGAGGAGCGCATCTTCGGTCGCGGTCTCGATCTCGTCGGTCCCGAGCACATCGAAGAACGCTGACTCGTTGGTGTCAGGGTTGAACGAGGCGAGCTCGAGCGGGTTGCCTTCGCCGCGCCCGCGGATCCAGCGCGTGAGCAGGCGCATCCGTCCGCCGCTCCCGGTCGGGGTCAGCGTTCCTCCGGGGAAGCGTTCGTCGCCGAGCACTTTTCGCTCAAAGCGTCCGAGCCAGGCGTTGAAGATCATCGTCGCGACCGCGTCTCGTCGGTCCGCTTCGGTGGGCTCTTCGTAGAAGGTCGCGACGCCGGAGCGCGCGAGGAAACCGCGGTCGCGCCACTCGATGAGCCGGCGCTCGACCTCGTCGTAGTCCGCGTTTGCGTTTCTCCATAGCTCCGCCAGGCGCGCCTCGACGCTGCCGCCGGCGGGATCGGTCTCAGACGCCGCGCGCGCGTCAGCGATGCCCTCAAGGATCAGCCCGGTCATCATCGCGCCGAGCGGGGAGCGCACGTCGGCCTGGAGCTCCGCCATGTCGCTTACGTCGTGGTCTTCGCTCGCGCGGAGCCGGTCATCGATCCGCGTCGCGCGGAAGTCCTCGTGCCACGGGCCGCCGATGTAGAAAGGATCGTTCTCGAGGTCGTTGTCTTGGGCCATCGTGCCCGGGTCGTTGTTGGCGGTGACGACGAAGCCTCGTCCGGGCGCGACCGCGGCGGGGTAACGATCACGCGGGACGACGCAACGGTGCGGGGCCGTTACGCTCTCATCCACGCGGCCGTCGTCGCTGAGCGGGAGTTCGAAGCCGCGGAAGCGCGTCCCATCGATCAACAGACGTGGGTCGGCTCCGTCGGCGAAGCGCCCATCGTCTCCGCGCAGATGCTCACGGCAGGGCATGACTTGGTAGGGCAGGTACGCCACGTCACCGCTTGAGTCCGCGGCGACGACGTTCTGCGAGTAGCCGACCAAGGCGTCGCTCCTCTCCTGCATCTCCCTGACCGTACGCGCGTGGCCCCACTCTTCGAGCGTGAGGCCAAAGTTGGGACCGTCGAGCGGGGTGTAGTCGAAGCTGACCGCGCGGATGACGCCGTCGCCGTCGAGGTCTTGGGGCACGACGAAGTCGGACAAGAGCATGACCTTGAACTCACCGTCGGCGACCGCTTCGTCTTCGGTGACGACGCGCCCTTCGATCGCGGTGATCAAGCGACCGTCAAACGTGGCGACGCGGTTCACGCGAA
Source organism: uncultured bacterium (assembly GCA_938024995.1). Taxonomy (GTDB): domain Bacteria; phylum Myxococcota_A; class Polyangia; order Polyangiales; family Houyiibacteriaceae; genus CALJDU01. The sequence continues at coordinate 204,659 of CALJDU010000006.1, forward strand.
CGGTTCGGCCGACGCTGGAGAGCGAAGGGCGGTCGGCGATCTCGTAGACCTCTTCGACGAGCGTGACCGGTCGCTCTTCCCCGAGGTAGCGGGTCGCGCGAGGCGCGCCGTTGTCGTCGAGGAGCAGCTCGTCTTCAAACCAGTCGGTGATGTCTCCGAAGAACTGCGTCTGGTTCCACGCCACGTCGCCGTTCGTGCCGACCGCCATGAGCGGCACGCCGGGGAACGCCAGACCCACCTGTCGCGTGTCGCCGCCGCCCAAGAGCTTCGTGTCAACGCCCATGCGGAAGAAGAGCGTCGGCACGGTGCCGGGAAGGTGACCGTCGCCGCAGAGCATCGCGGCGCCATCGGAAGACCGGCTCCCCGCGACCGCCCAGGCGTTCGAGCCGAAGCCGTCGACGCGGTGCAAGCGCTCTTGAATCCCTGCGAGGCGATCCGCGAGACGCGCGAGCGTGACCTCAGGAAGGACCGCGCGTCGGCGCTCGAGCGGTGACCGCGGCGGGACCGGGTCGATGATCGGCAAGGCGTCTCCGCTCTCGCTTCCCCAACCCCCTGCCGACGCGTAGCCCTCGCTGTTCGTCACGCGGTCAAACGCATCGAGCAGTCCGGCGTGGCGAAGCGCTTGAAGCGGCGCGCCGTCGAAGTGATCCGCGAGCTGTCGCTGGGCGCGTGCGTGGCCCACATCCGTCGTCTCGTAACCGAGGCTGTAGGTGACCGCGGCGGCCACCGCGGAGACATCGCGCAAGGTGAAAGGCTCAAGCAACGCCGGTACGCGAACCCCAAAGAGCGGCGCGGCCAACGAGTACTCCTCGGGCGGCAGCTCTTCGCGATCACCGACCGCTTCGATGTAGGCGTTCACGCCCTCGACGAACGCTTGGTAGCGCGCGCGCTGGGTACCCGTAAACCGAGCGAGCGCGGTGTCGACCACGACGGTCATCCCGGTGCCGCGCGACTCCATGTCGATCTCAAGGGCCGCGTCTCCGAGGAGCGCGCTGAGCCGCCCCGTCGACAAGCGCCGCGCCATGTCCATCTCGAAGAAGCGATCACGCGCGACGATGTAGCCGAGCAGGCGCGCCGCGTCCTCGCGGTTCTCCGCGTAGACATGCGGCACATCGTTCTCGGTAAAGACGATGTAGCCCGGCGCGCTCAGGCCAGGCATCGAGATGCGACGGGTCTCGTCGACCGCGCCGATCACGGGCGGCGGTTCAAGGTCCGCGTCCGGACCGTCCGCGCTGTCGATCGCGCCATCGGTCGTGTCGCCCGAGTTCGTGTCCGAAGAGGCGTCCGCGGGAGCGTCATCGTCGCCACACCCGGCGACGAGCAGCGAAGCGAGAAGAAAGGGCAGGGCGCAGGGGGCGAGCGGGCGAAGCATGCCGGACGCTACCGCGGTGAGCGCCCGGTTCAAGCTATGACGTGCGATCCAGTGGTGCGTCGAAGAGATCGACGCCGCCGATCAGGTGCCCCATCCGCTTCTCTTTCGCGTCCAGGTAGTGCTCGCTGAGCTTGTGGGGCGTGACGACGTGCGGGACGCGGCGAGCGATCGTGATGCCCTCACGCTCGAGCGCAACCATCTTCGCTGGGTTGTTGGTCATGAGCGCGATCGAGCGCACCTCGAGGTCGCGGAGAATGTCCGCGGCGGCGGTGTAGTGCCGCAGGTCATCTCCCAGACCCAGCGCGCGATTGGCGTCCACCGTGTCGAGCCCCTGTTCTTGCAGCGCGTAGGCCTTCACCTTGTCCCCGAGACCGATCCCGCGGCCTTCTTGGCGAAGGTAGATGACGACGCCCCGTCCAGCGCGCTCGAGTCTCTCCATCGCGAGCTCAAGTTGGTCACGGCAGTCGCACTTGAGCGAGCCGAAGACCTCGCTCGTCAGGCACTCGCTGTGCACCCGGGTCATCACTTGCTCACCGCGGATATCGCCGCGAACGAGCGCGACGTGCTCCTTCATCTCCCGGCCGCTTTCATCGCGGTAGACGTGCATGGAGAACGTGCCGAAGCGGGTGGGAAGGTTGGCTTCAGAGTATCGACGAGTCGCCACGGCGGGAACATAGGCGCAGGAGCACCTCCGTCAAGCTTCGCGGTGTGTCGCGGGCGTGTTAGGAACAAGACATGAGCGGCGCGCTGCGATCGGATCTCGCTACGTTCTGCCGCGCGTCGGACTCGACCGCGGACCGCGCGGCTTATGCGCGCGACCTGTGGCCGAGGCAGCAGATCGTCACCCGCGCCGGAACCGCGATGCCGTCGCCGCCGGCGGTGGTCGTCTGGCCGGAGAGCACTCAAGACGTTCAAGCGATCCTCCGGTTCGCCAGTGAGCGGCAGATCCCGGTCGTGCCCTTTGGTGCCGGGAGCGGGGTGTGCGGCGGGATCTTGCCGAGCGACGAGACCATCGTGCTCGACACGAAGAAGATGCGCGCGGTGTCGATCGATCGCGACGCCAGCGAGGTCACCGCGCAGAGCGGGATCATCGGTCAGCATCTCGAGGACGCGCTCGCGCAGGCGGGGCTCACGCTGGGCCACTTCCCTTCGTCGATCTACTGCTCAACGCTGGGCGGGTGGATCGCGGCGCGTTCCGCAGGGCAGTGCTCGGGTCGCTACGGAAAGATCGAGGACATGGTCAAGCGGCTCACCGTCGTCGACGGAACCGGAGCGCTTCATCACGGTGAGCGCGGCGGCGAGAACGCGGCGCTGCTCCCGCTCTTCATTGGGAGCGAGGGCATCCTCGGCGTCGTGACGGAGGCGTCGCTCGCGATCGCGGAAGTGCGCGGGCGGGCGTTCGCGTCGTTCATGTGCCCGAGCACCGACGCGGGGCTGACCGCGATTCGTCGTATCTACCAAGCGGGCCTGCGCCCAGCCGTCGCGCGGCTCTACGATCCCTTCGACTCCGTCATCGCGAAACGGCTCGGGCACAAGTCGAGCGGGCCGAGCGAGCGGACCGGGCCCAGCTTGGCGAAGCGCCTCGTGGTCCGCGCGATTCGAAAGCCTCAGCTCCTCAACGAGCTCATCTCGCGCGCGCCCGACAAGATGCTCGGCGGCGCGAAGCTGGTGTTCATGTGGGAAGGCGAACCATCGCTGATCGCCGCGGAGCGTGAAGAGGTGCAAGCGATCTGCGCAGACGTGCGCGCGACTGACACGGGCGAAGAGCCGGCGCGTTACTGGTTCAAAAATCGTCACAAGGTCAGCTATCGGCAGTCGCCTTACTTCGCGGCCGGCGCGTTCATCGACACGATGGAGGTCGCGTCGACGTGGTCGCGACTGATGCCGATGTATCGCGCGGTTCGTGAAGCGCTCGCGGGGCATGTCTTCGTGATGGCGCACTTCAGTCACGCCTACCCGGACGGTGCGTCCATCTACTTCACGTTCGTCGGGTCCGCGGAGAGCGACGAAGAGGCGCTGCGCGAATACGACAAGACCTGGGCGTCGGCGCTCGCGGCGGTGGTACGCGCTGGCGGGACGCTCTCCCATCATCACGGGGTCGGCCGGAGCAAAGCGCCGCAGATGCGCGCGGAGCAGGGGCACGCGCTGGAGATGGTCAGAGCGCTGAAGCGCGTGATGGATCCCGCGGGCATTTTGAACCGGGGGTCGCTGATTCCGGAGCCATCGCGATGACGTCGGCGGACGAACATCGCCGAGCGTTCGCCGCGGCCATCCGTAGAGGCGCTCCCGGTTCGTTAGAAGAAGGCGATCGGCTCGCGATCTTGCCGAGCAATCAGCGCGAGGTGGCCACCGTGCTTCGCATCGCTTCGGAACATCGCGTCGCGCTCGCGGTGCCGGGGAGCGGGCTGCACGACAAAACAGATCGCGTCGCGCTCGACCTCCGACGGCTCGACGAGGTCATTCGCTACGACGACACCTCACTTCTGGTTCACGTGGCGTCGGGCTGCACCCTGGCGTCGCTGGAGCGCTCGCTGCAGAAGCGAGGTTGCTCGCTTCGTCTCGCGAGCCACGTGGGCGCCCAGAGCGTCGGGGAGTGGCTCGCGCGTGGTGCGTTAGGGAGGCGTCAGCGTGAAGACGATCCGGTCGAGCAGGTCGTCGCGGGTCTGACGTTCGTGACCGCGAGCGGTGAGTCCGTGACCGTGAGGCCTGCGCCGCGCCGCGCGGTGGGACCGGATCTCGTGAGCGCGATGGTGGGGGGACGAGGGCGCCTCGGCGTGATCACCGCGGCCTGGCTCTCGGTGTCACTCGAACGCCCGCTCACGCACGTAGCGATCTTGTTCCCTTCGTTTTCGTTGGCGACCGCGTCACGCGAAGAGCTTCGTCGCGTCGGGGTTCGGGCAGTACAATCGGAAGTGAGCCGCGCCGCGGAAGGCGGACGCGTCGATTGGTGGCTCGAGCGCCGTGGTGAGGTCGACATCGTGACCAGCATCAGCGAGCAGCATCAGGGCGTATGGATCGAGGGGCTGGCGAAGATCTCAGGAACGCCGCCGGCGCCTCCGTCTTCGATCGTGTGTTCGCTTGCGCGCGAGCTCGATCCCCACGGGATCCTCTGCTGACGCCGAGCCCTACTCGCTCGCGGCTTCTGCCGCGTCCGCGGCTTCTGCTGCTTCCGCTGCCTCTTCCGCTTCGTCGGCGGCGATCTCGGCTTCAAGCTCCGCTTCGACGACTTCCTTTGTGCGGGTCCACTGACCGGTGACGAGCCCGCCGGCAAAGAGGACCATGCAGCCGACGAGCGTGAGCCAGAGCCCGGCGAAGGTGATGTTGTAGAGGAAACGAGCGGCCTCGAAGACGCCCCAGCTGATCGCGGCTGCGCCGGTGAAGGTCGCGACGCCGGCGGAGATGCGCTTGTACTTCAGGGAGAGCAGCGCGGAGACGAGCGCCATGATCGGGAGCAAGAACGCGGCGGAGTATTGCGGTCCGAAGCGACTCGCCTCGAGGGCCAAGCGGAAGCCAGAGAACTGACCAAGCTCGAAGCCGATCCATGAGGAGAAGAAGCCTCCGATGACGAGGATCGAGCCAGCCAAAACGACGAGGTTCATCCTCTTCACGCGGTTCATGAGACGGAGCATAGAGAAATTGCCGCGTGCTTCGGTGATTTCGCGCTGTGAAACGTGAAATTTGAGTTTCTTTCGGAGAAGGGGAAACCGGCCACGGATTGGGTCGACGAAGGCACATGCGCCGCCCCTCCGAGTTCTTCGTCACCTCTCTCGTTTGCTCGACGATCGGGATTTGTTTCTTGGTTACAAGTGGTTGCGCGACTGGCGGGCTTCCGCGAGAGGCCGTGACGCACAACACGGTCGGCGCAGAGCTACTGGCGGAGGGCCGAATGGACGACGCAGAAGCGCGGTTTCGTCTCGCGCTCGAGTATCAGCCGCGCTTCTCTGAGCCTCACCAGAACCTCGGCCTGGTCGCGCTCTCTCGGGGCGACCTTGAGGAAGCCGAAGCGCACCTTCGCGCCGCGACCCGCCTCAACGAGGACTTCGCGGAGGCCTGGTCGAACTTGGGCATCGTGTACGAGCGGATGTCGCGCAACGATGACGCTCGTGGCGCATACGACCGCGCGCTCTCGATCAACCCTGGTCTGATCAACGCGCGGCGCAACATCTCGCGCCTGCTCGTCTCGCGGCGCGCGTTCGGACCAGCGCGGGCGCACTTGATGCGCTTGGTTCAGCTCGTCCCGAACGACCCGCAAGCGGAAGGGCTGCTCGCGTACGTAGAGCTTCGGATTGAGCGCCCCGCGGAAGCCGAGCGTCGCGCGACGCGTCTCCTCGCGACCCATCCGGAGAACGCGGTGGGGCTGACGGTTCGCGGGATCATCCTCGCGCAGCGCGGTGAACTTGAGCGCGCCAAGCACGACCTGCAGCGCGCGAGCGCCGACCCTCTTGTTGGATACGACGCGCGTCTTCGACTTGCCGCTGTCACCGTCGCGGGCGGTGAGCTGGAGCGCGCTCGTCCGCTCGTATCCTCGCTCTTGGTGGAGGGGGCGGAGGACGCGGCGGTGCAGTTGGTCGCGGGTTACCTCGAGCTCGCGCTGGGGCACGTCGACGCGGCGCGCGCATACGCTGAGGACGCGCTGCGCCTCGCGCCTGATCTCGCGGCGGCGCGCTCGCTCATCGAGCGGATCGACGGTTGAGAGCGATCGTTGTCGTGTTGATCGGTTTACTCGCTGTTGCCCAAGGATGCGGGAGCGTCTCGCTTCCCGACGTCGCGCTGTTCGGGACGACCCGGCGCGTGTTGACCGATCGGGCCGCGACGCGCGCTCGAAACGTGGACGGCAGCATCGGGCTCCGGCTCACGTTTCGGGAGCGGCCGCGTGACATTCCGCGGCGAGACGTGATTTCTCGCGCGCCGCGCTTCTCGCCGTTTCCCTGTGGCGTCGTTCAGCTCTGTCGTTGGGAAGCGACGGAGCGCGATCGGGTCACGCGGTCATGGGAGCAGCGCGTCGCGTTCTCAGGAAGGAGTGAGTGATGAAGGGACGCATGAGCGCTTGGCTGAGCGCGCGGGGTCGGACGTTCGTTGGCGTGACGATCGCGGCGCTGCTCGGGGCGTCCCTCGCGAGCGCGCAAGCCCCGCCCGATCCGCGCGGGCGTGCGCCTGGAGACAGCGATGCGCGTCCGGGGAGTCGCGTCGCGCCGGAGGAGGCGCTCGCGGAGGCGCTCGCGCGATACGAACGAGCGGAGGCGACCGTCGACGAAGTGATCTCTCGGGCGCTCGCTCGCTACGACGCTGGGATGACTTCGGTGAAGCGGCTACGTCTTCGCGCCCGTCGCGCGGGGCTGTTGCCGACGGTTCGTGTTGGAGCGCGTCACGGTCGAGGGGATGACGCGAGCGCCCAAACGGGGAGCTCCGATCGCGTGGTCATCTCGACGGATGTCGCGCTCACGCTCGACGCGACGCTGACATGGAACCTGAGTCGAGCCGCGTATGGGCGGGACGAGGTCGCGCTTCTTCGTGAGGAGCGAACGCGCGCGCGGGAGCGTCGTGATCTCATGCGCTATGTGGTCACGCTCTTCTTCGAGAGGCGCCGTCTTCAGCTTGAGCGTGACCTTGGCGCGGGGATGGATGCGGCGCGCGCGATGCGGATACGAGCGCTCCAGGCCGAGCTGGAGGCGGTCTCGGGAGCGCACTTAGCGCGCTGAAACGCACAAATTCAACGTGTTAGGCTGGTTACTGACGATCCGTGGATGACGAAGACGAGACGCCGACGCACGAGCTGACCACGATCAACCCGATGAGTGGTCGGCCCACGCATCGCGTCTCCACCTTTGTCGCACCAGGCCCCTACGATTCCGCTCCGCCACCTGGGTCGGTTCTCGCGGACCGTTTCGTGTTGGTCGAAGAGCTCGGTCGTGGCGGGATGGGCGTCGTTTACGAAGCGATTGATCGTCAGGTCGAGCGGATGGTCGCGGTCAAGCTGGTCCGCTTCTCTTCACCCAACGCTGCAGCGCGTTTCCTTCGAGAAGCCGAGGTCGTCCGGAGCCTTGAGCACCCTGCGATCACAAAGGTGATCGACTTCGGCGTGACGGAGGGCCATCTCTATCTCGTCATGGAGCGGCTCCATGGGCTGACCGCGCAAGCAGAGCTCGATGAGCGCGGACCTCTGTGCAGCGATCGCGCGATGTCGACGATCCATGAGGTTCTCGACGCGCTCACCTACGTTCACGCGCGACACGTGATTCACCGCGACATCAAGCCCAGCAACATCTTCTTGCTCGATTCGACTCGCCACGCGTCTCCTGTGAACCTGCTCGACTTCGGGATCAGCCAACCGCGCGGGGCGGGCCGCCTCACGGCGCACGGCCGTATCGCGGGAACACCGGCGTGCGTTGCGCCCGAACAGATCACCGGTCTGACGCTCGATGAACGAGTGGACGTGTACGGCGCAGGGCTGCTGCTCTACTGCTTGCTCGCCGGCAAGAATCCGTTTCAACGCGCGACCGCTCGCGAGAGTTTCGACGCGGTCCTCCACGAGAAGGCCGCGCCGATCGATTCGCCACACAACGCCGCGATCACGATCGCGATGTCGTCAAACCGCGAAGAGCGGTTCGACAGCATCGCCGCGTTCAGGTCCGCGCTCGGCTTCTAGCAGGCTGCTGAAAAGTCGCTGGATGCGATTTGTGATGCTGCCCGTATCTCGTTCGTGTCCTCCGACCGACGAGTATTCTTTGTTCCCGCACCTGCGGCGCCATCGCCGCGAGTTCTCCGCTTCGCTCCGGAACCCGCTGTGCGGAAACGATATTTTTGAGCGCCTCAGGATGACGGAGGAGGTGCGAGGCCGCGCGCGAAGCGCGTCTACGAGTTTTTCAGCAGCCTGCTGGAGCGCTCCGCTCCCGCGCTCGGCTTTTGCCAGGCTGCTGCAACGCGCTGGTGCGTTCGCGGTCGTTTTTTGTCCGGCGCGTACGTGCGACACTCGCCTCATGCACGTCTTTTTGCTCTTCGTGGTCAGCGCGGTCGCCGTCACACTTTCTGCAACCGACGCGCGCGCGCAGCAGAGCGATGCGGTCCGTCGCGCGCGGGACTGTGGGGTGGGGCCGTCTTACAACGAGTGCGTTCTGCGCGTCCTGGATGGGGATCGCTCCGCGCGCGGGCTCATGATGAAGATCGAGGCCAACCGAAACTTGAACCGAGACGCGGATCGCGTGCAGGCCATCCGCGACTTTATCGAGCGTTATCCGGATCACCCTCGCGCCGCGCGCTACGCTCGCGAGTTGCCCGCCGCGCGTCGTCGACCGCGCGGTCGAGCGACGTCGCCCATGGCCGACCGCATCACGCGCATCGAGCGAGACGAGGTGCCCGCGCCGCGTCGGACGGCGACCCAAGCGGACATGCGCCAGGGTTCCGCCGTGTCACGGGCGCAGCGGTGTGGGACCGCGGAACCGAGGGCCTATTACCGATGCGTTCTCCGGGAGCTCCGGGGAGCGCGGAGCGCGAGCGCGCTGATGATGCAGATTGAGGCGCATCGTGGACTCGGAGATACCGCGAAAAAGGTCGTCACCATCCGACGTTTCCTCGCGGCCTATCCAAATCATCCAAGGGCGACGCGCTACGCGCGAGAGCTCCCGTAGAGGCGCGCGAGAACAAAAGCGACGGAGACGCGAGGCCGCGCGAAAGAGTCCTGCGCGTTTTCAGCGCGCGCAGGACCTCGGTCAGATGTCGAGGTTGGTGACGTTCAAGGCGTTGCGCTCGATGAACTCACGTCGCGGCTCGACCAGGTCGCCCATCAAAACCGAGAACAGGCTCTCGGCCTCCACGCCGTCTTCGATACGCACCTGGAGCAGCGTGCGCGTCTCTGGGTTCATCGTCGTGTCCCAGAGCTGGTCCGCGTTCATTTCGCCGAGACCCTTGTAGCGCTGGATGTTCAGCCCCTTGCGGGCGCGCTTGTCGATGAACTCCCAGAGCTCGTCGATGTCACCGATCGTGATCGCTTCGCCGTGGTCGCCGTTCTTCGCGATCGGGATGCCCACGAAGGGCTGGTCACCGAGCGCGCGGATGCCCTGCTCGATCTCGCGAAGCGAGCGGAAGTCGTTGGCGCCGAAGAGGTTCGCGTCGATCACGGTCTCCTGAACCGTGACGCCAGAGCGCGTCGTTATCCGGATGCGGAAACCTCCGGCCGGATCTTCTTCGATCTGCGGGTCGAGGATGTCGAGGGTCGGGTGCTTGCGCGCGAGGTACTCGACGATGCTCTTGAGCGTCGCTTCCATGGTCTCTCGCGCTTGGGCGTCGCCTTGCTCAATGGTGGTCGCGCGGACGACGGCCTCGATGACCTTCGGCTCAGCGCGACGTCGCGTGCTCGCGAGGAGCTGACGCGCACGCCGGATCTCGACCATCTGGCGCTCGAGCAGTTCGCCCTGAAGCGGCACCGCCCCCGTGGTCGTTTTCACCAAGAGGTTCTCGCAACCGCTCACGATCAAGAAGCGCGCGAGCTCGTCGTCGTTCTGCAGGTACTGGCTCTTCTTGCCACGCTTCACTTGGTAGAGCGGAGGCTGCGCGATGTAGAGGTAGCCCTTCTCGATCATCTCCGGCATCTGCCGGTAGAAGAACGTCAGCAAGAGCGTCCGGATGTGCGAACCATCGACGTCTGCATCCGTCATGATGATGACGTGGTGGTAGCGGAGCTTCTCAATGTTGAAGTTGTCGCCGCCCTCGACCCCGCAGCCGAGCGCGGTGATCAGCGTTCCGATCGCGGCGCTCCCGAGCATCCGCTCGAAGCGCGCGCGCTCCACGTTGAGGATCTTGCCGCGCAACGGAAGGATCGCCTGGTTGGCGCGATCGCGTCCCTGCTTTGCGCTACCGCCTGCGGAATCACCCTCGACGATGTACACCTCGCTCACGGCTGGGTCCTTGGACTGACAGTCGGCGAGCTTGCCGGGGAGGGTGCTGGCGTCGAGCACGCCTTTGCGCTGCACCATTTCGCGAGCGCGCCTCGCGGCTTCGCGAGCGCGCGCGGCGAGCACCGTCTTCTCCACGATCTTCTTGGCCTGCTTTGGGTTCTCTTCGAGGTACGCGCCGAGGCTCTCGTTGACGATGCTCTCGACGATGCCCTTCACCTCGGAAGAGACCAGCTTGTCTTTGGTCTGTGAGGAGAACGCAGGGTCGGGGTGCTTGACGCTGACGACCGCCGTGAGGCCTTCGCGCACGTCGTCACCGCCGAGGGGGTTCTTGAGGTCCTTGAGCAGCTTGTGCTCGCCACCGTAAGCGTTGACGGTGCGGGTCAACGCGGACTTCAGCCCGGTGAGGTGTGTACCGCCGTCCTTGTTTCGGACGTTGTTCGTGTAGAGGTAGATCGTCTCGTTGTAGGCGTCGCTCCACTGCATCGCGAGCTCGACCTGGATGCCGTCCTTGGTCTCCTCGAGGTAGATGACCTCATCGTGAAGCGCGGTCTTGTTCTTGTTGAGCGTCTCGACGAACTCGCGGATGCCGCCGTCAAAGACGTGCACAACCTCGCGCCCCTCGCCGCGCTCGTCGGTGAGCGTGATCCGGAACCCCGCGTTCAAAAACGAGATCTCGCGGAGGCGGTTGTTGAGCACGTCGAAGCTAAACGTGGTCATCGAGAAGATCTCGGCGTCCGGCTTGAACGTGATGATCGTGCCGGTCTCGGTCGTGTCACCGATGGCCTTGAGCGGGTGCTGCGGCGCGCCCTTCTTGTACTCCTGTTGCCACGTCTTACCGTCCCGATGAATCGTCATCATGAGACGTTCGCTGACCGCGTTTACCGCGCTCACGCCGACGCCGTGAAGGCCGGCCGACACCTTGTAGCTGTCGTTGTCGAACTTACCGCCGGCGTGAAGCTGGGTCATGACGACCTCCGCCGCGCTAACGCCCTTCGCGTGCATGCCGACCGGGATCCCTCGTCCGTGGTCGACGACCGTGACGCTCCCGTCGACGTGGATCGTGACCTCCATCGTGTCGTTGTGGTTCGCGAGGTGCTCGTCGACCGCGTTGTCCACGACCTCCCAGACGAGGTGATGCAGACCGGTGCCGTCATGGGGATCGCCGATGTACATGCCTGGGCGTTTGCGGACGGCTTCGAGGCCCTCGAGCACCTGGATGGCGCTTTGGTCGTACTCAGAAGGCGGGGTCGTTACGTCTGTCATGCGTCTCTTCGCTGTCGTTGGTCACGTTGAAGCGGCGCTCTTCGGACGACCGTTCGCGAAGCGCTTGAACGCGCCTCAGAACGGTGCGGAACCAACACGCCAACGGGCGCGAAAACGTCCGCCTCAACGGGTCGTGCATCATAGGCTTTTGAGCCCCCTCACGCAAGAACGTAAACCGGTGAAAAGCGTAGCGATTACAGATGTTTGCGAATCAGCTCGGTGGCGCGCTTGGAGGGCCTTCGATCCACGCGAAACCAAGGTGAAGATGCCTTCCCCTAAACATCTCTGAGCTGTTCCCCAAAGCCGCCTTCGAGAGCTCGCGCCTTGTGGCTTCGACTACGAAGAACCTGCGGCGCAGATCGCCAAGCTGATAGTCTCGCCCGGTCGGGTGGGTCGTCGAACCGAACAACGCGTGGTCGTCCTTTTCGCGCTCTTGAGCGCGTTGATGTTCTCGCTCTGGGTTCCACAACCGGTGTCCGCGGACGCGCGGACCGATGCGCGCCGGCATTTCCGACGCGGGATGGCCCTCATTGAGAACGGCAACCTCGACGGCGGTATCGCCCAGCTCCAGCTCGCGTACGAGATCCTCCCGCACGAGAACGTCCTCTTCAACATCGCGCGCGCGTACGCGGAGGCCGGCCAGTATTCCCGGTCGCTCCAGTACTACCAGCGCTACTTGGACGCTGACCCCGATGATCGCGAAGAGGTCGAGGCGGTGGTCGAGCAGCTCCAAGCGCGTCTCGATGCTGAACGTGAGGAAGAGGAACCGGAGGCCCCTGCGCCTCCGCCGGTCCCGCAAGGCCCAGCGGTTTCTTCGGCCCAGCTCGCGACCATCGATCAGTCGGCCTCACAGATCGAGCAGCTGGCCGCGGCAACGGATAGCGCTTCGCTGCGGGAACGCGCCGCGCGCCTTCGAGCGCTCGCGGCGACGCTGCGCGCACGAGAAGCCGCGCGCCCTCCGGACGACAACCCCGACGCGACTCCGGAGCCCAGCTCGGAGGTGGCGCCCGATCCAGACCCGGAAACGACGGGATCCGAGACGCCAACGACGGAGCCCACTGACGAAGATCTCTCCCTCGGGAGCGAGCGTACGGAGATCTTCGAGGAGCGTGTTGTCTCTGCGTCGCGTTTCGCGGAGTCCCCGCTGCTCGCGCCGAACTCAACGACCATCATCACCAAACAGGACATCCGGCTGACCGGCCACACGAACTTGGTGGAGCTCTTGCGACGCGTCGCGGGGGTCGACGCGATGAGCCTCACGCCGGAGAGCAGCGACCTGTCGATCCGTGGCCTGAACACGCGGCAGTCCAACAAGGTGCTGGTGCTCATCGATGGGCGCACGGTTCGGCTCGACTTTCTCGCGGCGCCGTTCTGGGCGTCGATCCCCTTGGAGGTTGAGGACATCGAGCGGATCGAGGTGATCCGAGGTCCCGCGGGCGCGGTGTATGGAGCAGACGCCTTCAGCGGGATCATCAACATCATCACGCGCGAGCCCGGCGAAGGCGACTCCTCGGTCTCGCTCGCGATCGGCAATCACAACACGTTCCGTGGTCAGGGCACGGTCACGGGCCGCGCCGGCGAGCTGTCCTATCGGCTCTCCGCGGGCTACCGCCAGACCGACGAGTACTCCCTCGAGTTGTCTCCGGAGCGCATCGACGTCGCGACCACCCGAGAGAACCCAGACCGCGCGCTTCGCCGCACCTACTTCAACGGCGAGCTGCGGTATCACTTCGGCGATGGCTGGTTCGGGCGCGCAGGCGCGGCGATGACCTTGCTGGACGCCTCCATCTTCGGCGTCAGTCGCCTACGCGCGCTCTCCATTTCAGACACCTTGGTCTCGCAAAGCCATGTCTCGCTGACCTCGCCGGTGGGGCTGAACTTTCGGCTCTATTGGAACCGCTTTCGCACGAGCGTCGACACGATCGAGCGGCCGGCCGGAGCGTTCGATACCGAGGGCCGGATCACCGCCGACGTCATCGACACCGAGCTGAGCTTCAACCGTCGCTTCACCCGCGGCATCGAGCAGAACTTCGCGGTCGGCGTGGGGTACCGGTTCAAGGCGGTCAGCTGGAACTGGCTGTCGGGCGACCAAACCGAGAACCACCTCTTCGCGTATGTTCAAGACGCGCTCCGGCTTCACGAGAAGGTCCGGCTCACGTTGAGCCTGCGCCTTGATCGTCACCCGCTGCTCTCGCGCGTGCAGTTCTCTCCGCGCGCGTCGCTCGTCGTGATCCCGAGCGAAGGGCAGTCGATCCGCTTGACGGGGGGCTCGGCCTTCCGGAGCCCGAGCTTCGTCGAGTCTTACCTCGACTTTCAAAACCGCACCCCGGTTCGCGGCGTCTCCGCGTTCGGTCGTGGCAACCGTCAGCTCAACCCCGAGCGCATGATCAGCCTGGAGGCCGGCTACACCAACCAGGCCTCCGACTACTTCGCGCTGGAGCTCAACGTCTACTTCAACCTGATCAACGATCAGATTCAGCTCAGCAGCGTCGACACCTTTACCCTCGGTGACTTCGGGAGCGGCGCGGCGGGCTACGACGATGAGCGCGGCGTGTTCCCGGTCGGCGACCTCGTCTTCGACAACGAGGACGCCCGCTTTCGGCAGATCGGCGGCGAGCTCGGCGTGCGGATCTTCCCGGTCAACGGTCTCGACATCTACCTGAACTACGCGCTCTCCGACACCTCGCCGACCGACGTCACGCAGCTCGACCCGGTGCGCGCGACCGACGACCGCACGTCGCTCCACAAGTTCAACCTGGGCTTCCAATACCGCGCCTCCTTCGGTCTCGACCTGAGCGCGGACCTTCACGTCGTGAGCGGCCAGACCTGGGTCGAGCAGGTCACCGACATCGCGACCGGTGTGCGCTTCGAGTCGTTCGATCTCGGCGCCTACGCGTTGCTCAACGCGCGCATCGGATACCGCGTCGCGAACGATAAGGTCGAGCTCGGCTTGGTCGGGACCAACCTCTTGGTTCGCCGCTTTCGTCAGCACCCGTTTGGCCAGGTCGTCGACAGCCGCGTCGTGCTCACCACGAGGCTGCGTTTCTGATGAGTCGATTCATCCTCAGGACCAAGGACGCTTTCGCGCTGTGCGCCGCGCTGCTCGCGATGGTGTTCGTGACCAGCGTCGCGCTGGCGGACGCGCGAACAGACGCGCGTCGCCACTTCCGTCGCGGGATGGCGCTGATCGAAGGCGGCAACCTCGACGGAGGCATCGCGCAGCTTCAGCTCGCCTACGACGCGCTCCCGCACGAGAACGTGCTCTACAACATCGGCCGCGCGTACGCCGAGGCGGGCCAGTACGAGCGCGCGATCGAGTACTACCAGCGCTACGTTGACGCGGGGCCCGAGGACGCGGAGTCGGTCGCCGACCTCATCACCCAGCTTCGTGAACGCATCGAGGCGGAGCGCCCCGCGCCTGAGCCCGAGCCCGAACCGGAACCCGCCGCGCCGCCTCCGGCCACCGCGACCGAGGATGAGATCGCGGCGCTGGAAGAGTCCGCGACCCAGATCGATCAGTTGGCCGCCGCGACGGAGAGCGACCTGCTCCGGCAACGCGCGGCGAGCCTGCGCGAACTCGCGGGGCAGTTCCGCGAAGGCAACGCGGCGGCGGGGACGCCGGAGTCAACGCCCGAGACCACACCTGAGACGGCGCCCGAGACCGCGCCTGAGACGACGCCGGAGGGGACCGACCTGGGCCCGACCGCGTCGTCGCCCGACGACCTCGCGCTGGGCTCCGAACGTGAGGACGACATCTACGAAGAGCAGGTCGTCTCTGCGTCGCGCTTTGCTCAGTCGCCGCTCGACGCGCCGAACTCGACGACGAACATCACGAAGCAGGACATCCGCCTGTCGGGGTTGACCAACGTTGGCGAGCTGATGCGACGCGTCGCGGGGATGGACGTCATGACGACGACACCAGGCGACGTGCAGCTCGGGGTGCGCGGCTTCAACCAGCGTCTCTCTCCTCGCGTGCTCACGCTGATCAATGGGCGCTCCGTGTATCTCGATCCGCTCGGCACCACCTTCTGGTCGATCCTCCCGCTCGACGTCGAGGACATTGAGCGCATCGAGGTGATCCGCGGACCGGCCTCGGCGCTCTACGGCGCGGACGCCTTCAGCGGCATCATCAACATCATCACCCGCGCCCCGGGCGACCAACCGGAGACGCGTGGCGTGATCGGCTTCGGCAACGGCGGTCAGATCCATGGGCACGTGTCGACCAACGGTCGCGCGGGCCGGCTCGGGTATCGACTCTCGGTCGGATACAACCGCGCGAACCGCTTCACGCTCGAGGTCGGCGAAGATCGACTCGACTACACGCCGACCACGAGCACGCCCAACATCGCCCGGAACGCCCTTCAAGCGAGCGCATCGCTTCGCTATCGCTTCTCGCGCGAAGTGGAGACGTACTTCGAAGCGGGCATCAACGACAACACCCAGAATTTTCAGGCGACCGGACCGCTCCGCGACTACACCTCGCGCGGCCCGACCTCCTTCATGATGGGCGGGGTGCGCTCGAGCTGGGGCTCGTTCCGGATCTTCTGGAATCGCATCTCGTCGCAGGCGCGCTTGGCGGCCGCTCAGTTCGGCGGCGACTCTCTGCAGAACACCTTCATCTCGAACACGGTCGACATGGAAGGTGAGTTCGCGCGCGAGTTCCACCTGGGCGTAGACCACAACCTCCACCTCGGCGGCGCGTATCGCCTGAAGACGATCGAGTGGGACTACCTGCAGAGCGATCAGACCGAGCACCACGGCGCGCTCTTCTTCCAGGACACCATGAGCGTCGGCATTCTGCGGCTCGCCGCGAGCTTCCGGGTCGACTTTCATCCGCTGCTCGACAAGCCGGTGTTCTCGCCACGCGGCGCGATCGTCTTACGGCCCACTGACGGTTCCGCGGTGCGCGCTTCAGTCGGGACCGCGTTCCGTACCCAGACCTTCTTAGAAAGCTACCTCGCGCTCCCGAACCCGACGCCGGTCGCGGGCATCGACGTCATCGCGCTGGGGTCCGAGCCCGCGGCTGATCTGATCGGCACGCCGCGCCTCACGCCAGAGCGGATCTTGTCTGCCGAGGTCGGTTATCGAAACGCGGATTCGGAGTACTTCGACATCGACGTCTCTGCATACTTCAACCGCGTGCAGGACCTCGTGATCCTGTCCCAGGTCAGGCCGTTCTCGCTCGGCGATTTTGGAAGCGGCGGCGTGGGCTATGAGCCGGGCACCGCGTCGTACTCGCTCGGCTCGATTCACTTCCAAAACGACCCGACCGTCTTCTCCGTGATCGGCGCCGAGATCGGCACGCGTATCTTCCCCGCGAACGGCGTCGACATCTACGCGAACTACGCGCTCAACCGCACGTTCATCAGCGACAACTCGCAGCGCCTGTCTGAGGAGCGGACCAGTACGCATAAGTTCAACCTTGGCGTGCAGCTCCGGACCAAGATCGGGCTCGATCTCAACATCGACCTTCACGTCGTCTCGCGACAGCGCTGGCTCGAGCAGGTCTTCAGCGCCACCGAGGGCATCGCCTTCCAAGAGTTCGCGCTCCCCGCCTACTACCTGATCAACGCGAGGATCGGTTGGCGTCTCCTCGACGACCGCCTCGATCTCGGCCTGGTGCTGTTCAACTTGACCAACCACAAGCACCGTCAGCACCCCTTCGCGCAGGTCTTAGGGATCCGCAGCATGTTCACCGTGTCTTACCGATTCTGAGCGCCATGACCCGTTTCACCACCACCCTCCTCGGCCTTTCTCTCTTTCTCCTGGCGGCGTGCACGTCGCCCCCGGTGGACGAGTTTCGAAGCGATGGTGGCGCGGCGCCTGATCCGACCGGGGTCATCGAGGGCACCGTCCTCTACGCGGGGCCGCGCCCGCTCTGCGCGTACGAAGATGGCGTCCCGGTGCGCGCGCTTGGGCGCGTCGTCCTCACGCTCTTCGAGTTCGACAACCCGCCTCCGCCCACGGGAACCGCGACCGGCGCCGCGAACCTGCTCACGGTTCCGGCTGCGCGCGTCTTCCGCAGCTTGGGTGACTGCATGCCGGAGGCCCCGGCGCCCGCCGACCTTCGGGTCGTCGTGATGCGCTCGGTGGACTTTACCTGGCCCGAGATCGAGCTGGGTCATGACGGCGATATCTCGTATCAGATCCGCGGCTACTACGACCGCGATGAGGACTTCATCCCGTTCTTCTCGGTGAGCAACTTGCCGACCGCGGGCGACATCGCGGGGGGCGCGGTCGTTGACGTGACCGCCCCGATCCCGGAGTTCGCGCGCATCACCTTTGGTCCGCAGTCGGAGCGCCCGCTGGGCGAGGTTGTCTCGGGCGTGTCGGTCGCGCTCGCGCGCTTCGTCAACACCGAGCGCCCCGTCTTCACGATGAGGAGCGAGCCGTTGAGCGCGCAGGCGACGCTCCCGACCACCGCAGACGTGATCGAGGCAGAGCGCGAACTGGCGGAGCTCACCAACACGAGCTTGGTGCTCTACCCGCGCGACACAGACGCCTCTTCTGCGATCGGTACCGCGCTCTCGGAGGCGGGGCTCTCGGTCGCGTTCGACGACCCGGTTTCGTACGCGTGGTACGTGCGGCCGATCGACGCCGATGGTGACGGCGTGGGCGATCCGCACCCGATCCTAGGGCGGAGCCGCGGGATCGTTTGGCAGACTCCGGGCGTGATCATGCAACGCGTGCAGACTGACCTCGAGCGCGCTGCGGGGATCCCGAGCGTGACGCTGCTTCCAACGGTTCGCCCGACACAGACGACCTTCAAGAAGGTCTTCTATCCCGAGATCGAGGTCGCCATTCCGCCGGTCGCCGTCGTTCAGCTCGCGCCGCCACCACAGTGCCTCGTTCCGTATGTGCCCCCTGGGAACATCACGCCGTTCTATGAGGAAGCGACGGTCGAGTGCCAAGAGCTCCCCGCGGGGCGCTACGGCATCAACGTGCTTCACGGGGTCGCGGGCGGGCTCCCGGTCGGTGGTGGATCGATGAGCTGCGCGGACCCCTCGGACTGCGCCGCCGGCTCGACCTGCATGGGTGGTGCATGCGTCGTCCCTTCGATGCTCTCCGACACCTCGATCAACTTGTCGGGCGGGCTCTACTCGAGCCAAGCGTGGACCCTCCCGAACGAGCTCGGAGACGGTGCGCAGATCGCGACCCCCGATCCCGCACAGGGACCCGCCTCGCTCTTCATTGTTTTCGATCCCAACGCTGCGGGTCCGGTGGGTCGCTTGGACGGGCGTGATGGTTGTGACACCGCGCTTGATCCGGTGCTCCTGGGGATGGGGATGACGCCCGCCGAGAGCACCCGCGAGATCGTTTACCAAGACTTCGCGGATCTCCCGGCCGGAACCAAGGAGCTCTGCTGTGAGCCGGTCGCGCACTTGTGCGGCGTGCCGCTCTGCGGCGCGGAACCGGGCGACGCGAGCGGGAACTTGATCCGCAGCGCGCCGACATCGATCGACGACGACGGGGTCCCCGACTGCGTCCCGTTCTTGATGCCGGCCGCCTGCTGTTCGTGATCGCTTAGATGTTCACGACGAGCAGCTGCGCGGCGCAGCGACCCTCGTGACATAAGCACTGGCCGCCGCAGTCCATCGTGCCGGACTGACAGTCCTCAGTGCACATGACGTCGGTGCAGGTAGGCGCGTCTGCCGCCGCGCCGCACGCCGAGGGGTGGCAGCACTCGACCGGCGCGCAGTCCGCGTCCGTCTCGCAAGGCGCATCGCCGATGGCGAGCTCGTGGCGCATGGTCGGCGGAAGGGCGGAGGGCTCTTGGGTCGCGGGGTCTTGCGCCGCGGGCTCTTGGGTCGCGGGCTCTTGGGTCGCGGGCTCTTGCGCCGCGTGCGCTGCCGGTTCTTCCGCGACGGGCGGGGCGAGCGTGATGGGCGCTTCGGTTTGCGTCGCGGAGGTCCCGCAAGCGGCCACGGTCAGGAGCGCAGCGCTCAGCGTGATTCGAAGGGAAAGGGACATGCCGCGCAGGGTAAAACGCTTTCGGCGCGCAGGGATCGAAAGACCTCCTCGAAACGACGAAAGTCCTTTGACCGAGCCGCCGGTCGCGGTAGTTCAAAGCGGTGAACGCAGGTGCACGGAGTGCGAGGGCGGGCTCCGTGGTGACACCGGGCAACTACGACGGGGTCCATCTGGGTCACCGCGCGTTGCTCGCTCAGGCCCGCGCGACCGCCGGTGAAACGCTCGACGTCGTCGCGCTCTTTTTCGATCCCCACCCAACGCGCTTCTTCGCGCCGGACCGCGCACAACCGCTGCTCACGACGCCGATGCGTCGCCGCGCGATCTTAGAATCGGCTGGTGCCGACGCGGTGCACGTGGAGCGTTTCGACCAGGCGTTCTCGAGCCTCTCGCCGGAGCAGTTTGTCGACGACGTTCTGTGTCAGCGTCTGCGCGCACGCGCGGTGATCGTGGGCGAGGACTTCCGGTTCGGGAAGAAGCGGGCGGGAGACGTCGACGCGCTGCGCGAGCTCGGCACCTCACGCGGCTTCTCGGTCGCGACGGTGTCGGCGCAACGGTCGGGCGGGGCGGTGGTCTCGTCCACGCGGATCCGGCACGCCTTGATGGAGGGACGGGTCCGCGACGCGAGCGTGCTGCTCACGCGAGTTCACGATGTCGGCGGGGTGGTCGTCCAAGGAGATCAGCGTGGACGCACGATCGGTTTCCCAACCGCGAACCTCGACTGCGAAGACGTCCTGTTGCCGTCGGACGGAGTCTACGCGGTCGTCTTCGCGATCGACGGCGAGCATGTCCGCGGGGTCGCCAACCTGGGAGTCCGCCCGACCTTCAAAGCGGGACGCTCTGTTGAGGTCCACCTCTTCGACTTCGATCGCGACATCTACGGCGCTGACGTTCGCGTCGGGTTCGTGAAGCGGCTCCGGGGCGAGAGAACCTTCTCTGGGCTCCCGGCGTTGATCGCCCAGATCGAGCAGGACGTGGTGGAGGCGAAGCGCGCGCTCGGAAGTGTCGGGCCCGACCTCCTACGCGATCTCTGATTTCTCTTTTGGGGACGTCTCGAACGCCTTAACGGCAAAGGGCCCGCGTTCGAAGCGGACCCTTTGAGGTTGTTTAGTGGAGCCGAGGGGGATCGAACCCCTGACCTTCGCACTGCCAGTGCGACGCTCTCCCAGCTGAGCTACGGCCCCGTTTTCAGGCACTAAATGGTCTCTCAGGCGTTGGTTGTCAACTCTCGATCGGTCTGGGCGCCGCTTTTTTGACGGCGTGTCGGATATTGAGGACCACAGAGCGTGGCGGAAGCGCAGATTCAGGCTGAACAACGCGCGTGGCGGCGGCCGAGTCTGGGTTGGGCGACCCAACTGTTCGGGGGCCTGCTCCTCTCGTTGAGCCTCGCGATTGGATGCTCACAGGGCCCGATGAGCGACACCGCGCTCCTCAAGTTGAACGGCGTGACGCAGTCCGAGCTCTCGCCGGGTTTGCCGCTCGTTATCTACGGGACCGGGCTCCCAGCGGGTCGAGAGGGGACGGTGACCCTCACGGGTTTGGTGCATCGACCCGGTCATGAGCCGCTTGAGATCACGACGCAGCTCGACGCCAAGGCCACACACAGCGATCGCGTCGAGGCGGAGATCAACGAGGCCACGCTGATGCGTCTCGGCGGACGCGGGACGTTCCGAGGTGAGGCGCGCGTGACCTTCCGGAGCCGCGACGAGCGGACCACGGTGTCAGGAGACATCGACGGCCTGGAGCTGGATCTGCTCCCGAGCCGGGTGGCGGGCGTGCACGACTTGGAGCGGCGCGCGTACGAAGCGCTCGGGAAGCTCGGCATCGAGATCCTGGAGGACGCGCCGATCGGCGAGGGCCTGGTCGTCGCGACCGCGGACGCGAGCACGGGTCTCGTCGAAGGCGACCGCATCCTCGCGCTCGGCGATGTTCACATCGACACCATCGCCGACTTCGTCCCGCGTCCGAGCGATCGCGTCGTTACGCTTCGCGTCGCGCGCGAGGGGATCAGCGGCGTGACCGACGTGGAGCTGTCGCTGGATCGCGCGGCGACCTTGACTCGCGTGCGACCGTTGCCTGTACCTCCGCTCTTCCTCGCGATCGCGTTCGTGATCGTCTTTTGCTTCCTCGCTCCATCGGCGCGCGTGTTCGACACCCTCGCGCGTGTCCGCGGACCCGGCTCTTTAAGGCAGACGTTGGCGGTCCTGGTGGCGACGATCGTCGCGAGCGCGACGTTCGTCTTGGCGCTCTCCCAGGTCCCGATCGTTTTCGTGGTCGCGTTCGCTCTCGCGTGCAGCCTCCTCGTGGGGAAGACGAAACGCGGAACGCTCGCGCGCCTCGAGGTGCCGGCCGTGCTCACGTTGATCGCGATGTTGATGCTGACCGAGAACGGCCCAGAGAGCGTCGCGCTCAAGCCGTGGACCTGGCCCGCGCTGACCAACCCGATCGCCCTCGCCGCGTTCCTCGTTTATGTGCTCTCTCTCGGGCGGGAGCCGATCACATCGTCTTGGCCACGTCGCGTGCTCGCGGAGCTACGTGTTCAGGCGCTCGTCGTAGCAGGGGTCGCTGTGTTCCTCGGGCCGCCCGATCTCGTTCGTGATGGCCTGCTCCCGACGAGCGCGATTGTCTTTGGCCTCCAGTGCGTCGCGCTCCGCGCGATCGGTAACGCGCCGCATCGGTACCCGCTCGCGCCGCTCGCGGTCGCGATTTGCGGACTTTCCTTCGCGTGGACCTCGGTCGATCTCCCAAAGACCGTGGTCGAGCTGGGACCGGTCGCTGCGCTGGGGGTGATGCTCGCGTTCGTCTTCGCCCTGGTGCGACGCGGTCAGGCGCCGGTTCTCGTCACGCGTGATCTCTAGCGCGCGTGATCTCTGAGCGAACGGCTGCAAGCGCGCGACGGGATTTGGGATCCTCCGAACATGGCGCGCGTCTTCTTCTTGCTCACGCTCCTCCTCGCGGTCGCGTGCGGCGCCCGGTCTGAATTGAACTCGCCGAGCGGGCGAGACAGCGGCGTCGATACAGAGACGCCCGACACCTTCGGCGACGCTGCCCCGGATACGTTCGAGGATCCGATCGACCCGATGCCCGACACCTTCGCCGACGTTGCGCCGGATATCGCGCCGGACGTCGAGCCGGATGTCACGCCGGACGTCGCGCCGGACGTCACGCCGGATGTCGCGCCGGACGTTCCCGCAGACACCAGCGTCGAGATCACCGGCTACTGCCCGACGTTCGAGGACTTCGGCTTCGACCCCGGAGTGGAAGAAGAGTGTCCTGATCGTTGTCGCGCGCAGCCTCGTGAGCGTGACGTTTGCGACGGCGCGACGCGGGTCGAGGCGGGGACCGTTCTTGAAGACACCACCTGGTCGGGACGTATCTGCGCTGAGGGTCAGGTCGGGATCTTGCGTGGGGTCACGCTCACGGTCGCGGCCGGGACCGAGGTCTACTTCGGACGAGGCGCTTCGATCCGCGTCGAGGGAACGCTGCGGGTCGAGGGAACCGCGGACGCCATCGTTCGCATGAGCTCCAGTCTGGAGATGCCGCGCGTCAACGCCTGGTCGGGCATCAACGTCCAGCTCTCCGAAGGCGGTCGCGCATACCTCGACTACGCGATCGTTGAGTTCGCGTCGTACGGAATCGCGACGTGGGAGAGCGACCCCTTCACGACCGTCGGCGAAGAGATCACGGTCGAGGCGCGCCACACGCTCTTCCAACACAACGGGATCGCGGCGGCGCCGGACGACAACTCACGCGTGACGTTGAGCACTGTCGTGTGCAACCGCGAGGGGATCTGGGTCGCGTCGGAAGATGAGCCGGTGCAGGACATCATCAACAACAACATCTGCGACAACATCGAAGCGGGAATGGTCGCGCTCCAAGATCACGCGAACGCGCGCGACACATACTGGTGCGCCACCACCTTCGACGCGATCCATGAACAGATCCGTGATGAGCGCGATGACGTGGCGCTGGGCGGCTTGATCGAGATCGAGCCGTGGCGCATGACACCGGTGCCCGATGCGCCAGCGCTGCCCTAGCGCGAGTTCAAGTTCAGCTCAGCGCGTTCAGCTCAGCGAGTTCAGCTCAGCGCGAGTTCAGCTCAGCGAGAGTTCAGCTCTGCGCGAGTTCAGCTCAGCGCGTTCAAGCTCAGACGCCGATGAAGAGGCGGTGACCGAAGTTCCGCTCAAGACGCGACTGGAAGATCTTTGTGGCTGCCGACTCGATGTCGTACTCGACGCGATGAAACTCGAACCGTCGCTCGTCGGTATCGAAGACCGTGAAGCTCGCGCGGTTGTCGTAGTCGCGCGGCTGACCCACGGAGCCGACGCTTACGATGTACTTCTTGCCTTCTTCGAGTGTGAAGTCGCCGGAGGGCAGCTCGTCTACATCGTCTTCGCTCAACTCGAAGACCTTGCAGAGATGCGAGTGACCAATGAGCGTGATGTCGCCAAGCTCGTCCCACATCGCGAGGCACTCGCGCGCCTGCTCGGGCGCGAAGATGTACTCGAACTCCTGAAGGCGAAGGGGGGAGCCATGACAGAGGTGAAGCCCGATGTCGTTGAGCTCGTGCTTGTAGGGCAGACCCTTGAGCCACTCGATGTTGGCCTGCGAGAGGGTCGAGGCGTGAAGGTCGAGCGCCTGACGTGCCGCCTCGTAGTAGTACGAGTAGTCCATCCGGCCCGCGACCGCTGCGTCGTGGTTGCCGAGGATGGTCGCCTCGGTGACCTCGCGAACGATGTCCGCGCACTCGTTGGGGCTCGCGCCGTAACCGACGACGTCGCCGAGACAGTAGAACGCATCTACTGACACCGACTTGTACGCCTCCATCACAGCCGAAAGGGCTTCGATGTTGGCGTGGACATCACTGAAAATTCCGAGCCGCATCGCCAGTGAGAACCTACGGGGGGAGCGGCTGGTTGTCTACCACTTGTGGATAAGCGGATGAAAATTCCGCCCTTCGGTTTACGCGATCAACGATCAGTGGTGTTGACGGTCTGCGCGCTCACAAAGCGTCGCGCGAAGTCGAACGTTTGTGACGCTTCATCCGCGTCACGCTCACTCATCACAACTTCGACGTGGCGCTTTGAAGCCTCTTGTTGCGAGAACGCCGAGGTCGCGACCCGCGCGACATGAGTGTTCCCGTCGCGCTGCATCTTCTCGATCGGCTCAACAAAACCAGCGATCATGAGATGCGCGAGCGTGTACGCAAAGCGGCTTTCGTCGGTGTTTGGCGACTTGAGCGCCCGCGCGATGGGTCGGAGCGCACCTGAGCCAAAGCGCGCGAGATTTCTCGCAACATCTTCCCAAAGATCGGTCGTCTCTGACTGAAGAAGCTGCACCAGTGGCGTGATCGCGCGGCGCAGCGTGAGCTCGCCGAGCGCCAAGACCGCGGTGTGGCGGACGTAAGCCTTTCGGGCGGAGAGCATGTCGATGAGGGCGTCTCCCGCAGGCTCGCCCACCTCGATCACGCCGGCGATCACCTCGAGCAGCGCCTCTTCCTCAAGAGTTCGGGCGGCGCGTAAGGCGGCTGAGATCCCCTCCGGGGTCGCGCCCTTGATCAACGCGAGCGCGATCGCCTTCTTCTTCGACGGATGCGTCAGGAGCGTCAGCTGCTCCTCGGCGGAGAGCGCGTCGTGATCGATCTCGTCTTTGGCTTCCTCGTTGACCGCGTTCCACGCCAAGAGGTGCAGCTTCGTTGGCAGGACCACTTCGTGTTGGGTCGCGAGCTTGAGCAAGGAGGACCAGTTGCGCTTGATCTGCTTGGCGGTGAGCGGCTCGTGGTCGGCATCGCGAAACGCCTCAAAGAGGCTCGTGATCACTTCGTCACTGCTCTCGGCGTTCTCCGGAAGGATCCGCGGAAGGAGCGCCTCGCCGATCGCGATCCCGTGGTCCTTGGCGAGCGAGAGCGTGCTGGTGATGACCGCGTCGACCTCGGTCTTCGGAATGCTCAACGCGAAGAGCGCGAGGTCCAGCTTCGCGGGGACCCAGCGATCCAGTTCTTCCACACGTGTCATGACGTCGGCGATGGTCGCGTCGTCACCGATCGGGGCGAAGGGGTGCTTGTTGATCCGCACGGGCGGCGGCGCGGCGAGCGCTCGCTCCATCGCGGTCGCTGCGTCGATCCCGGTCGGCGCCTGACGCTTCGCGCGCTCAATGATGAGGTTGAGGTTCTCTTTGCGCGGGACGTCTTCGATGGTGAACTCACGCAAGAACTGACCGCTGGCGCCGAAGAGCCCAACGCGGACCGTGAAGTGGCGCTTCAGTGAGTTCAGCACGCGGAGGTCGAGGGCGGTCTTCGGATCGAGCGCGGCGCGGCGAACGTAGGGGCGACCCTCGGTGCTCCGGTCCACCAAAGCGAGAAGCGCGACCGGGTGACTCGAGACCGCGAGGTACTGAACGAGAAGCTCGACGCCGTCGGTGAAGACGTCTTCGCGGTCTTCTCCGGTGCGCGCGAAGAGCCACACATGCCCGTCGATCAACGAGGCGGCCATCTCCATGTGGGAGTCGCGCAGGAAGTGCGCGGGCGGCGGAACGGGAGCCCCAGCGTTGGGGCGACGCACGCGGTCGGTGCTCGGGAGGATCATGTCGACCGAGACGACCTGCGTCGGTTCTTCGCGCGGCTCGTCGTCGCGTGCTTCCTCAATCGCGTCCGCAGGGACATCCTCGAAGTCTTCCGCGTCGGCGTCTTCGAATTCGGCGTCGACGTCGTCACTCGGCTCTTCGAGCGCGGCCGCGGCCTCTTCGTCTGGCAATTCTTCAAGGTCGTCCGGCAGCTCTTCCAGTTCGGTGTCCGCGACGACCGAGGCGAGGGGAACGTGATCCACCGAGTCCAGCATGCTCAGCTCTTCGTCGTGAACGACCTCGGCCGAGGGGGGAGATACCTGAGGGAGCGGGAGCGTCGCGCTGAGGCTTGGGATCATGCCCGGAGACGACGCCACGCGGGTCTCCATGTTGCGCTCGCGTTCACGCATCGACAGCTCTCGGGTCTCGATCAAGCGCTCCCGCTCGAAGAGCGCCGCCCGTTCGGCCTCGAGCCGCTCGGAGAGCGCGCGCGCATCGTCTTCTTGGCTCAAGAGGGTCTGCGCGCGGGCCTTGATCCGAGCCTCGCGCTCGACAAGATCACGTTCGCGTCCGGCCAAAGCTTCGCTGGTGAGATTCGGGTCGCTCTTCTCGTCGAGGTAGCGCTTGAGCTCTTCGAAGCCGACCACGAGCCGCGCAGGCGCGACGTAGGCCGGCACGGGGTGCGCGGCGTCTTCTGCGATTCGCGTCAGCAACGCGGCGCGCTCGGTCAGCGCGCGGTGCCGGAGCGCCTTTGGCACGACGAGCGCAAACTTGAACGCGGCCGCGTCGTGAAAGACGAACGGAACCGCGAGCTCCTCACCGCCTTCAAAGCGATGCAGCCCGCCCGCGAGCGCTGGAGACCGCAGCTCGGGATCGCTGGTGACGTTCACCGCCACGTGGATCGCGATGGAGCGGATGTCTCCGCTCGGGACCGGGATCAGGACAGGCTCGGTACGGGTCTGTCCCGCGGCCCCGAGGTAAGGAAAGTTGGAAAGCGACTTCGACACCGCCGATCGGTACCACACCCGTAGGGCGGATCCAGTCGCCTCGTGTCGTTCTTGTCGATGGTGTCCGAAATTATCGAGAGCGGTCGTCGGCGCGGTTACCTCAACAGGACGAACGTCCATTGGGTGATGGGGATGCGCCTTCGCTCAAAGGGTAAAGCCCGCCCAAGAACGCAGCCTACCGGCCGAACCGATTGGACAGTGGTCTGACACCTCTTCGCATCGTCCCAGAGGGTCAGCGTCGTTATTCAGCTCTCAACAACGAAGGAGGTCGTGTTGGACAAGTTGCGACGAAGCTGTGTGTTGATTGGTTTGGTGACGGTGATGATCGCCGGAGGCTGTGGGGATGACGACGACGGAGGTACCGATAGCGGTACCGACAGCGGCGGGATGGATGGCGGAGGGACCGACGGTGGCGGGACCGATGGCGGTACTGACGGCGGTACCGACGGCGGCGGAGGAATCGACACCGGTGACTTCGTCGACCACCCGATCGTCATCTTGGAAGGCGCGGAAGAGATCGCGGCCGGCGCGACCACCGCGCCGCTCGAGCAGAGCGCGATCCCGCCCTACAGCATGGGCATCCAGGACTTCACGATCCGCAACCGGGGCGCCGCCGCGGTCACGATTGACTCCATCACGATCACCGGCATCGCGCCGAGTGAAGACTACGAGTGGAACATCAACCGCCCCGGCACCTCGACGCGCGATGTGTTGGTCGTGAGCGGCGAGACGATCGCGCCGGACGGCGGCTTCACGTTCGGTACGTTCTTCTTCCCGATCGCGTCGGGGCCTCGCTCTGCACGGGTGACGGTGACGTATGACGGCGGCGTCGAGTACGCCTTCCGGCTCGACGGCCGCGGTCGTGACAACGCGACGCTCAGCCCGGTCGTGACGACTGAGATGGACCGGCTCTACAGCAAGCGCCCGGTCACCTCGCTGGTCGGCGGCATGGTCGCGGATGACGCGGGCAACATGATCGTCTCGCAGAACGTCAACGAGTGGAGCGACACGTTCTCCGAGAACATCTCGCTCTTCCGCGTCAACAACGACGGTTCGCTCGCGTGGGCCAAGGAGTGGTCCGAAGAGTTCGAGCAGCTCCAGCCCGATCCCGGCCAGAACGCGGAGTCTGGCGGCGGTGCCGACTCGATCGTGATGTCGCCCGAGGGGCACACCTACTTCGTCGGCCGGCGCTCTCAGGAGCGCTTCAACAGCACCTTCCAAGCGCTCGTCGCGCGGGTCGACTCGGCGACAGGCGACATGGTTTGGGCGAGCGGTATCACCAAGAGCGCGGACGCGATCCCGCCGCGCGCGACGGACTCTCTTCAGGCCTACGCGGTCGACGCCAGCCTCCCGCTTCGTGTCGTCGTGACCGGTCAGGTCGCGGACAATGACGGCGTGCTCCTCGCCGCAGTCGGTAAGAACGAGGGTGAAGACCTCTGGGCCTTCGCGCTCAACATCGTCCCCGGTACCGTCGATCGTGGGTTCGCGATCGTGACCGACGGGGACAACAACACTTTCATCGGCGGGAGCTCTGGGAGCGTCGGCTTCTTGATGAAGGTGACCGGCCTCGAGGTGGATGACCCGAACGTTGAGTGGACCCGTTTCATCAACATCGGCTTCGGGAGCTGGATTAACTCGCTCGCGGTCGACGGCGAAGGCGGCGTGTACGCCACGCTCGATGTGCGCGGGCTCCCGACCCAGTTCGCGGTCGGTCGTTTCGCCGCAGACGGCTCGACGATGTGGGCCAAGGTTTGGGATGGCGCCAACGACGGCGACAACAACAACGTCTACGTTGTCCGGAACATCGGCGACAGCGTCTACGTCGGCGGGCGCATCGCGCTTCAGCCGTTCGACACGCAGATGGGCGAGGGCTTCTTGCTCAACCTGAGCCCGATGGGCGACTACAACTGGGCCTCGTTCTACTACACCGGTAAGGGCACCGAAGAGGTGAACGAGCACCGCGTGAAGGGGATCGCCGCGCGTGGTGATGGCGTCTCCGTGCTCTCCGCTGCGTTCGCCGGATCGAACAACGGAAACCACTACCGCGGGCGCTGGTACCAAGCCAACGACGACGTCCTGACGCTCCCCGGAGGTGACGGATCGATGCGGCATGGGGACTTCGAGTTCTCCAACACCCTGACCGATTCGCCCACGCTGACCGGGCTCCGCGACCATCGCGTTCACCCGATCGACACCACGACGATCTGGCAGGACGCGCCGACCGACGCGGTCCTCGACGATCCGGCGGAGCGCGAGGGCAACAACGGCCGCGGTTACGCGTTCGTCGAGCACCTGGCGATCACGCCCTGAGCGCGTGAACCACAGAAGAAGAAGGCGGGCTTTGGGCTCGCCTTTCTCTTTTGGGGGACTCCTTCTCTCGTCCAGGGAACTTTACGTGCCGGATCGCGCTCCGTATTCTCCCGCGCGCATGGAAGACGAAAACGGCAGCGACAACGTGCTCGTCGACGAGGTCGCGCTGAGCGACGCTCCAGAGGTCGTTCGGGATCTGGCCGCCGCGTGCGTCACGGCGGTCGAGCGCGCGGTCGGAGTCGCCCTCGACTACACGCAAGACACGCTCCCGATCCTCGACCACTACTTCCGCACCATGGAGGTCGGCGAAGGCGAGGACGACGAGGTGCTCTCGTTGATGGCGCCGATCTGCGGCGCGTACTTCGGCGAGGTCGTGCGACGTGACCTCGGGATGGAGTGGCACGTCCCGAGCGATGAGTACCTCGGCTGGCGCCTTGAGCATCGAGGATGCTTCTTGTGGTTCAACCCGATCGGCGCCGCCATCGAGGGGCTCGTGAACGGAGAAGCGGCGGGCTGGAACGGCCACCTTCATATGCTCGACCGCGACAAAGAAACCGTGCGCGGCGCGCTGGACGGGCTTGGAGACGTTCGCGCGGAGGACTACTTCCGCTTGGCCGTGCGCTACGAGGTGCTGCAGACGGCGATCGAGAGCATGATGCGGGCCGCGCCTCGCGACAAGCCCAGCGCTTTCGCGAGCGATGTCTACGCCGCCACGATCGCGACCGAAGCGGCGCGCGAAGGCGCGACGGAAGCCTGAACAGAACAAGGAACGAACGAACGCGATGATCGTCTACGAAAACCCATCTTGGATTCGCCTCCTGCTGATCGTTCGCGGCAGCAGTATTCGCCACACCTGGAAGCGCGTCGTGTTCACCACCGCGCTTGCGTGCGTGGTGACCTACCTGCACGAGTCCAAGGGGATGTTCCACGACAACCTCACGATGGCGCCGTTCTCGCTTATCGGCCTGGCGCTCGGCATCTTCCTCGGCTTCCGAAACAACACGAGCTACGACCGATTCTGGGAAGGACGCAAGCTCTGGGGACGCATCGTCAACACGAGCCGTACGCTGACGCGTCAGCTGCTCACGCTCATCCATTCCCCTGACCGCGGCGCGTCCTACACCAGCACCAAGGCGGACGGAGGCCTCGTCGTCGCGTCCGATTTTCAGCGCCGCATGGTCTACCGCGTCATCGCGTATGTGCACGCCCTCCGTTTGCACCTCCGCGATCAAGACCGTCTCGAAGAGGTAAAGGAGTTCTTGGAGCCCGGCGACCTCGAGTCGATCCGCGGGGAGCTGAACCGGCCGATCGCGCTTCTTCAGCAGCTCGGCGACGAGGTCCGGCAGGCCTGGGACCGCGGCGAGATCAACGCCTATCACGTGTCGGTTCTCGAAGCGTCGCTGACCGAGTTCACCAACGTCCAGGGCGGCTGCGAGCGGATCAAGAGCACGCCGATTCCGTTTAGCTACAACATCCTGTTGCACCGGATCGTCTTCCTCTACTGCGTCGGGCTCCCCTTCGGGCTGGTCTCCGATGTCACGATCATCACGCCCATCGTCGTCCTCCTCGTGAGCTACGCCTTCTTCGGGCTCGACGCGGTCGGCGATGAGATCGAGAACCCCTTCGGCGAAGACGACAACGACCTCCCGCTCTCCGCGATCACGCGCATGATCGAGATCAACCTGCGCGAGCGCATCGGCGAGACCGATCTCCCGAAGCTCCGCAGCGCCGAGAACCACGTCCTGACGTAGGAGCGGCGCTCAGTGTGACGCGTGGTCTTCGAAGAAGCGCTCGACCTCTTCGCGAAGCTTCTGCTGACACGACTCCATCGCGCGCCTTAGCGCTGGGACCTGGTGCTTGGCCTTGGTGACCTCGCCGCGGCGACCCATCGACTCCAGCGCGTCGGTGAGCGCGCCGACCTCATCGAGCCCGAACATGGCGCAGGCGTTCTTGAGATTGTGCGACGCGGTCATCAACGTACCGCTGTCATCGCGATCGATCGCCGTGAGGATCGTGTTGAAGAGCGCGGACGAGGTCGACAGGTGACCCGCGATGATCCGCTCAAACTCTTCGGGGTTTTTGCTGCACAAGATCCGGAGCTGCTGAAGCGGCTCGTCTGCGCTCGCGGACGCCAAGACGTGAAGCGGCATCGCCTGGCTCTGCGAAGACGCGCGTTCCAGCGCGGCGACCAGCTTCTCGAAACGGACGGGCTTCTCGATGAAGTCGTTCATCCCTGACTTGAGCGCGGTCTCGCGTTCTTCCTCGGAGACACCCGCGGTCAGCGCAATGATCTGCGGCTGGTGCTTACCGCGTGTTCGAATACGGCGCGTCGCGTCCACGCCCGTCATGACCGGCATCCGGACGTCCATCAAGATGAGATCAAACGCGTGATCCGCGGTGGCCGCGATCGCCTCGAGGCCGTTCGTGACGACCTCGGGGTGATAGCCGAGCCGGGAGAGCGTGGAGACGATCACCTTGCGGTTCACCTCGTCGTCCTCCGCGACCAGGATCGAGAGCGGGTGACGCGCCGCGAGCGCACCTCCGCTTGGCTTGGGCGGGGTCGTGTCCGAGAAAATGGAGCGCGCGGCGGCCAAGAACGCCGCCTCCGTGATCGGGTAGAGCAGGGTCGCTTCCGTTTGACGACGGTGACCGGCCGCGAGCACTTCGGAAGAGCGGGAGGCGCCGATCAAGAAGCAGCGGGCACGGCTCACGCTCTCCACCGTGTCGCGAATGGCGGACAAGCGAGGGTGCCGCGCCGAGATGAGGAGGAGATCAATGCCGCTCTCCGCGACCTCGAGGGCGGACTGTTCGTTGTCCGCGAAGAGCACGGTCATCTCCGCGTGGCGAAGGATGCGCCGGATGCGCTCGCGCCCACCGACCTCGGGCTCAACGCAGAGAACGCGCCGATCACGGAGCGTCTCGGGAGCCGGCTCGGGCGCTGTCGGGTCCATCGTCGCCGGGAGCGAGACCAAGAAGCGGGACCCCACGCCGACCTTTGAGGTCACCGAGATCTTGCCGCCAAGCGCGGTCGTGATGCGCTGGGTGATCGCGAGGCCGAGACGACGGCGCCCGCTGCGCTCGGGGTCGAAGAGCTCGTGGAGCTCCTCTGGCGTGAAGCCCGCTCCGGTGTCCTCGACGATCAGTCGGATGCCGTCGCCGTGTCGTGACGCGCTGACGGTGACGCCGCCTTCGGTGGTGCTCTCGATCGCGTTCCCGATGAGGTGCGAGAGGAGCTGCGCCACGCGCTTCTCATCGGCGCGAATGAAGCGCGGCGCGTCTCCGCCCCAGCTCAGCGCCAAGCCTCTTCGCCACGCCTCGTGCCCGAACACCCCGAGCGCATCGTCGAGGGTGACGTGGAGATCGAAGGGGGCCGACTCGACGGTGAGCTCATCAATCGTGAGCGCGGTGAACTCATCGACCTCATTGACGGCCCGCAGGAGCGAGCCGCCGCTCCGCGCGATCGAGGACACGAGCTGCACTTGATCGAGGCCGAGCTCCGTTTCCTCGAGCAGCTCGGTCATCCCAAGGACGCTGCCGAGCGGGGTGCGGAGCTCGTGGCTGAGGCTCGAGAGGAACCGCGCCTTTGCGCGCGCCGCTTGGCTGGCTTCACGATGCCGGCGGCGGTCGCGGTCGCGGTCGCGCAGCAGCGAGGCAGCTTCGGCCTGCGCGCGGCGGGTCCGCTCTCGTTCTTCCTCGACTTCGCGCTGGTGACGTCGCGAGAGCAAGTGGACGCCGGCGAGACAGAGCGCGAGGCTGCCGAGCTGAACCAAGAGCGCTTGCGCACCGCTCGGGAGGTGCTCGGGAATGGTCTGCCCAAAGGCTTCGCTGAAGTGCACCGCGACGACGCCGAGGAGCGCGATGATTCCGAGACGGGTCGCGCGCGCGGTTCCGCCAAGGTAAGCGCCGAGGAGCGGGAAGCTGATCAAGAGCCACGGCGCGAGCGCGCGTGACTGACCCGACAAGAGCGACGCCATCACGATGCCCGCGATGGATCCAAGCGTCACGATGTGCGCGACGAGCTTGGGTGTCTTCACGCGTTCCGCCGCGTGCCACCCGGCGATACAGACGATCGCGAGGATCGCGTCCAAGAGCACGGTCCGCACGTGACCCATGACGAGGTGCTGCAACCCGAAGATCAGCCACACGACCGCCAGGAGAAGGGCGACCCGCTCTACCCGAGCGCGGTATCCGATCCGCATCGCTGCATCCTAGCAGCCCCTCTTCAATCGCGCTGAAGTTCGGGCAGAACCACTGTTTCTCCCCTGTCCGGCGGGGGCCGCCCATTGACGCGCCCAAGGGTAGGGCGTAGGGAGGCCCCATGCGGAAACAGGTGATTCCCGCCCTCGCGGCGTCGGTCTTGATCGTGGCTCTTGGCTGCGAATCTTCGTCCCCGTCCCTGGGTCAGGGTGAGCTCGCCCCGGAAGCGACCGAAGCTGCGCCGGGCAACCCAGAAGCGAACGCGGCAGCGAACACCGCGTCAGAGAACGAGAACGGCGACAACGCCGCCGCTGAGCCCGCTCCAGAGAACGCCAACGAGAACACCGGTCCGCGGACCTTTGGTGAAGCGCCGTCTGAGCGCGCGCTCGTCGCGCTCGCCGCGATCGCTGAGGATCCCGACACGTTCAATGGTCAGGTCGTGAAGACCGAGGGCGAGATCGCGGCCGTCTGTCAGCGGATGGGCTGCTGGATGGAGATCTCTGAGGAGGGCGTTCCGCCGATCCGCGTCCCGATGGCGGGTCACTCGTTCTTCCTTCCGAAAGACGTCGCGGGACAGCGCGCGTTGATCGAGGGCACCGTCGCGCTTCGTGAGCTGAGCGAAGGGGAGCGGCAGCACCTGGAAGAGGAGGGCGCGCTCGCGACCGCGAACCGTCTGCAGATCACCGCGACCGGCGTCGTGCTTCGCTAGAGCCTCGGGGGCGTCATGTCCATTGAGAAGCTCCTAGAGCGCGCGAAGGCGCACATGCGCGACGGCCGGAACTACGCGGCCCTCGCCGACTTTGCGCGCGTGCTCGAGAGCGAGCCGGCGCACTCGCAGGCGAACGGGCAGCGCGGCGAGGTGCTGCGTCGGATGGGCCAGTACCGCGAAGCGATCACCGCGTTGACGACCGCGATCAACGGCGACCCCAAGTATGCCTTCGCCCTCGCGAGCCGCGGCGACGCGTATCACCGGGTGGGAGAGAGCGCGCTGGCGCTCGCGGATCTGACCGCGGCGGTGGAGCACGATCCCGTCTATGCCTGGGCGTACTTTCGTCGCGGCGAGGTGAAGCTGGATCTCGCGCGCTACGAAGAGGCGATCGAGGACCTGACCGCGTCGCTGGCGCTGGACGACTCACGCGCGATGGTGGTCGCGACCCGTGGTGAAGCGCACCGCTTGCTTCAGCGTCACGAAGAGGCGATCGAAGATTTTGATCGCGCGATCGCGCTGGACCCAAAGCTCGCGTGGGTCTTCGCCAGTCGCGGCAAGAGCCGCTCCCTCCTGGATCGACGCGAGGAAGCGGTGAGCGATTACGACGCGGCCGTGCGTCTCCAACCCGATTACGCCTGGGCGCTGTCGCAGCGCGGCGAGGTGCTCCGCTTGATGGGCAAGCACAAGCGCGCCAGCAAAGACCTGAGCCGCGCGATCGCGCTCGACCCCAAGAACGCCTGGGCCTGGGCGAGCCGCGGCGCGTCGTATCGCGCGGACGGTCGCCTTGAGGAAGCGTGGGCAGATCTATCGCAAGCGATCCACCTAGACCCCAAGTACGCCTGGGCGCTCGCGAACCGCGGGATGGTCCTCTTCGACATGGCGCGCTTTGATGACGCGCTCAAAGATCTTAACCGGTCGCTCGCGCTCGACCCGAAGAACCGTATCGCGCTTGGTCGTCGTGCCGAGACGTTCGTCGAGCAGCGTAAGTACGACGCCGCGCTCGCTGACTTCGAAGAGCTGCTCACGCGCCAACCGGATGACCCGTGGGCGATCGCGCATCGCGCCGACACGCTTCGGCTCATGGAGCGACCCCTCGAGGCGCTGGCCGGCTTTGATCGCGCGCTGGAGCTGAACAAGGGCTACGCCTGGGCGCTCGCGTCGCGCGGAGAGACCTACCACATGCTCGGCCGCAACGACGAAGCGGTGGAGGACTTCGACAGCGCCATCACGCTGCAGCCGGAGTATCCCTGGGCGCGCGAAGGTCGCGCCCGCGTGCTCGGAAAGGTCCACCTCCACGAGCGCGCACTGGTCGACTTTGATTGGCTGATCGGGCGCCGTGAGCGCTCGCCTCGGCTGCGTCGCCTGCGCGCCCAGACGCACGTCGCGCTGGATGACTTCGCGAGCGGCTTGACGGATTACGAGCGGTCGATCCAGTTGCTCTTGAAAGACGATCAAGCGGCGGTGGACGCGACCCTCGGTGGCCACAAAGGGTGGATCGAGAAGGTTGACGCGATCCTCACGCGGCGCGTTGGAGGGGACGCGGATCGGCTCGCCGCGCGTTGGCGTGATCTCGTCGAGGCGATCGCCGGGCGCGGGAACGTCCTGCGCCTCCTCGGGAAACACGAAGCGGCGGAACGCGCGCTCGCGATGGCGCTTGAGCGAGAGCCTCCGGATCGCGCGTGGGCGTTGGCGCGTCGCGCGGATTGCCTGCGCGAGCTGGGTCGGTTGACCGAAGCGGTCGACACGTTCGCCGCGGCGCTCGCGCTCGGCGCAGATGTGTTCGCGTATTCGGGCCGAGGCGACAGCCTGCGTCAGCTCGGGCGGCTGGATGAGGCGCTCATCGATCTCGATCGCGCGGTGGAGTTCGATCCCAACGCGAAGTGGCCGCTCGGCAGCCGCGCGGACACGCTCCGTCAGCTCGGTCGCCTCGAGGAGGCGGTCGGCGCCTTCGATGAAGCGGTGCAAGCCGATCCTGAAGACCCGTGGCTGCTCGGTCATCGCGGCGAGACGAAGCGCCGGCTAGGGCGCCCGATGGACGCGCTCGCGGACCTGCACAAGTCCCTCGAGCTCGACCCTGAAGACGCCTGGACGTTGACCCGGCGCGCTGACGTCTACCTCGACCTCGCGGGTCGCGCGGACAACACCGATGAGCGGCTCGCGCGTCTCGCCGACGCCTTGCGCGACATCGAGGAGGCGGCGCTTCGCTCGCCGGAAGACGAAGAGATCGCGACCGCTCGCGCGCACGTCTACCGTCGGCTGGGTCGCTTCGATGACGCGCTGGTCGTGTGGGTCGAGCTGGTCGAGCGAAAGCCTCATCGTCCTTACTTCCATTTCGGTCGGGCCGCGGTCCATCGCCTGCGCGGCGAGGACGCGGAGATGCACGAGCACCTCTCCCGAGCGCTCGCGCTCGCGGACGCGACCATCACCAAGCACGAGGCGGAGACGGAGTCCCCCAATGTGTTGCCGCGCTTCGTCCGCGCGCTGATTCAAGAGGTCGCGGGAGACGTGACCGCTGCGGAGCGCGAGTGCGATGTTCTCGCGGCGCGAGAGTGGTCGCCGACCTGCAGGAACGGCGCGCAGCTCATACTTCGGCACCACGGTGATCTGATCGCTGAGCGGCTCGAGCGTTTCTCCGGCCTGATCCGCGCGGTCTAGCCGGCTCGCAGGATTTTAGCCCGCGAGCGCGCTCGCTTCCGCGAAGAGCGCGTCGATGCTGTCGGGACCGGAACGCGCGCGTCCTTCCGCGATCGCGTGCACCCGCCTGGTCGCGGCGCGGTTGTAGGGGGTCGCGATCCCGTGCGCTTCGCCCCGCGTGACGATCTCACCGTTGAGGAAATCGACCGCCGGGGTTTTCCCGTTCTCGATCGCGCGGAGCATTGACGATCTCAGGTTCCGATACTTTGCCCCGACGATGAGCAGGACGGCGTGCTTGGCGAGCATGCCGAGCGAACCGCGCCGGTCTTGATCGCGAAGCGATAGCCAAGGGAGATCGAGCGTCCCGGCGACCTTCTCGAGCGCCACGCCTTCCGCCTGCGCGACTTGAGTGACCTCGGTCATGATCTCGAGCGCCAGTCGGCGTACAACGCGGCGCCGCATGAGCCGGCCAAGGGTGTCGCCGCCGATGGTCCCGAGCGTGGAGATCGCGGCGTTGATCGCGAGCTTGCTCCAGCGCGCGCCCCTGAGGTTGTCGCTGACGTGGACGGCGCCGATCGGCGCGACGAGGTCCCGCAACGTGGAGAGCGCACGATCGTCATCGCGAGGGGAGAGCCGGCCCAACACGAAACCGCCGCGACTCGTGCGCGTCAGCTCACCGGGCGCGCTGCTGCTCGCGCCAAACGAGACGATCGCGCCGATCACGTTTTCCGCGCCGACGATGTCCGCGACGCGCGCTTCACAGAGCCCGTTTTGGAGCACGACAAACTGCGCCTCGCCCACCTGATCGACGACTCCGCGCGCAGCGGCTTCGACGTGAGGCGGTTGGGTACAAAGAAATACAAATTCGTACTCACGCGTGGCTTCTTGGACGACCGTGACGCGTTCGACGGTCTCTCCGCCAAGGGCTTCGTCCCACAAGCGAAGCCCACCAGCCGCGGATTCCGCGATCGCGGAGTTCCGCGAGAGGACCTCAACATGGCACCGATGGGCGCGAGTGAGGTGCACTGCAATTGTACCGCCGATCGCGCCGCATCCAACGATGAGGACGTGGGGAAGAGAAGAGCTCACGGGTGACGAGAATCGTCACCTCGCGTCGAAGATCAACAAAGAATGTCAGCAGGCGATGAACAAGGGATCGGAAAGAGACGGCATTTCACTGTTCCCCATTGTGGTCTATCCATTGCAGTGTCCGGCGCAGTGCAGCGCGGAGACCTCATTGCGGATCGCTACCTACTCTCGGAAGAGATTGGTGGCGGTCGTGGAGTTGTCTTCTCCGCGTCTCATGTTTTTTTGCAGCGCGAAGTCGCCGTGAAGCTGCTGCCGTCGATGGGCGTCCGCGGGGCGAAGAAGTTCGCCGCCGAGGCTCGCCTCCTAGGTCGGCTCCGGCACCCGAACATCGTGGAGGTCTACGACGCCGGTGTTCACCAACCGGCGGGGGCAAACGACCGGGTCGGCTACATCTCGATGGAGCGGCTTCATGGACAGACGCTCAAGGACCGTTTGTCAGACACCGGGCGCCTCACGCTGCCCGAGATCACCACGCTCATTCAGCCGGTCCTGGAGGCGCTGTCGTATCTCCACGCGCGGGACATCATTCATCGTGACGTGAAGCCCTCGAACGTCTTCCTCACGGACGGAAGCACGGGGCCGTTGGCGCCCGCGGTTCCAAAGTTGCTCGACTTTGGGTTGAGCAGCGACCTCCACGGCGATCCACTCTCGAACCGCGTCGCGGGCACCATCCGCTACCTCTCGCCCGAACAACTGAACCCGAACGTCACGCTCGACGAACGCGTCGACATCTGGGCGGTCGGGGTGATGCTCTATCGAATGCTGACAGGACGGCTGCCGTTCCAAGGTGGACGACACGAAGTCATCATGCAGATCGTAGCGCGGAAGCCTCCGCCGCCCAGCAAGTGGGTCACGACCATTCCGCGCGCGATTGATGAACTTGTTCTCCGCGCGCTCGCGAAGCGACCTGAAGAGCGCGTCCAGTCCGCCGCGGAGCTCTTGCGCGCCTGGAACCGAGCCGTGGGTGAGCGCAACTGGAAGAGCGGGACCTACCAAGCGAAGGCGGCGCGCTTGAGCCAGAGGCCCGAACTCGAAGACGAAGCGACGCCGCTCGTCTTTTGATCTCGCGACGGGCGACCGACTTGCGGCCGTTGTGCTCTTGTGACTATCTCCGCCCATGCGTGAACGGCACGTCGTGATCGTCGGGGCAGGGTTTGGCGGGCTCGCCGCGGCGCGCGCTTTGAAGGGCGCGCGCGACGTTCAAGTCACGGTCGTGGATCGTGAGAACCACCACCTCTTTCAGCCGTTGCTCTATCAAGTGGCGACCGCGAGCCTCCCGCCCCAGGCGATCGCGTCTCCGATTCGCTCCAGCTTCCGGCGTCAACGCAACGCGCGGGTCGTCCTCGGAGAAGCCGCCGAGGTCGATCGCGAGCAGCGCATCCTCACGCTGCGCGACGGATCGACGCTTCGGTACGACTACCTGGTGGTCGCCGCGGGCGCGAAGACCAACTACTTCGGCAAGTGGGCGGAGTGGGGCGATCACGCGCTCGGGGTCAAAGACCTGAGCGACGCGATCCGGATCCGCGAGCGCATCCTTTTGGCCTTCGAGGCCGCGGAGCGCGAAGAGGATCCGGAGGTTCGCGCGCGGCTGCTCACCTTCATCGCGATCGGGGCGGGCCCCACGGGCGTCGAGATGGCGGGCGCAATCAGCGAGCTCGGTCGGCAGGTGCTCGCGAAGGACTACCGACGGATCGCGCCAAACGACATCCAGGTCTTGCTGCTCGAGCGCGGAGACCGCGTGCTCTCTCCGTTCGATCCGGAGCTGTCGGCGCGCGCGCTGGAACATCTCGAAGCGCTCGGCGTGACGGCGCGCTTCGGGTGCAGCGTGACGGATGTCGACGCGGAGGGCGTGACGTACACGAACAGAAAGGGTGAGGTCGTGAAAGTGCACGCCGCTGTGACCTGTTGGGCGACCGGGGTTCAACCGGTCTCCTTCGCAGCAAAGATCGGCGCCGCGACCCACCGCGGAAAGATCGTCGTCGACCAGCACTGCGCGTTGCCGAGCGACCGACACGTCTACGCGATCGGTGACATCGCCCACTTCGTCCCGACCGGTGAGGAACGTGGGCTCCCCGGTCTCGCGCCGGTGGCCATGCAACAGGGAGCGCACGTCGCGAAAGCGATCGCGTCGGATGTCGCAGGGAAGTCGCGGCCCACCTTTCGTTACGTCGACAAAGGCATCATGGCGACGGTGGGGCGGTCCGCGGCGGTGGTCGAGGTCGGCAACTTCCGAGCGTGGGGACACTTCGCCTGGCTCACCTGGTGCTTCGTTCACGTCATGTTGCTGATCGGTTTCGCGAACCGTGTTCTCGTGATGCTCGCGTGGACGTGGTCCTACGTGACCATGAAAAGGGGCGCTCGGATCATCACCAGCGGGCACGACGCGGCTCACGAGAACCAAGACCTGGATCCCCGCCCGCGACCCATGTCAGAGTCCCAGTAAGGGTCGCCCGCGACCGACGAACTCGATGCCGACTCACCTCACTGATGCGCGACGCGACCCCGCTCGACCCTTGATCGTCTGCCGCTAACGCGATGACGTTGTTGATCATCTACCTGAGCGTTGCGCTCGGCTTCTCGTTCCTCTGCTCGGTGCTCGAAGCCGTGGTCTTGAGCGTCACGCCTTCTTACGTCGCGCGCCTCGTCGACGAGCAGCCCAAGGCGGGCGCGATCATGAAGGAGCTCAAGGAGGACGTCGATCGTCCTCTCGCCGCGATCCTGATCTTGAACACCATCGCGCACACGGTCGGCGCGGCGGGGGTCGGCGCGGAGGCGCAGCGCTTGTGGGGCAGCGAGATCTTGGCGGTCGCGTCCGCGCTCCTCACGCTGGCGATCGTGGTCTTCTCCGAGATCATTCCCAAGACGCTCGGCGCGACCTACTGGCGAAGGCTCGCCCCCAGCGCCGCGCGGGTGTCGCGTTGGCTGGTGC
This sequence comes from uncultured bacterium, assembly GCA_938024995.1. Taxonomy (GTDB): domain Bacteria; phylum Myxococcota_A; class Polyangia; order Polyangiales; family Houyiibacteriaceae; genus CALJDU01. The sequence goes on from CALJDU010000006.1 coordinate 245,589, forward strand.
GCGCGCTCTACCCGCTCGTCCTCGCCTCGGAGCAGATGACCCGGCTCCTCAAGAAGAAGGACATCGAAGAAGAAAAGGTGTCGCGCGAAGAGATCGAGGCGCTCGCGCGCTTGGGCGGCGAACAGGGCGTGATCGCGGAGTCCGAATCGCGGATCCTCAAGAACCTCTTCCGCTTGGGCTCGGTTCGCGTCCGCGATGTCATGACGCCTCGAACGGTCATGTTCACGCTTCACGCGGAGACCAGTGTCGGCGACGCGATCGAGACGGAAGAAGCGATGACCTATTCGCGTATCCCGATCCATCGGGAGGGTCCGGATGACGTGGACGGGTACGTACTCAAAGACGAGCTCTTTATGGCCGCCGCGCGCGACGAGACGCATCGGCGCGTCGGTTCGCTCAAGCGTGACATCTTCGCGGTGCTCGATACGCTCTCGGTCAGCGCGCTCTTCGAGCAGCTCCTTGAGAAGCGGGAACACGTAGCGCTCGTGGTCGATGAGTACGGCGGCGTGGACGGAGTCGTGACGATGGAGGACGTGCTCGAGACGTTGCTCGGTCTCGAGATCATCGACGAAGCGGACACCGTTCAGGACCTGCGGGTCCTCGCGCGCAAGAAGTGGCGCGAGCGCGCGAAGCGTCTCGGGAGCGAGATCCCGGAGCCGCTCGAAGGGACGCGCGAGGACGGTGAAGAGTTGGCCTCCGGTGAGGTGAACGTGATCAGCGAGCGCGCCCCCAAGTGAACGACCCGCGTCGGCCTGCTGCGGTCGTGTTTCTGCTCTCTGTCTGTTCGCTTCACTCAGTCGCGGTCGCGGACATCGCTCCGAACTGTCGCTACGGCGGAAACGGGCCGGCGTGTGTCGTCACGACATGTGAAACGCAAGCGGACTGCGTGGACGCCGTGCGCGCCGCCCGCGCGGAAGAAGCCGCGGCGTCCGACAACCTCCTCATGCAAGCGCTCAACAGCTATGAGCCACCCCCGTGCGTCGAAGAGTCTCTGTGTCTTGTCGAGATAGAGGACGTCGGTGTGTCGCGGTCTGCGGGCGCGTGCGGACCGGAGCTCGCGTGCGGGCAAGGGCGATGCGTACCCGGGCGCTATTGCGTTCAACCAAAAAGAACGCGCTCGCGCTTTGTGGACGGGATCGCGGAAGCGTCCACGCCCGCGGGCCGAGCTCCTCGTCTGCTCGCAGCGTTCAGCCTTCTGCTGACAGCGGTCGTTGGGGGAGGCGCGTGGGCGATGTATCGAAAACGAAGGCAGGACCGTTCCTAAACGCCCGAACCGCGTACCTCGCTTTTTGGGAGTCCTGCGGGTGAAAACATCCCCCGATTTGGACCCCTGATCGTTTTCATGCGAGAACTTTGGGCGCCGCCGGTGGGCGGTAGGAGAACTTGAATGAGCTACAAACGATTCAGCTTTCTCGTGGTGGTCCTCGCGTTTGCCTTTGGCTGCGGAGGGACGAACTACGTTCTTACAGGCACAGACCGCTCGGTCGGGACTGATGGACAGGTCGAGGTCGAAAAGATCGACGGCGGCAACAGCATGGTCACCATCGAGCTTGAGCACCTCCCGCCCCCTGGTCGTCTGACCGAGTCGGCGACGTGCTACATCGCGTGGTTCCAGCTCGCTGGACAGATCAACAAAGCCGGCGTGATGGAATACGACGACGGTGATCGCACGGCGACGATGATGGCGACCACTCCAGAGAGCGAGTTCACGGTGATCGTGACGGCGGAGAGCACCACCGACGTCAGCGCGCCGAGTGACTTCGTGGTCGCGCGCCAGCAGGTCGACTGAAGCTCGATCCCGAACTTGGAGGATCTCCTCCAGACCAGCAAGGCCCACGGCGACGTGGGCCTTTTTCGTTTGCGGCGGTTCGGTGGTATTGCGTTCCCATGCCGCGGCGGAGCTTTTTCACGAGCATCATGATGCGATCCCAGATCGTCAGCGCGCAGGTCCTGACCGCGTGGCTCGTTCTCACGTTCGCGAGCTCCGCGGTCGCCCAGACCAATCGCTCGATCGACGTCGAGCGTTTCCGCCCCGCCCTCGACCCCAATGGCTTCATCGGGTTTCAGGGAACAATCATGCCCGGCCACGGGCTCGTCGATACGCAGCTCGTCCTCAACTACAGCCACGACGCGCTCGTCCTGACCCCGCGCGGAGAAGACGTCAGCGTGATCGAGCACCGCGTCGGCGCGAACCTCACCGCGCAGGTCGGTCTCGGTGGTCGCGGCGCCCTCGCGCTCGATGTCCCGTTCATCATGCTGCAGCGCGGAGACGATAGCGTGCTCGCGGACAGCGCGGGACCGGTCGAGAGCAACGCGATGGGCGATCCCCGGATCATCGCGCGGGTCCGCGTGCTCGGCGCGAAGATCGATCCGCAGCGACGTCAGAACGACGGACCGGGCGTCGCGCTCCTCGCCGCGCTGACCTTGCCGATTGGACAAGAGCTCTCGTTCGCGAGCGAGGGCGCGGTCACGTTCGACGTCGCGGCCCTCGCGGACTTTCACGTTCTCGGCTTGGGCGTCGGAGGGTCGCTCGGCTACCGGCACCGCTTCCACCAGCGCGCGTTCGGCGGCTCCATATTTCGCGGCACGCTCAACTTCGCGGTCGGCATCAAGGTCCCGATTCCGGTCCTCCCTGGTCTGGTCGCGCGCGCAGAGATCCGCGGAGAGTTCGACGCGCGCTTCTCGCAAGCCGCCTCACGCGTGCTCGAGACGGACGCGGGTCTCACGCTCACCCATGGCGACGTGACGTTTGGGTTGCTCGCGGGAGCCGGCCTCAGCTCGGGGGTGGGCTCGCCGGCGGTGCGCGCGCTCTTCACGCTCGGGTGGTCTCCGCGGGACAACGACTCCGACAGCGATGGAATCAACGACGACGACGACGAGTGTCCGCACTTGCCCGAAGACTTCGACGGCTTCCAAGACGAAGACGGCTGCATGGATCCGGACAACGACAACGACTTCGTCCCGGACGTGGATGATGAGTGTCCGCTTGAGGAAGCGCTGGAAGACCGGGATGACGACGAAGACGGTTGCACCGATCCGATCCGCGACGGCGATGAAGACGGAATCGAAGACCGACTCGATGCGTGCCCAGATCGCGCCGAAGACATGGACGGAGTCGCCGACGAGGATGGGTGCCCGGAAGACGATGGTCCGGAAGACGATGCGGCAGAACCGGAGTCTCCGGAGCCCGCCGCAGAGGAACCTTCAGAGGAACCCGCAGAGGAAGCGGACGCCGAGGGTGATGCGACCGACGCAACCGACGCGGCGCAAGAAGGTGCAGAGGCGGTTCGGCCTCGCGTTCGCGTGCGCCCGACATCGCGCGACTGAGCGATATTCTTTGTTCCGCGCCGCCGGCACTGACGCCGCTCGGTCTTCGCTTCGCTCCGGACCTCGCGCCTACGCGCCTGCTCGGAACCAATATTCTTTGTTCCCGCACCTGCGGCGCCACAGCGAATTCGCTGAACAAGCGAACGGCGTCCGACCAGACATCTAAAAATACACAGAAACGAGGGCCGACCGAGGCTGTGTGTGGAGAGGACGAAGCCGGCCCCCGTTTCGGTGTGTGGATAGAAAACACGCAGTCCGCGTGACTATTCCAACGCCTGACGCATTCGATCCACGTCGGGTGATTGGGGATCACATTCTCTTCGGTGGGTGGGTTCCGCTCCTCTTGCCCTCGCCTTAGGGATAAGTAGACTGCGCCGTCCCCGGGACGACCGGCGACTCTTTGAATGACGCGTCTCTTCGCCAGCTCATTGTTCGTGTTCACGGCGCTCATCACGAGCCCGGCGGCGGCTGATCAGTGCATGTGCTTGGGCGCGACAGGAGCCGGTTCAACCAGCGCGGCGCCGTGGACCGGTCCTCATGATTGGGACCGCTCGTCGCCCGCTGCCGAAGACGCGGTGTCGGAAGACGCGGTGTCAGATGACGCGGTGTCAGACGCGCTGTCGCTTGAGGTTGGGTTCACCGCGGCTCCGGCTCCAAAATGGGAGACCGTGGTTTTGCCGCGAGCCAAGCGTCCCACCAAGGGGTCCATGGAGCTGAGCTCACCGCCCGAGATCATGAGCTACGTGATCGCGCGGGACCTCCCGACGGACGAAGACGCGGTCTTGTGGTGTGAAGGCGGGGACGATCCGCGCTGCGTGCCCGCGCTCCCCACGACCGACGGCCCGAGCGATCTGACGCCGCCGACGGTCTCTTCAAGAGAAGCGCTCGACGAGACAAGTGAAGTGACCTTCACGCACGGTTTCGTTCGCGAGCGTGGTCCGAGCATCGAAGCGCGCGAACGCCTCGAGCGCCCCCCCCGCTGAACCCGCGCGCGTGATCGGGGGATCTCCGCCAGGACGCTCGCTAGAGCGTCGTCGGACCCGACCGCGTCGCGCCACAGCCAAGGATCCCAGCTCGTGACGTCATGGGGACGGCACGGGCGATTCAAGAGTTCATCGTATGCGCGCGTGAGCACGGCGACGCCGGTCCGCGCCCCACGAGAGGAAAGTTAAAATGAGTAAAGGTTCTGCCATTATCGCGATCTTAGTCGCGTTTGTTGGCGGCTTCGCAATTGGACACATGGCCGCCGACGGCGGTGAAGGGTCTGAAGAAGTCGCTGAGGTTCAAGCAGTCGCTGGAGGCGAGCGTGGCGGCGCGCGTCGTGGCGCTGCCGCTCCGTCCAACGATGGCCCCGCGCCGTCCGAAGCGGGTGGCGACATTCAGCGCTTCGCGATGCCCGTCACGGCTGATCAGCCGTCGAAGGGTGCTGACGACGCGCTCGTCACCATCGTTGAGTTCAGCGAGTTCCAGTGCCCCTTCTGCTCGCGCGTGCTCCCGACCCAGTCGCGGATCTTGAACGAGTACCGCGGCAAGGTGCGCTTCGTCTGGCGTAACAACCCGCTCCCCTTCCACCAGGAGGCCGGTCCGGCCGCGCAAGCCGCGATGGAAGCGCACGCGCAGGGCGGCAACGACAAGTTCTGGGAGTTCCACGACTTGCTCTTCGAAAACCAGCGCGCGCTCACCCGCGCCGATCTTGAGCGCTACGCGACCCAGGTCGGGCTGGACTTGAACCGCTTCAAGGCGGCGCTCGACAACGAGACGCACGCCGCGAAGATCACCGCCGACCAGGGCGTCGCTCGTACCTTCGGTGCGCGCGGTACCCCGAACTTCTTCATCAACGGTCGTCAGCTCACGGGCGCGCAGCCCTTCGAGCGCTTCAAGGAAGTCATCGACGACGAGATCGCGCGCGCCGAGCGCCTCATCGCTTCGGGCACCCCGCGCGCTGGCGTCTACTCCGCGATCACGCGTGGTGGTCTCACTCGCGCCGCTCCTCCGGCCGCCGCGGGCAACAAGAACAAGAACCGCCCGGCGCGTCGTCAGCCCGACCCGGCCGCGGTCTACAAGATCGAGCTCGCGGGCAACAACGAGCCGCAGCACGGTCCCGACGACGCTCTCGTGACCATCATCGAGGTCAGCGACTTCGAGTGTCCCTTCTGTGGTCGCGTCAACCCGACCGTCGACAAGATCCTCGAGGAGTACGGCCGCGATGTCCGCATCGTCTGGTGGAACAACCCGCTCCCCTTCCACCGCAACGCGGGTCCGGCGGCGCAGGCCGCGCTTGAGGCCTTCCAGCAGGGCGGCAACGAGAAGTTCTGGGCGTTCCACGCCAAGCTCTTCGAAAACCAGCGCGCGCTCACCCGAGAGAACCTCGAGAGCTACGCCCAGGAGCTCGGCCTCAACATGGCGCAGTTCCGTCAGTCCCTCGACACCGAGGAGCACAAGGCCGCCATCGAGCGTCAGCAGGGCATCGCCCGTGGTCTCGGCGCGTCCGGTACCCCGAGCTTCTTCATCAACGGCCGTAACCTTCGTGGCGCGCAGCCGTTCGAGCGCTTCAAGGTCGTCATCGATGAGGAGCTCGCCAAGGCGCGCGCGCTCGTCGCGGCCGGCACGCCTCGCAGCCAGGTTCACGCGCGCAGCGTGGCCGAGGGCGCGACCAGCGCCGTCTTCCTTCCCGGCGGCGACGCCCCGGCGGCCGCTCCCGAGCGCGCCCGTCCGGATCCGAACCGCGTTTACGAGCTCGCCGTTCCCCGGAACGCCCCGAGCAAGGGCGCGGCGAACGCGCGAGTGGTCATCCAGGAGTTCAGCGACTTCCAGTGCCCCTTCTGCTCCCGCGTGAACCCGACCATGGCGCGCGTGCTCGAAGAGTACGGCGATCGCGTCCGCGTCATCTGGCGTGACTACCCGCTCCCCTTCCACGGGCAGGCTCACCTCGCGGCGCAGGCCGGCAAGGAGATCTTCCGTCAGGGCGGCAGCGCGAAGTTCTGGGCGTTCCACGACAAGCTCTTCGAGAACCAGCGCGCGCTTGAGCGAGCCAACCTCGAGACCTACGCCGAGCAGCTCGGCGGCATCAACATGGCGCAGTTCCGCCAGGCGCTCGACAACGAGACGCACAAGGCCGCGGTCGACGCGGACATGGCCGCGGTTCGCGCCGCGGGTGCCCAGATCGGCACGCCGAGCTTCTTCATCAACGGTCGACTCCTCCAGGGCGCGCAGCCCTTCGACGCCTTCAAGGCGGCGATCGATCGCGCGCTCGAGGGCTAACGCCTTCGTGAAGAATGCGCGAGCCTGAGCTCGCGGACACAGAGAGACGAGCCGGTAGCGAGAGCTGCCGGCTCGTTTTCTTTTGCACAAGATGATGCGGTCCGTCTCCCCTGGGTGAGTGACGCGCGCTCCTGATTCCGCGTTGTCAGGCTCAGACTGCTTCGGCCGCATCTCGCTTTCTGAGACGCTCCACGCATGTCTCGCTCTGTTGTCTTGCTCGCGTCGCTCTGTTTCCTCTCAGCCACGGCGCACGCGCAGGAAGGTGGCGCCGCGGGGAACTGCGATGACTTGAACGACAACGACGCCAACGGCTACGTCGACATCTACGATGACGAGTGCCGCGACGCCGTCGCGAGCTGTTCGTTCGCTCCCTCTCCGCCTGTCTTCAGCATTGAGCGCGCCGGCACCTACGCCAACGTCGAGGATCTCTTCTGGCCGGTCGTCGCGGACGTCGACGCGGACGGCGAGACAGAGATCGTCGTCGCGCACCGTTCCCGCGGCCGCATCGAGATCTTGGACGGCGCGACCCTCGCGCTAGAGTCGTTCATCGCGATCAACGGCGACCGCGGCGACAGCTTCGCGGTCGGCAATCTCGACAGCGATCCAGAGCTCGAGCTGGTCACGTTGATCCACCGCGTGAACAACATGTTGGTCGCCGACCTCAACCCGGCGACCGGGACCTGGGTCGTGAACCGCTCCACTTCGACCGCGTACGACTGCGGCGGCAACGTCGGCTCCGGAATGGGGATCTCGCTCGCGGACTTTAACGGCGATGGCCAAGCGGAGATCCACTACGGCAACGAGATCTGGACCGTTCCGAGCGACCTCACCACCGGCTGCGCGAACTGCATCACGAAGCGGATCGACACGGACTCCGTGGCGGGCGGCGGGGCCAAGGGCTGCGTCGATCTCGGGTCGGGTCCGCAAGGCATGGTCAGCGTCGCGGCCGATGTCCTCAGCCGCGCGGACTGCGCTGGTTCCGCCGAGTGCGACGGCCTCGAGCTCATCGCGGCGCATCAGGTCTTCTCGGTCGACGTGATGACGGGCGCCGCGACCTTGCGCCGCGACATGGCGTCTCGCGGTGCGTACCGTGACGGCTTCACGCAGGCCGCGGACATCAACGGTGACGGCGTGCTCAACATCATCGTTCACGGTCAGTCGCCCGCCGGGAACCTCTACGCCTACGAACCGCGAACGCTCACCCTCGTGAGTCAGTGGAACTTGAGCGGCGGCGGCAGTCACGGGTACAGCCCGGTCGCGATCGCCGACGTCTGGGACGAAGACCTGGCCGATGACGGCGACACAACCAACGACAGCGTGACCAACGTGCCGGAGCTCATCGTGACGCGTATCCGGCGCATGTACGCGGTCAACGTCCGCTCCGCGACGCCGGTCTGGAGCTTGACGACGTCGGACAGCTCGGGCTCGACCTCCGCGTCGATCTACGATTTCAACGGCGACGGCATCAAAGAGATCGCGTACCGCGACACGACTCAGTTTCGTGTGATGTACGGCGGGCCGACCGCGGGAGGTCTCGCTCCGGTCGGGGTCGACGCGAACCGCAACTACCGCGCCATCTCCTGCCCGAGCCCAACCATGAACGAGGGGCCGACCATCGCGGATCTCGATGGAGACGGCCGCGTGGAGATCGCGACGACCTGCAACTTCACCTTCACGATCTTTGAATCGGACACCTGGCGAAGCGCGCGCCCGGTGTGGACGCAGTCGATCTTCACGCCGCACACGATCAACGATGACGGGGAGATCTATCCCGTCCCGCAGAACACGCTGGCGAACATTCCCTCGGGCTCGACGGCGCGCCCGCTCAACGTGTCGCTGACCCAGCTCTCGGTGGATGACCTCTCCGGAACGGAGCCAGGCCGCGTGCCCGCGATCGATGTCCGCGCGACAGATGCTCGGGTGGTCGCGACGGACTGCGGGTCCGGACGCGTCACCGCGCACGTCACGATCGCAAACGAAGGCGCCGCGACCGCGACCGGTGCGTTGCCCATCGCGTTCTACCTCGGCGACCCAGGGCTCGGCGGAACGCTCGTGTCGACCCGCGCCCTCGCGACGGGTGCCGTGACGGGAGGAACGCTCCCGCTCGCGCCTGGTTCCAGCGTCTCGCTCTCGTTCAGCTTGACCGGCGTGCCCGCGGGGACGCGCGTGTTCATGTCGCTCAACGATGACGGCACCGGCGCCGCGCGTCCCTCCGTCGTGGAGCCCGAGTGCGACATCACGGACAACCTGACCGACGCGGGGGTGTGCGGACCGGACGACCTCTGCGTTGACGACATGCCCGCGGGCGCGGTCGACACCGGCTGCAACATGGCGACCCCCGCGTGTGACGTCGCGGCGAGCCCGAGCGTCTGCGTCGAGTGCGTCGACGCCGGGGACTGCGCCGACGGCGTTTGTGATCCGATGACCGGATCCTGCGCGACCTGCGTCGACTCGTCGATGGCCGCGATGGTGGACGATGGATGCACGCCGGCTGCGCCGATTTGCGCGGACGAGGTGTGCGCTCCGTGCGTCGACACCCTGGGAGGCGGAGGGGTGGATCTCGGGTGCGACGCCAGCGCGCCCCTGTGCACGGGAACCGGCGCGGCCGCGACCTGCCTTCCGTGTACCGACACGGCAGCCGGCAGCGCGATCGACGATGGCTGCACCGGTGTCTCGCCGATCTGCTCTGGCGCCGGGGCCGGGGCCATGTGCGTCGGGTGCATCGACACCGGCGCGGCGGTCGATCTTGGCTGCAGCGCGTCCATCCCTGTGTGCGACAGCGGCATGTGCGTCGCCTGTGTCGACACGGGAAGCGGCGTGGACTCCGGTTGTTCTCCGGTCGCTCCGGTATGTGACGGCACGGGATGCGTTCCGTGTGAGGACACGATGGCCGGCGCGGGCCAAGACGACGGATGCGATGTCGGCGCGCCGCTGTGCGCGGGGAGCGGATCGGCGGCGCGATGTCTCGCGTGCGAAGACACGGGCGAGGCCGTGACGGACCTGGGCTGCGGGGGCGGCGCACCCGTGTGCGCGGAAGGCGCGACGAACATCTGCGTGCCCTGTGAAGACAGCGCGGCCATGGGAACGGACTTTGGGTGCTCTGCGGAGCAGCCACTGTGTGACGACCGGGGCGCGACCCCGATCTGCGTCGCGTGCGTTGACGATGGAACGTGTGACGACGGGGACCCATGCACCGCCGATAGCTGTGATTCGCGCGGCGGGTGCGTCAACGAGGCGCTGCCGGTGGGCTCACGCTGCGACGCCACGCGTGTTTGCGACAGCGCCGGTGCGTGTGTCGCGTGCATCGATGATCTCGCGCGCGGTCGAGACACGGGCTGCGTCAGCGCGAGCCCGGTCTGCGACCTGGTCGACGGTAGCCTCGCCTGCGTTCCCTGCGCCGACGACACCGACGGACGGCTCGACGATGGATGCGGACTCGCGGCTCCGGTGTGCGATGAAGACGCGACCTGCTTGGCGTGCGAAGACAGCGCACCGGCTGGCTCGACAGACAACGGCTGTGGCCTCGCGGTGCCGGCGTGTGACGAGACCGGCGACGCTCCGGTCTGCGTGGAGTGCTTGGAGAACGGTGACTGCCCCGGCGGAGCGTGTGTCACGGAGTCCAACACCTGCGTGAGCTGTACCGACGACGCGCCCGCGGGCGGAACCGACACCGGATGCACCGACGCCGCGCCGATCTGCTTCGAAGCCATGACCGGTCCGCCGACCTGCGTTCCGTGTGAGGACACCGCCGTGACTGGACGCGACGCGGGCTGCTCCGACGAGGCTCCGGTTTGCGATACAAGCGAGGTGGTCCCGACCTGCGTGGTCTGTGACGACACGGGCAGCGGTGCTGACGATGGATGCACCGACGCCGCACCGATCTGCGATGAACGCGTGGGCGCGGCGACATGCATCGAGTGCGTGACGAGCGCGGACTGCCCCGGCGACGCGCCCGTCTGCAACCCGGCGAGCGAGTGTGTGCCCGGCTGCGTCACCGACGCCAACTGTGCCGCGACGGCGGCGACCCCGATTTGCGACGAAGCGTCGATGTCGTGCGTGGAGTGTCTCGACGACGCGGCCTGCGATGGGGACACCCCGGTATGCGACGAGCCCGTGCGGTCCTGCGTTGGCTGCGTGGAAGATGGCGATTGCGACGGGCGCTGCGACATGACGACGAATATGTGCGTGGGCTGCCTCGATGATGGGGACTGCCCTGGCGGCGTTTGCGACCCCGCTAGCGACAGTTGTCTTGAGTGCTTGGCCGACGCGGACTGTCCGGCCGGCAGCACCTGCGGTGAAGACAACGTGTGCGGTCCGCAGTGCCGCTCTGATCTCGACTGCATGATCGCGGCGCCTGCGCTCCCCGTGTGTGACGAAGGCGACTGCGTGGAGTGTGTCCTGTTCAGTGATTGCGAAGAGGGCGAGGTGTGCACAGGCGACAACACTTGCGCGCCTGAATGCGAGGCCGACGCGGACTGTTCCGGCGACCTCGGCGTCTGCCTGGTTGACGCGGGGTACTGCGTCGAGTGCGACGCGGACGCTGGCTGCGAAGGAGACGCGGTGTGCGATCTCGACGACTTCACGTGCGCGTCAGGGTGCGAGGAAGACGAGGACTGCGCCGGGGCGGATGAGGTGTGTGACGAGCCCGCGATGATGTGCGTCGAGTGCACCCGCGACGAGGAGTGCTTGGCGGTTTGTGACGAGGGCACCAACGCGTGCGTCGATTGCACCGGCGACGACGACTGCGAACGCGGCACCTGTGAAGACAATACCTGCGTCGGGATGTGCGCCACCGACGAGGACTGCGACGACGCCGCGCGACCGATCTGCGGCGACGCGGGCTCCTGCATCGAGTGCGGCGCGGACATGGACTGCGATGACGGCGAGATCTGCACGGGCGAGGTGTGCACGCCGGGCTGCCTGAGCGACGACGATTGTTTGGGCGCTGTCTGTGATCCGACGAGCCGACGCTGCGTCGGTTGCCTCGACGATTCGCACTGCGCGGAAGGCGAGGTCTGCGACCCGATGACGAACACCTGCGCTGCGCAGTGCGGGAGCGACGCCGACTGCGTCGAGCCTGCGCCGCGCTGCGCCGGCGAAGGCATCTGCGTGGGCTGCCTGTCGGAGGGCGACTGTCCGGTGGACGCGCCTTGGTGTGACGAAGATCGGACGTGTGTTGGGTGTCGCGATGACGCGGATTGCGACGCGGGTACCTGCGATCCGGAGAGCGCGCTCTGCGTCGAAGACGGCGGCTGCGCGGACGACAGCGCGTGTCCTGAAGAGACGCCGCTCTGCCGTGACGAGATGTGCGTCGCCTGTACCCGAGACGACCCAGGGGTCTGCGCGGACAGCGAGCTCGGGATGCTCTGCCTCGACGATGAGGGAACGCCGCGTTGCGGATGTGATGACGACGCCGACTGCCCGGCGGGCTACGTGTGCACAGAGAGCGGCGAATGCGCGCGACCGATCATGCCGATGAGCGACGGGGGGCTCTCCGGAGGTTCCCTTTGCGCGACGCAGCCTGGAGCGCGAGGCTCAACGGCAGCGATCGTGTTTCTCCTGCTCGCGTTCACGTTCACGCGTCGTCGGGTGCGCTGAACACGAGTCGCTCTCAGTGACGAAGCGGGCCGCGATGTACCCGCGACCCTTAACCCGATAGGCGCCCGAGCGGGTGCACCCGTCCACTGCCAGCACGTTCACCAGGTGATTTCCGGCTTGCCAGTTGTTTGAGGCGACGCGACGCGGTCTGCTAACCTTTCGGTGTACGGCTCCCCGTGCTGGGGGGTTGTTCGGTAGACTTTTGGACGACTCCGCGCAGACCTTCGGCGATTACGAAATCGTTCGACGACTTGGGGTAGGGGGAATGGCTGAGACCTTCTCCGCGATCCGTCGAGGTCCAGGTGCGTTCGAGCAGCACGTTTGTCTCAAACGTGTGCTCCCCGCCTTCAGTCAGGACCCGAAGTTCGTCGACCAGTTCCAACACGAGGCGAGGCTCGCGGCCGCGCTTCGTCACAGCAACATCGTCGGCGTCGTCGACTTCGGTGACGTGCGCGGTGAGCACTACATGGCGCTGGAGCTCGTGGACGGAGCGGATCTGAAAGAGGTGCTTCGCTCCCGAGAAGCGCGCACCCTCGATCCAGAGCTGGTCGCGCTTATCGCGCTCGATCTCGCTTACGCGCTCGACTATGCGCACAACGCGATTGTTCATGGGATGGCGGGCGTCGTGCATCGCGACGTCTCTCCGTCAAACGTCCTGATCAGTCGGCAAGGGCAAGTGAAGCTCGCTGACTTCGGCGTCGCGAAAGCGATGAGCAACGCGGCCGCGACCGCGAGCAATATGCTCAAGGGGAAGATCCCCTATATGGCGCCGGAGCAGATGCAGGGCCGCCGCACGGATGGACGTTCGGATCTGTTCTCTCTCGGCGTGATGCTCTTCGAGATGCTGGTCGGGGTGCGCCCGTATGACGGCAAGCACGACGTCGAGACGATGACGCGAGTGCTCGCTGGCGATCGTCGTGAGCTCGCCCCGCTCGCGCCGCATGTCTCCGAGTCGCTCTGCAACACCGTCGAGCGCCTTATCGAGCCGGACGCCGACAAGCGGATCCAGAGCGCTTCGGAGCTGATCGACCATCTCGCACCAGACGTTCCTAAGCGACGGAAACGGCGCGAGCTCGCCGGGATGGTCACGCAGGTATCGGCGGCGCGTTCACGTCCGCCCAAGGGGATCTCGCGTCGGGCGAGCCGGACCCTGACCGATCCTTCCTATCGCTCCACGCGAGGGGGCGAGCGTCCCACCAAGTCGATGGGCGAGCGACCGATCGGGGAGCGCGCGACCCCAATGGTCGCGGACCTCCGCTCACTTCAGCAGACCGTCCCTGGAACGGCGGCCGCGCTCATCGCCCAAGCCGCCGCGGACCCCGACCTCTCTCCCGCGACCCTGATTTCCCAGATGATGCCGAAGTTCCAAGAGCATCAAGAGGCGCAGCGCGCGCTCGCCCCTGTGAACGAGGAGCCGCGGCCGACGCGCCCACCCGTCCTCTTTGATACCAGCGCGAGGACCGATAAGAAGATTGATCCGCCGCTCGTCATCGCGACCGCGCACCAACCGGTCAGCGCGAACGAAGTTGAGGAGTACGACGAGGCGCTCGACGATCACGCATCCACGCGGGTGGATGAACCGATCTCCGACATCGTGAAGGTCGACACGGGGAGGTCGAGCCAGAGCATGGGCGCGCGTCAGCGCAAGACCGATCCCCTCGCGCAGAAGATGGTGGACCCGATTCCGGGCGTCATACGCGCGGACGCGATCAAAGAGCTCCACGACGAGACGGCTGACGCCGTCACGTCGATACCGAAGGCTGAGGCGGCCGAACCGAAGACGGCCGAACCGAAGATGGCCGAACCGAAGACGGCCGAACCGAAGACGGCCGCAACGAAGACAGCCGCAACGAAGACAAAAGCGGGAACCGAACCGCCCGCGCCGAGCGCGACGGCCAGGACGTCGCGTCGTCGCCGTAAGTCGCGCGAGAAGACCGCGGCTTACGTCTCTCAGCCGCCGAAGCTCCCCAAGGCTGCGCCGAAGCAGACGATGCAAATGTTTCAGCTGTCGTCGGAGGCGAGAGATCGCGTCGCGGACAACGTCGGCGTTCCAGATGTCGAACCGCCGCGTGAGCAAGGGCCTCGCGTGCGTACCAAGAGCGGCCAGACGTGGGAGAGCGGACCCCCATCGTCGCCTGCGTTCACCGCCGAGGTGGATGATGCTGAGGCAGCGGCCTCGATGGCGAAGAGCTTCGACCAGACCGAGCCGGGCACAAAGTCGAAGACCCTGCCCCGTCCGTCGGCGTCCGTTGAAGTGGATCCCAAGATCACAGCAGCTGCGGCCGCTTCGGTCGTCGCCGCGCCCGCGGTGAAACCGTCCGAACCCAAGCCGCGGGTGGCCGCGCTCGACCAAACGACCGATCGAACCGACGTCGTGACCCACGATGACGAGGGCGCGTCGTGGGTCCCGTACATACTCGCTGCCATCGTGCTCCTCCTCGGCGTCTACGGGTTGTATTCGCTGATGTCAGGTGGCGAGAGTGCTCAGCGCGGGACAACAAACGGCAGCTCGATGCGCGCCGGGATGACCGAAACGAACAGCGGGACGCGTACGGCGTCGATGAGCGGAACGGCCGCGATATCAACCACCGCGATGTCGACCACCGCGATGTCTCCATCCACAACGGCGATGGATTCCACCGCGACCGATTCCACCGCGACCGACTCCACCGCGACGGATTCTGTAGTGCGAGCATCGGGCGATCCGCAGCGCACCACGACGCTTCGTGAAGGTACCGGAGCCGCCACGACGTCCGACTCCGACGCCACTGCCATGGCCTCCACCATCGCCTCCACCATGACCTCCACCGTGGAAGCCGAGACGTCCGCGATGACCGCTGCCGAGACGAGCGAGATGAGCACGGACCGAAGCGAGATGAACGAGCTCGGCAGCATCCGCGTGACCGTGGTTCCGTGGGGCCGCGTCTGGGTCGACGGTCGACTTCGCGGCCGCGCACCGCGGAGCATCCGGCTCGGGCCCGGCACGCACCTGGTTCAGGTTGGCTACGACCGACCCATGCTGGATCGCACCATTCGGCTCCGCGCCGGTCAGCGACGCAGCATCGAGCTCGAGCTCCCGAGCCGCTAATCAACGGACTGCAAAAGACCATGCGACAACCCCAACGTTTCGCGCGCTCAGCGCTGCTCCTCCTCGTGAGCGCGCTCTCTGTCCCGATGGTCTCGCGGCCAGCGAACGCACAAGGCCGCGCGGCCGTTGTCGTCGTCGGCGTGACGGAGTCTTCAGTGGCCGAGGCAGAGGCGGACGCGCTTCGGGCTGCGCTGACAGAACAAGGCGTGAGCGTCGTGACGCCCGCCGAGCTCCGAGACGCGTACGCGTTGACGGGCACGCCTCCCGCGCAGGTCTCCGCCGCGGAGCTGGCCGAGCTTCGCGCGAATCGTGATGAAGCGGTTCGCGCGCTGGCACGCGGACGCGCAGAAGTCGCTCGGGAGCGGATCGCGGGCACCCTCGACTTCTTGACGGAGCACATTGAGTCGCTCGCCCGTACCGAAGAGGGCGCCACGGAAGCGCTCGACCATTGCTTGACCGTGGTCCGCGCGCTTGAGCGCCGACGCCGTCGGATGCGCGCCGCCGTGACGCGCTGTCGTCAGCTCTTCCCCAACGCCGTCGTGGAAGGCAACGCCCATCCTCCCGAGATCCGCCGCGCGTTCGCGCGGACCATCGACACACCTCGATTCGCGGTCATCGTCCGAGGCGAGCGTGACGGCTGCCGCGTGCGCGTGAACGGCCGACCGATGGGAGAGACGCCCGCGACCGTCGAGCTTCCGGCCGGCCCCCATCGCGCGCAGGTCGAGTGCGATGATCAAGTCGGTCGCGTGCATCTTCTCGAGGTGGACGAAGAGCCGGTCGACTACACCGCGCGCGCCCCCGTCGCGTCGGTCCGCGAGACGCCCGACGTGACGTTGCGCTATCTCCGATGGGATGAACTCGACCGCCGGATCGCAGACGCTTCCCAGCTCGGCGCGGTCACTGGCGTCGGGTCGATCTATCTCGTGAGCGAGGCCAACGGGCAGGTCACGGTCGAGCGGATCGAAGAGACTCGTTTGCGCTCGAGCCAGAGCTACGCACCTCAGGACGAGGCGCGCGTTGCCGCGTTCGCGTCGCTCGACAATCCGGCCGCGACCGCTGGTTCAAACGTCAGCGCGGTGAGCGAAGGAACGAACAGCACCGGCGACGTGACCGCTGCAGCGGACACGACGAGCGGAGGCGCGCTCACCGAAGCGGACGTCACAGCGACGGGTGAGCCGACGATCGGACCAACGCGTCCTGAGCGAACCGCGCGGCGGATCCCGTCACGTGGCCGAACGTTAGGGTTCATTGGTCTCGCGTTGAGCGCCGGCGCGATCGGCGGCGCGGTCGGCTTTTTCATGCGCCAAGGCTCGCTCGGCGATGAGTACGCCTCGACCGTTCCGAACAGCACGGACTTCCTTCCGCGTCAGCGCGATTTCCGAAACGCGCGCGTCCCGGTCTACGCGTTGGCAGGTGCCGGCGCCGGCATCGGCATGCTCTCGGTGATGTTGGCGCTGCCACGCGTCTCCCGGATCCCGTGGTGGTCGTGGCTCGTTGGAGGAGTGGGCGTCGGTCTGGCGATCGCTGGGGGCGTGTTCATCGGAATCGCGGACGACTGCGGAAACCTCGCTGTGGACCGCGTGAGCTGTGTCGCCCGTCAGGACGACGTGAGCCTCGGAGCGATCCTAATGCTCAGCGCGTTACCGTTCCTCACGGTCCCGATTCAGTTCCTCATTCAGCGCCGTCTCCCCGAGAGCACAAGCTTGAGTATCGGTCCGCAGGGCGTTTCGCTCACGACACGCTTCTAGAGCTTGGTCACAACCGCTCCGCGCGAGCTCCAACAAATTGGGTGGCTCCCGAATACGTGGGAGGTGATCCGCGGGGAAGGGTCTCGGCGCGCGCGCGTACATGGTCGTGTTTGGGAGTGGTCCTTTCACGATCTGTCGTGACTGCTCTTGACCACAATCTCTTTGCTTGATCCGCGGAGCTAATCGTTGATTCGCTCAACTCTCGGTTGCTAGCTTCTCAGCCCCCTACAGCATCTCGACGTTCTCGATCTCCTCGCTGAACGCCGAACGGAAGACACGCTCCGCCACGTGTCCATGTCTTGATGCACTCAATCTTCATGAGGTCCCCATGAGTCGCGAACTGACGTACGACGTTCTCCAAGAAGCACGCGACCGCCGCGATCCTGCGTACGGCGCGCTCTTTGTTGAGTACCTCGCGCTTCCAGATCCCGCGGAGAACGCTCCCGAAGATCCGACCGCTGAAGAGGCGAAGGTGAGGCTCTCGCGGGACGCCTTCACGATGACGAAGCTCCGCGCGGGACAGGTTCGAAACAAGTGGGGCAAGTCGAAGGCGGAGATCCGGCGGATCCGAACCGAGGCATGGGAAGCGATCGGGGCCGCGAAGTTCCCGCCTCCACGACTGAAGCTGCACACCACTCTCCTTGAGCTCTATGAAGCGAACGACGAGTGGTCACGCGCGACGCTCCGTCACGTGCTGAAGCACGGCCGCATCGGGTGGGGCATGTGGAAGGGGATGAAGACCATCTACAAGCTCGCCGAAGAGCGGCACGACGCCGAGATGTTCGGCCTCCTGACCTGGCGCTTCGACGATGTCTACTCCACCCAGATGATCCACGGCGAGGTGACCCCCGCGACGTTCGCGTACCTCAAGCGTCGCGCGTGGCGTTACCTCCGCGACGTGGGCCGGACCGTTCCAGAGCTCTACCCGCTCTTCGCGGTCGAGGTCCTCAAGCACTACCGAAACAAGCGCTACTACTGGGGCGGCACGTGGGTCGCGGGTCGCATCTTCAACTACGGCGCCTACATGAAGAACCGTTGGCTGCCGAGCGGCATCCCCGACGACATGGCGAGCCGATCGTACCCGGACACCTGGGATCTGGATGAGGCGCCTTTGCTCCGCTTGTTGGAGCAGGCCGAAAACGACGACGTCTGCGAGTTCGCGATCCGCGGGCTCCGTCACGGGTTCCCGAAGTCCCTCGAAGACGTGTCGCCCGAGTGGCTCGCGCGTATCGGTGAGCGTCCGCTCCCAAAGGTGCAGCGCTTCGTCGTCTCGCTCCTCGAGCAAAACCCAAAGTTCCACCTATCGAAGCTCAAGGGTCTCGGGCTGCACGAGCTGGTCGTCGGCTACCTCCTCAGCAGCGACAGCGATGTCTCGACCTACGCGGTGGAGTACGCCCGCCAATACGCGACCGACCTTGATCTCGATCGCCTCGTGGAGCTCATGCTCAAGGGCAACGCAAAGGTCATCGAGTTTGCGAAGGCGCGGCTCGAGAAGCTGACGCCCAAAGACATTGGTCTCGATCGCTTGATCCGCATGCTCGGCGCGCGAGGCGCGACCTACGAGTTCGCGAAGGCGAAGTTTCGCGCGGGCTTCTCACCCGCCGACCTCACCAAGGACCAGTACGTCGCGCTCCGGCTCAGCGGAAACGCGCAGACCAAGGTGCTCGAGGAGTTCTACCGCGAGGCCAAGGTCGAGGTGCCGGCGCCGTACCTGGTCGCCCTCGCCGAGAGCGATCGCGTCAACTCATGGCAGCGGCGGAACATTCTTCAGCAGCTCCAGAAGCGCTCCCCAAGCGAGATCGGGGTTGAGTGGATCAAGGCCGCTGTGATGAACCCGCGCTACGCGAACGAGGTTCGCGGTTGGATCTTGCGCGGCATGTTCAAGCCGACTGAGATCGACGTGGAGTGGCTCAAGGGTCTGGTCATGCGCGGGAGCACGCGCAGCTTCGCCCTCTCGATCCTTGGCAACTCCAAGCTCGTCGTCCCGCGCGACGTTGGGTTCGCTTGGCTCATCACGATGGCGCGTCAGGCGGATCTCACGCTCAGCCAGTTCGGCCAGAACCACCTCATGCGCTTCTTCGAGCCGGCCGACTTCGGGAGCGATCTCGCGTCGGGGATCGAGAAGCTCTGGTCGCTCACCGCGGCATCGCAACCCGATGCGGTTCGTCAGTTCACGGCGAACTACCTCATGGCGCACCACCCGCAGCTCGGACCCAGCACGGAGCCCGGTCGCACCTACGGCATCACGCCGGCGCTCACGAGCGAGGCGTATCCGTTTACGCGCATCCGTCCCTTCTTCGAAGACGCGCAGCCGGCGCTCCGCCGCATGGCGCAGATGATTGGTCGCTTCGAGTTGATCTCGTGGGATCCGGCGTTCGTCTACGATCTCGCGTCCAGCAAGTACGCCGAGGGTCGGAAGCTCGCGGCACAAGCGCTCCTGAAGATCGGCGACGCCGATGCGGATCCGCGCCTCGTCCCACCGGCGTCGTGGCTGACCGCACCGCGCGTCTTTGGGCTGGCCGAGAGCCGCATGAAGGCGACCCGGGAGATCGCGCTCACGTTGATTCGTCGTCACTACAAAGCGCTCGGTGGTGCGGAGAAGCTCGCGTGGTTGATGGAGAGCCCTGACCGCGAGGTGCGGCTCTTCGCGGTTCGCCTGCTCTGGGATCAGCACCGACCGCTCCCATTGGGGGTCGCGCGCGAAGAAGAGCAGCGCTTCGAATCACGCGACGCCCTTCAGCATTTCCTGCGAACGATTCTCTTTGGTCTCCCGCCGGGTCGTATGGAGCGACGCGAAGGGTTCGGAGATGCGCTTCCGGATCGCGCGCTCCCCGCGAGCGTAGCCAAGCGACGTCTCGTCGAGGTGGTGCGGGACATGAGCGTGCTCTCGTCCGATTTCGCCGAGATCGCGGTCCCCGTGCTCGTCGAGTTCATGGAGTCTCAAGCGCTCGGTGAGTGGCAAGCCTGCGCCGCGGCGCTCGCGCGGATCCGCGCCGCGCACCCCACCGTCTACCCCGACGTGTTGCCACCCGCTCTCGAACCGCAAACACCGGCGCCTGCAGGCGCTGCTCTCAACGCCGCCGGAGGTGACGCATGATCCCGATGAACCGAGCCGAGTTTGAGCTGGTCAAACAGGGCAAGAAGATCCGCGCGATCAAGGCATACCGCGACCGTACCGGTGCGTCGCTGAGCCAAGCGAAAGCTGTGATCGACAGCGGCAAGTGGAACGAGACCGGCATCGCCGAGGGAGGCGGGGCAGCTCCGTCGCTCGGCGGCAAGCGCGCGATGAACCGTGCGGAGTTCGAGCTGGTGCGGAGCGGAAAGATCATCGACGCGATCAAGGCGTACCGCGCGCGAACCTTTACGAGCCTCTCGCAGGCCAAGGCCGTCGTCGAAAGCGGCGTCTGGAACGAAGGCGGGGTCGCGTCTGGAGCGTCCGAGGCGTCCGGTTCGGCTCCGGCGGCTGCCCCGAAGCCCGCCTCTTCGGCGCCCCGCGCCGCGGCTCCGCAAACCGTGGGCGACTTCGGTCCGCACTACGAGCGTCCCCTCGCGGTCGCGACGAGCCCGACTTCCGGTCTCATCGCGATCGGCGGCGTCCGGACGCTCCCCACCCCAGTTGCGTCCACCGTCCACCTGCTCTCGCGCGACTACGAATCCGTCGCGCGTCACACCATCGGGCGTCCGGTCACCGCGCTCGCGTTCCTCAACGATCAGCTCTTGCTCGTGGGCGGCCAAGACGGATCGCTCAACGTGGTCGGCGCCGGTGGCGAGAGCCTCCCGGCGGTCTCGATTCATCACGAAGAGGTCACCAGCATCGCGGCTTTCGGCGGCGAACATGTCGCGACGGTCGGCGCGGACGGACATCTTCGTCTCTTCCGCATCACGGGGGGCGGCGCCTTCGAAGAAGTGGCGAACCGAGAGCTCTCGGAGCGCGCGCTTCGCGCCGTTGGTTTTGCTCCAGACGGGAAGACCGTGGCCTGCGCGGGAGACGACGGAGTCGTTCGCTCGCTCAAGCTCGACGCCCTCGATGCTGAGCCGCGCGAGATGCCGGTCAGCACAGAGAAGAAGTCACGCGGCGCCGTATACTCGCTCGCGTTTACCGATGACGGTCGCGTCATCGCGGGCTGCGCAGATGGGTCCATTCAGCTCTGCTTCCTCTCCGGTGATCCAACGCCGGAGGATCGCTCCCGCAAGGCCGAGCACGAGTCCAAGGTCATCGCGCTCTTCGAGACACCGGTCCTGCTCTCCGATGCCAACCGCCGGTTGCCCCGTCGCCTGGTCTCCATCAGCGCGGACGGCGCCGCGAAGCTCTGGGACCTCGACAGCAAACGTCGACCCAAGACGGTCGCGCTCTCGGGTTCGCCGACCGCCGCGACCTTCATGGCGCCGCGTGACGGAGCATCCGCGTCGCTTCGGGGCGGCGCGCTCGTCGTCGTCAACCGCGCGCGGCAGCTCGCGAAGCACCCCATCTCGGAAGCGCCCGAGCTGGGCGGCGCGAAGCGCCTCGGCTCTCGTTTCGAGAAGCTGAAGAGCGACCTCGAGCCGAAAAAGAAGGTGGAGGTCCAGCTCGCCGCGGTGACCGAGTTGACCTCGCTCGCCGAAGACGAGGCGCGGGTGCTCCTTGATCGCGCGCTGACCGCCAAGGACGCTTCGGTCCGCGCCGCGTCCGCTCGCGCGATGGGGTCGACGGCGCGCCGCCTCTCGCGTCCTGCGCTTCGTGTGGCGCTGAGCGACGCCGACGAGACCGTTCGCTTCGCCGCGTACGATGCCCTCGTTGAGCTCGAGAAGGACACGCCGCTCGCTCCGGTTCGCGCAGCGCTCAGCAGCTCGCAACACGACGTGCGCGTCCGCGCGGTCGAGGCGCTGCCTCTGTTGCGCGCAGCCTCGCCTTTGGTTCCCGCGCTCGTCGCGGGCGCGCTCAAGGATAAGCACGAGTCCGTCCGCGCGAAGGCGCTCGACGCGCTCTACTCGCTGGAGCCGAGCGGCTCGGTCGAGCCGGTTCGCATCGCGCTGGCGCGCGGAGCGGAGGACATTCGACTCGAGGCGCTCTTGCGCTTGGGTCGCGCGGGCCAGACGCGCGAAGGTGTGGGGCGAGAGCTGGTCGAGGCCGCGCTCGACGATGCGCAGCTCTCGCTACGTTCCGCCGCGTTCACGATCGCGATCGCCTCTCGTGGTCGACTCGCGACCGCGCTTCGTCACGCGGACCCGGCGCTCGCGGACGAGCTCGACGCGGCCGAGAAGCACGGCAGCTTCGGCGACGGCGCGACCGGGGCCCCGACCGATGAAGACAAGCAACCGCTCTTCGCCGCGCTGACCTGCCGCAACACGGACGTCGCGTTGCGCGCCGCGCGAGGTCTCGGCGTTCTGGGTGATCACCGAAGCGTAGGCGCCTTGCTTCAGCTCAGCCGAGAGCCAGACGCCGCGGTTCGACGCGCCGCGATCGGCGCCATCAAGAAGACGATGATCGCGATCCCGAGCGATGACCGTCTCGGCGCGCGTCTCGAGTGGTTGCTCGATGATGACTCCGCGGAGGTTCGGACTGACGCGTGGGACGCGCTGGTCGAGGCCCGCGGAAAGACGGGGCTCGCGGAGCTCGATCTCGCCGAGCTCGCGCTTCGCTGCGCCAGCCAGGACGTCCGCTTGCGCGCGCAGAAGACGCTCGTCGAGTTCGGCGGCAGCGGGCGCTACGCGAAGGAGACCGCGTTGATCGGGCGCGCTGACGATCTCCTCGGCGAGGCGCTCGACGATGAAGCCGCGACCGTCCGTTCGGAAGCGCTCAAGACGTTGCTCGCGTGGAGCTCGGGCGACGATGGGATGACCCGGGCCGCGGTCAAGCGCGCCGCGCAGAGTCGTCACGCCGATATCCGGACCAAGATCGTGAGCCAGCTCGGTCCGGACGTGGACTGGCAAAATGAGCTCCTGCTTTCGCTCTGCCGCGACGCCTCGGCGAACGTGGGTCGAGCGGCCTACGTTTCGCTCACGACGAAGAAGGGGCAGCCGCTTCCCTCGTTCCCGTCCTCAGTGACGCTCGCAGCGCTTGCGTCGCCGCGCCCCGAGGTCCGCGCCTTCGCGCTGGACGGCACAAAGACGAGCACGGACGCCGCGGTGGTGACGCGCATCCGCGAGCTGATCGAGGACGATCGCGAGGTCGTACACCTCGCCGCGATCGTCGCGCTGGACCGGCTCGCGCCGAACGACGCGAGCGGCTTCGCGACCGCGTTCGCGAGCATCTTCTACGGCCTTCGGGTCCGCGCGATGGAGCTCTGTGGTCGTCGCCGTGACGCGCGCGCTCTGTCGCCCGCGAAGGCGTTCCTCTCCATCCCCAAGACTCACCTCTCGCGCCCGACCGAGCCCCTTCGTCAGCGCGCGGCTCGAGCGCTCGCGGATGTGGGACACGCCTCAGCGATGCCGTTCTTAGTCGGTCTCCTGGACGACGAAGATCCGCTCATCCGCGAGACCGCCGCGCGTGGTCTCGCGACCGCGGCGCGCCCGAACAACGTTCAGCCGCTCGTCGACGCGATGGCGCATGCCGATCTGCCTGTGCGGAGCTGGGTGGCCGAAGGGCTCGCGCGCCTGGGTGACGATCGCGCGCTCCCGGTTCTCACCGGAACCCTCAGCCACAACCACCGTCCGCTCCGGATGGGCGCGGTGATGGGTATGGTCGCGCTGGGGCCTGACGGCGTTCGCGGGATGCTCCGGGCGCTCGATGACGACGACCGCGAGATCCAAGACCTCGTGTTCGGCGTGATCGTCGCGCGCGACGTGGAGCTCGCGAAAGCGGGCAAGGCGCCCGACCTCTTGACCAGCGCGCTCTCATCGAAGAACCCCGAGATCCGCTTCACGGCCGCGCGCTTGCTCGAGGCGCGACCGTCTCCGGAGCAGACGCACGAGATCGCGAAGCAACTGGTCGGTCCGCGGCACCTTGAGCGCCAAGCGGACATGAAGGACTGGCCTGAGAACCAAGACGCGTTGCTCAACATCATCGTGTCGTCGCTCGCGAGCGACAATCCCGCCCAGCGATACGCCGCCGCGCAGGTCGTCGCGGTTCGCTCTCAGCCCATGGTGTTCTGGCGCGAAGCAGCACACCTGGGCGGCCCGCGGGTGTCCAGTGCGCTTCGGATCCCGCACACGAACTGGGCGAACGAACCGAAGCAGCCGCGCAAGCGTGGCTGGATCCGCGCGCTCTTCAGTCGTCGCGAGCTCGAGACCACCAACGTCCCAGAGCTCGTCTTCGGGACATACGCCGGTCTCGTCCGGCAAGCTCCCGCCTCTGGCGAGAACGACACCACCCATCGCGTCCGACGCGACGCGATCAAGCGTCTCGGCGCGCTCAGCGGCGCGGTCGGACAAGACGCCGTCATGCCGGTGCTGCGTCGCGCCTTGAGCGACCCTCATAACCTCGTCCGCAAGGCCTCGGTCACGGCGATCCGTGGTCTCTACGAAGAGAGCTCGCTTGAGCCGCTCGACCTCATGCTCCGCTCGTCCGCAGCGGACGTCGGCAAGTCCGCGGTCGACGAAGCGCTCACCCGCGCGATCGCCGGAGACGAGGCCGCGGCGGCCTTGGTTCGCGGCGCCGTCAACGCGCCCCACCCGGATGTTCGCAAGCACTGCATGATGAAGCTGCCGCGTCTGTACGAAGCGAACAGCCTCGAGCCGTGGTTCGTCGCGCTGGAGAGCCGCTACACGGATGTACGTCTCGGCGTCGTCGATCGCCTCGCGCAAGCCCGTGACCCGCGCGTCGCCGATGCGCTCTCTCGCGCGCTCGAGAGCGACCACGATGATCTGCGTCTCAAGGCCGCGGTCGCCTTGGCGCGTCGTGGTGACGCGCGGACCGTCGACGTCCTGTCGGGGATGCTCCACAACGAGCAGCAGCGCGTCGCGCGTTCCGCGCTCAACGCGCTCCTGACCTTGAGCCAGGCACGCCCCGAAGACGAGGATCGCGGCGCGCGCCAGGCGGCTGCCTCCCTCGCCTTTGCGAACCGACTGGAAGACGACCCCGATCAGACCGCCGATAAGACCGCGCTGATCGACGCGCTCGCGCGGGTGGGTCACGAAGCCGGCGGCGATGTGCTCCTGGCGTTGGTCCGAGGGGAGGACGTGGCGCTTCGAGCCCGGGCGATTCCGGCGCTCTTCACGATCGCGACGGACCCCGCGCGAGGGGTGCGCGAGTACCCGGACGGCACCAAGCGCCCGAAGATGCGAGACGCCCTGGCGCTCCAGTACGCTGAAGTGATCGCGGAATCGGACGACGCGCCGACGCGGCAGCGCGTGATCCCAATGCTTCGCAACGTCGAAGACAAGGGCGCAGAGACGCTGCTCGGAACGCTCGTTGAGGATCGCAATGTCGACGTCCGCGTGCAGGCCTGTGAAGCGCTCGCTTTCCGCGCTCGCTACGCAGAAGGAGCGACCCTCGGCGCGCTCTCGACGACTCTTCGAGGTGGGGCGCGTGAGCTGGTGTTGCCCGCCGCCGAAGGCATGGCGCAGCGTAAGCGCAAGGAAGCGTTCCGACCGCTGCTGCTCGTCTACAAAGCAGGAGAGCAGCACGAGCGGAAGCGCGCCATCGCGGCGCTCGGTGAGCTCGGTGACGCGCGCGCGCTCGAGGAACTCGAGATCTTGGTTGACCCAACCGCGGAGCTTGAGCCCTTTGATCGCGAGCTCGCGCCCGACGCGCTGACCGCGCTTGGACGGATGCTGCCTTCACTCGACGACCCCGAACCGTTGGGCCGCGTCCGCGAGATCGTGGAGCGCCAAGCGCTGCAGGGGAACTCGACCTATCGGGCGGCGGCGATGCGCGGTCTTCGTTACGCCGGCGACGAGCGCTCACGCGGTCTCCTCGAGCGCGTCGCGGTGGACCAGTACGAAGACGGCCACGCGCGCCAGACCGCGACCAATCTGTTGATCGGTATGAAGCACCGCAGCTCAGAGAGCGTGTTCGCGGATCTACTCTTGGTGAGCGACCGGCGATTGCGCGGCCTCGGCTTGACCGGTCTCAAGGCGCTCTTCCCGGACGACCTCACGCGGGTTTATCTGCACGCGCTCAAGAGCACCGCGAGCGACATGACGGGACCGGCGGCTTCGTACTTGGCGAAACATGGTGATCCCCAGACGTTGGTCGGTGGCTTCAAGAGCATTGGCAACAACGGCGTTCGCCGCTCGCTCCGGCGCGGTTTGGTTCGCCGCTCCGCGTACCCCGCAGACGCGATGAACGCGATCTTGAACGGCGACTACCACGACGCGCTCTTTGACGTCGTCGCGATGGCCGCGGCCTCGGGCGAGACGTTCTCCGCGTTGACCACGGCTGGGCGCACCGCCGCGGCGCAGTTCGCGAAGCTGAAGACCAGCGGCGCCAACGCGACGGAGGTGACGCGAGCGGCCACCGCGTGGCAGTTCGCCGTGTATTCCGCCGAGACCTCTGCGCTCGCGACCGAGACGCTCGGCAACAAGGACGCCCCGATGCTGGTCGTCCAAGCCGCCGTGCGTCGCGTCGCGCGCGACGGTGGAGCCAACGCGCGAGCACTGATCACACCGTTCCTCGGTGACTCCCGTCCAGAGATTCGCGCCGCCGCGAGCGCGGCGATCGCGGACCTCGTGCCGAGCGATGCAGGCAAGGTGCTCGAGTCGTTGACCGTGCCCGACCCCTCAGCGGTCGCGCCGCTCATCCGGAAGTCGCTCGACGCCTCGACCGACCTCCTCCGCGGTAAGCGACGCGCGATCGCGCTTC
The DNA here is from genome assembly GCA_938024995.1 of uncultured bacterium. Taxonomy (GTDB): domain Bacteria; phylum Myxococcota_A; class Polyangia; order Polyangiales; family Houyiibacteriaceae; genus CALJDU01. The sequence continues at coordinate 272,332 of CALJDU010000006.1, forward strand.
CGATCGCGATCGCAGACAAGCGGCTGGCGTCGTTGACGGAGCTCGCGAAGCAGTCCGGAAAGGACGCCTCGCGCTTGGCCGCCATCGCGTCGCTCGGGCGCCTCGCGGGCGAAGGTGCCGTCGCGGTTCTCGAGGGGATCCTCGCGAACGCCAGCGAAGACTCCGACGTGCGCGGAGCCGCGTTCCGCGCTTTGCGGCGCGCGCAACGCATCGCGGCGAAAGCGGAGAAGTACGCCACAGAGAAATCCGATGATCGAGGAGGCTCCCAATGAGTCAGTTCGCGGAAGTAAGCGTTCGCTATGACGCGCCAGTCGCGGCCGAACAGAGCGACGACACGTTTCGTCTGCGCCTCCCCACGGATGGAATGCGAGCGGGCAGTCGCCTCATCGCCGAAGTCGCACGGCCGGGAGTCGCGCGCGACGCTTTGCTCACCCTGGGCGAGATCCTGCACAGCGATCTTCGACGCAAGCCAAACGATCGCGCCGACTACTTGCAGTACCTCTTGGCGCAAGGGAAGCGCGCGACCAAAGAGCTCTGGGAGGCGCAGAAGAGCTTCCTCGACGAGAAGTACGGCAAGGCAGAGACCGATGAAGGTCCGCTGGATCCGATCGTCAAGGTCGACGAGTCGGGTCTCTCGATCGAGGTCTTCTCCGCCGATGAGTCGTCCTACGCGCGCCTCCACTTTAAGTCGGGAGAAGCGTTCACCGCGACCGACCTCTCACCGGGTGTGACGCACCTTGATCTCAGCCCCGCGCTCTTGACCTCCCTCGCGCAGATGCGCAGCTACCGCGCCGCCACGCTTGAGCTCTCGCGCTCCGAAGGTGGCGAAGCGCGCGACGTGAAGGTTCCTTATCGCTGGATCCGCGCGCTGTCGCAGGTCCAGGCCGCGTCGACGTTGCCTGGTCACGAGTTCGAGATCGCGCCGGTGGACCTCTACAACGTTTTGCTCACGCTGCGCATGCAGAAGGCGAAGACCTCACCGCGCGCGCTGCGCTACGAGCTCGTCCCGGGGAGCCAACCGCGCATCGTGCTCGAGCCATGGGACCGCGTGATCGACGCGACCGGACCGACCTATGAAGGGAGCGCGCCCGCGGTGGTGCGCACCTGGGGACGCCGTCGTCTCTCGGCGCTGTCGCGTTTGCTTCCTCATGTCGTGAGCGTGAAGGTTCGCTTGGTCGGGGCGGGTCTGCCTGCGTACTACGTGTTGGACCTCGGCGACGCGACGTTGACCCTCGCGCTGAGCGGCTGGACGGACAGCGGCTGGGCGGGCATCTCGACGTTCGATCTTCAGGTCGACGGTGTGGACGATGTGCTCGCGCAAAAGGTGCTCTCGCTGATCACCGAAGGCCCTCAAAGCCTCGACCAGCTCGCCGAGAGCGCGGGCCGGGATCGCGGCGCGGTGCGTCACGTGATCCTCTCGCTGATGCAGCGTGGTCTCGTCTTTCATGACCTGACCTCGCGTCGCTTCGTGCACCGTCCGCTTTTCGCGCAGCCGCTCGACGTGGACGCGCTCCGCTTCCGGGATGAACGCGAGGCGCAGGCGCATCAGCTCCTCGCCGTGGAGGGCCAAGTGCGTCTCACCAAGGTCCACGATCTGGGCGGAGAGGGCACACGAATCGAAGGCGAGGTCGAGGATCGCGCGGCGCATCGGAACTACACGACCAGCTTCACGATCGATCGAGAAGGGCGAACGGTTAACGCCTCGTGCACGAGCCCGCACTTTCGGCGTTCGGGTCTTCGCGAGGGGCCGAGCGCGCCGATGATCGCGCTTCGACTGCTCTACGCCAAGGAGCGCGCGGAGCTCATGCGTCTGCGTGACACGCCTGAGGGCCGCGCGCTGATTCGGGCGGAGACGCGCACGTTGATTCGCCGCGAGACCGATGGGTCTACTACGTATCGGGTGTCTCTCGACGAGCGCACGATCACGGTGCGGTGGGGTCGACGTCCAGATGAGATGCGGATGAGCCGCGCGTTCTTCGGGACGGAAGAGGAAGCGCGTGAGGACTACTTCGCGCGCCTCGCCCAGTGCGCGCGCAAGGGCTTCATCGACGCGAGCGCGGCGGAGATGGTCTGACCATGTTCGCGCGCAAAGAAGATCACTCGCGTAGCGAATCTGCTGAGCGAAGCGAACGTGGGTGGGAGGCTCCAAACGACTTGCTCGTTTGGATGGAGGGTTTGAATAGACCGTCCGAAAAAAAGGGAGATTCGATCTCCGATCACGTACGTTGGTTTGGTATTGTCCAGGGAGCGACGCAGACGCGACGCGAATCATGGTCTGACCCAGCGTCCCCCAACTCTTTGATGACGGGAGGCGCTCTAGGAGTGAGCTGAAAACACCCATCCAATAAATACGACCAGAACCTTTCCAGAGCGGAATCGTGGAACGTTAGCCAGTGCGCAAGCACGCGGGCGGTGCATCGCCGTCCAGGCCCAATCTTTTCGCAATCTCCACAAGGTAGGCTGTTCGTGGTTGGTCTAGCGGTAGGGGGTAGTGGAGCACTACCCTGCTGGGCCAACCACGCAACCGCGGTTAGGGTAGTGCTCCACTACCCCCTACCGCTGACCAACCGGTGAGCCTACCGTGTCCCTCGTGAGGAAGTAGCGTTCCGCGATTTCCGCTCTGTTTTTATCGTTCTGGTCTCTGTTGGATGGATGTTCTCTTTGTGACCGAAACGGTCACTCACCCGTGGCGCCAACCGTCATCCCTACGTTCTGAGGAGCGAAGTGAAGATGACCGAGACGACCGAGACACCAAAGGTTCCCGCGACGACTGAACCTGGGCTTCCGTCCTGGAAAGACATCGCTGCGGCGGGTGGGATGCAGCCGTGGGTTCTCTCTGAGCTGCGCCGAAAGTCGCTGCTCGACGAGGGGGTTGATCCCAGTCGCTTGAGCAAAGCGGAGAAGAAGAACTTCAAGGCGCGCCGGGAGGAAGAGCGTCGCGTTCGCGCGATCCTGCGCAAGCAAGCTTGGCACGTTTACAAGCAGAACCACCTCGTCCACCTCGGCGCGGGGATTCATCTCTTCGACACGCCTGATGTCGACAAGTACGACGTCACGGATCCCGAAGCGCGTCGCGCCCAGAACGAGCTCGCGGACATTCCGGACGCCAACGCTCTGGCAGAAGCGCTGGGTCTGACGTTGCCGCGGATGCGCTGGCTCGCCTACCACCGCGAGGTCGACACGGGCACTCACTACCACCGCTGGCACATCCCGAAGCGAACGGGTGGCATGCGATTGATCAGTTCTCCGAAGCCCGACCTCAAGCGAGCGCAGCGCGTGATCGCGCGACAGATCACCGAGCGTCTCCCGGTGCATGGCGCGGCGCATGGATTCATCCCGAGCCGCAGCATCGCGACGAACGCGGCGCCCCACGCCGATGCCGCGATCGTCATCAAGCTCGATCTCAAGGACTTCTATCCGACGATCACCATGCCGCGGGTGAAGGGGCTCATCCGTAAAGCGGGTTACGGCGAACAGGTCGCGACGGTCATCGCGCTCCTGTGCACTGAGGCGCCTCGAGAGGAGCTCATGCTCCGCGGCAAGAAGCGTTACGTCGCGACCGGTCCTCGCTCCCTTCCGCAGGGTGCGCCGACGAGCCCGTCGATCACGAACGCGCTCTGTCTTCGCCTCGACTCGCGTCTGGCGGGTCTCGCCCGCTCGATGGGCGCGAAGTACACACGCTACGCTGACGACCTCACCTTTAGCTTCGCGCGCAAGGAAGCGCCGGTCGGGAAGATGCTCGGCGCGGTGAAGCGCATCGTCGAGGACGAGGGCTTCGTCGTTCACCCGAAAAAGACCCGCGTGATGCGAAACGGTCGTCGTCAAAAGGTCACGGGGCTCATCGTCAACGGTGGTCACGACGCGAAGGCGCGGGTCCCGCGGGAGACGATTCGGAAGCTTCGCGCCGCGGTTCATCAGCGCGAGCTGGGCAAGCCCGGCAAGGGCGAGACCTTGGACGAACTCAAGGGGATGGCGGCGTTCATCCACATGACCGATCCCGAGAAGGGCGCCGCTTTCATGGCGCGCCTCAACAAGCTCGGCTGACCTCGACTCATCGAATGAGTTGAGACTCGGCGCGTGACGTGTCACCACGAGTTCGTGCTCACGCCCCTCCTGATCCAGCCCAAGACGGTTAAAGCGCGCCTCGAGGAGGTTCGTCGCTCGGGTCTTTTGCGGGACGAGGACATCCCGAACCTCTGGCAGGTCCAGCTCGGCGTGCTGCGGATGTGGCACCGGGTCTTCTTTCGTTCCGAGACGATCGGGATCAGCAGCGCACCGGTTCGCGAGACCCGTCGCGCGCGTCTCCTGAGCAAGCGCCCGCTTCGCTTCCCGTTCTTGGTGCGTGAGCGCGCGGTCGCGCCGCTCGACTTCTCCGGGCTCATCAGTCCGCCCTGGCGCATCAAGCGTCACTTGCTCGGCGCCTACCATGACGGCGCGCAGTTCATCTACGATCTTGAGCTCCTCGTCGCGCACTCCGGCGCGCTCGAATCGCTTCGCGAGGAGGCGGTCGCGGTCCGCGATGACTTGGTCCCGCGGAGCACGTGGCTCAAGGATCTGGTCGTCTACCAGGGCTATCACGCGCGCTTGGTGGAAGCGCTCGACGTGTTCGTTCCGGGACGCATCGATGACCCAGACATCTCGTTCTTCGCCTATCTCCGCTGGTGCGCGCGTCAGCCGGAGACCCTGCGCGAGACCGTGCAGGCGCACGCCGAGGGGCGCTTCACGATCGCAAACGGTGTCGCGGTCGAGGCGCGAGGAAACGTCGCGTACGCTTAAGCGTCAACTCGCTTGGCCGCGTCGCGTTGTCTCCGCGAAATCGTCCTCACGACGTTGGCCGCGAGGTAGGCCGCGATGAAGAACGCGCACGAACTACCAACTCGCCAGTAGTCTCCCTGCGCGTGATCCGCGAGCGTGACGGCGTTGCGTTGGGTCATCGTCGCGATCACACTGAGCACGCTCGCGCTCACCCAGATGCCCCACCAAGCCGCGACGGGCCAGGCAACAGGGGGACCGTCTTTACGCTCGGCGCCCGCCGCGCGATGGGACTTGTCCCAGCTCTCCGCTGTCATCCGAAGCGAGAGGACGATGTTCACGAAGGGCACGAGCCACATCAGGACCGGCCACGCGCCACCGCGTCGCGTACGCTCTCCGAGGGAGGGCAGGTTGCGATAGGCGCGCTGAAACCAGAACACGAAGGCACACGCGGTGACGGCGTGCGACCAACGAACCACGTATCCGGCCAAGCCGATGCGCGCCTCGTTGTCGAGCAGCGTGGCATCGGGGATCCGCTCTAGCTGCGCTCGCCCAAGAAGCTCGAGCTCCATCCACAACGCGACGATCTCTAACGCGTGGAGCGCGCTGCTGATGAGGAGACACGCGATGGCGATCTTGCTCGCCCAGGCGAGCGACTTTCGTTCTGCACGCGGCGCGTCGCTCCCGTTTGCCTCGCTCGACTCTGCCTTTGGCTTCACCTTCGATTGGGCCATCCCGGTCGGTATCGCACGCCGCGCGCCAAGTTACACTCCCGCGATGACCACGCTCCGCGCATGGGTCCGCGCGGCTCGACCGCTCGCCCAAGGGAACATCGCCCCGCCGATCGTGTTCGGCGCGGCGCTGGCCTGCGCGAACGAGGACCGCTCGCTTCGTCTCGTGATGCTCGCGCTCGCGCTCGCGTTCGGCTTGCTCGACCATCTCCTGATCGTCTTTACGAACGACTACGCGGACCGCGACCACGACACGGACCACCGTACCTTCGCGAGCGGTGGCTCTGGCGTGCTGCAGTCTGGCGCGCTCAAGCCTCCCGCGCTGCGACGCGCCGCGTGGGCGATGGCCTTGGCGCTCCTCGCGCTCTCGACCGCGCTCGCCGCGTTCTCGTTTCCATGGATGCTCGCGGCGTGGCTCGCGGCATGTGTGCTCTTGGTGCTCTACAGCCTCCCGCCGTTCGCGTTCTCGTATCGCGGGGGAGGAGAGCTGCTGCAAGGGCTCGGGGTCGGCGTCGTGCTGCCCCTGGTCGGGTTCTATCTGCAGCGCGGAACGCTCGCGATCCCGACCAGCGATCTGATCGCGGGCTTCTTGCTCGCCGCGAGCGGGAACATCGCGACGGCGCTCCCCGACGTCCAAGCCGATCGGGCGGCCGACAAGCGAACGCTCGCGGTCTTCATCGAGCGCCGAGCCGCCGGAATGGTCGCGTCGTTTTTGGGAGCGACGGCGACGGTGGTGTTCTTCGCGCGTATCGCATCCGAAGAGACCATCGGCGGGATCGCGCTGGGCGTCGCGTTCATCGTCTTCGTGGGAGCGGGCGCGCTGGGGAGACGCGCGCTCGCATACGTCGTGATGCACGGCGCTGCCACGCAGCTCGTTTGGCTCGGGCTCGCGGCGCACTGGCTCTGGTCCTGATCGTTTCAGTGACGAAGTGTCGCGTCATGACCGCGGGGTCGGCCGTCTTGTCACTCACGCCGCGGGGCGCGACTCGGGGTCCGCGCCATGCCGCGTAACGCTCTCAAAGACATTCTCTCGGACGCGTTCTTGGTCGCGAACGTCGACGCGGTCGCCCCGCTCTTGTTCACGCGCGAGGGCGGCGAAGCGCGGCGATGCGGCGCGCCGGCGAATCGGTCGCGCGGCTCAGGTGGGGTCGCGCTGCCGCGCTGGCCGTTCTGGCTTCGCGCGGCTCGCAACCTGGCGTTCACGCTGCTTCTTTTTGTGACGCTCCTCCGACGTCTCTTTCCGCCGTACTGAGCTGGCCCGGTCCGACGCGCGGCGTCTCGCGTAGAAGAACGGGCGCGCCGACGACCGACCGCGCGCGACCGACCCGGCGCAAAGCGAGATCACACAAGACAAGAAGGATCGCGAGTAGGTAGAGCCAAGGCCAGGTGCGCGTTCGCTTGGGTCTTGATGATGAGGTCGCGCGAAGCGATCGCTCGGGACTCGGAGACAGCTCTCCACCGCCGCTCGCGACCAGCTCCCGAAGCGCGCCTGTGTTCGTCCCGTCGCTCGAGAACTCGTCCACGGCGGGACGCGAGCCAACCGCCTCGGCGATCACCTCACCGCGTTCGTTCCGGGTCCGCGCGATCGCGAGCGCGTCTTCTGGAACGTCGACGTCAGCGCGGTATCGCCCGACCGCGACTCGACGCAGGGCCACCGTCTCGGTGTGTCGCTCACCCGCGCGGATCGTCGTGACCTCTGCCCGGAGCGTGGAGGCTCCGCCTCGCTCCGGAAGGTCGACGGTCAGCGTCGCCGCCGGGCCGTCGATATGCAGCGCGGCGTGTGCTCCGAGATCGGTTCGGCGCCGCGCCGCGAAGCGTGTGATCTGACGAACGAGCTGTCCGCCTTGGTCCCAGTGCGCGAACGAGTTGGCGTAGCGACCACCGATGTCGGTGGTCAGCGCGACCACGCGACCGAGACCATAGCGCCACGAGGCGAGCAGCGGATCATCCTCTCCGGTCACGAGTACGGTATTCGCCGTCGCGCGTCGCTCGGTCTCGACGTACCCGGTGAGGTCGGGGAAGCGCGTGATGCCCGAGGTCATCGCGTGTCCCTGAGCCGACCGGACCGATACGCGCTCTTCACGCAGGTTGCTCCGCGACACAGCTCGAGTCTCCGCGACGAAGATGCGGCGGAGATCCGCGCCGCGCTCCGTGAGGTAGAAGCGACCGCCGCCAGCGACAGACAAGCGCTGAAGGAACTCGGTGTCTTGATCTCGCGCGCGACCGATCCCGACGACGGTGGTGGTGATGCCCGCGACCCGGGCGTCTCGCGCGAGGTCGATCGCCCACGGGAGCGTACGACGACACGGCCGGAACGGGCAGCCTTGGTACTGCTCTTCGCTGTCAGCGGTGTCGCTGAAGATGACGACGTGGCGAATCGCTTCCGGCGCTTCCGTCAGTACGCGGTAGGCATCGGCCAACGCGGTGTAGACGAAGATCCCGCCGCCGCCGACGGTCATGCGCCGGATCTCATCCTGGCGCCGCGCGAGCAAGGCGGCAGGCATGAGCTGCTGGCTCCAGGTGGTCACGGTGTCGACGGATGCGATGCCCACCCGGTCATCGGGTTGCAACGTCGAGGCGGCCGCGAGCGCGGCTTCGACCGCGAGCTCGAGCTTCGTGTGACGACCCACGCGGGCGCGCATCGAGCCTGAACGATCCAGCATGATCGCCATCGCGACGCGGGGGTCTTCGATGTCTCCCCGGTCTTGAATCGCGACCGGGAGCATCCGCGTGATCGGCGCTCCGGCGTAGTTGGGTCCGTAGCTGAAGGCGCCTCCGGTGACGAAGACACCGCCGCCATCGCGGCGAACGAAGTCGAGCAGCGCTTGTTGCGCGGCGACCGAGAGCCCGCGCACCAACGAGACCTCCCCGTCTCGCTCCAGTGGAACGTCGTTCAAGATGACGAGATCGAGATCATGAAGGAGGTCCGGATCGAGCTCGTCATCGGCGAGCGAGAGCGTGGACAGGTCCATCCCCGCTTGCGAAACGGCCTCCTCGAGAAGACTGGGCGTCTCGCCCGCAATGGAGACCACCAGGGCCCTCGGTCTTCCTCCGACCAACGCCGCCGTCCGCACTCGGGGTGACTCAACGCCCCTCGCGACGACCGCCGCCGAGTAGGTGTGCGCCGACAGCGGCGCGGCGTGGTCGATGAAGACGGCGGTCGCGCGACCTCGCTCATCCAGGATGTGTGACTGGAACGCCTGGAACGTCTCATCACGAAAGAAGCGCACGTTGACCGAGCCGCCTGGAGGTCCGATGAGGTGCGCGCGCGCTTCGATCGGTTCACCCATCGCGACGCGGTCTTGCACCAGCTCAACGCGCGCGACGCGGCTCACATTCTCCGTACCTCTGCCGAGCGGGACAACGTCCACCTCGACACCCTCGCGCGCGAGGTCGCGTACCGCCGCGCGTGCGTCTCCTCGGGTCGTGTTCCCGTCCGAGAGAACGACGATGCGGCGCTCTCCGTGTTCCGGAAGGACCCCACCGGCGATGCGCAGCGCCGCCTCAAGGTCGGTGCCGTCTCGGGTATGCATCGTTCTCTCCGGGTCGGGAAGAGCGTCCAGCGGAACCCGCCCCAGCGGCACACGAATTCGTGCCCACTCTCCGAAGTCCACCACGCTCGTTCCGATGTCAGGGAGGCGCTGGGGTTCGAGATCATTGTCGGCCTGAGCGCGCGCGAGCTCGGCTTCTGCGAGATACTGGTTCGCCTCACCCGAGAACGCACCCGGTACGCTCGGTGACCGGTCGACGACGTAGACAACCGAGCGCTTCTGCGACGTGAGCGCGAGGTCGGGCGCAAAGGGCGCGATGACGAGAACCGAGATCGCGACCGCGCGTACCAGAAGGGACGCGTGAGTACCGCTCGCGGTGGATCGCTTGAACAAGCTCATCGGAGCCATCCTTTTCCGTAGCCAGCGCCCTCGACGACGAGGACACAAATCGCGAGCCCCGCGAAGAAGAACGCGGGGTGCACCGGCAAGCGCGTGCCCGGCTGACTGGCGACCGCGTTGAGCGAGGGCGTCTTCGTGATCGCCACCTCGTCGAACGGGATCGCGTCGAAGGAGGTGACCTCATCTGCGCCAGTGAGCAGCTGGACCGCGTTGGCGAGCAGAACGGGAAACGCGACGCGCAGCACGACATCTGAGCGCGTGGGGTCGAGCCCGAGGTAGACGAAACGCGCGCCCCCCGCTCGCCCGGTCGCGAGGACCGTCCCGCCGTCGAGCTCCACGAGCGAGCGGACGCGCGGGGCATCGGTCGGGATCTCGAGTGCGCGGGCCGACGCGATCGTGACGCCGTCGAGATTGACACCTCGCGTGAGCGCGTGCTCTGGGTCAACCGCGCGAAGCGAGAGCTCCTCTCGCGTAAGGTCTCGTGTCGGGAACGGGGCCCCCGTGTCGGACGCGATGTAGATCACGGGGCCGGTCACGCGGGAAGGCGCGTCGCCGATCACGACAGCGAGGGCGCCTTCGGGCAACGGAACCGGAAGCTCCGCGACTCGCGATAGCTCGGTGACCCCAGCAGACCGAAGCGCGGCTTCGACGAAGAACGCGCGTCGCTCGTCTTCCGCGCCGTGCGCCAAGATCACGCGCTTGGAGACGGTCTCGGTGATCTCAAGCTCGGCTACGTCGTCGCGCTGAAGCGCGTCGTCGCGACCATCGATGGGGCGAACCGTCGCCGTGAGGCGAGGCGTGAATACCTGCAAGCGAACTGTTACGTCGGCCAGCGCTCCAGGGGTCACGTCGACCTCCCGCGTCGCGAGAGTGGTCTCTGCGTCTTCGAGGGTCACCTGCACGCGACGTGTCTCGAGACCGCTTTCCCGCGCCGTGCTGCCGCCGCCACTGGCGCTCTCTGCGCCGCTCGCGGTGATACCGATCATGACCGCGCGGTCCTCGTCTGCGACCGCGTCTTGTGGCGCGCGGGCCGAGAAGGCGACGATCCCCACGTTGTCGCGCTGCGTGCCCTCGGCGGACCGGGCCAACAGGACCTCTTCCACCTCGCCGTTCCAGGTGTCGGTCGCACCACGCGTGGTGCTGTTCCCGTCGTGGAAGATCCGCAGGGTCGTTGAGTGATCCTGAAAGCCGCGCGCGACTCGGATCGCGGCGCTGAGGTTCGCGGTCCCTCGCGTCGGTTCGATGCGGTCGATCGCGCGTGTGATGGCCTCTTCGTCGTTGCTCGGACCGATCAAGACCTGTGCGGTGTCCCCGGCGGTGATCAAGGCGAAGCGTGCTGTCGTCCCGAGTCCGCGCGCGTCTGAACGGAGACGTTCTCGCGCGCGCTCAAGCGGCGAGTGGTCGCCGGAACCCATCGAGGCGCTCACGTCCACGATCGCGATGGTCAACGAGTGATCGCCCAAGCGGGAGGGGCGCGCGGCGGCGAGCGCGAGCGCGAGGAAAGCGCTGACACACAAGAGGAAGGACAAGACGCGCGCGAGTGACCGGAAGCGTCGGTTCTTCGCGTTCGCGATGGCAAAGCGCTGCCACAAAAGCGTTGATGGAACCGTCGCCACGTTGCGCGAGCGCCGGAACAAGAACAGCAAGGTGAGCGGTACGACCAGCGCCGCGAGGCTCATGAACCATGGGTGGGTCAGGATCAACGGATCGTTCCTGCGCGAAAGATCCCAGCGCGGAGCGCGCGCCCGACCACGAGGTCGAAGTCGTCGTCGGTCGATACGCGTAAGACGCGGGCGCCGAGACGGGTCGCTTCTGCGTCCAGCGCGTCTCGATGTTCGTTCAGCGCGGCGCGATAGGCCGCGAGCGCCCCGCGTGACGGGAGCTCCACCAGCTCGCCGGTCTCCGCGTCCTCGAGCGTGCAACCGGAGAGATCAGGAGGAGAGAGCTCGAAGGGGGTGAGGACCTCGACGAGCACGACTTCGTGTCCGCGGGCGCGAAGCGCGCGAGCGCCGTCAAGCGCGCCACGAGGATCGAGGAGATCGCTAAACACGACACACAACCCACGTCCGCCCAGCGTGTCGGTCGCGATTCGCGCGGCTCCCGCGAGGTCAGTCAGTCCGCGGGCGGTCAAGCCGCTCATCGCGCGGAGCAGTCCACCGAGACCACGTCGGCCGCTGACCGCCCGGCTCAAGATCCGTGGCGTGCGAGCGGTCGCGATCGCCGCGACGCGATCCTCCGACTCAACCGCGACCGCGGCGAAGCCCGCCGCGAGGCGGCACGCTTGCGTGAGCTTGGACGGCGCCCCATACGCCATCGAAGCGCTCTGATCGATGATCAACGCGAGCGAGAGCGGCGTCTCGTCCGCCACGATGCGAACCAAGAGCTTTTCGAAGCGAGCGTAAGCGCACCACGCGATCCGCCGTGGGTCGTCCCCCGGAACGTACGCGCGCGTATCGATCGGGGCAGAACCCGTTCCCACCGAGCGCTGTTCCCGTGGTCCGCGACGGCGCGCGCTGGGGATGCGTCGCGCTTGCACCGTCAAGCGAGATAGACGCGCGCTCACTTCGGGAGAGAGAAGAGAAGCCGCGGGATCGAGCCGCGCGTTCTGGGCCGCCGAACGCGGGAGCGTGAGCGCGTGCGTGGTCACGACCCGCTCGCGTTCTTGGGCTCGGCGTCCGGCACCACTTGCAGCAAGCCTGCGAGCGCTTGCTCGACGGAGACGCCCATGGCTTCTGCCTCGAACCCAAGCGCGACCCGGTGTCGTAACACGGGGACCGCGACGGCTTTGATGTCGGCGATGGACGTGCAGGCTCTGCCGACCATCAACGCGCGTGCGCGAGCGCAGCTCATCAAGGCTTGGACCGCGCGTGGGCCTGCGCCGTAGCGCGCGCCTTCGATTTGGTGAGTCGCGAGGACGAGACGCGCCGCGAAGCTGAGCACGTGCGGAGCAGAGGGGATCTCTCGCGCGATCGCTTGCGTCGCTTCCAGATCGTGAGGCGTCGTGACCGCGCACGGGAGGTCCGGTTCTTCTGCGCGAGCCGCGATCGCCGTGAGCGTCGCGAGGTCCGGCATCTTCAACACGAGCTTCATGAGAAAGCGATCGAGCTGCGCTTCAGGAAGCGGAAAGACCCCTTCCATCTCGATCGGGTTCTCCGTCGCGAGGACGAAGAAGGGTCTGGGCAAGGGACGGGAGACGCCGTCCACCGAGACCGTGCGCTCTCCCATCGCTTCCAAGAGCGCGCTCTGGGTCTTCGGCGTCGCGCGATTGATCTCATCGGCGAGCAAGAGGTTGGTGAAGACCGGACCCTCTCGGTACTGGAGGTCTTTGCTTCCGTTCGGGAGCGAGACAACGAGGCTCGTCCCGAGCACGTCGCTCGGCATGAGATCCGGCGTGAACTGGACACGCGCGAAGCGGCCGCTGAGGAGGGTCGAGAGCGTACGCACGATCTGCGTTTTCCCGAGCCCTGGTGCGCCTTCGAGGAGCACGTGCCCACCAGCGAGCAAACACGTGGTGACGTGCTCAAGCGTTTCGTCCTGTCCAAAGATGACAGAGCGAAGACCCACTTGAATCGCGTTCGCGAGCTCCTGCGCTCGCGTGAGCCGCGCCTCGACGTCCTCTTTTGATCGCTCGCGGTGACGCGGCGCGGCCTCGTAGAGCGGATGAGGTCCTGACTCATCGGGGTCGACGCTCCGCTCATGCTCCGTCGCGGACGTGGCCTCTGTGTCGATCGGGTCGACTGCTTCCTTGCTCATCATGGGCTCCTCTCCGCTCCAGGGCGGATCGATTCGAAGTAGCGCCGCACGACGTCACGTCGGGCGGGCGGGACATGGTCGTTCTCGAGCGCGTCTTCGATGACGGCGTCATAGGTCGGGAAGACATCGCGGTACGCTTGGGTGGGCTCTCCGTCGACGCCGAGCCCTTCGATCGCCTGCACCGCGCGGGTCCCTTCGTGAACGTCGACTCGGTCGCGCGATGAACGTGTCGCGGAGGCGGTCGAGCCGCGCCCGTTGCGACGGTCGGGGACGTGCGGCTCGGCGAGTTGCGAGGCCGTCCCGACGCTCTCGGCTTGCTCGAATCCAGCGAGCCGCGCGGCGAGCGAAGCGAGCGCGGAAGAGCGCGCGCCGCTCGCGGCGGTGGACGAAGCGCGCTCTGAAGACGCACCTGCCGTTCCCGAGCGACCGTCTCCTTCACGTCCAGCGTCTCTCTCGCTCTGCGACTCGCGATTGAGCATGGCCAAGCGGACCGCGCGCTCGAGCAGACCCGCGCGTTCCAGCAGGCGCGCCATCTGTTCGGCGGCGCGGCTCATCGCGCGCCGCTGGCGCTCGAGCTCCGCGGCGCGTTGCGCCGCCTCCGCCATCGCGTCTGCTGCGGCGTCCCGTTCTCCGCGTGAGAGCGCTTCGGCCGCGCGGTTGAGGCTCTGCGCGGCGGCGCGCTCCGCTTCGGTCGCGCCTGGTCGCGCGGCGCGTTCCCCCGCCGCTTGGGCGGCGCGTTGAAGACGCTCGAGGGTTCGCCGCTGCTCTGCTTCCGCGGTTTCGGTATCGCTCCCGCGGGCGGGCTCTCGGAGACGCTTGGTCAGGAGCCGTAACGATTCCCTCACGTCGCTGGCGGGACGCGTTTTACCCCGTCGCGCGCGTCTTGGAGCGCGCCCTGCTTCGCCACCTTGCTCACCTCCCTGCCGCGCGCCTGCTCGCGAACCTCGTTCACTGGTCCCGTGCTCCGCGCGCTGAAGAGCGCGCGCCAGGTCGCGAAGCGCGGAGTCGAGCTCACGTTCGCGACGCGAGGCTTCGCGGTCACCGCTTCGGACGGCCGACAGCTCGCGAAGCGCGCCTTCACGGTTTCCGCGCGCCATGAGATCTGCGGCATGATTCGCGCGCCGACGCGCGATCTCGAGCGCGTCCTCCGTCTCGCTCCCGCTGCCACCGCTGGAGTAGGCGTCTTCACGTGCCCTCTCTTCTTCGTCGATCGTTTCGGGATCGTTCGGCGCTTCATTCGCCTCCTCGGCGACGCGGACGAGCGCGGCGACCAGCGCTTGCTCTTCGGGGGTCGGCGGACGCTGAAGCAAGCTGACCCAAGCGGGGTCGAACGAGCCAACCAAGACGGCGACGAGCATGAGGAGCACGCTCGACGCGATGGTCCGTCGCGGATGGGGCGAGGTCGGACGAGGCAGGATCGTCTCGAGCGGGAGCCCGCGAAGCGTGTTCGTGGCGCGCTGAATGGTGAGCTCGCGAAAGCCGCTGCTGCGGTTGTCCCGCTGAGTCGCGAAGGAGAGCGCGCTCGCGATGATGTCGTCGAGGCCGAGCGCGATGTCGAGCCTTCGCGCGGTGGCGAGCGCGCTCGGGAGTCGACGGGTCGCCGCGACGAAAACGAGACCGGTCGTGACGAGCCCGATGACGAGGAGGATGAGCGAGCGGACAGGGCCAAGCGACAGTGGTTGATGCGTCGCGAGCGGCCAGACCAGCGGACGCAGAGCGGTGATGGTCGCGGCCGCGAGGAAGAGGCGCGCTCCGTGCCGCACGCGGAAAGAGGCGCGACGCTGGGCTCGAAGCCGTCGCCGCGCTTGTTCCACAACCGTGACGACGGTGACTCCGGGACGCTTCGCCGAGGTCAGTTCGGGACGTTTCGCGGCGTGAACGGGTTCCATCTCCCTCAGACATCGCAAGCGCGGTGCCAGCCGCGCGCTTTCCGACTTCTTCGCGAGAAGATGGATGTCGGGAGCTTCCGCCCATCGCGCGGCGTGGATTCCCTGACACGATCAAGTGTTGTCTCGAACGCGCTCGTTCTTCGTCGCCTTGCGTCAGTCGATCCGGTGGTTTCCTGTGGGCTTGTGCTCGAAAACGTCGCGGTTTTCGTCAATACTGCGGCACGCGCTCACGCGTGGACTGGAGACTCGCTTGACTGGATTTCGCCTCAACGCCATCGCCCTCACGGGCTCGCTCGTTCTCTCACTTGTGGGGTGCGGCGACGACCCAATGATGATGGAGGAGCCCCCCGCGCCGGTCGCTACGGTTCCGGATCACCCCGCGTGCGACACGGTGCGTGATTGGAACGGCGGATGGGTGGCCGCTGAGGAGCGCGTCCTGGAGTTGGTCAACGAGCATCGAGCGACGGGCTACAACTGTGACACCGAAGGGAACTTCGGTCCGGCGCCCGCGCTGACGATGCAGTTGCACCTTCGTTGCGCGGCGCGGATCCACAGCCAGGACATGGTTGACCGTGGTTTCTTCGACCACACGAACCCGGATGGTGAGGGCCCCGGCGGCCGGATCGATCGGACGGAGTATCCGACACGCGGGTACGGCGAGAACATCTACTTTGGGAGCCCACGCGCAGCGGACGCGGTTCAAGCGTGGATGGAGAGCGACGGACACTGTCGCAACATCATGGATCCTGACTTCGACATCATCGGGGTGGGACGCGACGAGACCCACTGGACCCAGGTGTTCGGCATTCGGCGGTAACGTCGCGACCGTTCCGCTCGAGATGGTTCGTTCTGGGAGTTGGCCTTGTTGGCCTCGGTCGTGCTCATGCTCCGGATGTCAGAAGGGGCGCGCCAGAACGCGAGCGGGCTTGCCGCTTGAGTGGGTCGCGCGCTGCTTTATTGGGAGGGGGAGCGCGGTCCGTGGGTCGTCGTTTTCGATCTTGAGTGTTCTTGAGTGATCGGGTGGCTCATTCGTTCTTGAGCCGGCGCATGCTGCGGATGGCAGATGGGGCGCGTCAGCTTCCGCCGCGTTGCGTGAGTTCCATGAGGAAGCTTCTGACCCCACCCGCCCATCCTCCGCGTTCCGAGCGAGCTTGCCGCGCGAGTGATTCACGCGCTGCTTTTGTTTCTTGGGGGAGCGCATTCCGTTTGTGTTCATGGTTGGACGTGGGTGTTCTTAGTCGATCAGGTTGGCTTGGGTGTACTTGGGTTCGCGCATGCTCCGGATGTCAGAAGGGGCGCGCCAGAACGCGAGCGCGCGGCACGCGTTCCACTTCAGCGTTCTTCTGACCCCTCCCGCACATCCTCCGCGATCGTCGAGGGTCCGCCGCTTGAGTGGGTCGCGCGCTGCTTTTGTTTCTTGGGGGAGCGCGTTCCGTTTGTGTTCTCGGTGGGGCGTGAGTTGTCTTGGGCGATCGGGTTGGCTTGGTCGTTCTTGGTTCTGCTCATGCTGCGGATGGCAGATGGGGCGCGCCAGAACGCGAGCGCGCAGCGTGAGTTTCACTTCAGCGTTCTTCTGACCCCACCCGCCCATCCTCCGCGTTCAACGAGAGTTCGCCGCTTGAGTGGTTCACGCGCTGCTTTTGTTGGAGAGGGTCGCGCGTGCCTTGCGTGTTCGATCGTCAACGCGATCGTTTGCGAGTGATCATGTAGACGCTTTCGTTCTCTTTCTGCTCATGCTGCGGATGGCAGATGGGGCGCGCCAGAACGCGAGCGCGCAGCGTGAGTTTCACTTCAGCGTTCCTCTGACCCCACCCGCCCATCCTCCGCGTTCAACGAGAGTTCGCCGCTTGAATGGTTCACGCGCTGCTTTTGTTTCTTGGGGGAGCACGTTCCGTTTGTGTTCTCGGTTGTACGTGGGCGTTCTTGATCGATCGAGTTGGCTCGGGTGTTCGTTTGTGAGCGCATGCTGCGGATGGCAGATGGGGCGCGCCAGCTTCCGTCGCGTTGCGCACGCTTCGCGAGGAAGCTTCTGACCCCACCCGCCCATCCTCC